>NZ_JRMQ02000009.1 GCF_000762845.2 Helicobacter japonicus | reverse complement strand
AATACTCATTGTTCTTAAAAAATATTTCTTTAAGAACAATGAATTTTTAATAAAGGGGTTCATTATGAAATTTGGTTTATCGATAGTTTTATCATTGGGTTTAGCTTTAAGTCCGCTATGTGCGTTAGATTCTAAAAGAGCTGTGGCAAACACATCTCTTTCATCAGCTGATGCAGAATTTCTTTTTACTAGTAATGCAAATCTTAATGTAGTGGCTTTGAGTGATGAGGAGATGCAAAAGACAGAGGGAGAGGGATTCTTTACTTCTCTTGGTGTTGGCATTCTCATTGGAGGAGCACAATGGGGATACAACTGTGCTTTCAAAGGTAAATGCAAAGATTGGAAAGTAAATGTAAGGCTTTAAGTCTTTGCGTGTAGTAATTCTTTTTCTTACTACCCTCCTTTACACCAACGCCCTTGCCTACACTTGTTATAGCTCACATTGTGAGGATATACGCATAGGGCTAGGGGCACATCATAGCAAAACTTATGATACAGGTGTATATCTCTCTGCATATGCCGCAGGGCATTGGGATAAACTCTATATTGCGGGGGGTGTGAATATAGGGCAAATGTATCCTACCTTTGCACCCACAATAGATTCAAACAAGCAAGATTATAATACGCTTTTAGCTTCTGCCTACGCGCATATTGGGACAAAACTTGGCGGAGAGAATCCTCTTTTTCTCTATATTGAAACAAAAGTTGAGCGATACAGCATTGGAGAAAACAATATCTTTAGTGCAAATCAACTCTTTATGGGCGCATATATTGCTAATCACACAAAAATAAGCAGTGGCATAGCATTAGAAATAGGATTAGGAATAAGCCCAAGTATTACAAGATACTATACAAGCCAAAATACAGATAAGGGCTTCATATCTCAAAGAAGTAATACAGATGGAAGCTATCGCATTGATACTTTTATTGGTATGCGCTTTAAAAGAGGAAATGAATACATCAAAAAAAGTGATATATATGCAAGGATAAATGGTATCTTGTATCACAATAAAATATATGATACCCCTATCACACTGCCTCCACACAATGATTATGCGTTTATGTTTGAATGTGGTATAAGCCTTGAATCTTTATTGAACTATTAATACATTTTTACATTCATACACATTTCATTTACTTTGTGTTAAATAGTAACATAATTTATAAGATTCCCTATACTTGAGCGTATTTTGAGACATTCATATTTTTTTGTATCAAATCGTAATATTTTATTTTAAGATTCTCTAGGGGTAAGAGAAACTGCGTAACTCCTTATCTTGAAATAGAATCCTTTAGCAAAAAGTAACAATTCATTAATAACACTCTATATTTAGAGTGCCTATAAATTTAAGTTTTATTTTATTTTTTTACATTATAATACTCATTGTTCTTAAAAAATATTTCTTTAAGAACAATGAATTTTTAATAAAGGGGTTCATTATGAAATTTGGTTTATCGATAGTTTTATCATTGGGTTTAGCTTTAAGTCCGCTATGTGCGTTAGATTCTAGTGCGAAATTAGGTGTAGATTCTAAAAGAGCTGTGCAAAGCTCATCTCTTTCGTCAGCTGATGCAGATTTTCTTTTCACTGCAAATGCTAATAGCCTTAATGTAATTGCTTTGAGTGATGAGGAGATGCAAAAGACAGAGGGAGAGTCGCTGCTCGCTATTTTTGGTGCAGGAGTTTTTACAGGCGTAGTTGCTTGTAAGATAACAAAAATCCTTTTTAAAGCTTGCTAAGCTGGGGGGGGGGTGAATAATGAAATATTTACGCAAAATATTTTTAGGTTGCTCTCTCTTTGGTGCAGTATGTGCGTATGCGAGTGAAGCAACAGATAGCTTAAAAGTGGGCTTAGGTGGTATGTATGGGCTATATCAAATCGACAATCAAGATGATGTTACCAAAAATGCCCTTGGTTATATTACTTTAGATGGTAGAGAAACTTTTGCCAACAAACGCTTTTTTGCTTTGGCAGGAGGTGAATTAATAGGAATAGGTGCAACCAAAGCAAAAGGTGGAAAAAACGAAGGTGCGTATTGGTATGATTATGGTATTAAGCTTGGTATAAACATCGCCTCTCAAGCAAACCCAATCTTTGTCAATGTAGCCTATACTTACCATAGTTCAAGGTTAGATTCTGTGGCAAAATACTTTAGGACAGGGCTTCATACAGCTGGATTAGATTTGCACGGCTTCATTAATCGCGGTGGTAAGACAACTTATGAATACAATGTAGGTTATCACTATGTCTTTCACGGCTATCATTATTTAGACGAAACTCGCTCGGGTATAAATGATTATAGCTATGTGATTAGAGGCTCTGTAGGTTTTGCGTATGAGCTATCGCCAAGAATAGCTTATTTTATGAATCTCAAAGCAAAGTATTTTGATATTGCAGCTTCTCACAATAATACAGGCACTTTCTTTCATCCTGCTACGAAGCATCTTGTTGGTCAAGTGGAGCTAGGGCTTCAATTTTTCTAAAAAGGCTTGAGGGATTCTATAAAGAATCTCTTGGGCTTAGGTTTAAAAATATTAAATAAAAAGGAGCGTGTATGAAAAAGAGTAGTTTTGCTTTGATTTTGGCTTTAGGTTTAGCTTTAAGTCCGCTGTGTGCGTTAGATTCTAGTGCGAAATTAGGTGTAGATTCTAAAAGAGCTGTGCAAATCTCATCTCTTTCGTCAGCTGATGCAGATTTTCTATTTGCTAGTAATGCAAATCTTAATGTAGTGGCTTTGAGTGATACAGAAATGAATCTTACACAAGGCGAGTTTTTTGGTTGGCTTAGAAAATTGATAAAGCCAAATATAGGAAAACCAATACCATACAGACCATATAAATAGCCTTTAAGACAAGAGAAAATGAAATTTAGAATCTTTGCATTATCTTTGTGTTTGCCCTTTGTGCTATGTGCAAAGCCTGTGAGTATTGATGAGATTTTCACACCAAAGAAGCAATTTAAGATTCTAGGCTCATTTTCTTATCTCAATGTTATGCGTAAAAATTCAGCTCCTGCACTTATTTCTATCCCCTCTTCCATTCACGGGCTTCCTAATATTACAGAGTCTGTTACTATTCCTTTTTGGAATCACGAAAATGTCAATCAAGATTATTTAAGCTTCTCTCTTCAGGCACGATATGGCGTTACCAAACGCGTAGAGGTTTTTAGCACTCTTAATGCCTTTTGGCAAAAAAGCTATGTTGATGATAATACTGGCAACTTCAACTCATCAAGCAATGGGGATTTTGGCTCAATGAGTATTGGATTTTTAGCAGAAGCTAAAAGAGAGGGCAAAGCTCCAGCATTGCTTATTGGTGGTAGTGCAGAAGTGCTTGATAATACTTATTTTTCTCCTACACAAAAAGCTTTGCAGTATGGCAAAAGTTACTCACTTTTTGCCACAAGCTTTTATACGATTGACCCTATTGTATTTTTACTTCAAGCAGGTTTTGGGCTAAACCTCCCCAAATATCATAAAGATAGTAAAATTCAAAATGGAGAGACTTTCACCCTTAGCCCCATAGTGTATTTTGCGGTTAATCCCTATGTATCTTTAAACTTTGGTGTGCGCTATCAATACCAAAGTAAAGACAAACATAACAATGAGACTATTTCCTATACAGCTTCATCATTAGGATATACCTTTGGCATAGCGTATGAAATCAAATCAAAGCTTATACTCTTTGTCGATGTCGATAAGCTAGAAACACATAATTTTTCAAGCAATGCGTTCAACATATCGCTTTCATATAGAATCTAATGCGTTTTGTTTTACTTCTTTGTATTGTCTTAAGAATCTGCTTTGGTGATGTGCATATACATCACCAATCTGTATATATGCAAAAGCCCATTGTCTCTTGGAGTGAGATTAAAGATAAAAATCTTACCAAACAGCAGTATGATTATAGTTGCGGGAGTGCTTCTCTCTCTACGATTTTGACTTATTATTACAACCAAAATGTAAGTGAAAAAGATATTTTAGATTTTTTGCTCCTTAATAAAGGTATAGATATAAACAAAAAAGAGGAGATAGAAACCAATGAGCAATTAAGAGAGAGTGTGAGTTTTTCATTTTCTGATTTAGCTTTATTTGCACAAAATAAGGGGTTTAAAGCGGTTGGTTTAGCTTTGGATTTAGATGCACTCTCTACGCTTAAAGCTCCTGTGATTATATATGTGAATGTGCGGGACAAGGAACATTTTAGCGTGTATAAGGGTAAAGATTCACAATTTGTGTATCTCGCAGACCCAAGTCTTGGTAATATAAAAGTGAGTATTGCAAAATTTGTAGAGATGTTTTACCAAAGGGAAGATTTAACGCACCCGGGCAAGATTCTAGCTATCCTCCCCGCACAAGAAAATCAAAGTATCAATGCGGTATTTATGCAACACACGCAAGATTCTAAACTCACTTATGAAAGCATTAGGCAAAGAGCGACAAGATAACTAAATATTTTTCTATAATATATATCATCATTTAATCCTTTTTCTTCATTAATTTTTGCATTAGGGAATGTTTATTGCTTGCTTATTACTAAATTTTATCAAGGAGAGCAATATGCTAGACACTGCGCAAAATACAATCTTGAACAAAACAAATTCTATTACAAACAATACGAGCAAACGCCCTAATTCACCTTCATCTGAAGTCGATAAATTAGAGAATAAATTTGAGGAGATGTTTGCTAAAGCTAAACAAGTCAAAAATCCAAATGCAAAAGCAACAGAATCTGCTAAACAAAACGCAGTCCAAGCAAAATCTACACCTCAAACAACACCTACCAACAAAGTAGCTCAAGCAAAAGTAGCTACAAGCAATTCTTTAATGCCATTTGAATTTGAAGATAATAATGGACAAGATTCTAAAATAAGCCTCCAAGAAAAAATAACTAAATCATCAAAAGAGTCAAAAGCACCTGAAGTAAATCCGCTTATTGAAGCATTAAGTGCGCCACTTGCTACAAAAAATGCACCAAAAGATGTAAAACAAAATCAAAATAGCGAATCTCCCCTTTCACAACGCAATACTAAAGAGCAAAATATTGCTACAAACGCTTCTCTTAAAACAGAACAGATTCAAAAATCACCCACATTGACAACTATGCCAACACCACAAGCACCAAATAACAATAATAAAACTCTAGGTGATATAGAGAAAATTGCTAAAGAAAAGGGATTAAATCCTAGCAATATGACTTTAACCCAAGAAGAAAATTCACCTGCTCCGATAGCTCCCAAAGTAAGAGAGATTCCAATATCTGCAAAAGAAAAAATTGTGTATGAATATGAAAATAATGTCGATAGAATCGCCATTATTCAACGCGGCACCAAGAAGCCAAAAAACATTACAAGCAAAATCTCAAATGAATATCCAACCAAAAAGCCTGATGATGAAAACATCAATGTATCTTCTTCAAAGGATAGACCCCCGATTGGCTAAAGAAAAAGATGGAGCAGAGGATAATTTCCTCACAAAAGTTTTAATTTCCAAGCAAACAACTACGGAATCTATTAAAACAGAAACAAATGCTATCAAGGAATCATTTAACCTTAAAACAGATGACAAGCTAGAAGAATTGCCAAAAAAGACACTTGATACAAATGAGGTAAGTGAGGCAAAACAAGCACCATCTCAAAAAACAAAAAAGCAGTCCAAAAAATCAAAAAATACTAAGGCACAAGAGAATATTGCACTAGATTCTAAACCAGCTCAAAGCCCAAAGACAAAAAAAACAGAAAAAATAAAAGAATCACAAAAAGGTGAAATAGCACAACAAACCCTACCTAAAGCAAAAGAGCAAGAAATAGAAAATAAGGTGCAAAAAAACCAAGAGATAGAAACAGCACATTATAGTAATAATGATGAAGAACAAGAAGAAACACCTATTCTTATGCCAGAACAAAATCTCAAGCAACAAGCCAAACCTCAAATGCCCCAAGCACAAAATACACAAAATAAAGGGAATGTTTTAGCAGAAAGTCTTGCTGCTAAAGAATCTACAAAAGATAAAAATCACAAAGATTCGCGCAAAGATGAGCGCAGACAAGGCAAAATAGCTAAAAGTGAGGAGATTTCTAATACACAAACAAAATCTACCCAACTAGAAGAACGTGTAAATTTTGATGAAATGCTCCAGCCACTTGAAGAAGATAAGCCTACAAATCTTGCCGAGCTTTTGCAAACAGGAGGAAAAAAGCAAAAAGGAAAGCTAAAAGAAAGTGAAAATGATGAAAACAAAGAGAATAAGACATCTAAAAATACCGCTCAAAAGCAAAGTGTGGAAATGAATCAAACAAAAGAAACAAGCCGCTCACAGATTCTTTATCGTTCTGCCCTTGCAAAAGAAAATATTAGAAACTTTGTGCAAACTTTACGTGAAGAGATTCAAAACTATAAGCCACCTATCACAAAGCTTTCTATGGAGCTTAATCCACGCAATTTAGGTAGCTTAGAGCTTACAATCACTAAAAAAGGTAAGGATTTGCATATTCAGGTTATATCAAATCCTACAGCAATTGGCTTATTTTTGCAAAATCAAGTAGATTTTAGAAACAATCTCTCACAAGTAGGATTTGAAAATGTGGATTTCAACTTCGATACAAGCGATAAAGGTGGCGGAGAAAATCAAAAAGAGCAAAATAATTCTCAAAACAATAACAACGACAAAAGGAACAAAAATAGCTTGGAAGATTCACAAAATGAAATGAATGTAATGTATATTACGCTTCCTAAATATGCTTAAAAAAGGAGTTTGTTATGGCAATTGATTTAGCGGAAGTTACAGGCAGTGCAGCAAAAATAGCTAAAGAAAAAGAAAAAGTGCGCAATATTAATGAGCTTGATAATGACGCGTTTATGAGGCTATTTTTAGAACAGCTCAAAAATCAAGACCCCACTGCGCCTATGGAAACAGATAAAATCATCACACAAACTGCCCAGCTTACACAAGTAGAAATGCAAGAGCAAAATAAAAAAACAATGGTTGAAGTTGCAGAGGCAATGAAAAGCACACAAGAAACAAATAAAGAACTCAAAGAATTTCAAGCACAAATGAAAGAATCACTTGAAGCACTCAATCTTGGTATGCAAGAGAGCGCAAAATCAAATCTTGCTACTTCGCAGCTCAATGCGCTGAACACGGTTTCAATGATTGGTAAAGTCGCTGAAACTGATGTATTTGGGGTGAATGTCAAAAAAGGTAATGCAGTGAAATTCTCTATTTATTTTGACCAAAAAATTGACCCGAATAAAGGAGAACCAACAATTTACATTTTTAATAGTAATAATGAAATGGTAAAAAGCATTTCTCTTAAGGATAGAGCAAATCAAAATGGCTATTTGGAATTTACTTGGGATACTTTGGATAATCAAGGGCGACAAGTTGAAGAAGGCACATACAATATCCGTGCAGAATATAATTTAGATGAAAATACAAAGCAATACCATACCGCTCGTGTAGGAAGAGGCGAAGTGCAAAGCATTATCTTTGATAAAGGCTCACCTATGCTTAGAATGGGTGATATGATTTTGCCACTCGATAGTGCAATTGAATTTTATAATAAGGACCACGGGCTATGAATGGGACTTTAGTCAATGGATATAGCGGTATAAAAACACACCAATTTGGGCTAGATTCTATTGCAAATAATATCGCCAATGTCAATACCATTGGTTACAGAGAGAATATTCCACAATTTGAAAGCCTTTTTGCTAGTAATATGGATTCTCTTAATGCAGATTCTCCTATTAATAATGATATGAACTATGGTGCAACAAAATCAAGCAATGCCATTTCTACTCGTAGTGGTAGCTATAAAGCAAGTGATGGTGAATTTAATGTTGCTTATGAAGGTAAGGGTTGGTTTATCGTAGGTGAGCAAAAAAGTGGTTCATTTGAAATCAAAGATGATGGCTATGAGAAAAAACAAAAAAATTATTTTACACGTGATGGCTCATTTTTGCGTGATGGTGAAGGGTATATTGTTAATACAAGTGGATATTATATGTATGGAGTGGATTTAGGTAAAATAGAAAATGATATTTTCACTTCAAGTCAAAGTGAGGAAAAAGATACAGAAGCCTTATCTTCAGGTATGCTTAAACCCTTGCAAGTCCCACAGAATCTTTACTATCGCCCAGTGCTTACCACAAAAGTTGATATTGGAACAAATCTCAATAAAAATGAAAATACCTCGTCAGCAACTGCATTTTTTAAAACCAAAGATGGCAATTTTGATGAAGAACGTTTTATGAATACAGACATCAATGCTTTTGCTACTGATGATATGCCACTTAATGCCCCAAGCTACAATGAAGTGCGTATCACACTTGATAAAGATGGACGCAAAGAAGTGCTGACTTTTAAATATGGACAAGGTGGCGAAGAAGCTTTAGAGTTCCACACTTTGAGAGAGTTACAGAATTTACTCCGTGATAAAGTGGGTTTAGACCTTGTGGTGAGCAAAGGTGCTGATGATAAAGTAGGTGAAAAAGTAAGCCTAGAGTTGCGTAACAATTCCTACAAAAAGCTTAACATTGAGCTTGGTGGAAGTTTGTTTGAAAAATTAGGCTTTAAAGGCAAAAACGACCATTTTAGTAGTGGTGTGGGTGTAAATTTTAACACAAATAAGGCTTATGAGCCAAATACGATTGTGCAATACAAAGGTGTAGTTTTTATCCGAACAGGAGAGCTTGGCAAAAGTGATGACCCCTTTGTAGATAAAGAAAATTGGCGCATTCTTGATACAAGCGCACTGAATGCGTGGAGCGACAATGCCACTTATTTAGAGGGTGATGTTGTATCTTATGAGGGCAAAATCTACCGCCGCATAGAACAAGCCGGAAACAATCCTATTAATGAGGGCAAATGGGAAGAGCTAGGTGATATAGAAACTTCTCTTCCACCAGCTTATACTCAAGGCACAACTTATGCAGTTGATGATATTGTAAGTTATGATGGCAAACTTTATCGCAAATTGCTCGATAGTGGCTCAAGCGACCCTAAAATTGATAAAATAGGTTGGCAAGAAATTCGCGGAGATAGTTTTCATAGTGAATTTATCCAAATACCAAGCTACCAAACCAATGTCGAAATCTATGATGAAAGTGGTAAAAAATTCCTTATACAAAGTCGCTACTTTATGACTGCTTCTGATAATCCTTATGCTTCACCACCCACAGGAGAGAAATGGGAGGTGCATTCTGCTATTTTTGACCAACACGGCGAAGTAATGATAAGCCCGGAATATGTTGTGCATAATATAGAGTTTGATAGCAATGGCAAACCTCAAGCACAACCTGTGGAGCTAGCATTTGGTGAAAAAAGCGTAACATACAATATTGCAGGAACAGATGATGTGCCAAGTTCAAACTTTGTTTATCGAGATTCTGGCATTATGAGTAAATCACAAGATGGACGCGCCGAAGGACATTTGCGCGATGTGCGTATTGATAAAGATGGAATTATTTTTTTAGCTTTTGATAATGGGGCGTATGAACCTATGGGACGTATAGGCATTGCTTCCTTTGTAAATGACCAAGGGCTTAGAAAAGTAGGTGGAAATCTTTTTGAAATGACAGAAATGGTTGTGAATGGCAACGCAAATACGATTAGCGGACGCCCGATTCTAGGCTGGGAAGGCTTGAATCTTAAGTATGGCTCTGTGCTTTACAAACACCTTGAAACAAGCAATGTTGATGTAGGAAATGCTCTCACTGAACTTATTGTAATGCAAAGAGGCTACTCAATGAATGCCAAAGCTTTCACCACAGGAGATGACCTCCTCAAAGAAGCAATTAATCTCAAACGTTAGAAAGTTGCTTCTTTAATCTCAATATTGAAGTTGAGATTACTTAGATTCTTAAAAACTTTTTACGATATGAAATATCCTCAAAACAAGCAAGTCTTGCAAAAAAAGAATTTTTTAACTCAAAAAATAATTTATAAACTTACATTTGATGAAAGCACTAAATAATTAGATGTGAGAAACTGCTCACGCTCTTCATTATATGTATCAATATAAAAAAATGTGCCATTGGGTAAGATTCTATAAATCTTATAATCATAGGTTTTAAAAAAATACCAAAAATCTTGAAAATAAGTGCGCGTGTCAATATTACACCCACCAAATTCAAAAGTAACCATATCAATGGCTTTCTTTTCAAAAAACTCCTTTCCCCCATTAAGCACATCAAGCTCGTGTCCTTCAACATCAATTTTCAAAAGATGAATATGCCTAATATCTTGCTGTGCGCAATATGTATCAAGTCGCATAATCTCTACCTCTTCACTCTTATCCATATTAATACGATGATGCTCCAATCTCCGCTTACTCAAAGATGCAAGACCAGAGGCATATTCATTATAATATAATGTCGCTAGCATCTGCTTATCACTTAGCCCACAATTATTAAGAATAATACGAATATGTGGTGCATTAAGAGATTTTGTAGTAGCACATAACTTTTGGAAAGTAAATTGTGATGGCTCAAAACAATGTATGCTTATGGGAGTTATCGTGGAGTTAAGATTCTTAAGATTCTGCTGGGGGGGGGGTGAGTTGTATTTTATCCAAAATAGATACACAAGATGTAAGATATTTGCCTACATTTGCACCTACATCAAATACACATAAATTATCTTTACTGCTAAAATATGGCAATGTTTTAAGCAATTTGATAACCATATCTTCACCACTAGATTCTATTAAACCGCCAGAACCAACACCGAGTGAAAACAAAAGCTTTCTGATGATTTTTTCTTTTACTTTGGGGGGTAAGTATGTCAGCATAATGCCTCCTTTATTAATTTTGCCTTAACACTAAAATAGTTATTATACATTTAATTTCAACATTTTAAACTAAAATTACATCTGTTGTTTTACTCACGCCATTGCTTGTGAATCTGTGATTGACGCACTCCCTCATACAAAGCTGCTCCCACACTTGTAGCAAGATTAATACTTCTCACACCCTCTTTCATCGGTAGCTTATACACTTGCTTTTGATTAACTTGTAAAATATCTTGATTTAATCCCGCATCTTCTCTGCCAAAGTATAAAAATCCACCTTGAGAAAAATCTGCTTCATAATAAATTTGCTGTGCCTTTGTGCTAAAGAAAAAATGTCGCTCATTTGGCGTATAAGTAGCCCAAAAAGAGGCTAGATTCTCCCACTCATATACCTGCAAATACTGCCAATAATCAAGTCCTGCGCGTTTAAGCTCCTTTTGTGTTGTGCTAAATCCAAGCGGGTGTATTAAGTGTAAAATAGAATCTGTAGCTACACACAACCGCCCGATATTACCTGTATTTTGTGGAATCTGTGGTTCAACAAGCACAATATGAAAAACTGCCATTTCTTCTTTTACTCCTTTTTTTAAAAGTCTTTACACTAAAGATTCACATTCGCATAAACTTAGTATTTTATCGCAAATCTAGCCCTTACTCTGCCTATATAAGTTATATTTAGTCAAACTTATTATAGAATCTGTGCTTTAGATTCTAGCAAAGGAGCACTTATGCCTTATCTTTTACTTACAGGTGGCAGTGGCTATATCGGCTCACACACTGCTTATGCTTTTTTGAAAAATACAGACTATCATATTGTCATCGTTGATGATTTAAGCACAGGATTCAAAGAAAATATCACCTATTTGCAGGAATGTTTTAAAGACAGAGTAACCTTTATACAAAGCAATATTAATGACATTGCAAAAATGTGCCAACTCTTTAAACAATACCACTTTGAAGCAGTGATTCATTTTGCGGCTTCGCTTATTGTGGGAGAATCTGTCCTAAAGCCGCTTGAATACTACACAAATAATACCCTTAACACTACGCAACTCATTTCATTATGTATAGAATCTGGCATACAAAAGTTTATCTTTAGCTCCACTGCAGCAGTGTATGGAGAACCTGATATATCACTTATCCCTATTGATGAAAATGCCCCGCTTTTGCCTATTAATCCCTATGGGGCGTCCAAAATGATGAGTGAGCGAGTTTTGCGTGATACTTCACTTGCCATCTCAAACTTTAAATATGTAGCATTGCGATATTTTAATGTTGCAGGGGCAAATATGGATAACTCACCTGCTATTTTATCGGCACACAAAGGCTTAGGACAAAGAAGCAAAAATGCCACGCACCTCATCAAAGTTGCCTGTGAATGTGCGTGCGGCAAAAGAGAATCTATGAGCATATTTGGCACAGATTATCCTACAAAAGATGGCACTTGTATTCGCGATTATATCCATATTGATGATTTAGCAAACGCTCACCTTGAATCTTTGCGCTATCTCCAAAACACAAATACATCAAATATCTTTAATGTCGGCTACTCTCAAGGATATAGTGTAAAAGAAGTTATTGAGATTGTCAAAAGCTTAAGCGGGGTGGATTTTAAAGTTATAGAATCCGCTCGTAGAGAGGGCGATGCTATCGCACTTAGCGCAAAAAATGACAAGATTCTCTCTTTGACACAATGGATACCAAAATACAATGATTTAAGAGTGATTGTTAAAAGTGCTTACGAGTGGGAGTGTTCATTGAAATAGGGAGGGAAACGATGAACTTTATAAAGAAATTATTTAAAAGAAAAAGTTCTGATAATATTTTGAATAAGGCGTATGAAATTATTATTACTCCTACAAAGATAAAATCTTTTGAATGGACACAGCAAAAACTTCAAAAGAAAGGCTATAAAGATGATGAAATTTATAAGATTATATTAAATACTGCCACAAACCCATATAATCAACGAATGGGCGATAAACCTCAAAAATCAAAAGAGAATTTGCCCATATCAAGAGAAGTAGCAGAGCGTGAGAATCTCGATTATTTTATTTGGTATGATAAAGAATATAATGAAAATGATAAAGGACAATTCCGCTATGAATTTGAGTTGTGGAATTTTGGTTATGAAGATGCTTTTAATTTATGTGGGACTATATGGACAATATTTGGTTATGATGTGGTTTTATTAGACTTTATAGATTTAGTAGAAACACAGCTTTGGCATTTTAGCATTAATGATATGTCTTGTTTATGGTATTTTAATGACTTTCCTGCGTATCATTATATTATTCCACTCAATGAAACACAAGAAAATCTGAATAAACTTGAGGATTATATGAAAATTCTTGTTAATGAACTCAATAGAATCGTTATTGAAAAAATCATAGACCCTTATTGACAACAAAAGAGTTGCATAAATGAAAAAAGTTAAAGATAAGAATATCCCTTTTATATTAGAAACTGATTTACTCTATAGCTCTATTGTAGGTTGTCCTAATCCTCCTATAAGTGGAGGACCTTGCACACAAGTAGCACTTATACTACCTCACTCTCGTGGATTAAAAAAACATAATGAAGATTATCCTATAATGCAAGATTTAGTTTTGTAAAGAGAATGAATTATGCAAGAAAAATTCAAATGGGATAAGTTTGTTTTAGATTGTTTGATATGTTTTGGTTTAATGGTGGTGTCTAGTATTGTATTTTTTTATCCAATAGGTTGGATTTTGAATATTGTAGATAAATCAGCTTCTTTTACAGCAACAGCGATAATTATTATTTTATTTGTATTATTTTGCTATTGTATTATGTATTTTTTATTGGGATATAAACCTAATAGATTGAGTTGTGTATTTTCTTTTATATTATTAATTTTATTTTCAATTTGTATTGATATAGCATTAAAATTCTATTTTATTAAATAAAGGAATTTCAATGCCATACTTCATAACAATCTATATCCACCCAATGAAAGCTAATATCCCTCACGCTTTTTCCAAAAAGCTTTTTAGCCTTACTCTTAACATTAGGAGAGCAATCAAGTTTTGTATAGCTTGATGGGGATACTATCCCCACTTTTCTTGTATTTATCACCGCTAAATAATGACTTTGACCTCAAGCAATCATAACAACTTTTTGTGTAAAGTCATATACGCTCCTTTTATAGAATCTCTTGGCAACGCACCCCTTTAAGAGAGTGCAAACAAATCGCTAAACTCATTAAATGGTGTAGATTCTAAAGTTTTTTGGTCGCTACAAAGTTTTTCAATCAACGCACATTTTTTAGGGCTAAGCTTCAAGGCAATATTGCGTTTAAACTTCGCTACAAGCACAGGGATTCCCTCATCGCGTCTTCTCTTATGCCCGATAGGATACTCAACCTCTATTTTTTCACTCTTGCTTCCATCTTTGTAGAAAATCTGCACTGCATTAGCAATAGAACGTTTATCGGATTCTAAATATTCGCGTGTATAGCGGTCATCAACTTCTACTACCATTTTATCACGCAATGCGTCAATTCTTGGGTCGCTCGCTACGCTGTCTTCATAGTCTTCGGCTGTAAGTCGCCCAAATACAAGTGGAACAGCCACCATATATTGAATGCAATGGTCTCTGTCCGCTGGATTATCAAGCTTGCCTACTTTATTGATGATTCTGTGTCCAGATTCTTGAGTGGTAATCACAATTTTTTCAATAGAATCTAGCTTGTCTTTGACTTCATTATGCAGCTTAAGCGCACATTCTACTGCAGTTTGTGCGTGGAATTCCGCAGGGAAGCTGATTTTAAACAGCACATTTTCCATTACATAGCTACCAAATTCTTGTGGGATAGTGAGCTTTTGCCCTTTCATTTTTACATCTTCAAATCCCCAGAAGCTCGCACTTAACGCGCTTGGATAGCCCATTTCTCCACTTAATGCTTTAAGGGCAAGATTCACACCTCTACTGCTTGCATCGCCTGCCGCCCAACTTTTACGAGAGCCTGTATTTGGAGCGTGGCGATAAGTCCTTAAAGCTCCACCATCGATGAAAGCGTGGCTTACAGCATTACGCACTTCTTCAAAATTACCACCTAGCATTACACAAGCCACTGCAGTAGAGGCAATTCTCACAAGTAACACGTGGTCTAAGCCCACTTTGTTAAAACTATTATCAAGGGCTATAACACCTTGAATCTCGTGTGCTTTAATCATCGCTGTTAGCACATCTCGCACTTTCAAAGGCTCTTTACCCTTGCTTATATTTTTGCGGCTTAGATAGTCAGCCACCGCCCAAATCGCACCCAAATTATCACTTGGGTGTCCCCATTCAGCGGCAAGCCAAGTGTCGTTAAAGTCAAGCCACCTTACCATAGCTCCAACATTAAATGCTGCTCTCTCTGGCTCAAGTTGATAGCTCGTGCCTGGAATCTTTGCTCCTAGCGGACGAAATTCTGCACCCTCCACCACAGGTCCCAAAAGCTTCGTGCAAGCAGGAAAATTCAGTGCTAAAAGTCCGCAACCAATCGTATCCATAAGGCAATATCGTGCAGTTTCATAAGCAAGAGGTGATTTAATATCAAACTCAAGCGCGTATTTTGCTATCTTTGTTAGCAACTCATCAAATTCTGGTCTTTTTGTCTCTAAAATACCCATATCGTGGCTCATTATGTCTCCTTTAAATTAAAATTATTGATATGCCTAGCGATTTTGCATTGGCACAAATGCCTTGTTTTCTGGTCCTATATACTCCGAGCTAGGGCGGATAAGTTTATTATTTGCCCTTTGCTCAAAAATATGTGCTAACCACCCTGAAGTGCGTGAAAAGATAAAAATCGGTGTGAAGTAAGGCGTTGGGATTCCCATAAAATGATAAGCAGACGCGCTATAAAAATCAAGATTTGGGAAAAGCTTTTTTTGATCCCACATCACTTTTTCTATCGCCTCACTAATAGGGTAAAGCCCCTTTGTATCGCCCACATCTTCGCTTAGCTTCTTGCTCCATTCTTTTATTACCACATTACGTGGGTCAGCCTTGACATATACACGATGTCCAAAGCCCATAATTTTATCTTTTCTTGCAAGTTTCTCTAAAATACCCTTTTCTGCTTCTTGTGGCGTTTTATACTCTGCGATAAGCTCCATTGCTGCTTCATTTGCACCTCCGTGCAAAGGACCTCTAAGTGCGCCAATCGCTCCTGTGATTCCTGAATACACATCTGACATAGTCGCTGTAATCACACGCGCGGTAAATGTGCTTGCATTAAATTCGTGTTCAGCATATAAGATAAGGCTTACATTCATTGCCTTTATCCATAAATCTTTGGGTGGCTTTTGATGAAGCATTTCAAGAAAATATCCAGCAATGCAATCTTGCTTAGAATCTGTGCTAATCTCCTTACCACTTGTATGATAATGATGCCAATAAGTCAAGACAGAAGGGAAAATACCCAAAAGTCTTGTCGCAATTTTTTGCTGCATTGGAAAAGACATTTTCACAATATCATACTCTTCAGGCTCGAGGCAGCCAAGCATAGAACACGCTGTGCGCACAATATCCATTGGGTGCGCATTTTTTGGTAAAAGCTTAAGCGTTTCCTTAAGAGATTGAGGCAAAGCCCTAGCCGCAATGAGCTCCTTTTTAAAAGATTCTAACTCGGCTTTGTTTGGGAGCTTTTCTCTTAAAAGTAAATAAGCCACTTCCTCAAACTCACACTCACGCGCTAAATCATAAATATCATATCCTCTATAATTGAGCCCGTGTCCTGTGCCAACGGTGCAAATAGCAGACTGCCCAGCACTTACTCCTGCAAGTCCTCCTACCTTTGTATTTTTAATAGCTTCTCCCATAACTTCTCCTTTTATTTGGATTTATTTTGACTAAAAAGTTTATCAAGCTTTTGCTCATACTCGTGATAACCCAAAGTCTCGTATAAATCTGCTCGTGTTTGCATAGATTCAATACTATTTTTTTGTGAGCCATTTTGGATAATATCCTCAAACACGCCCAGTGCTGCCTTACACATTGCCCTAGCTGCTGAAAGCGGATAAAGCACCATAGAAATTCCAACACTTCCTAGCTCATCACGCGTAAAATAAGGCGTTTTGCCAAACTCTGTGATGTTTGCCAAAACCGGCACTTTGATATGACTTGTGAATTGTTTATATTCTTCAAGTGTGTGGATTGCTTCAGCAAATATCATATCTGCACCAGATTCTACATACAAAGCTGCTCTATCAAGTGCTGCTTGTTGCCCTTCGCTTGCGTGTGCATCTGTGCGCGCCATTACGACAAAGCTAGAATCTAGCCTCGCATCTACTGCTGCTTTTACTCTATCACTCATTTCTTGTGGGCTTACAAGCTCTTTATTTGGACGATGTCCGCATCTTTTTTGTGCGACTTGGTCTTCTATATGACAACCTGCTGCACCACTTCGTGTGAGCTCCCTTATTGTCCTAGCAATATTAAATGCTCCACCCCAGCCTGTATCTGCATCAACAAGCAATGGTAAATCACTTGCCGCTGTGATTCTTCTCACATCTACACATACATCTTCAAGTGAGCTAATACCTAAATCAGGCACTCCTAAGCTCATCGCTGCCAATGCGCCACCACTTAAATACAATGCCTTTGCACCACATTTTTGTGCTTGAATTGCACTATATGCGTTAATAACGCCTAGAATCTGCAAAGGCTTATATTGTTCTACTGCTTCTCTTAGTTTTGTTCCTTGTGTTTTCATTCTTCTCCTTTATATGATTTGAATAATGTTAAAAAATCTCATTGCCTCCTTTTATGGTGATTTAAGGGCGAATTTTATTACTTGCGCGCCAAATTTTCATCTCTTCTGCTTTTGCAATAAGAGATTCTCGAAAATCTGGGTGTGCCAAAGAAATAATCGCTTCACACTTCTCCCAAGTGCTTAATCCTTTGAGATTAACCTTGCCATATTCTGTTACAAGATAATGCACATTTGCCCTTGTGGCAGTAATAATACTTCCCTCGTGTAAAGTAGGCAAGATTCTGCTCTTTAATGTGCCATCTTTTGCCTTCATAGTTGAAGAGCAACAAATGAAACTCTTACCATTTTTTGCTAAATATGCTCCAAGCACAAAATCAAGTTGCCCACCTGCACCGCTAATATGCCTCGTGCCTGAAGATTCTGAATTAACCTGCCCAAAAAGATCTACATCCACAGCATTATTAATAGAGATAAAATTATCAAGTGCAGCAATTGTGCGAATATCATTTGTATAATCCACTGGCGCACTCATACATTCGGGGTTATTGTGCAAAAAATCATAGAGCTTTTTACTTCCCATAGCAAAAGAATAGGTTTGTCGCCCTTTATTGATACTCTTTTTTCTGCCGCTAATCTTACCTGCTTCACTCATTTCCACAAATGCATCGACATAAACTTCTGTATGCACACCCAAATCTTTCAAATCAGACTGGGCAATGAAAGTGCCAACGGTATTAGGCATACCACCAATGCCAAGCTGTATGCACGCACCATCACTAATCTCATCTACTATAAGCTTTGCCACTGCCTTATCTACTTCCGAAGCCTCTGCTGAAGCAACTTCGACTAAAGGTTGATTATCCCCTTGAACAACCATATCCACTTGAGAAATATGCACATCTGTGCCAAATCCACCCAAACAACGAGGCATATTTTCATTAACTTCCACAATCACAATATCTGCTACTTCCACGCAAGCTGCTAAATGAGAAGCACTTGGACCAAAATTAAAGTAGCCGTGCTTATCCATAGGTGCAACTTGCAACATTGCCACATTTGGCTTAGCTTTTGTTTCTTTATAATATCGAGGTAATTCAGAATAACGCATAGGCATATAGAATCCTAAGCCTTGGTCAATTATCTTCCGCCCTATACCACTTGCGTGCCAAGTGTGCCAAGAAGCGTGCTTACCTTGCGTATCGACTTTAAATACTTCAGGGATTTGCACCAAAATACCCCCACGAAGCTTTATATCATTTAATTCTTGTATGCGCTTACTTAGGGCTATATCAAGTGCCACAGGTGCAGTAACAGCCCAACCATAATCTACCCAATCACCAGATTTAATCACCTTGACCGCATTGTCCGCACTTATCAATTTTTGCTTATAAAGTTGATATATATCCATTTATAACCCTTTCGTGTAAATTTTCTCAAACCCTAGCAATGCTTAAGCATTAAAACACACTGCTTATTTTAAGAATGAAATATTCTACATTGAATATCATTTTTTGTTTTGCACAAGTTTTGATATTTTGTTTCAATTTTTACACATAAATACATATTTATGCACAAAAAATATACATTCTTAAGTATTTTATTTCTGAAATTCATTAACATAAGTTTTACAGGGAATCTAAAAGTCAAAAATATTTTAGGCAAGGAAGCATTATGGCACTTAGTATTCTTGATAGATTATTAATTATTTATGAACGCTCAAATCTAAGTGTATCGAGGTTTGCGCAGATTATTGGCAAGGATAGACGCACACTTACCTCGTGGATTGATAAAAGTGTAATGAAAGAACCCTCACAAGATGTGCTTGAGCGCATTACACAATCTTTTCGTTATTCAGAACGTATTTGGGATAAAGAATGCGATGATGAAGAGTTTTTTACTCTACTTACACAGATTCCAAAAAGTGAAATAAGAATCATTGACAAAGGCTATGAAGGAGGATTAGAGTATATTTTAAGTAAAGAATCCAAACGGAGATTTGTTATTCATCCTCGTTTTCCTTCACCTGCGTATCGTGATAAAATTGTTACTTTTCCCTACAAATTTGGACATTCTCCACACGCAACACATTTGCGTAAAATGCGCTACGAATTAATGCTTGAACACGGATTTGAAAGCATAGAATGGTATAGCATAGAATCTTTATTGCGTTTTGCTTTCTCGCCTATAGGAAATATTTACAGCATTAAAGAGCGACTAGCCGTGCTTGACCTTATGATTGAGAGTTTTGAAGATAATTATAATAAAAGCCTCTATCTTTTTGATTCATATAGCACAAAAGTTTTTGGTGTAGATACAACTTATCTTTCTCTTATTCCGCAAGAAGAACTTATGTTTTTTAAACTTCCTATAGATTCAATGATTGTAGAAATTACAAACAAAACTCTAGTGCATAGAATCCACAAGCATTTCACTTCACCCTCACACGCACCAAAACATATCCCTAAAGATTACGCACCACAGATTCTAAAAATGTGTGCAAAATGCCTTGCCTCACAAAATGATATTTCTCACTTTTGCACACATATAGCACAAGATACACCATATGCTTCACTTTTTATGAGTAGTATTGCTACAGATTTACATCATTTGTTTCAAATATAATTTTTACTTAAAGCAATATCATACACTAAACTTTGATTTAAGCCATTGATCTAATCGTGCAATATAACTCCAAAAGAGTGGAATAAAAAATATCGCAATGAATGTAGCTGCCATCATACCACCAATAACACCTGTGCCAATAGCGTGCCTACTTGCACTTCCTGCTCCTGTGCTTAAAGCTAAGGGTAAAACACCTATGCTAAAGGCAAGAGAGGTCATAATAATTGGTCGGAATCTAAGTTTCGCTGCACCTATGGCAGATTCCATAATGCTTTTTCCCTCTTTTTCGTGTAAATGTTGAGCAAACTCCACAATCAAAATAGCATTTTTTGCCGATAGTGCAATAAGCATCACTAATCCTACTTGAAAATATATATCATTGCTTAGCCCACGCAATGCTGTTGCTGCAGTTGCACCAAAAACTGCAAAGGGCACAGCACTTAATACAGAAAGTGGCATAAGCCATCGCTCATATTGCGCACAAAGTATCAAAAATACAAAGATAAGCCCAAATATAAATGCAATCTTGCCTGTGCCACTTGCATTTTTTTCTTGATAACTTGTGCCTGAATAAGCAATAGTATAACCTTCAGGCAAGATTTCTTGAGCTAGTTCTTCGATAACTTTGAGGGCTACACCACTTGAATAACCTTTACTTTCATCAGGATTACCGATAATTTTTGCACTTGTGAAGAGATTAAACCTATCGACAATATCTGCACCTATAACGCGTTCAAAATGCACAAGCGCACTAATAGGGATTAAATCGCCATTGCCAGATTTAACAAAAATCCGACTTAAATCTTCTGGAGATTCTCTAAACTCACTTTGAGCCTGAATATTTACCTGATAGGTTTTGCCATAGAGATTAAAATCATTAACATAATACTGCCCAAGTGTGCTTTGTAAGGTCGTAAAAACATCATCAATATTGACATTCATAGCCTTTGCACGCTCTCTATCAAGACTTAAATGATATTGTGGGATATTTGCACTAAAAAGACTTCTTACACCTGTGAGCTCTTCTCTTTTATTTGCTTCTGCTGCAAAAAGATTTGCATATTTTTCTAATTCCTTAACACCTCTACCACCCCTATCTTGGATATAAAATTCAAAACCCCCAACTGTGGATAACCCCATAATTGCTGGTGGTGTTGTTGTTAAAACAAAAGCATCAAGATTTGCATTGAAAATACCCATCATTTTTTGCGCTATTTCAAATGCACTCTCCTTACGCTCATTCCAATTTTTGAGCGTAGTAAAAATTACCGCACCAGAAGAGCGTGCCGCACTTGCAAGCATATCAAATCCTGCGATAAGAAAATTCAACTCCACACCCTCTTCTTTTTCTAAAAACGCTAAAGCCTTTTTACCTTCCTCTATTGTGCGAGACAAAGAAGCTGCTGGTGGTAGCTGAATAAAGCTTATCACCACTCCCTTGTCTTCACTAGGCACAAGTCCTGTAGGCAATTTGACAAGCAATCCCCAAGTTACTACTAAAATACCCACAAAACACGCCAAAAGGGCTAAACTTCTCTTCAAAGCCTTGCCAATTTGTTCGCCAAATTTATGAGTAAGCCAATCAAAGAAATCATTGAATCTTTTAACAAGATAAAATGGCTTAGGTTCTTTTGCCTTAAGAATTGACACACAGAGCGCAGGAGTAAGAGTAAGCGCAACAAAACCAGAAATCACCACAGAAATGACAATGGTAATAGCAAACTGCTGATAAATTGCTCCACTAAATCCACCAATAAATGCCACAGGAATAAACACCGAACAAAGCACAAGCACGATAGCTACTACTGGTCCTTGAATCTCACCCATAGCTTTAAACGTGGCTTCTTTAACAGAATATTTTTCACCATTTTCTTTTGTTTGGGTATGCAAGATTCTCTCTACATTTTCTATCACAATAATCGCATCATCAACAACAATCCCAATAGCCAAAATAAGCCCAAAAAGCGTAAGGAGATTAATTGAGAACCCAAGTATATACATACCTGCAAATGTGCCGATAATCGACACAGGAATAGCAATTACAGGGATAATTGTAGCGCGAAGATTCTGTAAGAAAAAATACATAATAATCACAACAAGCACAATCGCTTCAATAAAAGTTTTCTTCACTTCCCCAATCGAGATTCTCACAAATTTTGTATTGTCATTTGCAATTCTGTATTGAATCCCACTAGGAAAATTTTTAGATAATTCCTTGATTTTTGCCTCCACCCTATCGGCAACATCGAGTGCATTAGCACCCGGTTGCAAAGCAATACCAAAAGCTTGAGCATTTTTCCCATCAAATAATGGACTGACACTATAATCTTTTGCGCCAAGCTCAATGTGTGCGACATCTCTAAGTCTTAAAGCCGAACCATCAGCATTTGAGCGCACAATAATATTACCAAATTCTTCTGCACTCACAAATCGTCCCTGTGTCGTTACAGAATAAGTAAAGGCTATCTCACTTCGCACAGGCTCTTTACCAAAGGAACCTATCGCAAATTGTGCATTTTGCTCCGAAATAACCTTTGCTACTTCAGAGGGCGTAAGATTATTTTGTGAAAGTTTATCAATATCAAGCCAGATTCTCATTGAATAATCTCGTGAGCCAAATACATTAATATCACCCACACCCGGAACGCGTTTAAGCTCATTGACAATATTTAAGATAGCATAATTTGCCACATAAGTAATATCGTGTGCGGGATTATCCGAATATATTGCATACACTTGCAAAAGAGTAGAAGAACGTTTTCTTACATTTACTCCTACTCTTTGAACTTCCATAGGTAGCTGTCTTAGCGCACTCTGAACACGATTATTGACATTGACTAATGCCATATCTGCATTTGCATCATTTGCAAAAAATACGCTCAAATTTAATGAACCACTTGAAGTTGAAGAAGATTTCATATAAAGCATTCCCTCAACACCATTAATACTATCTTCTAAAATACTTGCTACTGTATCTGCCACGACTTCAGCACTAGCTCCACTATAAGTTGTCTGCACCATAATTTCATTTGGCACAACTTGTGGATACTCCTCCACAGGCAAAATAAAAATACAAATACAACCAACGAGCGTAATGATGATTGAAATAACCATTGCAAAAATAGGACGATTAATACAGAATCTTGACATATAACTCTCCTTAATTTTGCTCTTGCTTTTATTTTGATTGTATTTGCGTGTTTTGTTTAGAATCTGCCTTTTGTGCTTCTTCTTTAGAGTTGGGAGTAATAGGGCTAAGTGGCAGCCCCTCTCTAACTTTTGAGAGTTGATTAAGCACGAGTTCATCGCCATTTGATAATCCACTCACGATAAGCACTTGATTATTGCGCAGATTCTGTCCGAGTGTTACACGCACAATTTTTGCCTTGCCATCTTTAACAATATATACATAGCTTCCTTGTGAATCTTGCAAAAGCGCACTTTGCGGTATAGCGATTGCATTTTGAGCTTCAAAACCCTTTAATCGCACACGCACAAACTCATTGGGTAAAAGCTTATATTCCTCATTATCCACAATGGAACGCGCCTTGATAGTGGCAGTTTGAGGGTCAAGCACACTATCAACAAAATCAAGTTTGCCAAGCTTCTCATACGCCTTTCCATTGCCTAAAATATACTCCACTTGAATACGACTATTTTCTAAATCACGCATAAAATAATAATCCGTATTTGGGATAGAAAATTCTGCATAAATAGGGCTTAGTTGCGTAATAGTTGTAAGCACTTCTTGTCCATTTGCACCCACAAGATTCCCTACATCATAACTTCGCATACCAATTCTACCGCTAATAGTCGCCACTACATCAGTATAACCCAAATCAATTTGGACATCATCAAGCACAGCTTGAGTACTTGCGACATTTGCTTGAGCAGAGAGAAAATTTGAACGCGAAGTATCATATTGGTCAATTGTATAAACACCTTGCTTATAGAGTTTTTCTACACGTTGCCAATCACGATTTGCTTTAATAAAATTTGCTTCTGCTGATTGTCGTTGCGCTTTAGCTTGTTTAACTTTTGCAACATAACGAGCAGGGTCAATCTTAAAAAGGAGTTGTCCCTCTTGAACAATATCACCTTCTTTAAAATTTTTTGAAAGCAACACACCTTGCACTCGTGCATATACGCCTACACTCTGAATACTTTTTAAGCGCGCGGCATATTCAAAACTTAAGCTTACATTTTGATGCGCAATTTTTAAAGTTTCTACCTTAAGACTTGATTTTTCTTTGCCCTGTGTTTCAGAATCTGAACAAGCTACAAAGCTTAACATAAGGCTAAAAACTACGCTTCCAAAAATGACATTTTTACAAAAATGCATTAAAATTCCTTTCTTTTGTAAATATTGGATAGTTGTATCGTTTTTTTTTTGCAATATGCAATAATAAACCTTGTTTGTGAAATTAAAATGAAATATAAAAGTAAAATCTCCTATCAGCATTTTAAACAAACCTAATATGAGGAGATTCAAAAATATATGTAATAATTTACACTCTAAATATTTTAAGAATATTCCTTAATATTCTTGTCATTAAAAATTACGCAAAATCTTTTAAAAGCAATTCTTGTGTATTCATTACACCTACACCCTTATCTAACACTGCTTGTGCAATATCTTGTGCCTCTTTGAGAGAGTGCATCTTAGCAGTGCCACATTGATAAATATTAAGCTCGGGAATCGCTTTCTCATCACGGATTCTTAACACATCGCGCATACTCGCTTCCCACGCCTCTTTTACATCATATTCATTTGGCGCACCTATCACACTCATATAGAATCCTGTGCGACAACCCATTGGCGAAATATCAATAATCTCCACACGCGTATTATTTAAATGCTCTCGCATAAAGCCTGCAATCAAGTGTTCCATTGTATGAATACCTTTCTCGCTTAGAATCTCACAATTTGGGCGAGAAAAACGCAAATCAAACACACTAATCACATCACCTTTTGGTGTTTGCATAGTCTTTGCAAGACGCACTGCAGGGGCTGGCATTTTTGTATGATCAACCTTAAAGCTATCAAGTAATGGCATAAAAACTCCTTAATATAATTTTTGTGAATCTTTGCTTTTTAAACTATTCACTTTTTCGCATAGCATTATACAAGTTTAAACCTAGTTTTTGTCAAATGTAAATACAAAACATACTCTAAGTTTCTACACTTCACTCCATAAATGGCACGAGAATCAAAGCATATCGCAGCATTTTACCAAGTGCAATACCTACAATACTAAGCATTTGATTGTAACGAACAATACCAAGTGCTAAAGCAAAAATATCGCCCACAAATGGAGCAAAAACAAAAAATGCATAGATAAAACCAAATCGCTTGATTTTTGGTGCAAGGGCATTGATTTTATTTTTTGTTTTTCTTAAAAATCGCTCTATAAACGCGTATCCACCATAATAGGCAAGATAATAAGTGCTTAGGCTTCCTAAGATATTTCCTGCACTCGCAACAATCCACACAGCCAAAGGCTCAAACCCAAAGCCTACAAATCCTATCACAAAAGCCTCAGAACCAAGTGGATAAAGTGTGCTTGCTATAAAGCAAATCACAAAAAGTCCGAGTAACCCATATTCATAATATTCAAGCATTGCTATATTTTATGTATATCCCTAGATTCCCATAAGCCCTACACATTTACACAATGGCTCTCCAAAGTTTGAAGGCTTTATATCAAACTTCTATGAATAAATCCACAAAACCTTACACAATAAAATCTGCATAGAATTTTACAAGTTTTCAAGGGCTTAAGCACTATGCTCTTTATACTCCTCACTCTGCTCTTGTAGATTGCTTTTTTCTTTCCACACATCGACAAGTTTTTCAAATTCCCTAAAAAGAGTATCAGTTGTTTCTTCCATTGTTTTAAATGATTCAATGACTTTTGGATGACACATATTCTCATTACAAGAAAGCGCATCGTTTAGACCATTTTTGGCAGATTCTACAATACTTTTATGAGCATTAACAATCTTTTCTAATGTCTTTGTCCCAGCATAATGCACATTGCCACGTTTCTGTAGCCAATTATCAAAAACCGATTCAACCTTGTCTGTAAGATTTTCATTGTGTGCTTCTTTGAGGACATCATCATACACATCATTCTTAAAAATAAGATAATCTGTCTTTATAATATCACCATTTAAGCGCACATTGACAGCAGTCATATAGTCTTTTATTTCAGAAGAAGAAGTATTAATTTCTTTAAAAACTGATTCGAAACTATCCATTATAGTGCCAAAATTATTCATCTGTTCAAGCATTTTTGAGAGTTTTCATAAATTTCGCTCGTAGCCTGTTGGAAGAGATTAATTTGTGTCCAAATATCTTTTGTAGAATGCTGTGTTTTTTCAGCAAGCTTCCTTACCTCATCTGCAACAACAGCAAATCCTCTTCCGTGTTCTCCAGCTCTTGCTGCTTCAATAGCTGCATTTAATGCTAAAAGATTTGTTTGGTCAGCAATATCATTAATCATATTGATAATTGAATTAATCTCTCCAGAACGTTCGCTCAATCCACTCACCGACTCATTATTAACCGCAACAATCTCTCGTGCTTGCTCAAGTATATGCATAGAATCGAGAATCTTGGCACAATTCTCTTGAGAATAGGTTGCCATTAATGACACTTTTTGCAAAACATCATTGAGCGTTACTAAAATTTTATGAAAATCATTTTGTATAATTTTTTGTTGTTGAGGATTCTTGTTGATATTTTTTAGGGCAAAATTAAGCTCCCTCTTTGCACTCATTTTTGCCACCTCTTTAATAGCATTTACATTATTATTAACATATGTGCCCACTACTTGTAAATTTGGCAATATCCCATCGGTCAAAAATGGTCTAAACTCCCTAGTTTCCGAAGATTTACGAATCACAATATTATTTTCTCGAATGAAAGTTTCCAAATTGTTGAGCAATTCATTCAAACCTCGCGCAATATAACAAACTTCAGTATTACCAATATTTGTTATTCTTGGCTCAAAATTACCCTTTAGCACTTCATCGATTAAATATCTAACTTTCTTCACTGCTTGCTTGTCTTGCTTCATTTTTGCTGTGAGATAAAGAATATATCCAATTAAAAGAATACATAAAACGCCTAAAATCGCAATAATCATTTCCCACCTCCTTTATTGCTCTACTTGTGTATGCAAAATGAAATTCTCATAGCTTTCGCCTAATTCTTGAAAATATTTGTGAAAAAATGCCAAACCAGATTCTATACCGCCATTTTTTTCCGCTTCTCTAATTTTAGCATAAAGTTCAGTGGCAATTTTTACTCCTTTAGCATTTGGTTTTCTTCGCACAGAATAGTATCCGATAATATTATCATTCATATCAAAAGATGGTGTAACATTGGCAAACACCCAATAATAACTCCCATCTTTAGAGAGGTTTTTAACATAAACATTGACTTCTTCTTTGCTTTGGATTTTTTTCCACAAATATGCAAAAATACTTCGTGGCATATCAGTGTGCCGCACAATATTATGAGGTTTGCCCAAAAGCTCTTGCTCGGTGAAACCAGAAATATCAATAAATGCTTGATTACAATAAGTTATTTTGCCTTTTGGGTCAGTTTTTGATACTAAAAAACCGCTAACAATTTTCTCCTCACTCATTGAAAACTCCTCCTTTTTAAAACCTCTCTTTCAAATTAATAATTAATATTTAAAGATATTTAATATTAATTGAAAAAAGCTAAACCTTTATTAAATATTCAACAAATATTGAATAAATCAGCTTGAATGCTCTATAATTTTATACTCAAACAATCTCAAATAGTAAGTTTTAGCCTACCAACGCCACATCAAGACTTTGTAACATTATGAAGCAATGCGTGAGATTTATTACTTACTTTTATCAATAAAGTTTTGGATATTTTGTGCAGTAAGTGCAATTAACCTCTCTCTTGCTTTATCATACGCCCACGCAACGTGAGGAGTGAGAAGCAATTTATGTGCAATGGATTTATCCAAAAATGGGTGATTTGCTTTCATAGGCTCATTTTCTAATACATCTGCCCCAAAATATAAATCCTTAGTTTTTAAAATTTCAGCAATATCTTCTTCATTAACAATCCCACCACGCCCTACATTAATAAGTAATGCTCCATCTTTCATAAGCCCCAAATTCGTGCGATTTAAAAGATTTTTTGTTTGTGGATTAAGTGGCGCGTGAATAGAGACAATATCACTACTTGAAAGCAGAGATTCTAAATCCTTACGCGTATAACCACTTTGTGTATTTTTCCCACTTGTTGAATAATAGCTTACCTCTGCACCAAAACTTTGAGCAAGTCCTGCTACCCTCTGTCCTATACTCCCAAAACCAATAATGCCCCATTGTAGATTCTTAATTTCTCTCAATCCACCATTAATATGCACAAAAATCTTGCTTTTACACCAATCACCACTTTTACAATATTCATCATAATAACTAAGTCTTGATAAAAGGTGTAATACAATACTTAATGTATGCTGTGCGACAGAATCTGTAGAATATCCTGCGACATTTTTTACCTCAATGCCTCTTTTTGCCGCATAATCCAAATCAACATTATTCATACCTGTAGCGGTAATACAAATAAGTTTTACATTAGGTAATTGTGCCAAAATAGCCTCATCAAGCACAACCTTATTTGTAAGAATAATCTCCGCATCAGCACAACGAGACACTACCTCACTTGGCGCACTAAATCCATAACTCACTACATTGCCCAACGCATTAATTGCACTTAAATCACACTCACCCAAAGTATCCGCATCAAGGATAACTATATCCATCTTGAATCCTTTCATATGAAATTTAAGATATAATAGCATTTCAAATTTTTAATAGAGGTTATTTTATGCAAAAAAATACGAGGGTTGTGAAAATATTGCTAGATTCTCTCCCATTTATTAGAATCTTTCGTGGCAAAATCATTGTGATTAAATATGGTGGTGCAGCCCAAAGTAGCTTAGAACTAAAAGAAAAATTCGCCCTTGATATTGTTATAATGTATATGTTGGGGCTAAAACCTGTTATTATTCACGGCGGAGGCAAACGCATCAATGAAGTGCTTGATAATATGGGAATAGAAAGCTCATTTAAAGATGGTTATCGTATTACTTGTGCAGATTCTATGCGTGTCGTGGAAATGGTGCTAAGTGGTGAAATCAATAAGGAATTGACTGCATTTTTAAACTTTCACGGCGCAAAAGCTGTGGGTATGAGTGGTAAAGATGCTCACTTACTTCAAGCAAAAGCAAAGGATAATGGTGCGCTTGGCTACACTGGAGAAATCACACAAGTTAATCCTGAATTTTTGCTTCAAGTGATTGATAATGGCTTTGTGCCAGTTATCGCACCCATTGCAACTGGGGAAAGCGCAGGACATTTAGGTTATAATATCAATGCTGATATTGCTGCGTGTCATATTGCAAAAGCACTCAAAGCGCAAAAGATTATTTTCTTAAGTGATATTGTTGGGGTGCTTGATTCTAATAAAGAGCTTATTTCTTCACTCACACCAAAAAGTATTCAAACCCTTGAAAAAGAAGGGGTAATTAGCGGTGGTATGATACCTAAACTTGAGGCGTGTGTAGATTGTGTGCAAAATGGTGTAGAAAAAGCCCACATTATTGATGGGCGAGTAGAGCATTCACTCCTTTTAGAGCTTTTTACAACACAAGGCATTGGCACAGAAATTTGCAATGAGTAGATGAAATAAAGCATACATTAATTAAAATTAAAGGAAAAATATGACTTTGCAGTCTTATCAATACGGCTTTTTAGAACGACTATGGTTAAAACTTGAAGCACGTTCGGCTGATAAAAATACCGAAAATATTATTACAATTTTACCTGTAGTTTTATTTATGCAAAAAGAGCAACTTGATACTCTCCTTGAAAAACTACCAACAATTCTTACACATTATCTTAAACCTCACCTAATCCAACGCGTCTTTAGTCATATTGTTATTAAGCTTAAAAGTTATGCTAAAAATGAACAACTTTTTATGCAAGAAAGAGGCGATGCTTTAGAGCTTATTGCTACAAATATTCAACTCTATGCACTCGTGCTTGATTTATTTGAAGATAAAGAAGACCACGAACTTGCAATAATTGAGCAAATTGTGCGTAAAAAATTTGATAAAGATTATCAACTCAATAAAGAGAATCTCCGCCTACTTACCTACCAAGAAAAATATTGTGTGGATAAAACTTTAAATAAAACCCGCGCAAAGCCCAATAGCACAAAGTTATAATATTTCAATATAGGGAGCTTAAAACAATGGATAAAGCCCAGATACTTGAGCGACTAACGCAACATCTTCAAAAGATAGAATCCACCTATACTACCCCTCGATGCAGTGTAGATAATGAATGGTTAAGTCAAATTTGTATGCTTATAGGCATACCCAAAGAAGGTGTAGAATTATGCGCACGTATTCTCTCACTCAAACCACCTACACATCTTGTTTGGCTACATATGGCAGAATGCACAGGTTGCAGTAGTAGTTTTTTACGCCTTGATAAACCCGGTGTGGAATCGCTCATTCTTGAATACATTTCTTTGGATTATCACGAAACTATTATGGGTGCAGTAGGATTTGAAGCAAAGACATCACTCCATAATACACTTGATAAAGAATTTATCCTTGTTATTGAGGGTGGTGTATCTCTTGATGAAAATGCGTATTTTTTAACTTCAGGAGCTGATAGCATAAATGGAGAAGAAGAAACAAAAGAAGTAGCCAAACACGCACAGGCAATTTTTGCTGTTGGCACTTGTAGTAGCTTTGGCGGAGTGCAAGCAGCTTTGCCTAATCCTACGCATTCTGTAGGTATAGATACTTTCCTTAAACAAAGGGTTGTTAATATCCCGGGTTGTCCGCCAAGCGAAGCAAATATTATAGGTTCTTTAATGTATTATATTCTTTTACAAGAATTACCCGAGATTGATAATCTCAATCGCCCCATTTGGAGCTACGGAAAAAATCTTCACGATTTATGTGAGAGAAAGGCAAAATTTGAATCTGGTGATTTTGTGCAAAGCTTTGATGACCCACATTTACAAGATGGATATTGTCTTTATAAGATTGGCTGCAAAGGTCCTTATGTCTCAAATAATTGCCCTAAAACTAAATTTAATGCTAAAACAAGTTGGCCTGTGCGTGCAGGACACGGCTGTATAGGCTGCAGTGAGCCAGATTTTTGGGATAGTTTTGGCTGCATTGAAGAGCCTCTTAATAATGAAAATGCTTATATCAAAGGAGTGCAATCTCTCTCACCGCTTCCCTTTGTGCATAACCTTGATGACAAGATACAAGCAGATACATTATGCCTTGTGTTGCAAAGTGATATGCCAACAATGATTTATATAGAATCTACTTCTTCGCAATCACCACAGAATCTCCTTACTTGCAATTTTCAAGCACATCTTCCTACACTTTTATCACTTCTTAGCGGTAAAAATAAGCTTGGGGCAAGACTTGTAGAAAACTATACCAAATGGCGTGCAAATGAGAATCTCACAGACCTTACAATACAACAAGAAAATCAAAGTGTAATATCAAATAATATAAGTGATATTCTGCCTCTTATCGCACAAATGTTTGGCAAAAATATGAGTGCCTTAGATGTATTACGACACGCGCAAGATTATCTTTTTCCGCATATTAGCCGACTTGATATGAAGATTAATGGCACACAAACTTGCCAAATTGATATTGAAAAATCATTACGTTTGCCATTGTGTTATTTACTTGGTGGTTTGCATTTACAAGGTGTAGCCTATGGTGCGACAAGCTCAATGTGCGAGATACTCTCATCTGCTCTAAGCACACTTGCCAAAACACACGAAATAGGACGCATAGCACTAAAAGGAGATATAGCAACGCACACGCTTATACAAGATAAATTCAATACCTATCTCCCCAAATGGCTTGAAGTTGTTTAAGTTTAGCTTAAGCGAGAGAAATGTTCAATCGCTTGAGCGAGCTCGCCTAAAGTTTTGTTAATATCATTTGTTTCATCTTGTATGCTATCACGCACACAATGATTAATATGTCCTTCAAGCACAATTTGCCCTATTTTGTGCAAAGCACTTTTAGCAGCATTAATCTGAATAAGCACATCTGTGCAATTCGCATTTTCACTTATCATTTTATCAATACCATTGAGTTGTCCTATAATGCGCTGTAGTCTTTTATGAATGTTGTGTGCGGATTCTTCATACATATTTTCTCCTTTTTGGGCTAGATTCTACGATAGCTTAGTGCCTCAAGAATATGCGGTTTCTGAATATGTGTCTCATTTGCCAAATCTGCAATTGTGCGCGCTACCTTTTTGACTTTGTTCTGTGCGCGATAAGAGAGTGAAAAACGCTCACTTGCTTGTTGTAATAATGCTTCACATTCATCATTGAGCATACAAAACAAAGCAATTTCCCGCTCATCAAGCTTACCATTAAAGATTGTTTGTCCTCGTGATTTCTGTAAGGCAAAAGCATCAAAAACCATTTTTTGCATATGAGCAGAATCTAGATTTATAGGCGATAAAAGAGCATCTTCTTCATATTCACTCATCTGCACAAAAAGGTCGATTCTATCAAGGAGTGGTTCAGAAATCCGTGTGCGATATGCATTAATCTCGCGTTCTTGGCAACGACACTCTTTGCTTTTACTAAGTAGATTCCCACAAGGGCAAGGATTGAGGGCAGCAACAAATAAAAAACTTGTATCATATTCAAGTTTAGAATGCACACGTGATACAACAAGCTTATTGTTCTCCAATGGCTCACGCAAAGATTCTAAAATATCTTTCTTAAAGTGTGGGAGTTCATCAAAAAATAAAATGCCATTATGCGCTAAGGCAATTTCACCGGGCTTTGCTTCAAATTGTGTAGCGGAGCCCAAAATGCTTGACTTACTCGCACTTTGGTGAGGATTCCGAAATGGTCGAAGTGGTGTATAAGCCACACTTTGTTTATTCAGTGATTGATGCTTGACATTTTCTATCATTTCCTGCAAAGAGCTTGGAGGTAAAATATACAAAAGTCGCTTTGCAATCATACTTTTGCCACAACCAGGTGAGCCTTCCATCATAAAATTATGGAATCCTGCAGCAGCTATAAGTGCAGCGCGTTTAGCAATATGCTGTCCTTTGACTTCTGCAAAATCTTGCATAAAATTATCATCATAAAAATATTGCTCTCCAGCAATTTCTATACTTTTAAAACCAAGTGTTTGTGAGTTAGATTCTAAATCTTGAGAAATTGTAGAAATATGAGAATCTAATAATGGATTATTTAAAATATCAATAGCTTCTTTTAAATGTGATACAAAATAAAAACACACATTAGGAATAAGACTTAATAAATCTTTTGCACCTAAAGGAACAAAAACCTTTGCTTGAGGATATAAAAGCGCGATATCAAGCAAAAGCGGATAAATAGAATCAAGATATTTAATACTCCCATCAAGCCCAAGTTCTCCAAAGGCAAACCATTGTCCATCATCTTGCGTATTTTTTTGTAAAGCAAGAGCGATAGGCAAATCAAAATGTCCGCCACTTTTAGGCAAATCCGAAGGAGAGAGATTGATATTGACCTTAAGCGGTGGAAGAGTAATATCACTATTTGCAAGAGCTGATAAAACGCGTTGCTTAGATTCTAAAATAGAGCTATGGGCTAAACCCGTAATATTAAATTGTGGCATACCTTTTGTAAAAGCTGCTTCCACCTCAATAATCTTTGCACTTGTGCCAAAGCTTGTAGCAGTAAAAATTGTATGCGTCATATAAAAACTTTAATCTTTTGTATTTCTAAGCTTTTTGAGTTCTTTTTCAAATTTTTTACGCCTTAAAATAGGAAGCTTATCGACAAAAAGCACACCATTTAGATGATCTATCTCGTGTTGAATTGCCACTGCTAAAAAACCTTCTGCTTGTAGAATCTTATCATTCCCATAACGATCTTTGTAAGCAATAGAAACTTTATTAAACCTTTTTATGCTTTCATAAAAATTTGGCACAGAAAGGCAACCTTCCTCCCAATCAATACTTTCTTCTTGTGTCAAAAATGTAGGATTAATGATTTCAAGCAAATCTTCTTTATGTTGGATATTGTCCTCTGGGCGTGGGATATTAATGATGAGAATCCTTTTTGATTCTCCCACTTGAATAGCTGCTAAACCTACTCCTCCACGTTCCATCATCGTCTCATACATAGAATCAAGCAAATTGTGTAAATTATCATCAAAATGCTCTACTGGAGTGGATTTTTGTCTAAGCTTGGGATTAGGATAAGTCAAAATCGGCAAGATCATCAAAACCATCTCCGGGTAATTCAAAACTATCTTCTTCACTATCATCACTTGAATGTGTGTTACCTGCTTGCCCTTGAGCAAATTTAAGCGGTACTCCTTCCTTTTGAGCAAGTTCTAGCTGCTCTTTTGCTTCTTTTAAAGTCATCTCTGGTGTCTTATTCACATCAAGAACAACACCACCCATAACAATACACAAATGCAACTCTACATCATCAATAAAAAGATTGGTTACTTTGCATTTTTGTATTACCTCTTGGCATAGGGTAATTGCCGCATCAGGTTGCACATTTTTAAGCAACATACCAAAATATCCACTACCAAGATATGAAACAATATCCTTTGTGCCAATATTTTTTGAAACAATTCGAGCAATACTTTTAAAAATTGTTATAAGCTTACTTTGCTCATTAATCTGTGATGCAAGCTCTTTAGATGGGGCAAAAACAACTACTGCGCAATGCCTAGGAAAATCTTTACCATTTTCACACTCAAGATCAAGGGCGTGAGTCAAAAATGAATGCGTATAAATACCAAGCTTTGAATCATATATTGCCCCAGACTTAATGGTGGAAGATTGAGCATACATATTACGATAAGCCCGTGATATGAGGTCAGCTTGCACAACAAAATCCTTATGGAATCCTTTCATTTCATTCACAAGCACTTTAATTGCATTTTGTGCTCCTAGTGGATTCGTAATACTCGCAATCTCAAGCAAACGCTTATCAGTATTGCGCTCCATTGCAGACATACGTTTGCAAAGCGTCAATAAATGCTCAAGAATAGTTTTTAGTGTTGCAAAATTATCGTTAAAAACTTTTTCAAGCGCAATAAGTCGTGAATCGTGATTAGCACTCTCGACAATTGCCTTAATTTTTTCACGCACTCTCTCATCTTCCTCTTGAGAAAGTGTTTTTTCAAAATATGCTTCAAAGTTTTCAGGCAAAGGCAAAATAGCATCTTTTTCAAGAGCCTGAAGTGTTTGCTTAGAGATAGAGTTGAGTTTTTGGGCTGCTTCCGATGCTCCTAGAGTAGGAGTTACTTTTTGGGTTTTTTTATTCCTTTTCCCTTCTTCTAAGCCCGCTTCATCAAGATTTCCAAAAAAATCGTTATTTCCAATATCATCTAAGTTTAAATCATCTAAGTCCATACTACACCTCTAATAGCAGTTATGCTACTTCTCACTTTTAATGAGAATCTTATCAATTAATCCATACACCTTGGCTTCCTCTCCACTCATAAAAAAATCTCTCTCAGTATCAAAACTTATCTTTTTCACGCTCTGCCCAGTGTTTTTTGCCATAATTTCATTAAGTGTTTTTTTCAAACGCAAAATTTCCTTTGCTTGAATCTCAATATCTGTAGCTTGTCCTTGTGCTCCACCAAGTGGCTGATGAATCATAATACGCGAATTAGGAAGAGAGAATCGCTTTCCCTTTGTGCCAGAACTTAATAAAAACGCTCCTGCGGAAGCAGCCTGCCCAATACAAATAGTGCTAATATCGGGGCTGATGTAATTCATCGTATCATAAATACTAAAAGCACTTGTAATCACACCACCGGGAGAATTAATATAAAAATTAATGTCTTTTTCAGGATCTTCTGCCTCTAAAAAAAGAAGTTGTGCTACGATTGAAGAAGCTATATGGTCGTTAATTTCGCCACTTAGTAAGATAATACGATCTTTTAAAAGTCTTGAATAAATGTCATAACTTCTCTCACCACGACCTGTGCGTTCAATCACATAAGGGATATAGCTACTCATTTACACCTTCCTCTTTTGTTATCTTAGGCTTTGAATCCTTCTCCTGCTTAGGCTTTTTAGAAGATTCAAACTTTTTGTCAAGCAAATAATGCAAAACTCTATCTTCAATCATTGTCATTTTAATGGCAGGAAGAAGATTATTGTTTTGATAATAATCCAAAGTCGAACGCGGATCTTGTCCCATCATCATTGCCTCATAATAAATTGTTTGCATCACCTCATTATCATTAATCACAATATTATATTTCTTTGCCAAAGCGTCCATAATAAAAGTAATTTGCACACTTTTTTGTGCTTCATCACGTTGCAACTCGCGTTGTTTTTTTGCTTCATCTTGATTCCCTTTAAGCTTTTCAAATTCTTCAGGTGCAACCTTAGAAAGTGCATTTCTAAACAAAATATCCATTTCTTGTTCAACAATCAATTCAGGCAAATCAAAGCGCACATTTTTAAGAAGTGTCTCTACAAGCTTATTTTTAAGCTCATCACGATAAAGATTATTTTTTTGCTCCATCTCAAGCTGTTCTTTTACCATATCTTTAAGTGTAGAGAGAGTAGCTTCTTCTCCTGCTACGCTTTTTGCAAAGTTATCATCAATTTTTGGTGTATCTTTTTGCAAAATCTTATGCAAACTCACATCAAAATATGCTTCTTTACCTGCCAAATGTGAAGCTTGATAATTTTCAGGGAAAGTTACCTTGATTCTTCTTTTTTCTCCCTTTTTCATACCAACAAGTGCATCTTCAAAGCCCGGAATAAATTGATTTGAGCCAATAAGAAGATTAAAGTTTTCCCCCTTACCCCCCTCAAATGCCTTATCATCGACAAATCCCTCAAAATCAATATTTGCAGTATCATCTTTTTGCAATGCCCTATCTTCTGCTATTTCACTTAATGGCGCGCGATTTGCAGCAATCTCTTGTATGCGCTCATCAATCTGTGCTTTTGTAACCGCTTTAAGCTTCACTTCTGGCACATATTCTTCAATTTTTTCAATATCAAATGAAGGCGTGATACCTATCTTGATTTCAAGCTCAATCTTATCATCTTGCTTGTCAAATTTTGCAATCACAGGATTGCCAATAAGCTCATTTGGCGCAACTCCAAGCTCTTTAAGCGCAGATTCTAATAAATCTTGTATCGCTTCTTGCTGTGCATCTTGCTCAACCTGCTCTTTGTAACGTGTCTTAATCACTTGAGCTGGAACTTTACCCTTTCTAAAACCATCAATCTTTACACTCTTGGCAATCTTTTTGATTACTTTATCAAATTTCTCTTCAAGTGTTTGTAATGCGATGTTGCCATTAATGGTGGCATTAGCATTGTTTATGCGTTTTGTTGTGAAATTCATAGGCTTCCTTAATGATAAAAAAAGTATAATTTGGTATTCTAACAAAAAAATCTTAAAAGTAGGTTTTGTATATGCCATTGTCTCAAATAAAACAAAAACTTCAAAACAATATTAATCTCTCACCAAATTATGGACATCTTGTCAAAGTAATGCAAAATATACTAGTGGCTAATGGTGTAAAACCATCAGTAGGCGATATAGTAAAGATTATACCCTCTCACGATGCCACTTTTCGCGCTTTTCAGGAGGATTTATCCACGATACACAATGATAATCATTTGGCAAAACATTGCTCACATAACTTAGGTATGGTCATAGGAATTGAGGGCGATCATTTTTTTATTAGTCCTTTTTCATTTGTCGAGGGACATAAATCTGGCGATAAGGTAGAAATTCTAAACCACGGATTGCAAATCCCTGTTGGAGAAAAAATACTCGGGCGCGTTATTAACCCGCTAGGTGAGCCTATTGATAATAAAGGTGCGATTGAAACAGATACAAGCACTTCGCTTATGCGCGCACCTATAAGCGCACTTAAACGAGGATTAATCAATGAAGTCTTTGAAGTAGGCGTAAAATCCATTGATGGAATCCTCACTTGTGGTAAAGGGCAAAAAATGGGTATTTTTGCTGGTTCTGGTGTAGGAAAATCTACTCTTATGGGAATGATCGTGCGTGGCTCAAATGCACCAATCAAAGTCATTGCTCTCATTGGTGAGCGTGGAAGAGAAGTCCCAGAATTTATACATAAGAATCTTAATAATGACTTGACAAACACTATTCTTGTAGTAGCCACAAGCGATGATTCGCCGCTTATGCGCAAATATGGTGCATTTAGTGCAATGGCTATTGCGGAATATTTCAAATCTCTTGGCAATGATGTGCTTTTTATTATGGATTCTGTTACGCGTTTTGCTATGGCACAGCGAGAAATAGGCTTAGCCTTAGGAGAACCGCCAACGAGTAAAGGATATCCACCTTCTACACTCACGCTCCTTCCACAACTTATGGAACGTGCAGGAAAAGAAGATGGTGTAGGTTCAATTACTGCATTTTTTACCGTGCTCGTAGAGGGTGATGATTTAAGCGACCCTATTGCTGACCAAAGTCGCTCTATTCTTGATGGACATATCGTGCTTAATCGTGATTTGACTGATATGGGGATATATCCACCAATCAATATTCTTAACTCTGCTTCACGACTTATTAATGACATCATAACTCCTGAACATTTACAGGCTGTGCGTAAATTTAGACGATTGTATTCACTCATTAAAGAAAATGAAGTTATTATCCGCATAGGTGCGTATCAAAAAGGGACAGATTCAGAACTTGATGAAGCAATGAACAAACGTCCTCTTATGGAGGCATTTCTCAAGCAAGAAATAGATGAAAAATGGGATTTTCAATCCTCACTGCAAGAACTTTTACGCATTATGACAGAATAGAGCAAGAATAACTTGAAAAAACATTACATAATGTAATATTTATACATTTTACAAATTGATATTTTTCTTTGTCGCACACCATCAATTAATTATAAAATGATAAAATCTAGCGTTTTTTTAAAAAGGTAAAAACAAAATTTACTTTTTATTAAACTTAAAGCATAAAAACAATGGAATTTAGAACAACAAGGAAGGAGCCAAACTATGAAAAAAGTCTATTTAGACAATAATGCGACAACGATGCTTGACCCGAGTATATTGCCGCTTATGGAGCCTTATTTTTGCGAGAAATTTGGGAATCCAAATAGTCTTCATAAATATGGCACAGAAACTCACCCTGCAATAGCACAAGCTATTGAGTATCTCTATAAGGGCATTAATGCGAACGATGATGATGATATTATCATCACTGGTTGCGCAACAGAATCTAATAATTGGGTAATAAAGGGTGTATATTTTGATGAGATACTTAAAAAAGGCAAAAAACATATCGTTACCACAGAAGTAGAACACCCAGCTGTGCGTGCTACCTGTGGTTTTTTAGAATCTCTTGGAGTGGAGGTTACTTATCTTCCTATCAATCAACAAGGCACAATCACTGCTAAACAAGTGCGTGAAGCCCTAAGAGATGATACAGCACTTGTAAGCGTAATGTGGGCAAATAATGAGACAGGACTTATTTTTCCTATTGAAGAAATAGGCACACTTTGCAAAGAACGTAATGTGCTTTTCCATACAGATGCAGTGCAGGCTATTGGCAAGATTCCTGTTGATGTGCAAAAAGCACAAGTGGATTTTTTAAGCTTTAGTGCGCACAAATTCCACGGACCAAAAGGCATTGGTGGATTGTATATTCGCAAAGGTGTAGAACTTACCCCCCTTTTTCACGGAGGAGAACATATGCGTGGCAGACGCAGCGGCACACTCAATGTCCCATATATTGTAGGTATGGGTGAGGCTATGAAACTCGCATACCAATATCTTGATTATGAATTGACAGAAGTAAGACGCTTACGCGATAAACTTGAGGATTCACTACTACAAATCCCTGATGTGTTTGTAGTTGGCACAAGAGAAAATCGTGTGCCAAATACTACACTCATTAGTGTGCGAGGTATTGAGGGAGAGGCTATGCTATGGGATTTAAATAAAGCTGGGATTGCTGCCTCCACAGGAAGTGCTTGTGCAAGCGAAGATTTAGAAGCAAATCCTGTTATGGTAGCTATTGGTGCAGACAAAGAACTCGCCCACACAGCGATTAGAATCTCACTTAGCAGATTCAATACAAGCGAAGAAATTGATTATACAATTAATGTATTTAAACAAGCTGTTGAAAGATTACGAGCAATTTCTAGCTCATACAACGCATAAAACAAACAATATAAAGGAAAAAAAATGGCAAAAAATGATTTAATCGGTGGCGCACTTTGGGACGCCTATTCAAATAAAGTAAGTGAAAGAATGGATAATCCTACACATTTAGGAGTTCTTACACAAAAAGATGCTGATGAAAAAGGAGCAAAGCTTATTGTAGCAGATTATGGTGCAGAATCTTGCGGTGATGCAGTGAGATTGTATTGGCTCGTGGATAAAGATGATAGAATTATTGATGCGAAATTTAAAAGCTTTGGCTGTGGGACAGCGATTGCAAGTAGCGATATGATGGTAGAACTCTGTCTTGGAAAAAAGGTGCAAGAAGCTGTAAAAATTACAAACCTTGATGTGGAACACGCTTTGCGTGATGATCCTGATACTCCCGCAGTGCCCGGACAAAAAATGCACTGCTCTGTAATGGCGTATGATGTGATTAAAAAAGCAGCAGGTATTTATCTAGGTAAGAATGCGGAAGATTTTGAAGATGAAATTATTGTGTGTGAATGTGCGCGTGTAAGCCTTTCTACCATTAAAGAAGTAATTAGATTAAATGATTTAAAAAGTGTTGAAGAAATCACAAACTACACAAAAGCAGGAGCATTTTGTAAAAGCTGCGTTAAACCTGGAGGACACGAAAAAAGAGAATATTATCTCGAAGATATTTTGCGCGATGTGCGTGCTGAAATGGATAAAGAATCTGTCCAAAAAGTCGCTGATAAAGGCGAGGACATAAACTTTAAAGAAATGACAATGGTGCAAAAAGTAAAAGCCATTGACAAAGCCATTGATGAAAATATCCGCCCTATGCTTATGATGGACGGGGGTGATATGGAGATTTTAGATATTAAGGATACAAGTGATGGATTTATTGATGTATATATCCGCTATCTTGGTGCTTGTAGCGGCTGTGCAAGTGGGGCTACTGGCACACTCTATGCGATAGAATCTATCCTCCAAGAACGACTAGATTCTCATATTAGAGTGCTCCCTATTTAATGATATACACGAAATAACGCATTCAATGTCGGGAGATTTTATCCCGACAATTTGTAAGGAAAACATTAATGCCATTACTTAAATCTAGTCAAAAAAAGGCTATTTTAGAATCTGCTAAAAATATTATCATCATCGGCTTAAGCCCAGATACACAAAAACCAAGCTATAAGGTAGCACAATATCTGCTTGAAAATGGATACAATATTATCCCTATTTATCCAAGAGGTGGGGAGATTCTAGGCAAAAAGGTATTTACCTCATTAAAAGAAGCACTTAATCATTTAGCACAAAATGGTGAGATATGCGATATTGTTAATATATTTAGAAAAAGTGAGGCATTGCCTGAAGTAATGAATGAGATTTGCGAAATCAAGTGCAATAATACTTATGGCGCGACTTTTGCCCCTAATCTTTGTGTATGGGTGCAGCTAGGGCTTAGAAATGAAAAATCTCAAGAGATAGCACAAGAATGTGGTATTTTATACGAAGAGGATAGCTGTATTAAAATTGAACATAATAAACTTTTTCATACCTAAAGCTATAAATATGAGATTCAGTAAGGGTAATTATTGAATCTAAAAATCTTTAATGCTACAATGTGAATGTTACCTAACAAATGTGAGGACAAAAATGGAAAACCAAGCATCACAAGAGAATGAAACAAAGACAACAAGTCAAACATCAACGCACGACACAAAAATAGATGAATTAAAAACAAAATTCCTTGCCGATAAAGCACGTTTTATCACTGCTATTGTGTTAGTTGCGGTGCTTATTATTGTGCTAAGCATTAATTCCCCATTGCTTACTTGCATCATACTAGCAATTTTATGTCTTATTGGTATGCAAGAAGCTCTCAAACTCTACAATTTAGAATCTGGCATTCACTACTATATTGCTACAACACTAGCGTGGGTAAGTGCTTTTTTTAATGATAGAGTTATAGAATCTGCTCTTTTTATCCTTATCATTTATGCCTCTTATCTTGCATATAGTAAAAAAATCGCTCCAAAAGCCCTTATTCCTTTTATTTATCCGCTTTTGCCATTTTTAAGCATTTATGCCCTATACAAAGACGCTGGAGGAGCAGGAGTGTGGGTAATTGTATGGCTTATTGTTATCGTTGCTTTTACAGATACAGGTGCATATTTTGGGGGCAAAGCTTTTGGCAAAACACCTTTTTGCTCTACAAGCCCTAAAAAAACGATTGAAGGGGTGATATGTGGAGTAATTTGTGGAGTAATTTGTGGTTCATTCGTGGGTATTGGTGCTTGTGGGAGCTTTTTATATTCCCTTGTTATCACTTTAATTGTATCTATTATTTCTGTATTTGGCGACCTCTTTGAAAGCTATCTTAAACGCGAAGCAAACGTCAAAGATAGTGGTTCTTTATTACCTGGACACGGTGGGGTGCTTGATAGACTTGATGCGGTGCTTTTTGGCGCGGTAGCTATGCACTTTTTACTCTTTTTTCTCCCAGGCTATAGCGACCTTAGCATTATGCTTTAAAGAATAAGTGCGATGATTCTCCTTGGTAGCACAGGAAGTATTGGCACAAACGCTCTTGAAGTTGCCAAATCCTTTAACATACCCATAGAATCTCTGTGTGCAGGGAGAAACATCACTCTTTTAAATCAGCAAATTGCACAATACAAGCCTAAAAATGTATGTATCGCAGACAAAAATGACGCACATAAACTTATAAGTGGTCATTATACGCTCTTTTGTGGGAGTGATGGCATACTCGAGATGATAGAATCTTCGTATTCTTCGCTCGTGCTAAATGCTCTTGTGGGATTTGCTGGACTAAAGCCTAGTTTTAAAGCACTGCAATGCAACAAAAAACTCGCCCTTGCCAATAAGGAATCCTTAGTCAATGCAGGTTGGCTTCTACAAAATGCAGACATTACACCCATTGATAGCGAACATTTTGGTTTGTGGTATTTACAAAATAATCGCCCCATAGCTAAACTTTATATTACTGCAAGCGGTGGGGCTTTTAGAGATTATCCACTCGATAAAATCTCTCTTGCTACTCCACAAGAAGCACTCAAACACCCAAATTGGCAAATGGGGCATAAAATCACCATAGATTCTGCAAGTATGGCAAATAAGCTTTTTGAAATTCTTGAAGCGCGTTGGCTCTTTGATACACAAAATATAGATGCACTTATTGAGGCAAGCTCAAGCATACACGCACTTGTTGCTTTTAAAGATGGAAGCATTACAGCACATTTAAGCAATCCTGATATGAAGCTGCCTATCGCCTATGCACTTAACCCTACCCTTGCTATGAATGAAAACATTATTGAACCTTTCTCGCCCCAATCACTCTCACTCTGCCTAAAACCCATTGACACGCTCCGCTACCCTCTTTGGAATCTTAAAAATATCCTCTTAGACACACCACAAAAAGGTGTCGTGCTAAATAGCAGTAATGAAGTAGCTATCGAATCATTTTTAGCACAAAAAATACCTTTTGGAGAGATAAGCGCACTTATTCTTGCAATGATGACACATTTTGATAGTTTTGCTTTTCACTCGCTTTGTGATTTAGAATCTATTTGCGCCCTTGATGAAGAAGTGCGCAACAAAAGCACACAATGGCTTCAAGACAAAGGCTACAGATTTGAGTAGATTTTACACTTTTTAATTTTTATCATTCACATATAAATGTTAAAAGTTGCATATGCAACTTTTTGTAGCATTTTTTCTCATTTCTTTTTGAAATCAAGCCATTTGTTTTTTTTTTTTTGAATCTTACATTATAATCACCCTATCCCCATAACGACTGAATGTTAAAATTTAAGGGAAAAAGGATAACTTATGAAAAAAATTTTAATCTCAAGTGTATTGAGCGCAAGTCTTTTGTGTGTAGCAAATGCACAAAGTAGCGGTTTGTTTGTTGGTGTAAATGCAGGAGTGCCTATTACTACGCCCTCATATAGCAATTTTGGACAAGCTGTGCAAACAAGTTGGTTTCCCACAAGCGGTTTTGGTTGGGGCGTAGGGCTAGATGTTGGTTATAAACAAGCCCTTTCTCAATCAAGTGGATTAAAATACTATCTAAGCTATTTTTATAGCCAAAGCAAAGGCTCTAAAGATAATGGAATAATGGGTAATATGGAAGCTGATATTAATCAACACTTAATTACTGCAAATGTAGATTATTACTTTAGTTTCACTCCTGCTTTTGGTGCATATATCGGCATTGGTGTAGGCTATCAACAATTTGACCCAACTTGGAAAATGAATCCTGTAAATATCGCAGTTGGAGCTAAAGGCGGACTTGCTGTGCCTGTAAATCTAGGATTTACCTATAATTTCAATGACAAAAATCAACTCCTTCTTGGAGCAAAGATTCCGGTATTGGCTTATGATTATGAGAACAAAGACCCAATATATGGTGGAACAGCCACACTTCGCACTTACATCGTGCAAATTGGATACAACCTTACTTTCTAGATTCTATTAAGTTCTCTTTACTTTAAAAGAATCTCCTGCTAGAGAATCTTGTATTCTCTAGCTCACTTCTTATTTCTTTTAGCCGTGTTATTAATTGAGTATGGTAGAATACTTACAAATTTGCGTAATAATCTACTTACAAGGAATACTATGAATGTCCGCACTTTCATCTCCACAAGAGATTCTAATCCCGCTCTTGCAAAAAATTTCAAAGACGCTATTCTCAATCCCTCCGCTCCACAGGGGGGACTCTACACTTTTGATACTCTGCCAAAACTTAGCACACAAGATATTGTCTCTTTAAGTAATTTAAGCTATGAAGAGCTTTGTATCAAGCTTTTTAAGATTCTTGATTTAGGGCTTGATGAGGTGCTTTTAAAAGATGTATTGCAATGCTATAAAAGCTTTGATGACCCCACAAATCCCGCCCCGATTATTGGTTTTGATGAAAATCTCTTTATGCTTAATCTCTACTCTGGTCCTACTCGCGCATTTAAAGATATGGCATTGCAACCTTTTGGGGCATTGCTTTCACACTTTGCCGCACAAAAAAAACAAACTTATATGATTCTTGCTGCTACAAGTGGTGATACAGGACCTGCAACCTTACAAAGCTTTGCCAATAAGCCTTTTATCAAAGTGGTTTGCCTCTACCCAAGTGGTGGCACAAGTGATGTGCAAAGATTACAAATGACAACACAAGAAGCGAGTAATTGCAAAGTAATAGGTATTTATGGGGATTTTGATGACGCACAAAATGCGCTCAAATCCCTACTAAATAACACACATTTTATAGAATCTCTCCATAAGCAGAACATTGCTCTTTCTGCAGCAAATTCTGTCAATATAGGGCGCATTGTTTTTCAAATCATTTATCACTTTTGGGCGTATATAAGTCTTTTTAAGAACAACAAACTCACACTTGGTGAAAAAATCTCCATTGTCGTGCCAAGCGGTAATTTTGGCAATATTTTGGGAGCATTTTTTGCAAAAAAAATGGGGTTACCCATAGATAAACTTGTTGTTGCATCAAATGTCAATAATATTTTAAGTGATTTTATCAATACAGGTGTGTATGACATTTCCAAGCGTAATCTCCTTAAATCCAAATCTCCCGCTATGGATATTTTAAAAAGCTCGAATGTCGAGCGTGTGCTGTATGCACTCTTTGGGGCAAAACGCACAAAAGAATGTATGCAATCACTCAATACAACAGGAGCTTACACGCTTAATAAAGATGAATTAGCCCTTTTACGAGAGGATTTTTTAGCCTTATTTTGTGATGATACACAATGTCTTCAAAGTATTGCACAAGGATTTAAATGTGGCTTTGTGCTTGACCCACATAGCGCGATAGCATATTATGGAGCAAAAAAACTACAAGAAGAAGGTGCTCTTGCTAAAACTATTTTCCTTTCCACAGCAGAATGGAGTAAATTTGCCCCGAGTGTATGGGAGGCTCTAGTCAAAGCTCAAATGGTGCAAGGAATATGCAAAAACGATAAAGAAGCATTAGAGGGTATTTGTGCGCATACACAAGCGAGTATCCCCCCACAAATTAGCACACTTTTTGATAAAAAAGAAGTGCAAAATGATGTGATTTTACCCACAGAGATAGAATCTTGCATTATGCAGTGGCTTAGAAATAAAAACTGAAATTTAAAACAAATATGATAGAATCAACAATTTAAGCTAAGCTATATTATTTAAGGAGCAAAGATGGATTTTGTAAGTGTCATTATGGGAAGCAAAAGCGATTGGAGCGTAATGAGTGAGTGCATAGAGGTTTTTAAAAAATTTGATGTAGCCTATGAAGTCATCATTAGTTCAGCTCATCGCTCACCAGAGCGCACAAAATCTTATATCAAAGACGCACAATCTCGTGGAGCGCAAGTTTTTATTGGGGCAGCGGGTATGGCAGCACATTTAGCAGGAGCGATTGCCTCACAGACTTGCAAACCCGTTATAGGTGTGCCTTTAAGTGGTGGTGCGCTTGATGGGCTTGATGCACTTCTTTCCACCGTGCAAATGCCAAGCTCAATGCCTGTGGCAACAGTGAGTATTGGCAAAGCTGGAGCAATTAATGCTGCGTATTTAGCTATGCAAATCTTAAGCCTTAAAAATGATGAACTCGCAGGAAAACTCATAGAAGATCGTGTAATGAAAGCTAAAAAAGTAGAGTTAGATTCTGCAGAAATTGAGGTGAGGAGGGACTGATGGAGAATACAACAACTTGGGTTGAGCTAGAAGAGTTTATAAAACTCTCTGGTTTAAATGAATCTAAAATCACAGAGCTTATTGAAGAAGGAAGCATAAAAAGCAAAAAAGAGGGAGAAAAAACATTTGTTGATGCGACTTCTGGTGTGGGGGCATTAGTCAAAAAAGTAGAATCTAATCTCGTTTCAGCAGATATGAGTGGCAAAGAAGTCGATCCTGTTTTTGTTGAAAAAACTATCTCCACAATTCTAGGACTACACGATAAGGTAGTTGCAGCAAAAGATGAAACCATAAGTGCTTTTAAAAATGAAAATAGCTTCCTTAAAGACGCGCTTATTTCTATGCAAGAAGTCTATGATGATGATAAAAAAACAATGGAAACCCTCCGCTCAGAGCTAGAACGTTCACGTGAAGAAATTGAATTTATGAAACGCAAATATCGCCTTATGTGGGGCAAAGTTGCTAATATGACAGAGACAAAATGATAGCTCAAAGTGCGTGTTTTGACTGCTTACAAAGGCAAATACATTCCCTCTGTTCTCTTTTGCAGATTCACGATAATACCCATATTACTCAAAAAATATGCACAATTTTAGAATCTGCTAAATCACAATCTCTTATGCCTCCGCAAATTGCTATTGATGTGTATGAATCTTTTAGACAAAGCACAAATTTAGACGATCCTTTTTATGAGATTAAACAAGAAAGCATTACACAAGCCCACACAATTGTGCAAAATCTTTTACGCACTTGCCCTCCACCATTTTCACAAGATTCACAAAATATAGAATCTATGCACGATATAAATGCAGATTCTACATCTGCCTATCTTGATTGGGCAGTGCGTATGGCAATTTTAGGCAATGTTATTGATTATGGCTCACAGCATAGCTTTGATTTTAAAAGTGCAAATTTTGATTTTAAAAATCTAGTTTTTGCGCATTATGATATACAAGCCTTTCAAGAGAAGCTTACTCATTCTCGCACTTTGCTCTATCTTGCTGATAATGCAGGAGAGAATATATTTGATGAAATCTTACTTCGCGCACTTAAAACTCTATATCCGCATTTGCATATATATTATGCTGTGCGCGGCGAACCTATTATCAATGATTTAACACTCAAAGACCTTTTCCACCCCCTTGCACAAAACATACAAAAATACTGCACTTTGCTTGATAGCGGTGTAAGAAGTCCGGGGTTTGTGTATGAGGATTCAAATGCGCAAACGCAAACTATTTATAATAATGCCGATGTGATTTTAGCAAAGGGAATGGGCAATTTTGAATGTCTCCATACGCAAAATGATGAGCGACTCTTTTTGCTTTTTAAAGTTAAATGCGATGTAGTTGCGGCTTGTTGTGGCGCACCAAAAGGCGAAATGATGTTTATCCATTGCAAAAAAGGAGTTGTATGTTAAGTTTTTCGGATATTTTATTGCGATTGCAGGAGTTTTGGAAAAATCAAGGTTGCCTCATTGTGCAACCCTATGACATTCCTGCTGGAGCTGGGACATTCCACCCTGCTACTTTACTTAGAAATCTAGATTCTAAGCCGTGGAGTGTAGCCTATGTCGCTCCATCACGCCGCCCAACAGATGGACGCTATGGAGAGAATCCAAATCGCTTAGGAAGTTATTATCAATTTCAAGTCCTCATCAAACCAAGTCCTGATAATATACAAGAACTTTATTTACGCAGTCTTGAGGCTTTAGGTTTGGATTTAAAATCTCACGATGTGCGATTTGTAGAAGATAATTGGGAATCTCCCACTTTAGGTGCGTGGGGCTTAGGCTGGGAAGTATGGCTTAATGGTATGGAAGTAACGCAATTTACCTATTTTCAACAAGTAGGCGGTATCCCTTGCCACCCTGTGGCAGTAGAAATCACCTATGGTGTGGAGAGACTAGCAATGTATATTCAAGGAGTAGAAAACATCTTTGATATAAGGTGGAATGACTTTGCAGATTCCGCACCTATGTCATATGCTGATGTGCATTTGCAAGGTGAATATGAATTTTCTAAATATCATTTTGAAATAGCCGATACACAAATGCTTTTTTCACTCTTTAGCCAATACACCAAAGAAGCGCAAAATTGCCTACAAGCACGTATTCCACTTGTAGCCTATGATTATACAATGCTTGTAAGCCATTGTTTTAATGTCCTTGATGCGCGTAAAGCCATTTCTGTTGCTCAAAGACAAGACTATATCTTAAAAATACGCGAACTTGCCAAATCTTGTGCTTTACTTTATAAAGAAATGGAAGAAGAAAGAAATTACAGAATACAAAAGGCAAAAGGATAATAATGCGCTTTTTTCTCGCTTATATCATCTTTTTAAATCTCTATTGCACTCTATATGCTGAAAATCTCGTGCGTGATTTTGCACTCTATAAGCTTAACGAGGGCAATAAAAAAGCTCCTACTTTGCTTTTAGTAGGTGGGATTCACGGCAATGAACCTGGTGCATACTATGCAAGCGACTTTTTTTTACGCCATTATAAAATAACAAAAGGAAGTGTATGGGTTGTGCCAGTAGCGAATCCTCACGGAATGTTTGCAAATATGCGTGGTGTGTATGGTGATATGAATCGCAAATTTGCTTCACTCCCACAAAATGACCCTGATTACCAAAGCATACAAAAAATCAAAGAACTTCTTGCTGACCCACAAATTGATATTTCACTACACCTCCACGATGGGAGCGGATATTGGCGTCCTACATATATAAGCGACTTACTCAATCCTCGCCGATGGGGAAATTGCTCTGTGATTGACCAAAAAGAGCTTCAAGGTGCGCAATATGGCAGTTTAGAATCTTATGTATCCCAAATGGTAGCAGATATTAATACAAGACTTATTCAGCCTATACATCGTTACCACGCAAACAACACCCATACCAAAGCTAAAAATGACACAGAGCAACTCAAAGCCCTTACTTTTTATTCTCTCTCACTTGGCAAACCTGCCCTTACAAATGAGGCAAGTAAAGAGATTGATATTCCTACACGTGTATATTATCATCTCATTGCTATTGAATCTTTGCTCGGACAGCTTGGTATAGAATTTGAGAGAGATTTTCAACTTGAAGTAGATTCTGTAAAAGAACTTATTGCACCCTCATCTTTTGATATAAATATTACCAATCTTATTACTCTTCCTCTTAACTCCTTGCGTTCTCATATCACATATTTTCCTTTGCCAAAAAATACATCGCTTAAAACTATTCCTATACAAAGCCAAAGCCATCTCTTTGGCTTACTCTCACTCAACCAAACACAAACTCAAGTCGCGCTCAAATATGGCTCAAATACACTTAGCACACTCACTCCAGAATATCGCACTTTTGATACAAGTCTCAAAAATGTCAATATTCTCATTAATGGCACAAAACACACTTTTCCCATAGGCTCACTTATTTACATAAGAGAAGATGAAAGCATAGAATTTGAAGCAAGTGATGATTATCGTGTGAATGTCATTGGCTTTGTTTTACCTCATCAAATAGGTTTGCCTGATGAAAGTGGGGTAAAAATCTACAAAAAAGACCTTTTACCTCGATATAGCCTTGATAATGCAGCAAAAACATTTCGTGCGGAATTTTATCGTGGGGACGCCTTTAGCGGTATGATTACCTTTTCTTTTGCTTCACCAAAACCAAAGCAAGATTCACAATTTTTTGCAGTCAAATATATTCCAGCCACCACAGAGCAACAAAGCAAATTGCCTCAAATTGCCTCAAAAGATACACCATCAAAAATAACTAACACGCCAAAAGATTCACAAAACACAACACCTAAAAATATACCTCAAACATACTTTATCACAAGCTCTAAAGGTGTAAATATACGCGCACAGGGAGATATTAACGCACAAATTCTTACAAAGCTCTCACAAGGTAAGGCTGTGAATCTTATAGAAAGCAAGGGAAAATGGAGTAAGATTCTCTACCCACCAAACAATAAAGAAGGCTATGTTATCACAAGCGCATTAGGGCAAAATCCACCAAACACAGAAACCTCATCTCAAGTAAATACTCTTGTAGAAAATTCTCACACACAAAATAAGCAAGATTCTAAACCTTTAGAATCTTCACCACAGAGCCAAAAAATCACCCAAGAGACAGGAGAAGCTGTGATACGAGAAACCAAAACAGCGCAAAAAACAAATACGCCAAATGCAGAGGTTAAAGTGCAAGTTGCTCTTGTGCGTTTAAGCCCATCACTTAACGCGCCTGTTGTTGCTAAAGCACCTTTAGGACGCAAAATGCAAATTCTCTCTTTTGAGGGAGACAATAAAGAATGGGCGAAAATTTATTATATTTTTGAGGGAAAAAATGGAATGCGTGAAATTAATGGCTATGTGGCGAAACATCTCCTTACTCCACTTGAAAGATAGCCTATGAGTTTTACAATCACAAAAGATACCTTTCTTATCTCCGATAGTCATTTTGGACATAAAGCTGTGCTCAAAAAAGAACCTTCTCGTCTGCAATGCGCAGAGGCTCATAAATATAATGATTTTTATGCCCTGCATAGAGATTTATGGAATCAAGCAGTAGGCAAAAAAGATAAGGTTTTACATTTGGGGGATTTATATTTTGAAGATGGATTTCCTTACCTAAAAGAACTCAAAGGCACAAAAATGCTTGTAATAGGCAATAATGATATTAAAAAGTATGAAAAACTTAAAAATCTTAAAAGCTGGAGTGTGCAAAAAGGCTTAAAGCTACATATCCCCGAACAAGAGCAGATTCTTAAAAGACTTTATACAGAATTTGGAAAAAGTATGGTAAAAGATGATATTTATCTTAATGCAATCGTGCAAGACATTGCGGGTGAGCGCATTATGTTTTCACATTTTCCTGTGTTTAACCGCAAAGTCAATGATAGATTCAATGAAACGCGCGATATACTCGATAGGCTTTTTAAACTCGCTGATTGCTCATTGAATATTCACGGACATATCCATTCGCGCCAGACTGGACATTCTTTTTGTTTCAATGTAAGCTGTGAGCAGTTAGGATTCGCACCCAAACGATTAAGCGATATTCTAAAACTTTGGCGATACAAGACACATATTTAAAATGATTTATTTTTACGCACTTATTGCAAATGCCACTCATAAAAAACGAATTCCCAAATCTTTTCTTACCGCACTCAAGCAACTTGAAGACTTAAATGTGCTGCAGAGAGAGGGTGAATCTTATGCACTTAAATCTCACTTTATCATAGGGAGTGTAGATATTTCACGCAGTGGAAAAATATTCATAAAAAGCTTTAACACAAAAGATGAAAATGATTTTCTCCTTGAAAATGGACGATATGCACTCAAAAAAGGCGATATTATTCTTGCCAAAAAATTACACAAAAAAATAAAATTTATTGCCGCACTCTACACACCAAAATCTTATATTTTAGCTACACTTGTGATGAAAAAGGGCACAATTAAAGCCCTTGAAATACAGACAAAAGATAATAAAGAGCATTATATCGACCTCAAAGTCTCGCAAAAATCACTCAAAGCTTTGCCCCCACATTGTGTGGTAAAAATAGAACGCTCCTCTGCCAATATCGTTGAAGTGCTTGGTGTGCTTGAAGATTCACAAATCGATGAAAAAATAGTCCTAAGCTCTTATAATCGCGTCAATGAATTTAGCTCTAATATCAAGGAGTTTGCCCAATCTTTTGGCGATGAAGTCTATAAAGAGATGTATCCAAATCGTATAGATTTAAGCCATTTGCCCTTTTGCGTGATAGACCCAAAAGATGCACGCGACCACGATGATGCGATTTATTTTGACAGCAAAACAAAAACGCTTTATGTGGCTATTGCCGATGTAGGTGAATATGTAAGCAATGAAAGCGCACTTGATAAAGAAGCAAGGCAAAGGGGATTTAGCATATATTTTCCGCATAAGGTTGTGCCTATGCTGCCTTTTGAGCTAAGCAGCGGAATCTGCTCGTTAAAAGAAAATAAAGTGCGTTTAGCTATGGTGTGGAAAATAACGCTTGATAAAAACGCACAAGTGCAAAAAAGTGAGCTTTTAGAAGCCTTTATACAATCTCACGCAAATGTCAGCTATGAAGTTATAGAATCTTTTTTACAAGGACACAAAAGCATTTTGCCAAAAGAAATACAAAAATGGCTTAAGGCATATTTGCCTTATGTCAAAAAGCACAGAGCTACTCGCTTGCAGTATGGCTATGAATTTCAAAGTAATGAAATCAAATTAGAACTTGATGAATATCAAAATATAAGCTCGTGGCATAAGCATAAGCATACTTTAGCCCATAGCATTATTGAAGAATCTATGCTCCTTGCGAATGTCCAAAGTGCGCTTATGCTTATCAATAATGCACAACAAGGCATTTTTAGAATCCACCCTCCCCCTAAAGAAGAGCGCATACAATTATTACTCTGGGAGTTCAACAATATGGGCTTTGATTTGCCCCCTAAGCTTGGTTTGCATAGCCTTATTTGTGCAATACAAAGCCAAGCCAAAGAAAGCGATATGGCAGAAGTGCTTGATGATATGATTATCAAATCTTTTGCTAAAGCAACTTATAGCACAGCAAATATCGGGCATTTTGGCTTAGGATTTGAAAGCTACACGCATTTTACTTCACCTATAAGGCGATATAGTGATTTAATCGTGCATAGAATCTTAAAATCAATCCTCCATAAAGACAAATCCTTGCCTTATCAGCTTGAGGGATTAAAGGCTCTCACTCAAGAAATAAATATGAAAGAAAAGCAAGTCCGACACATTGAGCAAGATTTCTATCAGCGCAAAATGCTTACCTTTGCACAAAAGCTCTTAGAATCTACCAAACCTCTTATCTGCTCTGCACTTGTAATAAATGAAGATTCGTATGCTATTGCGCTTGATACTCTCCCGCACATAAAAATTGCTCTCTCACATTCATTTGAGCGATATAAGCTCGTGAAAGTGCAGATAGAAAAGGTAGATTTGCTTTGTGGCTATGTGCAAGGAAAAGTAATAGAATCTATGCAATTGAAATCTTAAAATAAACCAAAAATTAAATTGTTACTTTATGGAACAATATCATTCCAAATATTTTAAGATAAATTAACTTTTTAAAAAATTTTTTTTAGAATCTTGGAGGTGTTTAACACCATAAATTTTACTTCAAAGGAGGAGTTATGAGAAAATATTTTATTTCTCTAATTTTAGTTTTGAGTTTGGGGACAACTTCCCTTGTTGCAGCACAAGCACAAGAAGTGCAGAAGTTAAGCAAAGCTGATGCTGAATTACTTTTTGGCAAACAAGATGTCAATGTCGCTTTGCTTAGTGATGAAGAAATGAAGGAAACTCAAGGAGAGTTTTGGGCTATAGTAACTGCTGTAAGCTCTAGCATTACTGCTGCTAATTCAATTTACAATTTTGGTAAGGGCAAAGGCTGGTGGAGATAAATCTACTTTCTTAGGGCATCTTGCCCTAAGAACCCAAACAATGGAGGTGGAACAATGTTAAAAAAAATCCTTTTCTTTAGCGCATTTTGTATCTTTAACATTTCTCTATATGCTATGCAGTGTGAGAAATCCTGCGCTTACGGACAGATTGGTATAGGTGGGCAGTATTATAATTTTGGAGGCAAAGATATAAGTAGCTACGGAGGGTATCTTTCTTTAGAGAGTAGAAGTGTGTTGTGGCAGAGATTTCAAACTGCATTAGGTGGGCGTATAGGTGGAGGCTCTACATCAGCACAAAATACAGGTGATTTGAGTATTACAGACAAAAATAATCTCTTTACTTTAGATTATTATGTGAAAATCGGGCTCAATATCGCAGGAAAAAATGCACCGCTTTTTGTAAATCTTGTAGTAGAAGATAATAAACACGATGGGCGAATAGGCAAGGGTAGCGGTTTAGAAAGACAAATCACTACTCTAGGTGGGGATATTGAAGGCTATATCCCATTAGGAAATATGTCATATTTAGATTATGGAGCTGGATATGCTTGGGCTGGTATAGGTAAATATACCTTGACGAATGATGTTGTGCTAAACATAAAAGATTATAGCTACACAATAAATGCTTATATAGGATACTCTAAACATATCACGCAAAACACAATGTGGTATGTGAAGCTTATAGGTAAATACTTTGATTTAAAAGATGCAACCAATGATAGCTCCACTCTCGTTTATCCTAGTTCAAAAGATTTTGTTGGTATGATAGAGATAGGTTTTAAAGGTTTTGGTAGCTAACCATAAAGCTTATAGTGATAGAATCCTTGAATTTAGTCCGAATTTAAGGATTCTCTATGTATAAATCTCAACTTGACACACTCTTAAAACAATCTGCTCCACGCGTGAGTTTTTTGTATGGTGATAGCTTTTTAGTGGGCTATTATAGTAGAAAAATCGCTCATTGCTTAAAAAGCGAGGAAAAGACAACTTTTTATTTTGATGAATATAATGCAAATAACATCAATGCTTTACTTTCACAAGGCTCACTTTTTGGCTCTAGCTCACTTGTAGTGCTAAAAATCAATCACAAACTAAGCAAGGCTGATGTAGAGCTTTTTCTTACTTCACTTTCGCATAATACACATAATGCACTTATTATAGAATACTATCAATCACCGAGCAAATCACAAGCTGATTATGCGCGAGATTGCAAAGTGTGTGCGGGGTATTTCAAACACCCAAAGATTCCCAAAGATAGCCTTGTAGAAGTGCGATTTTTTGAGCCAACTATGGGCGAGTGTATGGAATTTATGCGGCAGAGGGCAAGAGAACTTCATCTCAAAGCTGACGATAAGATTCTAAGTCAAATCCTTATGCTACAAAATAATGATATTGCCCTTGCTTTGAATGAATTAGAAAAATTTGTTGTTTTTGCAGGAAAACCTATTGAGCCAAGCGATGTGAATCTCCTCTGTGATGGCATAGCAAGTTTTAGTGTTGAAGAGTTATGCTGCACATTAATGGAAAAAAAGCCCATTGTAGAAATGCTCCAAAGCATTTATGAGGAAGGCATTAATGAAATAGCGATGATTAGCGAGATTCAAAGATTTTTTTATCAACTCTTTTTGTTTTTTACTTTTATAAAAATAAAGGGGCGACCCGATGCAAAAGAGATTCTAGGGTTTAGCCCACCAGCACATATTACTGAACGTTTATCAAGGTATTGCATTCGCTTTAAAGAAGCACAATATATCGCCATTTTTGAGCTACTCTCTACTTGGCGATATGAGGTAAGTAAAGGCAAGTCAAAGCAATCTATGGGAACTTTAATCAAAATTCAAGAAATGATACGATAGAATCCTGCCTTTATACCTTGCTCTTTCATTGTCAAACTAGCCATTGCTTCAATCTTTTGGCTAGTCTATGACGCGAGAAAGGGCGGTTACACCAAAAGGAGAAATAATGAAACTTTACGAAACGATGTTTATTCTCAAGCCTACGCTTGTAGAAGAGGAAATTAAGACACGTCTTGAGTTTTTCAAGGAAGTGATTACAAAAAATGGCGGTGAGATTGAAACTTGCCTTGATATGGGTATGCGAAACCTTGCGTATGAGATTAAAAAAAATAAACGAGGATATTACTTTGTTATTTATTTCAAAGCCAAACCTAGTTTAATCTTAGAGCTTGAACGTAATTACCGCATTAATGAAGAGATTTTGCGTTTTATCGTTATAAAATATGAAAACAAAAAAGAGCAAAAAGCTTGGCAAAGCCTTGTGAATAAAGCGAACAACAAGCCAGAACCAAAACCAACAAAAGCTAAAAAAGAAGAGGTCGCTACACAACCTAAAGAGCAAGATTCCACAGAATCTAAATAGGCAAAAGTAGATGTATAATAAGGTTATTATAATAGGAAATCTTACGAGAGATGTCGAACTCCGATATTTGCCAAGTGGAAGTGCTTTGGCTACTATTGGATTAGCAAGTAATCGCAGATTCAAAAAGCAAGATGGCACTATGGGTGAGGAAGTATGCTTTGTAGATGTCAAGCTTTTTGGGCGTAGCGCAGAGGTAGCAAATCAATATCTTCATAAAGGAAGTAAGGTTCTTATTGAAGGGCGTTTGACTTTAGAATCGTGGAGCGACCAAAGTGGTGCAAAACGAAGTAAGCATACCATTACAGCCGAAAGTATGCAAATGCTTGATTCTAAATCATCGGGAGAAAGTATGCAAAATAATGCAGAGCAGTATGGTAATAACGCACAATATAATCAACCTCAAACACAAAATAGTGGCGGAAATTATGGCGGTGGGAATACGGGAGCAGGAAACTACACCCAAAATATCCCTGAAATTAATATTGATGACGAAGAGATACCTTTTTAATCTCTAACTTAAGGAGCACAAATGGAAAAGAAAAAATACTCAAAACGATACTGCCGATACACTGAAGCAAAGCTTGAGTTTATTGACTATAAAGATGTTGAAATGCTTAAACATTCATTATCAGAGCGATATAAGATTATGCCTAGACGATTGACAGGTAATACAAAAAAATGGCAAGAGCACGTAGAGGTAGCTATTAAACGCGCTAGACATATGGCACTTATTCCTTATATTATTGATAGAAAAAAGGTAATTGAAAATCCTTTTAAAATCTAAAACTTATGTTTTTCTCGCTGCAAGAAGAGGTGAATTTCTTGCGGTGAGAATTTCCCCTTTCCCACTAATAAAAACCAAGTAGATAAGCTTAATTTGCTATAATTAAATAGAAATTAAATTTCATAGAGGATAGCTAATGCGGCGGAATTTATTATTTTTGATTCTATTTTTTTTCGGAAGCCTTGGCATATTTTGGTGGGCTTTTGAACCAGAGCGTATAAGTCAAGAAGTGCTTGATCTCTTTCCACATAATGATGACAAAGAAGTTATTGAAGCATATAGGCATTTTGCAAGCTCTAAATATGTGCCTGTGGCAATTAAAGGTTTTGATAAAAATGCACAAACACATTTGCAACATATCACTTCTCAACTTCAATCTTTACCTTATGTTGCTTCTATCATTCAGGAGAATATCCCACTAGAAAACCAACTTTATACTTTCTTAACACACAATCTTTCTTATCTGCTTATTCCCTCTTCTAACACACAAAATATGGCACAAATTTCTCTCAATGCACAAGAAATTTTTACACCCTTACTTCATAAACTTACCCTCAATGATACTTCTTCTCCACCCTCATCTACTCCCTTGATAATGAAAAATTATGGCTTAATGGCACTCGTAGAGCTTTCAAACCTTAATGATGAAGAACTTAAATCTACATTGCAAAGCTTCCAAGCCATAGCACAAAATAACCCTGATATGCGCTATTTTTCACCTGATTTTATGCGTGTAGAAAATTTAGAGCTTATTTTAAATGAAGTAAATTTTCTCTTAGGCTTTGCCTCACTTGTTTTTGTGATTCTTTATTTTGTGATTATCCGCATACCCTTTTTAACACTCTCCACCATTTGCACACTGATTTTCTCTAATGTCATTGCTATTTTACTTGTCCTTAGCATATATCCAAAGGTTACAATTATGGCTTTAAGCTTTGGTATGGGTATTTCAAATATTGCCATTGATTATATGATGCACCACCATTTCTTTGGGCTATACACACACTCTAAGGCATACCAAAATGCTCATATTCCGCGCCCTCCATTCAATCGCCCTGTTTTCTACGGCTACCTCACAACAATGATAGGCTTTGGCGTGTGTTTGTTTATTCCTTTTCCTCTCTTAGCCCAACTTTCCTTATATGCAATGATTTCTCTAAGCATATCCTACCTAAGTTTTGCATTTATATACCCACGCATAGGATTCAAACCACCGCGACTTTTTAACTCACTTTCTTCATTAAAAAAACCACTTATACCAAATATGGTATTTCTAGGCATAACAATTTTAGGATTTATTTACGCAGGAGGGCAACTTAAACTCGATTTTGACCTTTCAAAACTTGATTATCAAAATAAAGCAATGCTTGAAGAAAAAGCATTCTTCATACAAGAAAAGCAAGAAGATAGCCACAGCACACAACAAAAAAGTGATGTGCTTTTAAGTGCGCAAGAAAGTGAAGGACTTATGCTCTTTACGCGTGGGCTTATAGAATCTAGTGGTGTAATAAGCTTCCGCCAAAGCGAGGGGGAATCTCACTTAAAACAATATTATTATCTTGCCTCTCTATCAAAACCTCAAATTGTCAAAGCCCAAGAACTTTTAGAATCCTTACATTCAGCCCATAATGATTCTAATGTGCAAAATCTATGGAGTAAGGAGGAGCAAGAAAAAATTATACAATCTTATGTGCGCCTTGATACGCGCCCAGTGCAAAGCATTATGGACAACTTAGCAGATTCTATTTATCAGCCTATGCTTATCGTGCTTGGCATTGCGCTATGTCTTATGCTTGTAACACTTGCTTTTAGCACAAATGGAGCATTTATCAATGCGGCTAGTTTTGTTCTATTCCCTTTAAGTATGGCTTTGTGCGTGGTAGCAAGTCATAGCACATTCAATATGATGCACCTTTTTGCCTTGCTTATCTTAGTCGTAGTAAGTGTAGATTATGGTATTTATGCGGTAAAAGAAGGGGATAACCCCCGCTCTACACACGCAATTATCTTTTCTGCACTTACTACAGGTGCAAGCTTTGGAATCTTAATGATTTCAAATACAAAGGCTCTTAATTCCTTTGGAGAAGTAATTTTCACAGGAATGAGCTGTATGCTCTTGCTGCTTATATACGGACGATTTAAGTTAAAAAACAATAAGGAATGATATAATTTCCTTATCTAAACTGCATAAAAGGATAAAAATGAAACAAAAAATGCCTATATGGAGAAAAATTTTAAGAGAAATATTGCGTCCATTTTATCAGCTTTATATAAAAATCCACCTCCATATTGACAATTCTATAAAAGGCAATAAACTTATGAGCGAAGCCGAGATTGCACAAGATAAAGCCAAATATACGGAACTTAACAAAGACAATCGCTTTGTCATTAATCGTGAATGGGATTATATCATTCGTTATGACAAATATGCCTCTAATGGCGATATGGGAGATGGTCAATACTTTATACAAGATATTTGGGGAGCGCGCAGGGTGCTAGAGCATAAACCTAGTGTGCATTATGATGTAGGCTCTAGTGTGCGGGGATTTATCGCACACCTCCTTGCACAAAAGCAAAAGATTGTCTTGCTCGATATTCGCCCTATGAATAATCAATTTAATACAAGCTTTTTAAGTAATGGGGGGGGGGGCATAACATACTTTCAAGAAAATGCTACCCTTTTAGAACATATCGCCGATAATTCCATAGAATCACTCTCTGCCTTATGCAGTGTGGAACATTTTGGACTTGGGCGATATGGAGACCCGATAGAACCAAATGCATGGGAAAAAGCTCTTAAATCTTTTCAAAGGGTAATTAAACCCGGTGGAAAACTCTTTTTTAGTGTGCCTGTGGCAGATGAAGATAGACTTTGCTTTAATGCCCATCGTATCTACAAACCTCAAACTATCATTGATGTGTTAGATTCTATGCAGATTATTGAAATGGGCTATATTCAAGGATTTGATGTAATAGAATGTATGAAATGGGAAAATGATAGCTTACGCATAAATCAAGAGAATCTAGATTCTATACCTAAAGCCCATAAACATTCGCCTACGGGCTTATTCGCGTTTGTTAAAAAATAATGCCTATCTATCTTTGAGTTTAAGCTCACCGATAAGCTTTGCATAGCGATTATACTGCGTCTTTTTAAGATAAGAAAGGAGCGATTTTCTCTGCCCTACAAGCTTTAAAAGCCCCAAACGACTTGAATGATCTTTTGGGTTAGCTTTCAAATGCTCTGTTAAATCTGCTATTCTTTGTGAAAGCAATGCGATTTGCACCTCACTTGAACCTGTATCCTTGCTATCTCGTGCGAATTTAGCGATAATCTCTTTTTTCTTTGCCATATCTAAAGCCATTTTGACCTCCTTGATTGGTATAAATTAAAGTTTGGATTCTATCTTAAAAATCTAAAAAATACATAAAAAAGATGGTTTATTCCTCAATATAATTTTTAAGCTTCCTGCCCACTTTTGGGTGTTTAAGCTTTTTGATTGCACTAGATTCTATTTGTCGCACCCTCTCTCGTGTTACATTGAGCTCCTTACCAATCTCTTCTAACGTTCTATCAGATTCATCATCAAGCAACCCAAAACGCATACGAATCACTGCCTCTTCTCTATCATTAAGCTGCTCTAACACCTCATCAATTTGCACTTTCAAATCCTCTTTGAGAATATAATCCATAGGACCAACCGAGTTTTTATCCTCTACAAAATCCCCAAACTTGCCATCATCATCGCTTCCAATAGGTGCATCAAGGCTTACGGGTTCTTTGGTGATTTTAATGACATTTTTTACTTTATCAATAGGTAATCCTACCTCTTTGGCAATAAAATCAATATCCGGCTCTTTGCCTGTTTCCTGCACGTGTTTGCGCATAATCTTGTGGATTCTATTAATTGTCTCTATCATATGGATAGGAATGCGAATCGTGCGTGCTTGGTCAGCAATCGCACGCGAAATCGCTTGTCTAATCCACCAAGTTGCATAAGTTGAAAACTTGAATCCTTTGCGATATTCAAACTTATCGACAGCTTTCATTAATCCTATATTCCCTTCTTGAATTAAATCAAGAAAAGGCAAACCACGATTTGTATAACGTTTAGCTATACTCACAACAAGACGAAGGTTTGATTTTGCCATTTTTGCCTTTGCTTTATCCGAGATAGACTTACCACGTTTAATTTGCTCTAAGATTTCTTTAAGTTTTTCAGGCTCTAAATTGAAGCCTCCCTCGCTCGCCTCTTTAGTCTGAAAAAGCTTTTTGAGTTCTACATACACGCTTACCATCGTTGTTTCTGGCACCATTGCAGCAATATCATCACGACTCATATTCGTGATATTAGCAAGTATTTTTTGATGATTTTCCACAAGCATATCATTAAACAAAGGTAATTTATACTCCAAACGTTTTAACTCACGTTCAAAACCATCGCCACTCTTTAGGCTATTTTCCATTGCTTTTACAAGCTCACTAATAAGTTTGCTCGTAGGTCCCAAATCTAAAAGCTTTGTTTTTAAAATATGCTTTTTGTATGATAAAAGCAAAATATGAGCTAATTCATCTTCACCCTCTATAAGCTCACTCTCTAATACCTTGAGCCATTCTTTTTTTGCTTTATCAAGTGCCTTAAAACTTTCCACAACATTTTCTACACGTTTTTGGTCTTTTTTAGAATTTGCCTTGCGAATATTTTCTTCATCTTCGCTCATATCAAATTCTTCCTCATCTTGCTCTTCTTCCTCATCATCAAAACTCTTAAAAAGTTCTTTTACGCGTCTTTCACGATTGATAAGAGCATCTTTATAATCATAAATAAAATCAATCAAATATGGCACAGAACAAATTGCATCTAAAATAGTATTTTCACCTAATTCAATTTTCTTACTTAAACTAATCTCCTCTTCCTTTGTCAAAAGCGGAATCTGCCCCATTTCACGTAAATACATACGCACAGGACTATCACTCCTACTCCACTCAAGCAACTCTTTATCTTTCATAAAATCAAACTCATCTTCAAGCTCTTCATCAAGCATTTTTTTCTTATCTGCTTGACGTTTTATTTGTTCTTGAGTATTGAGCATTTTTGCAACTTCTGATGAGCTTAAAAGCTGTTTTTTATATTTTTTACTTAAATCTTTGATTTTTTTCACTTGTGCAGCAGTGGGTGCTTTAAGAATAATTTGAGCAATCTTTTCGTAAGTAATATAATCACTATCTTCTTCTTTGAAAAGATTCTCTAGTTCGGCATTCACTTCTTTTGATTTTTTACTAACTTTATTCGCCTTATCAGCTTTCTCTTGCATAATGAATCCTTGTAGAAAGAGTATATAGAATGTGTAAAATCGGCGATTTTAACGAAAAATACATAATTTTTAGTTAATTTGCTTCCCAAATCTTGAGAAGCAAAAAAGGAGGGTTATTTAGCACTCATCTCTTCTCTTCGTTGGAGATAATCCCAACGTTCTTCTACATCTTTTTGGAATTGTGCGATAATATGCTCATTTTCAGGCTTAAAAAGATGTTTGAATCTGCCTTGTGCGCCCAAATAATCACGCACAGGAATAACATTGCGCGGACGATAAGTAATATGGAGTTCTGTGCCATTAATAATTTCAAATAATGGGAAAACTAAAGAATCCACTGCTAAATCACTCACTTCAACGGTCTTATTAGATTCAAATCGCCACTCTGTGGTGCAAGCACTCATTGCATTAATAAAAGTTGGTCCCTCTGTATCAATAGCACGTTTGATTTTTTTATTCATATCTTTCCATTTATTTGGCGCAACTTGTGCAACATATGGTGCGTGATGAGCTGCCATAATAAAAAGTATGTCTTTTTTGCGCTCTTTTTTGCCATAACTTGCACTTCCAGCAGGAGTAGTCGAAGTGCTAGAACCAAAAGGCGTAGAGCTACTTCGTTGCCCACCAGTATTTGCATACACTTCATTATCAAGACAAATATAAGTAATATCGTGTCCTCGCTCAAAACAACCACTTATCCACTGAAATCCAATATCATAAGTTGCACCATCACCACCAAATGCAACAAATTTAGGTTTTTCACCTGTATATCTACCTTTACGCGCAAGAGCCTTATACATAGCCTCTGCACCAGCTACTGCAGTAGAACCATTTTCAAAACCAATATGAATCCAAGGCACATCCCAGCTTGTATGTGGATACACAGCACTTGAAACTTCAAGACAACCTGTAGAATTACCTAAAACAATGGGTCCATCAACTGCACTTAACACCTCACGCACAATCATACCGTGAGCGCAACCTGGGCAAAGTAAGTGCGCACCTTCAAATTTCTTTGATGATTTTTGAAACTCTTTGAGATTTTTAACTTCTTTTACCATACCTATTCTCCTTAAAAAAAGCTCATCTTAGGTCCGCGAAGTCCTAACATTTGTTGAACCGGATGTGTAAGCTTACCAGCTTTTGCATTTGCATCAAGCTCACTAAAAATACCTTCTAAATGTGCTTGTGTCAAATCACGTCCGCCAAGCCCATAAATGTAGTTTGACATTATAGGGTGTGCATTTGCAGCAAGGGCTGCGGCTGAAAACTCATTGAAAAGCATACCCATAGCACCCGCTGGAAGACTCCTATCAAGACACGCCACAGCTTTTAGATTCTTAAGTGCTTCTCCTACTTGTCTAAAAGGAAATGGACGCAAAGAACGGATAGAAAGCACTCCTGCTTTAATACCCTTTTCTTGACGCACTTTTTTAGCCGCTACACGAGCAGATTCAACACTTGTTCCAAGTGCCACAACTGCTACTTCTGTATCTTCACACATATAAGTTTCAACAAGATTATACTTGCGCTTAGAGAGTTTTTCAAAAGCCTTGAAAACTTCTTCTATCACCTCATAAGAATCCATAATACCCTTATGTAATTGTGCCTTATGCTCAAAATGCCAATCTTCCTCTGTTTGCGCTCCATAAGTTATAGGATTAGAAAAATCAAGCATAGGATTATGTGGGATATACTCCCCGATAAATTTATATGCTGCTTCATCAGTAAATGGACGCACTGATTGAGCTGTATGAGAGCAGATGAAGCCATCTTGATTCACAATTACTGGCACTCTCACGCGTTTGTCTTCAGCAATTTTAAACGCCATAAGATTAAAATCATATGCTTCTTGAGGATTATAGGTGCAGAGATTTATCCAGCCTGTATCACGGCTAAGATACATATCAGAATGGTCGCCATTCACATTAAGTGGTGCTGCAAGTGCGCGATTAACAAGATTCAAAACAATAGGCAAACGCATACCAGAAGCCTGATAAAGCACCTCTACCATAAGAGCAAAACCTTGAGAACTTGTCGCTGTTGCCACTCTTCCTCCTGCTGCGGCTGCACCCACACACGCGCTCATCGCAGCGTGTTCAGATTCTACCATTACAAACTCACCATCAACATAACCATTACTCACAAAACTCCCATAGTTTTGCACAATAGGCGTTGAAGGAGTGATAGGATAAGCAGCCACGACATCAATTTGTGCTTGGCGAAGTGCTTGAGATGCTGCCATATTGCCATCCCACACTTCAATATCTCTTAATTCCATTACTTTAGCCATTCTTTCCTCCTCTATGCGTTACTTTGCGATTTTTTGGATTCTTTAGCAGGCCATTCTTTAAGTGCTTCCTCATTATCTTTATGGTCGCTAAACATAAGTAATGATTTAGGATTTGTAGGGCATACATCTACACACACACCACAACCCTTACAATGCACATAATCCACTCCCGCAAGTTTTTCATCTTGCGTAAGAATTGCTGCATCAGGGCAAAATACCCAGCAATTAAAGCAATTAATACAAATTTCACTATTATGCACAGGTTTTTCCACACGCCAATGCGCCACACTATCCGTAAAAGAACTATCTCCACTATATGTTCTTTGGTATTTATAAAGCTCTTTTCTGCCATCTACACCTTTTTTGAAAGGAAAAAGCACAGAGCCGATTTCAAATTTGTCCCAATCTTTTAATTTATCCATAAAATCTCTCCTTTGCCTTTAGCTATTTAACTTCTTCATAAGCTCGTCTAATGGCTACTTTATTTGCCTCAATCACTTGTTGAGGGAGTTTTTTACCAAGCACTTTAGAGAAAGATTCTAAAAAGAAGTCAATCTCAAGCATACCTGAAACTTTCATTAATGCCCCAAGCATAGGTGCATTAGGGATAGATTTGCCAAGTGCATCAATAGAAATTTGAATACAATCAAGCGTATAAATCTCTTTATTCGCTAATTCGGGTTTTTTCGCGATAAGTTCTTCTTTACTCAAGCGCGTTGTAATGATGTATTTGGTAGAAGGTTTATCATAAAGGCAAATATTTGTAATAAACACAAGTCCCGGATCAATCACCAAAATATAATCTGGATTCATAAATTTTTCGTGATTAAGAATAGGCTCAGAATCTATCCTATTATAAGCTGTCATTGAAGCACCACGTTTTGCTGAACCATAAAATGCAAAAGCTTGCACTTCTTTACCTGTCCCTGCAATTACATCAGCAAGACCTTTTGCTCCTGTTACAGCACCTTGTCCAGCACGAGAATGCCATCGTATCTCAAGCATTGTATCTCCTTTCCTTTAACTAAATTCAGGTGTAATTTTAACGAAACTTTGCTTAAATTAGTATCATTTTGAAACAATATTGATAAGGACACTTAACAAAGATTTGCAAATCTTGCCTTAATTCCTCGTCATTGAGATGATTCATATAATATTATTCTCCAAAGAATAAATCAAAATATCAAATATTTCTACTTCCCCATTATCATATTCTATAGAAATCTTACGTTCTTCATTAGTTCTTGGGTCATTTTTTAAAATCTTAAGTGCTTGTTCTTTTTGATTTAATTCTATAAGAAGTAAAATTTGCATTAGGGTTCTATCTTTCCAAAACACATCTTTATTATTTTCATATTTATAAACAAAATCATAAAGTCCTTGTATCGTGCTAGATGTGTCAATTTTAAAGGCTTCCAAAAGAGATTCTATGCTCTCCTTGTAAGCACTCAAAAAATTATGATAAGAATCACTAGGCATATCATCTAAAGCAAATTCTTGCAATTCTTGCATATTAGAAAATTCCATACTTTTAAAGGAAAATGGAAAAGATCTAACACCATATTCATTTAAGATTTTAAAGTCCAAATCAGGCTCATCAAGCTCTAGGCTAGCACATAGAATCTCATCGCTTTTTATGGATTTCACCCTAAAAGAAACATCAAGACTTATGCAATCTTCCTCTTGTTCTAAATAATGTTCAAAAGTAAAAAGTAAATTATCAAAAACACCAAAAGTTATAAATTCCTCTGTTTTTAAGCCATATTGTGCTGAAAATTTGTCTAGCTTTTTGCAAAAATTTATAACAATTTCATCTAAGAATTCTTGTTGAGACATTTAAAGTGTTTTACTCCCATTATTAAATCTAAAATTATTGATAAAGACTACCTTCTCTATTATAAGATTTGAACATAAATATAAAGGGTGGCTTATATCTTTTATTTTTGTATGATTTTTTATATATTTAGAATCTAACTTCTAATGCCCTAACATTTCTTTCTTTGATGTGCTGCTAAAGCTAATCTTTCCTTGCTTTATCATTCTTGCACGATTGATAAGGGCGTAAAGGGCTAGATACTCATCATTATATATTTTCCCCTCAAATTCCTCATCACCATTAAACTCAATATTCCTCCACTCTATCAGCTCTGCCTTAGAATTTGTGATAAAAGAAATGTATTTATCTCTTTGTTTATCGTGCTTAATTCCAGCACTCAAAGGCTTCAAAGCCTCATCATACCAAATGACTTCTAAATTCTCATCTTTGATGACTTGTAAAGCAAGTTCTTTTGTTAAATATCCTTTGATGTCTCCATACATATGTTTTTTCTGCCAATAATTCATTTGTAGCATTTTATCTATTGCTTCTCTTTCATAATCAAAGGCATATTCATCTTCAACGCCCCCTCGCTCTCCAATGTAAATAGTTTCATATTTATTATTGTTAGGATTAAACCAAATGATGAAATAATACTCCCCACCCGCTTCACCATACTTATTCCATTCTGCTTCTATTAACCCCTCTTCCTTAATAATCAATTCTGCTTGTTCTCTTGTCATTTGCGCTTCCTTTTAAAATGTATTTTGCTTTATATAGCAAACAAGATTCTATATCAAATCATAGGGAAAGTATTTATAGTCTTTAAATTCGTCTTTATTATAGTTTAAAATTTTCAAAACCGCTGCACCCTCAAAATTCCAATATCCATTATAAAGCAATCTATCATCGGGTATTTTATGATCAGCCCACCAAGCACACCTTCTACTTTTGTTATACCACCCTTTAAGATATTTTTTAAAATATTCGCTCTCTTTAGTTTGTGCAAAAAGTTTTAAATCCTCAAATTTAGCTTCTTCTGATGTCAATCTCTCAAAGCAGTCCTTTTCTTTTCCTTTGCTTGCTAGATAGTGCAGTAGCCAATCATCATAAAATAAATCATCTGCCTCCCTATTAGTTTCATTAAGTTTATTGAACACCCAAGAAGTGTTCATATCGCATATTACCATTAAAGCAAGATTCTCTGCATTATCATTATAACACTCTATACGAAAATCATTTTTCCATTGATTGAGATATCGTATAAAATATTGTTTAATCAACTCTATATCCTCATCTCCTCTAGAATACATCGCTTTTGCTATATTATAATAACGACTATCGTGATTTTCATTTGGATATTTCTTACAAAAGAGTTCATAAACTCTTTTTTCATCTTCAATGTATTGAGTAAAATACTCCTCATTTTTATAAATATCCCTTACCATTTTTTATCTCCTTTAATCGTTTTTTTATCTTGGCATCTTTATCTAGCTCTTTAATGGTTATATTACCTCCTTCATCCATATGAAATAAATCTTTTCTGACTTTATACCTTTCATCACTGCTATTAAGAAATTGTTTTATCTCTTCTGCTTGTTCCTTACCCACAGCCTTATTAAGTCTATTCTTAACCCATTTATCACTCATTGTTTGTTCCTATTTTGGTAAAAAATCGCCTGTAAAATATGGTGTCTGTCAAAACTATAAAAAAACAAATGCCTAATAATAGACCGCCTATTATTAGGCTTTGCCAATAATCAATATAGAAAATCATCTCAAAGTAACCATCTATAAAATAAGTATTCCAATGTCCTCTCCTAGTATAACCAATCATTCCGCCATTAAGAAAGCCATAGGTAACAGACAATATCAAGGCATAGTTACCGACCATTATAATGCTGTATTTTATCGGCTGCCCTATCATTTTCTTCATACCTCCAAGAGTCTCTACACCTTTTTGTGAATAAGGGCGCAACATACCATTTGCGCAATATACAAAAAATCTCTAAGAATTACTGCAAACACTCCCACTCCCACCACAAACATATACGAAGCATAAAACTTACAAAGTTCAGGAGCGTAAGTTTTACTCTCCATTAGTTTAATGGCAGGGATAAAGTCCATAAAGTCTGTGAAGTGTTTTAAATAAGGATACTTGGTTAAAATATCTAAAGGAAGTAAAAAGATAGTGAGGGAGCAGAGAAAATAAAATAAAATAGCAAAGATAAGTCTCTTTTTACTAAAGTGTCTGTTTTTAAGCTTAAATCTCAAATAAGCCCTAAATCTATTATAAGTTAAGGACTTATGGGATTTCATTGCTAAAAGATTGTTTAGAAAAAAATAAAAATGGAGTTGGTTGGCGGTGTGTCTTTCTATCATTTAAAATCTTTCAAAGAATCGATAAAATCCCTCAAATGTCCTGTTTGGTCTGCTACCCAATCATCTATGGTATAGTCCTCATCGCACTCACTATCATCTCCGCTATAATAATCCCCGCCCTCAAAATCAGCAGGGTTATCATAAAGCTCCATTTCCTCTTGCTCTAGCCATTCTTCTAATGCCTCGATGAAATCAGAAAGTATTGCACCATTAAAATGCGCTTTTTCATAAGCCATAACCGCCTTAAAATGTGGCGGAAAAATGACATTGAATTTTTCATCGCTTTTTAGTGTGCCATTATCCCAGTTTTCATTCTCAAGGCATAAAACTTCTTTGATGAATGCTTTTTGCTCATCGGTGTTTAAACTCGCTAATCCTGCTTCTAGCTCCTCACTACTCCCACTTTTATACTTTTGCAAAAGTGCTTGTAAAGATTCTTTAGAATCTGCATTTTCATTTTTCATTGTGTTTCCTTTTGAAATTCTTTGATATGAAACTTCACATCACTAAAATTAAGAGTTACCTTAGCCATTACTTATCCTTTTGCCTTCTTTAGTGCATCATTCATTCTTCTAGCAATTTCTCTTACTGTTCTACTTTGCTCTTCCTCACTATCTTCTCGATTAACCCACAAATCTATTTTAAATTTCTTTTTAATTTGATTTTTAGTCATTGCTCCTGCGTCTTTGAGAAGCTTTTTATTTTTAGCTCCTTGTGCGTCATCTAAGGGGGTTGCTGGAGTAGCATAATTCACATTTGCCCCAAGCTCTATTAGAATCTGAGTAGCTTTGTAGTTTGAAGATTCTTTTACTGAATGAAGCAAAGGTGTCTCTCCCAATTTGTCTAACGCATCTACATTTGCTCCCGCTTTGGTAATGGCTATCTTAAGAGCCTTATAATTATTACGTCTAGCCCACCAATGCATAGGAGTCCAGCCATCACCATCATCTCCTCTTTTCTCACAAGTTAAGCCCTTATCTAAAAGATATTTGATAACCATTTCATCTTCACCACCTTTTTCAATGTATGATGTCAAGGCATTCCTTCCATATCCATTATGGTGGTAATCAATCCTTAAGCCCCATTCTTGTAAAAACTCTATCATTGCAGGGTCTTTATACTTCTCATACGCCACTGCTGCTTCGGCAAGGACATATTCTACTTGAAATAAAAAAAGCTTGTATGTGCCGTCTTTAATATTTTCCTCATAAAAACTCTCTTGCAGGGGATACTCTTGTAAAAACCCTTTTACTTTTTCTGTATCATTTGTTTCAATGAGTGCATACAACTCATCCACAAGAGCATTTCTTTGCTTTCTATTCATAGCCTTAATTTCTTGTTTTGTTTTCATTGTGTCTCCTTTTTTGTAAGTTTAATCTTTAAGCCCTAATTCTCTCAAGGCTCACTCCCAGCTTAACTCTAGCTCTAAACCTAACTCTTTAGCTAGAATCTCAAAGTAAGTTAAGGGCTTATGATTTCTTAGCCAAGTATGCAGTGCCTCCTCATCATCTAAATCACCCTTAAAGCCCAATTCATCAGCTTCTTTGTAGGCTTCATACCACCAATCTGCAAAGGTGTCTTCTAGCAAGCTTTTTGCGTCCTCTAGCACCTCTTGGCAGGGCTTTAAATCCCTCATCGCAAAGAGAATCTTAAAGGCATCTGTGCATTCTTCTTTTAAAGATTCTTCACTCAAATCCTCATCATCAAGTGCTATGCAATCTAAAATTTTGCCAACCGCCATAGCATAATGACTTGCACCCTCTTCACACAAATATTGCTCCCTTGCAAGTTCGCTCTCCGCTTGTTTTGCACTTACTACACCATTTGCGTCTGCTCCATTAGCGATTGCCTCTTGAAATAAATCAAAATCTGAAAGCATAATTGCCTTAAAAAGCATATCATAAGCACCCTCTCTGTCTGTGCTATCTACCTCTTTATTACCCATTTGTCTTTTTGCTTTGCCTCTTTTGTGTAGTATTTGAGAATCTACCCTATTTTTTAGAGAATCTTCATATTTTAAAATATCCTCATAAAAGAGTGTTTGCTCTCCAGATTGTAGAGATTTTTTAAGTTTTTCTATGATTGCATTATAGGCTTCATTATAGTTTTGCTGATTTTGCACCCTCTCATAAGAAAGTAATTGCCAATCATAATTGGTAGCTTCCCCACCTATGAAAAGTTCCTCATATTGAGGCAAAATCCACTCATCAAGTTCGGATTCTCGCACGAGATTTTGCAAAGCCCTTATTTGCACCGTGCCATCTGTATAATAGGCAGACCTAAGAATCGCACAAAGTTCTTGTAGGATTTTGGTTGTAGGAAGTGAAAGCACAAAGGCTTCTTTTTGCTCATCACTTATGGAATATTTTTCATCATAAAGTTTAGAATCTTTGTTTTTTCGTAATGCTTGATAGAGATTGTATCTTTGTAGCTGTGATGAAAAATACCATTGTGCGGCATTTTGCGCTTGTTCCACAAGCTCATTTTCTACCTCTGCTCCAGCTCTTATAAGATTCAAAAACAAAGCGCGATTCGCTCCTTTAAGTAATCGTTTAGATTCCCCACTCAAAAATTCTAAACTCTTTGGTAAGCTTAACGGGAGAAAACTCTCTACAAAAATAACACTTTCTTTATCCTCTAGTATATTGCGCAAGTTTTGCGTATATTCTACCTCTAATTCCTCCTCAAAATGCTCAATGGCAATGACAAAATTCTTAAGTAATGCGTTTAGCTCTTTTTGGTAATTTTGAAAATCTTTTGGTGTGAGTTTTGCATACTCCTCATTTGAGAGTTCGAAAACTGCAATAAACGCATTTTGTTTCTCTTTTTGCAGATACATTTCCTTATACTCGCTGCTTACTTCATCGTATTCTTCAATATCTTGCTCCATTGCGTTACTTGCATCTCTTACCGATTGTATAATGGCTTTTGTCATATCAAAGGATTTTGTATGAAAAGAATCTGCCTTGAAGTCCCAATTCTGCTCTTTATTGTCGTCTTTTTCATTACCTTGCATAGATTCTGCTTGTTCTTTTGGTTCTAATAAATTTACACCATAAAGCGATTCCGCATAGATTTCCTCCTCTTCTCCTAGTGTATCAAGCAGGGCTAGATAAGGGTCAGTAAAAAAATTATTATCAACATCTACTCCATTAGAATCGTATTCATCGCTAAAAAACAGCACTTGTAGCTTTTTGCCATTATCTTTGACTAGCGCACTAAAGGGTGCATTAAAGCTAGTCGTATTGACAAAAGCCAACATATCATCATCAAAATACTCACTTAAAGCCCTTAATGCCTTTTGTGCTTGTTCCTTATTGTATTCATATTCGCTACTATCAATGCCACTTGATACGCCTCGCTCTATATAGCCAAAGATATTTTGCTCCCTTTTATCTTTAAGCCTTTCTCTTATATCAAGTGAGCTAATACTACCCATATGAAAGTATATATTCCCACTATATCGCGTGATAAAGTTATCATACAAAAGCATACAACTCTTACCACTTAAGCTTTTTGCCTGTGGATAAGGGTTAGCATTTTCAAAGAGATTCCAGATTTCAAGACTTAAATCATATATATCATTTATCGTTTCATTAGCAAGAATGACATCAATAAGCTCTCCGCTTTCTTTTTCTAGCACAATCAACCCATAATCAGCCTTTGCTTGTGTGATAAATGCAAAGCTTCTTTTAAAATTCTCATTTATATTTTCATCATAAAAACTGATATTAAACGCGTCCAAAACAGCTTTAATGTCTTTTTTCTTAATTTTACAATCCAAGCCAAAGAAAAGAGCGATATTTGGGATTCTCCCGCTCTTTTTGCTTTGCATAAAAAGAAAATCAAGCAAAGTTCTTTTGTTGTGGATTATTGTGTGGTGAATAGAGTCTGGGTCGCTCACTACTTGCTTTAAGTTTAATGTATCCTTCACTAAGCTTTCTTGCTCTTGTTCCTCTGGAAATGTTATCTCAATAGACTCATCACTCTCATCTTGTGCTTTTATTCTTATGGCTTTTTCTTTTGCTCTTTTCATTGTATGCGCCTCTTTGTTAGATTCTTTATTCTTTTGATTTACTTTGGCTTTTATCATCATAGGAAAGACAAATTTTGCACAAATCAGCCCTAAAATAAAAATGATAAGCGCAACACTTGTATGGCTTAACTCAAATATATTGACAATCAAAAAGAAACTTGCACAAGCAAGCACAAGAAGCACGGCTATCAAAACAATAGATTCTAATCGCAAACTTTCTCCTTTTACACCTTTTGAAACTCTTTGATATGAAAGCGCACTTCTGCAAAATTTGTGTTTTCATTTAGCATTGTATAAAATTCGTTAGGGATTTACAAGGTTCAATGCAACTTTTAGAATCTTTTGTCTGCGGATTCAACGCCTAGACTTGATTGCAAAAAAACAATATAATGTAGCACGCAAGAATGATTCAAGGGAGAAAAAATGGAACAACTTAAAGACATCAAAGCAGTTTGTGATTTTATAAAAGAAGGACCCAGCTCAGAGAAGTTTTGCTCTTATGTAGAGCATTTGCAACAAGCGTTGGAGGGCTTAAAGCAAATCCTTGAAAGCAAGAAAAATAAGAAAATCAGCGATAAAGATTTAGCTAGAGTGCTTAAATGTATAAACAATACAGAATACTCTGTGGAGATAGAAGAAAGAACCACCGGAACAGAGAGTGCGCTTGCCTGTGCGCCTTTAGAGCTTGTAGAATTTATTATCCAAAACGCGCAGGATAAAGAATTTTTGCTTTCGCAAAAGGGTGGCAAAAAAAGCCGTGATTTTTTAGCAAGTGTCTTAGATGGTGGCAGGGTAGATATTGCAGAACTTCTTATCAAAAATGGCGTGGAATTTAAGAAAGATTATTTGAAGGAGCTAAGATATGCTTGGGAGGATATACTTGAGATTGAGGCGCAAACGAAAAAATTTGAGTGTTTAGGGATAAAAAAGGGAGAGACTTTAAAAAAGATATGGGATTTGCTAAGCCCTTTTAGTATTGGTGAAATTTACACCGAGGCGTTTTCTTATTACCATTCTGTGCATAATTACAGAGACACTTTTGAAGGAGCGCAGCAAGTTTTTATCTACGCGCTTAAAAACAAGCTTTTTAGCGAGGAAGTGCTAGATAATAGCTTCTTTGCTTTGCCAAAAGCGGGGCTAAGTTTGTTTTTAAACGCAAAAGACCTTAAAGGGCTTAGCAACGATGATGTATATACCAAGCCAAAGGGAGAAATCTTGCCTTTTGTCTTTGCGATGTTTGAGGATAAAACCTTAGAAGTGCTAGAATACGCACTCTTTCTTGGGCTTCACAAGGGTAGAAAAAACGCGCAGGGCAAGGACTTTGAGAGCTTTTTGCAAGACAAGATTGAAGAGTATAAAATCCTCACCACAAAGGGACACAAGTATGGCACGATATTTGAAGAGGACAAGTGGGATTTGGCTTATTTTCTTTCTTTGCAAAAATTTATGCAAGGTTTAGAAAGCCTTGAAAAAGGTGAAGCGGTTGTGGTAGATGATGAGACTTCCAAGATGTTTGCGAGGATTGAGGAAATCCCGCGAAATCTCTTAGTATAAGATTGTAAGGCTTTAATCAAAGGGCATTCTCCATTTTCGCCTTTAATGTTTAGCTCATAGCAAGATATTTACGCAAGATAATCTTTAAAATATCCTTTAGCTTTGCCAAGTCGTTTTAGTCTATTGAAACTAGATTTTCTCCCTTCTCCTTTTACTCAAAGTTATTTAACTTAATATCGAAGTAAAATATATAAGTGATATAAGCTAAAATTGATACAATATGCTTTTGGAACTTAATTTCTATAAACTTTATTTTTAAGGAATAGTATGCAATCTCACATCATTTCAAATAAAAAACGCATTTTTTCAGGCATTCAACCCACAGGCAATATTCATTTAGGCAATTATTTAGGTGCGGTGCGGCATTGGGTAGATTCACAAGAGCAATATGAAAATATCTTTTGCGTAGTCAATTCTCACGCCATTACGATACGACAAGACCCACAAGAATTACAAAACAAAACCTATGAACTTGCGGCTATTCTCCTTGCTTGTGGGATTGATACGAAAAAATCACATCTTTTTATCCAAAGCCAAATTGATGAACACGCCGCACTAGCGTGGATACTTGATTGCAATATTCCTATGGGCGATATGAGCCGTATGACGCAGTTTAAAGACAAATCAAGTAAGAATCCAAAAAATATCAATGTTGGGCTTTTTAACTACCCTGCTTTAATGGCGGCAGATATTTTGCTCTACCAAGCTGATTTCGTGCCTGTGGGTGAAGACCAAAAGCAGCATTTAGAGCTTACGCGCGATGTTGCAGAGCGATTTAATCGCGATTTTGGAGAGTGCTTTAAGATTCCAAAGCCGCTTATTCCAAAGGTGGGTGCGCGTGTAATGGGACTAGATAATCCAGAATCTAAAATGAGCAAGTCTGCTAAGGGCGAAAATCACGCGATTTTCTTGCTTGATAGCCCTGAAATTATCACGCGCAAATGTAAAAAGGCAGTAACAGATTCTCAAAGCAATATTGTCTTTGATGAATCTCGCGCAGGGCTGTATAATTTGCTTTGCATTTATGAGATTTTCACACAAAAAAGCCGCGAAAGCATTGAGGCAGAATTTGAAGGTAAAGGCTATGGGCATTTAAAAATGGCTCTTGCAGAAGTCATTATAGAATCTTT
>NZ_JRMQ02000008.1 GCF_000762845.2 Helicobacter japonicus | reverse complement strand
ACTTGCCAAACCATTGAATCCATCAATAATATTCATCGCATTACTCACACCTACAAGTGCAAATGTAGTAAAAAACAGACCGATTATATAGGGCAGAGTAAGAGAGAAGTCAGTCAAATAAAGCAAAAAGTACGTGAGAATGAGGGATATTTACAAATCAAAGTGAAAGCAAATCTTTTGATATTTCTTAACACTTTTTAGACAAAACTGACAGAATCCTCAACAAAACTATACATATTCCTTCCTTATGAGTAAAAAATATTTTTTGATTTCATCTTTGAGCGTATGATGAGAGCAATAAGCAAAGAAGTTCTACTTAAGCCTATGTTTGTGCGTGGCAAATACACCTTGTCCTTTTTTGTGATTTCTCTAAAATTATCAATCTCAATCATTGAAACACGCTTACACCATTATTAGTTACACCCCATAGCACACCTGTGATAATTGCTATCCAAATAATTGTTTTCATATTGTCTTTTAGAAGCTCTGGTTTAAACTTTGCAGCAATAGCAAGAAAACAAATCATTAAACCACCAAATACACCTACTAGAAAAGGCGTTAAGAATGCGCTTAATTATGTTATACGCAATTCTGAATCTACATTTGCGCTCAATCAAGATAATGAACTCGTGAGCTTAGAGGATATTATGAATGATTGGCAAAAAGATTTTTCACCAAAAGAGAACGCAAAAGAAGCGTGGCACTTCACATTTTCACTTGATGAGGCTGTGGATAAACATAGCCTTGAGGCATTAAAAATCTCTGTGAGTGAAGTAATGAAAAAGAATTTCGTTGAATATAAGTTTGTAAGTGTTATTCACTCTCATCAAAATAAACCACACATTCACATTATCTTAAACAAAAACAATATATTTTCTCGTAAGAAGCTACATTTCAAGAGTAAGCAAGATATAAAGGATTTTTGGAATCTCTTGCGTGAGGATTTTAAAAACTCTCTTAACTTTCATAATCCAAACTTGAACTATGAAAATAAGTATAAATTTGAGCGCGATTTATTAAAGCAACACGCTAGAGCTTCACTTGAAATACCGCTTAATATCAATAATGAGATTTCAAAAAGTATGCACTCCATTGTCAATAAAATTTCGCTTTATGAGAGTAAAATTCAAACTATTAATGAAGCAATAAGGCAAAAAGTCGCAACAAAAATTCTCCTTGTCAATGAAGCTAAAGAACTTATGACAAGTGGCAATAAACTCTATTATAAAAAATTAAAGCAATAAGTTAAAAAATCTCCATACATACAAACAAAATATGAAAAACCAAGACTTGTATATATACAGAACCAACGCATTATAGAGCATTATAATGATAATAAAAAATAGGAGAAAAACACTTATTCTTAACAAAAACTACATTTTATGAAACGCAATGAGTAAAAGAAATATTTTTGTAGAATCTCACCACGCTACAAGCACATAAAGATTCTAGAATTGCCCTTGATTCGCACTCTTTTTCACCTATATATATATCAATTTTTACACCTTGAGAATCCAAAAAATGCAGAGATTGCTTTAATTCCAAAATACAAGGTGGTGGAGCAATAAGCACAAGATTCTGCAACCTTTGATAAGAAGAAATCCTCTCTAATGCCTTATTAATTGCACTTTGAGTGCTAAGAAACTCTCTATCTTGCCACACCCCCCCATTGCTATGACCTATAATTACATAAGGATTAGCAGCATAGAGGTCAAGAATCCAGTCAATCACAGATAATGCAAGATTCTTATTTGTGTATGCTTTCATATATCTCTTGTATCTCATCTTTACTTAAACGTTCTCTTTCTTGCAAAGCACGAGATATTTGTAAAAGCACAGCTTTTGAATTAATAATAAACTCTCGCATTTCTTTTTGTGCTTGCTCTAAAATATGAGCTATATCACTACTATCACTTAAAAGTCGCTCACCCATACCATATTGCTCACACATTTGCGTAGCAATTTCTTTTGCGCTTAAAATATCTTCTTTTGCATTACTAAAAGTCTGTTTATAAATACATTCCACAGCAATATTTCCACTTAAAGCAACTTTAATCTTACTCATAAGTTCTTGCTTGCTTGTAAGCTCTTTATCAATCTGCCTAAAACTTTCACTCACAAGCCCAATTTTATCAAAATCTACCTCAAGCCAATATGCACTTAGTGCCTTTGCTGACTGATAAAGTGCAAGAATCTCTTTTTCTTTCTCATTCAAACTTAATGCCTTTTTCTTACCTGTAAGCACTTTGTCCTTAGTGGCGAGAATATCCTCTTTTTGAATCACATTTGACTTGCGTCTTAAAGCATTAAGTGCAGATTCATTTACAAGCGAAGCAAGAGCTGCACCGCTAAAGCCCACGCACAAACGCGCGACTTCTTCTATATCTAATTCGTGCTTTTTATCCTTAAGATATAGCCCCAAAATATGCTCCCTTTCTTGTAAATTTGGTAACTCCACATAAATGCGCCTATCAAATCGCCCGCTTCTTAACAACGCTTCATCAAGCACTTCCATTTTATTTGTCGCAGCTATCACAATCACACCACTCGAATCTTCAAAGCCGTCCATTTCGGTTAAAAGCTGATTGAGTGTGGCTTCTCTCTCATCGCTACGCGTATTTCCACGTGCTTTGCCCACTGCATCAATTTCATCAATAAAAATAATGCTTGGTGCTCTTGCCTTTGCTCGTGCAAAAAGTTCCCTTACGCGTTTTGCGCCCATACCGACATAAATTTGCACAAAACTTGAACCACTTTGATAAAAAAATGGCACAGCAGCTTCACCAGCCACAGCCTTAGCTATCATCGTTTTACCTACACCTGGTGGTCCCACTAATAGCACACCCTTAGGCAAAGTAATGCCCAAATCTTGATAATGTTTAGGATTTTTTAAATAATCAATAATTTCTACAAGTTCTTCTTTTACCTCACTAATCCCCGCCACATCTTTAAAGCGCACAGAACTGCTCATAGGCATATATGAAGATTCTGTAAAAGGTATTTCACTCTCACGCATAATATCATTTTGCTGTTTTTGAGGTATTTTGAGAATCCTTTTGCGCGATTGCACAGCTTGAATAAGCACACTTAGCACCAAAAGCACAAGGACAACAATACCAATCTCACCCAAAATATCCCCAAAAATAGGTGCGCTTTTAACATTAATAGGAAGTTCATAGCTCCATAGTTTTGGTGGAAGTGAATAGAGATAGACTTTATAGGGTGTATCTTTTACTACAAAATATATATAATCATTATCCACACTCACATCACGCACCTCTTCACTTGTAAGCAAAGATTGTGCTTCTTGTGCGCTTAGAAGCTGTGTATTATCACGCATTGCCATCACAATAAGCAAAATAACTACAATGCCTACGCACAAAACACCGATAATAAGACTTTTAGATTTTGCCATAATTGCCCTCCTCTCTTATCTCATAAGATTCAAAGTTCAGCCACTGCCCCTCTAAATCTGCCTTGTTGGAAGTGAAATGAAAACGATTAAAAAACTGGTCTAATCCACTATATACAAAGCCCTCTTCGGATTCTATTTTACTCTCACATAGCACCTCTAAAGGCACATAATGCGCTTTTCTAAAATCTATATTATGTGCTGCAATAATATCTTTTAATGTGTGTAATCGTGTTTTTGCAATATCACCCCTTACTTGATGAGTAAGTGTGCTTGAAAATGTGCCATCACGCTTGGAATAAATAAAAGGGTGCAAATGTGTGAGCGGAAATTTTTTAAAATTATGCAAAGCCTCCTGCCATAGCTCTTCACTCTCTCCGGGGTGTCCTACGATAAAATCACTCCCCAAGCAAAAACCCTGCTGAGCAAACTCATCAAAAAGTGCCAAATCACTCTCCACACGATTATGACGATTCATCAAATCAAGCATTGTATTGCTTGTGTGCTGAAGCGCGATATGTAAATGCCTTTCTACAAAAGGCAACATCAACGCATTTTTTAATTCACTATCAATTTGACTAGGTTCTAAACTTCCTATGCGCAAGCGTTTAAGAACATTGAGGGCATTTATATCACAAATAAGTTTGGCAAGATTATAATCATCTAAATCCACACCATAGCTCCCTACATTCGTGCCCGTTAGCACCACTTCGCTAATACCACTCTCACTTAAAGTGCGGATTTGACTTAAAATACTCTCCTTTGGGTATGAACGCGCCTTTCCTCGCACAGAGGGGATAATACAATAACTACACGCAAAATTACAACCTTCTTGAATCTTTAAAAATGCGCGTGATTTTCCAGAAAACTGCGCAATAAGTGTATTATCAATATGATTCTCATTGCTTTCAGGGTAAAAAAACCGCTCATCTTTATGCAAAAAATCTCCAATAGATTCTTTAAAACTATGGGCAAATACACTATGAGCGAGATTATTTGCAAAGATTTCTTCTCCCCTTGTGCCTACGCCACAGCCTGTAAGATAGACTTTTTTACGCAAATGGCGCATTTTATTGAGATAACCTCTCACACCAGAATCTGCACCATTTGTTACCGTGCAAGAATTAACTACAATCACATCAGCAAGATTCTCATCTTCTACACATTCAAATGTTCCTAAATTGCTTTTCATTACTTGCGTATCAAAAAGGTTCGTGCGACAACCAAAAGTCTTAAAATATACTCTTTTTTGATTACTCAAAGCCCTATCCTTGCGCTTTAGGATTCCATTTGTCCTAGTGCTCCACCAAGTAGTGCCCTTGACTCTTGTGTAGCTTGACCTATGCCATCGCCTCCACTAGCAACAACCTTATGTGTGGGATATGCAATATGTATATCATCTTCTTTGAGAATCTGCTCAATAATTTCCCCTGAAATCGTGCTACGCAAACCAAGTGTAGCATAGGCATTTGTCTGATACCAAAGTGAGATTCTAAATCCATTTGGTTCAATCATACAATAACTCCGCACTTCAAGATTAGGATTACGCAAAGAATATTTATCTCGCATACGATACACTTGCTGACGCACCATTTCCGTATAGCCTTTGGCATATTTTTTGCCTGTGTCTGTGGCAATTTTTAGTGCTTTTTTGTAATTACTATCAAAAGTAATACTAAAATCTATCCCGTCCCACACTGTTTTAAGCCCTCCGTGTGTATAGTTTGCAAACATTGTGGTAAAAATAAAATTATTTGGCACAAAAATAATACGTCCAGCACGGCGATTTTCTCTATAACTTGTGAGTGTTACATCTTCAAAAAGTGTGATTCTTAGCATAGAAATATCAAGCACATCACCCACATATATGCTATTATCCTTCACTACTCGCACCCTATCACCTACATGCACGCTACCCCCCAACACAATGACAAACCAGCCGAGCACACTCATAAATAAATCTTTCATTGCAATGGCTAAACCAGCAGAGGCAAAACCTAAAATCGCTACGAGATAGGTTACATTCTCCATATAACTAAAAAGCAAAATCAGCGCGATAATGGTGATATTTAAGACATTAATCACCTTACTTGCAGTGTAGATTCTATCTGTATCAAGGATATATTTACGCAAAGTAAGTTTAAGCAAAAAGGCTAATAAAATTGTAATAAGCACAGCCACGCTGACATACACGATTTTGACAATTTGATTTTGAATTTGCGACATAATCTTTGTGCTAATATTTTCACTCTCTTGCGCATAAATATCAAGAGAAGTTGCTAAGATTTTTTGCGCACCTTCAAGCTCTTCAATCATTCGCTGTGTAGAAGCGATAGCATTTGCTACTTCAAGGGATTTATCTACAAAACCAAGTTCAAGCAAAAGCCTATATTTTTTACGCACCATATCAAGTAGATTCTGCAAACTCTCATCATTTGCCTTAAGCACATCTTGCTGTTCTTTGAGAATTTTAAGAAATGAATAACCTGTAAGTATCAAAAAAGGATTTGTAATTTGTGGCACTTCTTCTATATTTTTAGTTTCTAGTAAGGCTTTATAAGGCTCTTTTGCATAATCTTTGAGGAGATCTTGCTGCCTTTGTAATGTCTCCAAACGATGCGTAAGAGAGCGAGGCGGATTTGCAAGTGATTGAATCTCCTGCTGAATGCCATTTATCTCATCTGTTAGCTCATTATAATTTTGCAAACTCATATAATGTTTAAGCCACACATTATGACTTGCTTCGAGTTGCTTATCAATATCTTCTATTTGCTTATCAAGTGATTGCGCACTTTCTAATGCTACTAATTGCACACAAAAAAAAAGTAAAATGAAAGAGAAGATTCTAGTTTTCATCATAATCACCACATTTTTTAAGCACCCTTAAGACCACATCTTTAGGCACATCATTACAAAACTTTACATCACCAATACCTTGAGGCAAAATAAACATAATTCGAGAATCTGTGCTTTTCTTATCAAGATAAAATTTCTCATAAAAACCTTGCGCATTTTCAAAAGCAAAATGCGTTGGGAGATTATAGCTTGAAAGCAGTTGTTTTATGCTTTGGCATTGCTCTTGAGAAAGTAATCCTAGCTCACAAGCAAGAGTATTTGCCATACACATACCTATACTTACAGCTTCTCCGTGCAAAAATTGCTCATATTGCGTGAGATTTTCTATCACGTGCCCGAAAGTATGTCCATAATTAAGCGCAGCCCGAATGCCCTGCTCCTTTTCATCGGCATTAACCACACGCGCTTTTATCTCCACACTTTTGGCAATAGCTTCACTCAAAGATTCCATATCTTGCAATGAAAGTTTCCGTGCAAGAAGGCTATCAAAAAATGTCTTATCAAAACACACCGCCATTTTAACAATCTCTGCCACTCCTGCACCAAACTCTCTATTTGGCAAGGTAGTAAGCATAGCAGGGTCAATATACACAGCTTTTGGCTGATGAAAAAGTCCTATGAGATTCTTACCGAAGGCATTATTAACCCCTGTTTTCCCACCCACAGAAGCATCGACTTGTGCAAGCAAGGTTGTTGGAATCTGAATAAAATCAATACCACGTTGATAAATACCACTCACAAAGCCCACCATATCGCCTATCACACCTCCACCTAAAGCAATCATTAAAGATTTTCTATCAAGCCGATGAGAAAAAGCGCATTCAAGTATATACTCCACGCTCTGCATATTTTTGTATTGCTCTCCATCAGGCACGATACACACATATACTTCAGGTGCGATAATACGCTCTAGCACTTGCCTAAGATAAAAACCAGCAACTTTAGGATTTGAGACGATAAGCACCTTGTGAGGAGATTCTATTTGTGGTAATGTGCCGATGTAAATAGGGTATTGTGTGCTTTTGGTTTGAATCTGTATTGTTTTATTCATTATTTTCCTTTTGTTTTTCCTTTATTTTCTTGAGAAAGGGGAATAAAAATTTGTGGATTTTTATTATTCATCGACATAATTTTATATGCATCTGTGGAGAAAAAAGAAAATGTTTTTGTGCGTGATATACTTCGCTCAAATGGCACAAAACACATATATGACATAAAACTATCTTGCAAATATAAAATAGGATTTTTTGAATCTGTTTGTATAAGATTTATCGTGCGCTTAAAAATACGTGCGCACTCTTCATACCGACTCACAATCTCATCGTGATAAGACGCATCTGTGTCATAATCATATACATCAAGGTCAAGTTGAAGTTGCTTAGATACATCAAATATCACAGAAGTAACATTTTCTATATTTCCCATATTTTCACTTAGCACTACAAAACTTTGCTTGCAATCTTCCACGTGTTCCCAGCCGGTTTTTAGCACAGGAATTGAGAGGTCAAAAAGCACTCTGCGATTTTTGCGTGAAGTAAAAATATCTTGATTAATAATCACTAGTCCAAAACGTTTTTGTGAATCTGTGGCAATTCTCTCCTTAAAACTTGTATTGCTATAATCCACTCTTACTCGCACACTTTCAGATTCTAAATTTTTCAGTTTATCAAGAAAGGTAAAATTTGAAGGATTAAGAATATAGATAAAAAGCTTATTATTCTTGAGCTTTTCATTTAAATAAAGTGCGTCTTGCACATCACATAGGATTCTATGTTCATTTGAGAGAGACATATCCACATAGAGAAAAATATCACGCCCAAAGGGTGAAGGAAATTGCCCTATCTCACTTTTTATCTGCACATATACATCATTCAATATTTTTGGGTCGCCAGCAATTAAAAGGCTATCATTTGGTTGGATAACAAGAAAATGTTTGCTCAACAATAGTTCTCCACCCCTGTAAATTCCAACAATACACCAATTTTTTTGCTCAATAGAACCAATATGCCGATAAGTAAAAATACTACCATTTGGCACACTCACTTGCATAATCTCGCCCTGCCCTAAACCAAAGCTACGCGGGATAAATGGGATATTAGGCAGACGCTCAATAAATTTATTTGAGAGAATCAATTTTTCATTTAACACAAGCAGGTTATTATCTTGTGCCATTTGTGCAGTTTGTCTCTGTTCGTCAAGCATAATCACAATGTGCGCCTTCTTACTTAATGCACGCGTAATTTCATAAGTAGCAACCACTTCTTTTTTATCTTCAAGCACAAGAAAAATATTCTCAATGTCTTTTGTTACAAGTTGAGATAATCGAAAAGAAGAAGTGTAATCAAAATGATGAAATTCAAAGGAACTAGGCACACTATCGGGGATATAGCACATATCTTTTGTAACGACAATATAATAATCATTACTGAAATATTTGTCCAAAATTGTATCAAGAAAAATTTTTGCAATATCGCCTTGTGCAATGATAAGCGTTTTTTTCACACTTTGCCTTTTTATACAAAATTACTTAAAGGCTTATTATAGCCAAGAAGTAATAACCGCATCTTTTAAAAACGCATAGGCTTTTTGATACCTTTAAGACGCATTTGTGTATAGAATCTGCTTAAAGCGATTTGCTCTTTTTTACCCACACGATAATGAATGTGTTTAAGATAATCTAAAATATACGCACTTGAGATATGACTTTGCCTACTTCGCTCTTTCAAGATATAATGCGGAATCTTCACGGGATTGCGCACAAAGCATTGAGCTAAACGCTGATAGAATGCTGCATTCTGATTAAAACACAAACGTCCAAAACTAAAGCCTAAATGATGCTTATCCCACCATTTTTGCCCTAAATCAATACTTGCTCCTCCACTAAGCTTATATCTTAAAGCCCTATCGCCAATGAGAATCTCACCCTTTATTCCTAATACTTTAGCTAAAGCATTAGAAGAGGCAGATTGATAATCATCTTTTTGCGCTCTAGGTAAAGCAAGAACACTCCACACTGCACCTTTTGCCACAATACCCGCATTTGTTACCTTTTTCTTACGCACACTATCATACCCTGCAATACTTGAAATAAAACCCGCATCAATACGTCTATACAAAAAATCTTTATTTAATCGCGCAGGATAAGATTTTCTCAATCCCAAAAATGCCTTAAAATTCGTAGGAGTAGGATATTTTTTGATAAACACATCAAAGGGCAATAGATTTAAATATTCAATCTTCCCAAACCGCATAGCAATCCCTACAAAACCATCTTCACTTCTTCACTTTGCTGCAAACGCGCAAAAATATCATTTCTCTCCCCTTCACTTTGCACTTCTAGGCTTACATATATGCTTACAAAATGTCCTTTTGCGGAATGTTTGCCAAGCTGTATTTCATATTCTCGTGGCATTACTTCAAAGACTAAAGCGCGAAGTTTTTCCTCATTTTTTCCAATGATTCTATACTCCCATTTACAAGGATAAATAATATCTGGCTTTTGTATATCAAGATTCATTAATGTTTCCTTTATTTGCTTGAATTTTACTCTAAAGTATGAATCACTTCACGCACAAAAGGTGGAATCTTGCACGGCTTACCTTTTTCCACATCAACAAAGGCAAGAGTAATATCCGCACTAAAAAGCAAATCATCACTTTCTACACCTTTAAGCGCATCATAAATTCTATACACATCTTGTTTAAGCCTTAAAGACACATTTTTACACTCAATAAGGCTATTTCTCACTTCTAGCTTATCACCTAAATGTCCGCTGGCAATAAAATCTGCGTCAATTTTTTTGAGCACAAAGCCGCTTTTTTCTACAAAAGGCTGCATAGAATTTGTAAAAAATAACTCACTTCTAGCACGCTCACAATATTTAAGATAATTTGTATGATACACAATACCCCCACAATCCGTATCTTCAAAATACACTCTCACTTGATATGTCTTCATTATGTCTCCTTGAAATAATGGCGATATTTTCACGCATTGTAGCAAATTTGAAGTAATACACGCATATCCTCCTTTTTGACATTGTGTAAGAGATAAGTTTTAGCTAAAATCTCACCAAAATGCAAAAAAGGAAGTAAATGAATAATTTTAGTAGAATCGGATTCATTATGGCGACTCTGGGTAGCTCCATTGGTTTGGGACATATTTGGCGATTTCCTTATATGACAGGAGAAAATGGAGGTGGTGCATTTGTGATTTTTTATCTTATCCTTGCTGTAAGTATCGGTGTGTCAATGCTTATAGCCGAAATGCTCCTTGGCAATATCGCACGAAGCAATCCTTTGGATAACTACATCATTCTTGATAAACTCAATACTCTCCCTCCTACTCCACAAGAAAATCACAACAAAGTCAATCCCTTAGACAAAAGTGTGAAAAAACCTCTTATGTGGCTTGGATTAAATGCCATTGCAGGACCTCTTATTTTAAGCTTTTATGCTGTTGTAATGGGTTGGATTCTCTACTATCTGCTTTTTGTAAGCTTTCACTTACCAAGCAATATTGAACAATCACAAGTCCTTTTTGATGCGATTAGAACACAATCGCTTATGTGGCAAACGCTTTGCTTTTTTGGTATTATTGCCTTTAGTGCTTTTATTGTCGCGCGCGGGATTAAAAAAGGGATTGAGCGATTAAATCTTATCCTTATGCCTTTGCTTTTTATCATTTTTATAGGACTATTAATCTATGCTATCACACTTGATGAATTTGCTCAAAGTTGGCACTTTATGTTTCATTTTGAGCCAAGTCATATTACTTTACACACCCTCTTAGAATCTTTAGCGCAAGTCTTTTTCTCCCTTTCTCTTGGTGTAGGCACAATAGCCGTTTATGCAGCAAATGCAAAAAAGGGTGAAAACCTTCTTAAAAGTGCGCTTTGGGTGGTGCTTAGTGGGATTGTTGTATCTCTTATTGCTGGACTTATGATTTTTACCTTTATTTACCATTTCCAAGGTCAGCCAAGTCAAGGTGTAGGGCTTTTGCTTATCTCACTTCCCCTCGCATTTCACTCTTTAGGGAGTGTCGGGCATATTATTAGTGCATTCTTTTTTATCGCTGTGCTTTTTGCAGGGCTTACTTCCACCATTTCTATGCTTGAGCCTATCGTAAGTGTATTGCGTGATAAATTAAATTACTCTCAAGCAAAAGCTTCATATCTTTTAAGTGCTGCTGTCTTTGCACTCGGATTTTTGGTAATTTTGTGGAATAACACAGAATTTGCAATGCCCTCTATTTATGGCAAATCCCTCTTTGATGTGCTTGATTTTCTCACTGCCTCTTGCCTTATGCCACTAGGTATGCTCTGCGTGCTTCTCTTTTTGGGTTGGTATATCAAAAAATCTCATCTTAGGGCTTGGACACCTTTTTTATCACATACGCTTTTTGTTGTATGGTTATGGATATTGCGAATTATCGCGCCAAGCATCATTATTGTCATTCTTATTTCACAGATTTTCTAAGACAAATTTAGAATCTTTCAAGGATTCCACCTTTCTTCATACCTTAAAGATTCTAAAACTGCCTACTAAATGAAACAGAAAGTAGGTGTAGTTGCCCAAACCCACCTGTTTGATAAATGCTTTTGCGCCCATCTTTAAGAGCTAAGCTATATCCTACTCCAGCATTCCATTTCTCACCAATTAATTTTTGCGCACCTAAGCCAAACATATAGGCATTACTATCAGGAATCCCTATTTTATCTTGTGGCACAGGAGATTGGTCAAAGGCGGCAGAAAACATAAGAAGCATATTCTTTTGTGTGAGATAAGTCAGTCCTAAACGCAAAGCAATAGTATCCTTCCAACCATCACCCATTGCCACCGCACCATAATCTGCCAAATCCATCATTCCCTCTAGCTGCTGTGGGGTAAATTGCATTACCATACCGCTAAGTGGTGTGAATTGAGGATTGCTAAAATTAAAGGCAAACTTATCGCCCTTGCTCCAATAAATTTTTTCATACACAAACTCTACACTTAATCGCTCAAAATAATGCATAATTGCAATTTGGATACTTGAAGGAAGTGTAGTCGCAAGATTCAAATCTGCTTTCATATTGACATCACCCACAGAACCACCAATATAAGTAGTTGCATCAAGTTTGCCTTTAAGGTTAAAAGTTACAGGAGAGGTATAAACCATACTCAAAGTAGTTTTTCTATTTTCAAAGGGACGCACACTCATTGCGAATTTATAGCCAAAGGCAAGGTCTGCACCATTACTTGTCTGATCCACCTTTGTCGCTCCTACAAGTTTTGTAGTAATCTCCATATCTCCCATACCAAAGGCATTTGCTACTTGTTTAGCGTCCATTAGTGGCAAATAGCCACGCGGTGCTCCATCTGCATCAGTTTCTGTAGGGGAGGGATAAGCACAAGGTCCCGGATTATCTATTTGCAAATTACCATTTATGTCATAAAATGTGCCTGTGTAGCAATTCACATACGCACCTAGATTTTTTGCTTCCTGCATAGTATCTGTTAAATTCCCACAACCAAAAAAACTACTTGTGCTATAACCATTTTGAATACAATAATTTACACCATTAACAAATTTATAGCCTGTGTGCTCCACCCCATCTACATTAGTCTTGTAGGTTTTATTTGGCACTTGATTAAAAAGTGTGGGAAGGCAAATTGCTGTTTGACTCGCACAAGTTTTATCATTATATCGCCACTCAAGATTCCCATTATCCCACTCACCTTGATACCAATGCCAATTCTTTTTAATTTTTGCATTGATTTCTGCGACTTTTGCGTTATACCCTGTTACATCAATAATTTGCTTTGTATCATCAACATAAGGGGCAAATACATCGGGAGGTGGCATACCAAACCACGCTTCAGGATTAAATATTGTAGGCATTTGGTATCTTAGCTGATTATTGTAGTGCCCCCCCCCACCTACAAATAATCCACCCATTCCGGCTAAACCTGTGGTTGTATTTACCGCATAGATGAGTTGAGCCATAGCCGGTGGCACCATAGAGTCAGGGATTTTATCAAAATCTTTAATATTTGTAATCACTTCACCGGGCTTATCCTTTGTGCCAAGCGGGACAAACACCGTGTTTTTAAAATTCCCCATTCCATAGAGAATCCTAGGACTTACGCCAATAGCGATACGCTCATTGTAATTCCAGCTTAAAGAGGGACTAAACTCCACCATTGCAATCATCACATTACGTAAAAATGCTCCCGCTTCACCATTCCAATTCATCGCTAAACCACTAGGTGCAGTAAAACTTACACCATAATTCCAATTTCCCCACTTATTTTCAGTAGTCTTGCTTTTATAAAAAATCTTAGGCACAGGAAAGAATGTCGGGTCTGCACTGCCCGGAACTAGCGCACCCCTTTCGCTAAAGCCCCATTCTCCTTGCTGATTTTTTACTTCAGAAGGCACTTCAATAGGTGTAGTCAAATCCACACCCAAAAGATTATTTGCTAAACTCGCCATAGTTGGGTCAATACCTAATGTAGTAGTCGTGCTTAATCCCCAATTAATAGAGCCTTCACCAATATTTTTTGTATCAGTATCTGTGGTAAAGGCAAAACCGGGAATATAAATACCTGTGAAAGTGATGTCTAAATCGCCCTTGTCTTTGTCGCTTAGCACGTGGGAGAAGCCCATATTTGCAGGATTATAATATGCACTATCCGCACCAAAAGCACCTGCGACATAGGCAGAATTTAATGCAGTTGATTTAAGGCTCTGTTCATTGATTTTAAAGCCTGAAGCAAAACTAAAAGAAAATAAAAATATCAAATATAAAATAATACGCATATTCTTTTATCCTCATTAACTTATCCTACATTCCTAAATCCTTTAAGATTTAGGAAATAAACTTTAATTAATTTCATCATATAAAATAAAGATGTATAATTTTAGTTGCATATGCAACATTAAATTATACACCGCAGAGATAAATATTCTATGCCCCTTAAGGCTTTTTTACATCATAAGAAGTCTTATATGCGTGTTTTTCTAGGTATCACAACCCTTATGCGAAATTCTAATGTATCGCTTTAAGGGCTTGTAGCTTTTAATTGTCGGTAGATGTTAGAGGAGTATTTATAAAGTTTAGCTCTTCTTTGCTAAGTTGCACACCAGCGGGTATTTCTTGTCCGCTTGTGCCATAGCAGTAGTAACACGCCTGAAGCGGGGTTTGAGAGGCAAGAAAATTTTGCAAGGTATCAAAACTAAATGCGGGCAGTTCTACCCCCCCCCCCCCCGTTAGCCACGTTGTAAGCACTAAAGATTCTTTGTGCGTTTTGGCGGACAAGGATTCCATCATTTTTGCCTAGAGCAAAACCCTGCACAAGATGTGCTACTACAGCTCTTGAGCATTTAGAGATAAAGCCATTTTCCATAGTCAAGCACCCTCCACACTGTCCAAAGATACATTCTTTAAAAATCTTCTGCACGACAGATTCTTTTAGTCTTTTCACGCTCTTGCCGCCACAATCCACCCAATTTCCATCTCCACTCGCATAGCAATGTATCCAATAAGGAATCTTCCATTGTGTAAGCGTAGATTCTAATTTTTGCGCACTTTTATGATTGGCTTCTCCATAATTTGAAAGTCTTAGCCTAATCTTGCCACTTTCTTTGATGAGAGAAAGAATAGAATCTTTTGGGACAATCGTAGCATTTGTGGCGATAGTAATGCGATGTATGCGTGGATTACCTGCGACATATTCTAAAATTTGAGTAGCATTAGGGTGCAGGAAAAATTCTCCGCCTTGTAGCTGCATATTTTTTATTTGAGTATGTTTTGTAATCTCTTCAATATCCGCACATATTTCTTCATACGGATAAAAAGGTATCATCTTTGCCAAATAAGGCGAGAAATTCGCGCAATTTTTGCATTTCAAACTACAATTTTGCCCCGATATAACAACAAGATTTTCTAGGGTATTGAAGTATTTTGCTTTTACAGATTCTGGTAGCAATGTTCTAAGCATTTTTTGAAATCTTTTATATATACTTCTTGGTATGCGCGGTATGCGTTTTATTTCCTCTATGATTTTATCTTTCATTGTGTCTCCTTTTTAAGTTTCCCTTAGCTTTATGAGTGTCTCGTTGAGTAAAGTTGAGCTTGTGCCTTTGGTATAGGGGAAATACACCACGCGCACACCCACCTTTTCAAACTTAGATTCCATTTCATTCCAGCTTGGGCTGTTATACCAGTCATCACCCACAAACAACACATCAAAATGGATTTTCTCCCACATCTTGTATTTATCAATCTCTTCTTGGGCTATTGCTGCATCGACATATTTGATATTACGCACAATCTCTATACGCTCACTAAAGGGAATCACTGCCCTTTTGTTTTTATACGAGACGAGTTCATCGGTAGTTACGCCTACGATGAGCTTATCGCATAATCCCTTAGCGTTTTTAAGCAGATTCAAATGCCCGATATGGAATAAATCATACACTCCGCTTGTGTAGCCGATTACATACTTAGACATTCTGCCCTCCATCACTTTTCTTTAGGTGTAAAAGTATTGAAAAACTGCTCTAAACACCATATAAGCCACTTTTGGTCGCCACTTAAGCCCTTTGTGCAATTCTCTTTAAATTCTGCTCTTTTAGGGACATAGTCTTTGAGCCATTGCTCGGTGGCGCGAGGCATAGGGATTTTAGTGGGTATAGGGATATGAGGATATTTTGCCTTAAAAAGCTCACGCAAAAGATATTTTGGCTCACCATTGCGGATTCTAGCCAAATCTAGGGGCTGTGCCATTTGCATACACGCATAAGGGTCAAGGTATGGCATATTTGCACATTCAAAGGCGTGCATATAGGAAGTATAAGATTCTATATCCATTATATCTTTTAAAAATCTTAAAAAATCAATTTTATTATTAGCTAAGGCATAAGGCTCATATACTTCCCTCACGCTCACCGATTCATTTAAAACTTCTTGTGGCTCAACAAAATTATATCGCTTGATAAATTCATCAAAATCCCAATCTTTAGAGAGGAGCTTATCCATACCACCAAATACATAATCCGCCCCATCTCCAACAAGAATCCTATCACAGCCCAAAGTTTTAACATATTGTGTAGCCTTATAGAGCTGCACCTCTATGGAATGAAAAGGCACTTGATTGTATTTAAGCAAAAGGGGAGTAATCTCTACAAAATCCTCCCAAAATATTTCTAAAATATGATGCTCCAAGCCATACATATCGCAATACTGCTTGGCACTATGTGTCTCATCAATGGCGTTTGGCGCGATACATTTAAAGGTAATACAAGGTGTGCCTTTAGGCAGATATGAAGCTAAAATCGCAGAATCTATCCCGCCAGAGAGTAAAAGTGCAGCTTTGTTGCTGTTGGCATTTTTGCTGGGGTGGGAGAGAAAATCATTAATTTTCTCTTGCAAGATTCTATCAATCTCTGCTGCGCTTGAGACTTTGAGTAGCTCACTCTGTGGCTTTGGCACAAAGACTTTGTGCGTCAAACCCTGAAAAAAATTCATATTTTCATCTTTAATAAATCTAAAGGCGAGATAAGCACTCGCGCAATAGGTTTTATTCACTTTGTTTATTGCAGTTTCACTCATTTTTGCTCCTTAATTTATGCCTAATGATTGTTTTAAATCATTAAGGGCTATTCGCGTGGCATTGGGGTAATTTACCCTAATATGCTCTTTTGCAAAAGTAATGCGCTCTTGCTTCATAAAATCTTGCTCTTGCAACACAACAGAATCTATAAAGTCTATAATATCTTTTTTGGTAGAGAGGAGATAGAGATGTGTGAGCACTTCCTCACCAAAGGGGGTAAATTCCCGCTTGATTGTCTCATTAGATTCTATAATAAAGGCTTCAGGCTTATCGGTGTAGAGATACTCGGAGATAAAGCTACCACAATCGTGGATAAGCGCACTTGAGGTAGCAAAACTCTCAAAATAATCCCCGCCTTCTTGATAAATCATATTTGGAATCTGCTCTATTTGCTTGAGATAGTTTTCTACAAAAGATTGTGAATCCTCTCCATAGGCTTTGTGGATTATAATCTGTGTAAAAAGTAGTGGGTGAGGACGGAAAATAAAGTCAATCTGCGGATAGAGGCTAGGGAGATTTAAGTAAAAATCGCTTAAACGCAAGAAATTTGAGAGATACAAAGGGAAATTTTCTAAAGTCAAGGTGTGGTGAGGAGCGATGATAATTTTCTTTCTTTTGTTTTGAATCTCTTTGGCAGATTCTATAACCGGCTGGATTTTATCCATTTTGAGATAGCCTATGACTTTGAGATTCTGTATTTCTGCGACTTGCGAACTCTTAATCAAATCATACACATTTTGATTTTCTACATAGATATTCCATAAAAGGCTATATTCTAAGGAAGCAAAAACTTGCAAACCATAGTTTAAAAGCCCCATATAACCATAAGAAATATGAAGTGTTAGGGTAAATTGAGACAAATAGCCTATGCTATACAATCGATGTGTCATCAAATCGTAAGGATTATTAAAATATGCTACATCAAGCATAGGGGCAAAGTCAATGAATTTTTTGCTTTGCCAATCATAAGAGCATAGAATCTTATCTTTGTGGGCAGGATATGCCTCTAACAATCTTTGATGATTACTCAAAAGCTCATCAAAGCATCTTTTCTCACCCCTTAAAGTATCGGGGATAACAATGACAAGAGGTGCAAAAGTAGAATCTTTAAGCATCGCCTCAAAAACTGGGCGAAAAGAAAACATACTATCTAAAAGAACGAGGAAGCCAACGCGGATACCCCCCCCCCCGCTACGCGAGTGCGGATTCTTGAAAGAATGAGTGGATAGTTATTTTGTGTTTGACTAATAAGTTTATCTATCTTTTTGTGATTTTTTCTTATAGTGATTGCATCAAAAAGTCGATGTTCTTTGCGTCCTGCGCTTTTACAATACTTGGTAAAAAGCACCAAAGAACCTAAAGAATACTTCACTATTAACTCGCCTCTCCTTGGCGTATCCCTATATACTATATACTCAACGCGCACAAAGAGCTTTAAGAAGTTTTTTATCAACGATTTGAGTGTTTTCATCATACATTGCCTTTGGTTTAATGGAACAATAATTATAATCTAAAATGTATGAAAATTAAATAAAGATTGAAAGATACTAGCAATCTCTGCTAAATCTTTACTTTGGCTAAGTGCGAGCATCAAAAGCACGCGTGCTTTTTGTGGATTAAGCCCTGCGCTACTTATAAATCCTAACTCGCTATCTGCTTTGCTTATATGCACACTCCCCTGATTAATGCGTGAGCTTACCACGACTACCAAGCCTTGCTTGAGCAAAGATTTTAACATCTCTTTGTGCGCTTTGTGAATACTCCCTGCACCGCTTCCTGCAATCACTATACCCTTTGTGCCAGATTCAAAAAGTGCCTTTGCCGCAATAGATGAGCCATCATTTGCATAAGAATAAAGTATATCTACACGTGGCAGAGACTTTAAGTTTTCTATATGAAAAATACTCCTCTGCCGTGCTATAAGGGGAGAGGAAAAACAAATGCTAGAGTCCGTAACAAATCCTATACGTCCCTTAGATGAAAAAGCATCAATTTCAAGCGTATGCAGTTTGCTAACGCCAAGTGGGGAATAAATTTGTCCATTCATACACACCATAACGCCCCGATTTTGTGAATCTTTATACGCTGCAAGTTTTATGGCATTAAAAAGATTTTTACCCCCATCATATAGAGCATCATTAAAAGGGCGCATAGCTCCTGTCAGTATTATGGGTTTATCACTTATAGTGGTGAGGTGGAGAAAAAATGCACTCTCCTCCATTGTGTCTGTGCCGTGTGTGATAACAATACCATCATAAAGAGAATCTGAAAGAATAACTTTTATATTATGAGCAAGGGTGAGCCATATATCATCACTCATATCTGCACTATCAATATTACATATTTGTTTTGTGTGAATGTGAGCAAGAGAGTGGATTTGAGGAAAATCTTGAAGCAAGGTATCTATGCCTAGCACCCCGCTTTCATAATCTGTATGTGTTTCATCTGCTACACCGGCAATCGTGCCACCTGTAGCAAGAATCATAATATGCGCTTTATGGGTGCTTGACACATCTCTCCCTTGTTGTGAAGGTGTAATTTTTACTTATTCTACTTCAGCATCAATCACATCATCATCTTTTTTCTTTGTATCTGTGCCTTGTTGTTGTGCGCCACCTTGTTCTTTAGCATACGCTGCTTCAGCAAGCTTATGGCTTGCTTCTGTAAGATTCTTAATTTTTGCCTCAAGCTCTTCTTTGGAAGCATTTTCATTTTTCAAAGTTTCTTCAAGTGCAGAAATTGCGCCCTGAATCTTCTCCACTTCAGCAGATTCTATTTTGTCTTTAAATTCTTCAAGACTCTTTTTTGTTTGATACACAAGAGAATCTGCATTATTACGCAATTCAATAATTGCTTTTTTCTTTGTATCCTCTTCTTTGTGCAATTCTGCTTCTTTGACCATTTTTTCGATTTCAGCATCTGAAAGCCCACTTGAACCGCTTATTTTAATTTCTTGAGATTTGCCTGTGGCTTTATCTTTCGCTGAAACGGTTAAGATTCCATTTGCATCAATATCAAATGTAACTTCAATTTGTGGCACACCGCGGGGAGCTGCAGGAATCCCACTTAAATCAAAGCGTCCAAGAGATTTATTATCACGCGCCAACTCTCTTTCACCTTGCAACACATTAATGCTTACGGCAGGTTGATTATCTTCATAGGTAGAAAATACTTGCGTCTTTTTAGTAGGAATAGTTACACCTCGCTCTACAACCTTTGTGCAAATACCTCCAGCAGTCTCAATACCCAAACTCAAAGGCGTAACATCAAGTAAAAGCACATCTTTTACATCACCCTTAAGCACACCACCTTGAACCGCTGCACCTACTGCCACGACTTCATCAGGATTCACTGATTTGTTTAATTCCTTGCCAATAAAGGCTTTTACGCGTTCTTGCACTTTTGGAATCCGAGTAGAACCACCCACCATTACTACTTCAGAAATATCACTCTGTGTAAGCCCGGCATCTTTAATCACAAAATCAATTTTCTTAATTGTGTCCTCAATCAAATCATCAATCAAACTTTCAAATTTCGCACGAGTAATTTTTTTCACCAAATGCTTTGGACCACTTGCATCAGCAGTAATAAAAGGCAAGTTAATTTCAGTTTCTTGTGCGCTACTTAGCTCTTTTTTTGCATTTTCTGCTGCATCTTTAAGTCGCTGCAATGCCATTACATCGTTTTTTAAATCAATGCCCTCATCGCTTTTAAATTCTTCAGCCGCCCAATCAATAATTCTATTATCAAAATCATCTCCACCAAGGAATGCATCTCCACCTGTGGCAAGCACTTCTACAACATTATCACCTGTTTCTAGCACAGTAACATCAAATGTCCCACCACCCAAGTCATACACCATAATTTTTTCGGCTTCTTTTTTATCTAACCCATACGCTAAAGCTGCTGAAGTAGGTTCGTTAATAATTCTTAATACATTAAGTCCTGCTATCGTTCCTGCTTCTTTTGTTGCTTTACGTTGAGAGTCATTAAAGTATGCTGGAACCGTGATGACTGCCTCTGTAACATCTTCCCCCAAATAACTTTGTGCGTCCTCTTTAAGCTTCATTAGAATCTTTGCAGATATTTCTTGAGGTGTATAAATTTTATCAGCGATTTCTACTGCACACGCACCATTTCTATCAACAATATTATAAGGGAGTCGCTTTTCTGCTTCTTTTGCCTTATCTTCATTAAACATAAGCCCCATAATGCGTTTGATAGAATAAATTGTCTTTTTTGGGTTAGTTACTGCTTGTCTTTTAGCAGGCTCACCTACTAGAATCTCACCCTTATCAGTGAATGCCACGATTGAAGGGGTTGTGTTTTTACCTTCTTTATTCGCAATAATTTTTGCCTCATTACCTTCATATACTGCCATTGCTGAATTTGTTGTTCCTAAGTCTATTCCAATTACTTTTGCCATTGTATGCTCCTTAAAATAAAATAAATTTTGTGAAGGATTTTAAATCCTACGCATTTTTTACTACACTTACCATAGATGGGCGTATCACCCGACCTTTATACACAAATCCTTTTTGCAAGATTTGGAGAATTTCTCCATCATTTTTTTCTTCACTTGGCACTTGCATCAAACATTCGTGTAGATTTGGGTCAAACTCTCCATCTGTGGCTATCACTTCTACGCCGTGCTTGCTCAATACCTTAAGAAAGCTATCGAGTGTAAGCTGTAATCCTTGTGCGATTGCTCCCGCTTCTGGATTACTCTGGGCACTCTCTAAAGCTTTTTCTAATGTATCAAGCACAGGAAGCAAATCATTCATAATGCGCTCATTTGCGTATTCTAAACTTTGATTTTTATCACGTTCTAATCGTTTTTTAGTATTTTCAAAGTCAGCAAATGCCCTCATATATTGATCTTTTAACTCTTCATATTTAAACTTATAATCTTCCGATGGGCTTTCCACATTCTCTTCTAATGTTTCTTCACTATCACTTTGTGTTTGTGCTTCTAGCTCATCTTCACATTGTTTTTCTTCTTCTTGCATACTCACTCCTTTCTCTAAGATTGAATACACCCAAAAAAATGGGTAAAATCTCTATCCAATGCCCCGACACAAAGCATTCTACTTTTTTTGTCAGGTTGCGTTTTTAATACTATATCTTGCATAATCGCCATATAACCTTTAGGTAACACCTCCTCACAATATATGCCAAGCTGCAGAGAGTCAAATATACTCCCATCGACAATAGCATAAAAGCTTTGCTCATCACTATTATAATGATATGCCTGAACCAAAGCTCCAACACCAAAGCGCACGAGATTTCGACTTTGCACACAAGTAAGCACTTCGAGTAGATTCATTGCACGCACTTGATAGGCAATTTTACGCACATCAACAAGCTCTAAGCCCTTTAACTCACGCAAAAATCGCTCAATTGTAGTCGAAAAAGGCAAAGTAACGCCAATATGCTCAAACTCAAGCAAGAGTTTATCGCTACTTAAACGTGTAACAGCACACAATCGATTACTTTGTTCAATGCTTAGAGCACAAAAAACTTGAGATTCAAAACAAGCCCTTTTAATGCACTCTGGTGAATCTACTTCCATCACAGATTTTGTATCAATCTGCTTATACCAATAAGATTTCAAGGCTTCAAAAGTAGGAATGCGCCCACTACTGATATGAGGCTGAAAAAGCAACCCCTCATCAGCCAAAACCTTAAAATAATTGCGTATAGTCGCAGATGAAATTTTTGTATTCATAAGCATCTTTAAAGATTCAGATCCGATAGGCTCTCTGTGCTTCAAATACTCAACAATCACGCGAGAAAGTAGCATTTCCTTTTTGCTCATAGCATCTCTACCCTACACATATTTTATAGATAATGGCTTTTTAAAAAATTATGTTTTGGTTTTTAACAAAACGAGAATATTATATCATAAAATTAGCAAATAAAATCAAATATTGCTAAATTTTATAAAACTTTAGTATATTACTATAAAGTTATTTAAATAATTTTATTTAAAAATATTATGTAATATAATTTATATATCTGAATTACAGCGTATTTTTAAATGGATTTTTGTGCTATTGCCCACAAAATGCTATAATCTACCTATGAATATACATACTTCTCAAGTCAGCGACAAGCTCATAGCAGATATTGCTAGCATCTCACTTTCAATGTTTAGAAAAGATTTTTTTAGTATTTTTCACGGCTCAATCTCCGCGAGAATTTCAAAAAATCGCTTTTTGATTAATAAGCAATACGCCGTGTTTGACAATCTCAACACAGATTCTATGATTACGCTTTATCACAAACAGGATTATCGCTGGAACGAAGCAAGCTTACACGCACCTATCCACGCAGCAATCTATGAGAACTCAAGTGAAGCAAAATTTATTGCCTTTGCCTCCCCACCTTACCTTGTTTCTTACTCACTTAAGTATGATATTTTAGAACCAAAAGACTACTTTGGGTATGAATTTCTTTCTCCACACATTGATATTTTTAACCCTAAAGATTATGAAACTTGGGCAGACCGAGCTGATACAGATATTCCACGATATTTCAAGGAACATTCTCACCCATTTATGCTTATTAAAGGCTATGGAACATATGTTTATGCACGCGACCTTTATACGCTTGGTAAGATTATCGCATTGATTGAAAATTCCTGCAAAATCGCTCATTACAACGCAGAGTTAGGCGAAATTTTTCAAACAAGCCCAAAATATGATATATAAGGATTCTCAAATGAATAATCACATTGCACAAAATAATCCCTCTGCTTTCTTTACGCAATCTCTTGAAGAATTCCGCACACTTTGTGCTATTCCACATTGCAGTTTCCATACACAAAATATGTTTTCTTATCTTTGTGATACACTTCACAAAAAAGGTTATGAGGTGCGCACTGATGAGACATACAACATTTATGCCAAAAGAGGCAATCCACGCATCTGCCTACAAAGCCATTATGATATGGTATGTGTGGGAGATTCTACAAAACATCTTGGTGTAGAAATCTTTGAAAAAGAAGGGTTTTTGTATGCAAAAAACTCATCGCTTGGAGCTGATAATGGCATAGGTATGGCTTGTATGCTTGCCCAAAATGCACCTGATATTGAATTACTTTTTACTAATGATGAAGAAGTAGGAATGATAGGAGCAAATCATTTAGCACTCGGAATTCACTCATCTTTACTCCTTAATCTTGATAGCGAAGATTTGCACGAAATTGTGCTAGGTTGTGCTGGGGGTGTGGATATAGAATGTGAAATAAATCTCAAGGCATTTTCACAAGATATCCAATCTGCTCTTGCTACACACCCTTATATCTACCGCATTACAAGCAGAGGTTTTTTAGGTGGGCATAGTGGCATTGATATTGGCAAGAATACAGAAAATGTGATTGTTGAATATGGCTTTTTTCTCTCTTCTCTTAATGCCTACATTCTCACGCTTAAAGCCGGTGAAAAGCGTAACTCTATCCCTGTGGGTATAGATTCTGTTATTTTATGTGATGCACCACTTAATCCGCACTATACGACTGCAAATGGGGCATTTTTTGATATTGCACCCTTGCAATCTCTTCAACAAATAGAATCTCACCCAACATTTGCCTATCACACAGATTCTATCGTTCCTCTTATTTGTGGCATACATAGCGGCGTGTATGCAAGCTCAACTCAAGGCACTCTCTCTTCACTCAACCTCTCCACCTTACAACAAAAAGATGATAAACTAGAGCTTATTCTTATGGCTCGAGCGAATACTGATAGTTTATTGCAACGCACTATTGCACAGCTTAAGATAAGCGTTCCATTTTTGAATCCTCACTGCAAGATTCAAACAAAAGGACATTATAGTCCGTGGGAGAAGAGCATAGATACTCATCACAAAGCCTTAAAACTTCTGTGTGAGATTTATACAAAGTATTCAATCACACCTCATCTTGCACAAATCCACGCAGGACTTGAATGTGGGATTCTAAAAAGGCAGATTCTCAAACACAGCTCACAATCCAATCTTGATGTCATCTCTATTGGTCCCACTATCAATGCTCCACATAGCCTTAATGAATCACTTAATATAGAGCATTTTAGAATCTTTTGTGCAATCTTAGATGATTTTATCAGCTCATATTAAGGAGAAGTTATGTCTCACCAAACAATCAATGTCGGCATTATCGGTGTGAGTGGTTATACAGGCTTAGAGCTTGTTAAATTGCTTATCAATCATCCTATTTTTCGCCTTAGCTACATAGCAAATTCTCAAGGAGAGGGAGAATTAGAGCAGATTCATAAAATGCTTAAAGGTTTGTCCTTGGCAGATTTGCCTATCCATAAGGCAGATGCAAAAGAAGCCTTGCTATCTTGTAATCTTATCTTTCTTGCTCTCCCACACAAAAGCGCAATGACTATGGCAAAAGAAATTTTTAGCCTCAATCCTCAAGCAAAAGTTGTTGATTTGTCAGCAGATTATCGCTTGAATGCCACAAATTATCAAGCGCACTATTGTCCTCATTTAGACACAGAAAATCTCGCTCGTGCCGTCTATGGACTACCAGAATATTATCGCCAAAGTATAAAAGAAGCCAATCTTATAGCAAATCCGGGCTGTTATCCTACTGCCACACTTCTAGCCCTGCTTCCTTTTGTGTCTTTTATCAATCCCTCTTGTGGTGTGTTTGTTGATGCAAAAAGTGGTATGAGTGGTGCAGGAAAAAACCCTAGTGATAATACACATTTTTCACACATTAATGAAAATCTTTTCAGCTATTCACCTCTTACCCATCGCCACCAAATAGAAATTTCTCAAAAATGCAGTGATATTAGTCAAAAGGAGCTCGATATTGTTTTTGTTCCACATCTTACACCATTAACGCGTGGTATGCTTGTGAGCGTATTTGCGACACTAAAATCACCCCTCACGACACAGGAAGCACAAGAAATTCTCCATAATGCCTACAAAGATGAGCCATTTATCCGTATAAGAGAGAATCCTGTGAGCATTGCACAAGTTGTAGGAAGCCATTTTTGTGATATTTTTGTCGCTACAAGTGGCAAAAATTTATATATCAATTCAGCCATTGATAATCTTTTGCGTGGGGCAAGCTCACAAGCACTTATGAATGCAAATCTTATGTGCGGCTTAGATGAGAGCCTAGGTGTGCCGAAAGTGCCTTATGGCTTGTTTTAGGATTATATATGCAAAATGATAGTGCATATAACAGCACAGATAATCTAAAAATAGCCACATTATGGGAAAATGCACCACTTATCCATAATGATGCTATTTTCATAGCAGATTCGCATTTTATGCCTACAACAACCAATGAGCAAAGTAAAATCGCCTCACAATCACTCATTGCTTATTTTGAAAGTCTTTTAGCTAACTCACAGCATATCCCTTCGCAAATTTTTCTTATGGGCGATATTGCTCATCTTTTGCTTGGTGGAGTAGATTCAAGCTATAAATCAAATCAAAAATTACTTGTATGTATAGAATCTTTAAGCAAATTGACACAAATATGGTGGTTTGAAGGGAATCACGACTTTAAACTCAAAAGCTTTAAAGAAAAATTGTTTCAACATATAAAAATTATAGAGCGCACAGAGCAGCCTATGGTATTTTGTTTTAAACACAAAGAGGAAACAAAGCATATTTTGCTCGCACACGGCGACTTATTTTTAAACATAAAATACGAGCTATACATACGCTTTATGCAAACAAGATTCACAAGATTTCTTATGTCTTTATGTGATATTGTAACTTTTGGTAATCTTTATTCATATATTATTACAAAAGTCAATCAAAAAAATATTCGTGCAGGCAAAGTAGAAATGTCCGCATTTGCACCAACACGCATTGCAGCGTATGAAAACTTTATACAAAAGCGTCTTCAGATGCTCAATGCAGTCTATGGTGCAAATACAGATTCCCATATTGATGTAATTATAGAAGGGCATTTTCATATCGGGCAAACATACACGGATACCAATAAAAGAATTTTGTATGTATCTCTGCCTTCATTTTATGTCAATGGAAGCATTTTTGCTATAAAATCTTTATTTGACTTCTTAAACATACACAAGGAGGATAAGTGAAAAGCGATAAAATCGATGTTATGCGAATTGCTAGCAACGAAATGGAGCTTGTAGATTTTAGGCTCTATGAAGATAAAGATGGACAAACCTACGAAGGTGTATATGGTATCAATGTTGCTAAAGTCAGTGGGATTGTTGATTATCCTGAAGAAATTTTTGAAACTCCGGGCAGTCCAGAATATATGCTTGGTATGTTTGACTTGCGTGGAGATATATTGCCTCTTATTGATTTAACCAAATGGATGAATATCAAATCAAAAGAAGATATAAAAACTCAAAAAAAAGTTATTGTTACAGAATTTAACAATAAACAATTAGGTTTTGTCGTTCATTCAGCAAGAAGGCTTAGGCGTGTAAGTTGGGCAGATATAGAATCTGCGATGTTTAGTCTAAGTAATGATGAGCAAAGAGGAAAAATTACAGGCACAACACGTATAGAAGATGGACGCACTTTGCTTATTCTCGATTTAGAGGGCATTATTGATGACCTTGATTTTCATATGCCTAGTGGTGATAGTGCCGATGTCGAACAATTTAAACCTACACAAAAATTTGAAGGCACTGTGCTTATTGTCGATGATAGCTCTATCGCACGCAAACTTTTGCAAAAAATGCTGACAGATATTGGTTTTGAAGTCATTGATGCAATAGATGGTGCGGCGGGATTGGAACGTTTAGAACAGCTCCATCAACGTTGGGGTGATAGTATTAGCAAACGTTTAAAACTTATTATTTCTGACATAGAAATGCCCAAAATGGACGGATTCCATTTTGCAGCACAAGTAAAAGATGATGCAAGATTTAGCAAGATTCCGCTTCTATTTAACTCATCAATTAGCGATAAAATCAGTGCTGAGAAAGGTAAAAAAATTGGAGCTGAAGCTTATTTGGTTAAATTTGACCCAAAACTATTTTATGATGAGATAAGCAAAATTTTGTCAAAATAATAGTAAAATGCCTTTTTAAAAAATTTCGTTATGAGGATTCACAATGGATGATATGCAAGAAATAATGGAAGACTTCCTCGTAGAAGCTTTTGAAATGATTGAGCAACTTGATCAAGATTTAGTGGAGCTTGAGAGCAACCCTGAAGACCTTGACTTGCTTAACAGAATCTTTAGAGTAGCCCACACAATCAAAGGTTCAAGTTCATTTCTAAATTTTGATATTTTGACTCGTTTGACACACAATATGGAAGATGTGCTTAATAAAGCAAGGCGTGATGAATTAAAGATTACTCCCGATGTTATGGATGTGGTGCTTCATTCTGTGGATTTAATGAAGTCTCTTCTTAGCGCAATACGCGATAGTGGCACTGATGCTAATAGCGGGATAGAAATTGATGACACAGTTGCACGTCTTCAAACCATATCTAATGGCGGAGCGGCAGAAGAAGCTAAACCTGCCGAATCTCCAGCTCCAGCAGCAGCTGAACCAAGTGCGTCAAGTGGTGCAGCAGCAAACAATCCTCTTGCTGATGAGCCAGAGCTTGATTATTCCCATATGAGTGGTGAGGAAGTCGAAGCAGAAATCGAAAGATTACTGAAAAAACGACAAGAGGCAGACAAACAAGCGCGTGCAGCACAAAAAGCAGGAGGAGCAACACCTGCTGTGCAAGCTCCAAAAGCACCTGTTGCTGAAGCCAAGCCCGAATCTAAACCAGCACCAAAACCTGCGGCTGCAAAAGCTGCCCCTAAAAAAGCAGGTGGAGACGAAAAAGCACCTGCAGCAAATGTGGAACAAACTGTGCGTGTTGATGTGAAGCGATTAGACCACCTTATGAATCTTATCGGGGAGCTTGTTCTAGGCAAAAACCGCTTGATTAAAATTTATGGTGATGTTGAAGAGCGATACGATGGGGAAAAATTCCTTGAAGAACTCAATCAAGTAGTGGCATCTATCTCTTCTGTTACAACAGATGTGCAGCTTGCTGTGATGAAAACGCGTATGCAACCTGTAGGAAAAGTATTTAATAAATTCCCTCGTATGGTGCGCGACCTCTCTCGTGAGCTTAATAAAAATATAGACCTTGTCATCAGCGGTGAAGAAACAGAGCTTGATAAATCCATTGTAGAAGAAATAGGCGACCCACTTGTCCATATTATTCGTAATTCTTGCGATCACGGGATTGAAACTCCAGAAGTGCGTAAGGCAGCAGGCAAACCAGAAACAGGAACAGTAAATCTAAAAGCATATAACGAAGGAAACCACATTGTAATTGAAATTACCGATGATGGTAAAGGCTTAGATGCAGAAATGCTTAAACAAAAAGGTATTGAAAAAGGTATTCTTAGTGAAAGAGAAGCTGACAATATGAGCGATAAAGAAGCCTATGGTATTATTTTTAAACCCGGATTTTCAACTGCAGCAGCAATTACAAATGTATCTGGACGTGGCGTAGGAATGGACGTGGTGAAAACCAACATTGAAAAACTCAATGGTATCATTGATATTGAATCCGAAAAAGGCGTAGGAACAACGCAAAAACTTAAAATCCCTCTTACGCTTGCTATTATCCAAGCTTTGCTTGTGGCAGTGCAAGAAGAATACTATGCAATTCCTCTTGCATCAGTTATTGAAACCGTGCGTGTAAGTCAAGATGAAATCTACACAGTCGATGGCAAAAGTGTATTGCGATTGCGTGATGAAGTGCTTCCAATCGTGCGTTTAGCTGATATTTTCAAGGTGGATTCTGTATTAGAGGGCACAAATGATGTCTATGTCGTTGTAATCGGTTTAGCAGAACAAAAAATGGGTGTAGTTGTAGATTATCTCGTAGGACAGGAAGAGGTGGTTATTAAATCTCTTGGCTACTATCTTAAAGGAACAGAGGGAATCGCTGGGGCAACAGTGCGTGGTGATGGTAAGATTACAATGATTGTCGATGTGGCAGCAATGATGGAAATGGCAAAAGAAGTAAAAGTCAATATTACAAAAACTGCTGAAGAAAACACTACTGCAAATGCAAAACATTCGCCAAGTGATTATGTAGTATTAGCTATTGATGATAGCAATACAGATAGGGCTATTATGAAAAAATGTCTTAAAACACTTGGTGTTACCGTTCTTGAAGCTTCAAATGGCTTAGATGGACTTGATATTGTAAAAAATGGCGACAAACATCTTGATGCGGTTCTTGTAGATATTGAAATGCCAAAAATGGATGGCTATACCTTTGCTTCCGAAGTGCGGAAATACAATAAATTCAAGAACCTTCCACTGATTGCTGTTACAAGCAGAAATAGCAAGACTGACCGAATGAGAGGTGTAGAATCAGGTATGACAGAATATATTACCAAACCTTACACGCCAGAATACCTTGTCAATGTTGTAAAACGCAATATTAACCTAACTATTGATGGAGAATAAGATGAGTGAAAGCAAATTAAAAGAAGTTCTAAATAAACAACAAAACAAAGACAACGACTCTATTCCTATAGAGGAAACTCTCCATATCATTGGCTTTATGATTGGCAATGAGGAATTTGCTGTGCCTATTTTAAATGTCAAAGAAATCATTAAACCAATCGAATACACACGCGTTCCAGCAGTGCCTAATTATGTGCTTGGTGTATTTAACCTACGTGGAACGGTTTTGCCATTAATCAGTATGCGTCTCAAATTTGGTTTGCCTGCTGTTAAGCAAGATGCGGACACGAGATTCTTAGTCGTTACTCAAAAAGATGAAATGATTGGCTTTATGATTGATAAACTCACAAGTGCTGTGCGTATCCCTGAAAGTGATATTGAGCCAATCCCTGAAACTTTTAATGAAAACCAGAATCTTCTGCAAGGTATTGGTAAGCGAGAGGATCGTCTCATCACAATTCTAAGTGTAGAAAATTTACTTAAACGAGACTTTTAGCTCTTTTTGTTTTTATTTAGCCTCTCCACTTTGGAGAGATATAAAATACAAGATTATTTTTTTACAAAATTTTCAAACTTCTCTCTAAATTTTTCATTATTTTTCTTCTTATAAAAAGGCATTCCATTCACATCTATGCAAATATTTTTAGTTTTTACGCTTGTTCGTGATAAGAGATTTTCTAAAAACTCCTCTTTCCATTTATCATAATCTACCAAATGTTCTGCCTTTGGCTCAATAATGCACTGACATATAATAGAAACTTCCCCCACTCTTTTGCCTAAAAAATAAAAATCGGGTTCAAATCGTTGCGCATAAGTCTTATTGACTTCTCCATTTTCTAATTTTTTTCTATCATCATACACAACACATTCGGCAAATCTCTCATTTCGCACAATAAGCCATTGACTAAAATGTTTATTTACAAGCTCTTTTTGAGATTCTATAAAATCTAAAAATTCTATTTCAAGCTCATTCCCTACAAATGTGTCAAAAATAAACCACTCATAATTTATTTCTTTTTGCACATCGCTATTTTTTTCATCTCTATACATTTCTCTATCGCTGATTATGCTTAAAGGCTTCTCTTCCCATCTGCCCACCTCATAAGAATCTAGCTCATTATGAATACTTTGTGCAAAATGTTCCAACACAAAAATAGCTATTTTCAAAGCAATTTGAGGTATCTTTATACCCTCTTCGCTTTGGCGAGAATGTAACTTGATATTAAGATTGCTCAAATATTTCTCAATAAAGTCTTGCTTACTTATAGCATTAAATTTTGCACTCAATACATCAAAGCTATAATCCTTGCTTAGCTTATTCATAGCCTTTGCAATAATATGCGGCGATAAAATTAAAAATTCCTCATCTCTATGATAAGTTTGACTAGTTTCTATCTCTTTTGTTAGCATTTCATCTTCTATCACTCCCTTTACTTCTATGAGTGGGATTTTTATATCTTGTGTCCTCTCTATGATTTTACACACACTCTCTTCAGAAAAAAGCGTATTTGTGCTTGATTTTTTGTATCTTTTATTGGTCGCAAAATATGCCAAGTTGTAGAAATTTCCCTCTTTTATGCTTTTTTTAACCTTAAGTGTAATTTTATTTTTATCACTCTGCTTTAACCCTATTGATATAAGCTCATTATTTAATTTTGTGATAAATTCATTCTCACTCGCTGCGTGATAGCTTAAAATCTCAAGCGCACGAAGTGAAGAAGTGCTACTATCAAATTTTCTTTTAAATGCCTCATCGCTAGATTCTATCTTAAATGGATAATATCTCGCCCCACGCCCTATAAGTTGTGCTTCTTTTGTTGTGTCATTTATCGCACCAATATTTAAACGCACTATATCAAAGAGATTAAGCACGTCCCAACCCTCATTGAGTTTATCTACTGCAAAAATAGCTCTCACCTCATTGCTTTTGCTTTCTAAACAATTCAATAATATTTGCTGCTCACGCAACTGCTTATCTTCATTGACATTAAGGACATTTTCCTCACTAAAAAGCTCCTGTATCATCACACAAACATCTTTAGAATCTATTTTTTTTCTTTCAAAAAATTCTTGTGCTTCAAAAAACAAAGATTGCTCACTCTCATTGCCTTTTGAAAGATGTGCATAGCTTGCCAAAAATTGCGCAATTTGCATAGAATCTAGCTCTTTTATAAATATCTTAAAGGCTTCCTCATTCTCTTTTGATTCTTTTATCGTTTTGCTTTTATATAACACCACAGGCTTTAAAAACACATTATGTTCTTGTGCTAAAAGCATTCGGTAAATATTTAAAACACAAGAGCCTAAAAACCGCTCCTGCTTTTCAATACCATTATATTGCAAAAGATAGATTCTCTTGCTATATTTGTCCGCACTAAATTGCTTTAAATTGTATTCAAAAACAATTTTATCCCTATATTTTTCTTGCACTGCACTATGATTTGGAATCGTAGCGGTAAATTCTAGCATTAAATTTTCACTATGGGCTTCAAAAGCTTTTTTTATCACGCCCTCCCAACTCTCTTTTATTTGTGCTTCCTCACCTTTTAAATAGCTTTTTGTCTCACTATTTAAATGATGTGCTTCATCGGCGAGATAGACAATTTTTTGCCCTTGCAAATCCGCAAAAGTTATGGCATTTTCTCTCTCTTGTGTAAAAAGGCTATAAAGCCCTTGCACTGAACTAAACACAATATTGACACAATCCTCTCTTGCCTCATTAAAGTTATTTACCGCATTGATTGACACTCGTTTATTATCAATGTTAATATACTTTGCAAAAAGATATTTTTCACTCTCACTATCGCAAAAATTACTTTTTGTCTTTTCAATGATATTGATAGAATTAACAAAAAACACAAAATACCTATATCCATTTTTGTAGCAGTGTAGCATTAAAGCCGCCATTATAAGCGTCTTGCCACTGCCTGTTGCCATATTAAACATTAAGTGATTGCCTTGCAAAGTTTTGTCTGCACAAAGCTCCCTTTGAGCCAAATAAAGTTTCAAAGCTTCTTTTTGATATTCTCTTAACTCTCTGCTTAGATTCTGCGTAATATATGCGGGGATTTCTATTTTTTCTATATTCCTTTTGCCATATTCCCTTGTGATAATCTCTTGTAATTTATTCTCACTCATTTTCTTTTCCATAGAATGCCCTATTAAGCGCGATAATCTCACTTGATATATTATAAGTGCTATCTGCTATATCCCCTAAAGGAACATAGTCCATATTAGAATCTAAGGCTAATTTTAAGATTTCTTTTTTGGATTCTAAGTCTAATTCCTTAAATTCCTTATCTTTTAACATTTCTTGTAAAACTACCCTATAATCCAAAAATGCCTTTTCTTGCAAGTATTTATAGATAGATTCCAACTCTACTGCGTTTTTAGCCTTTATAATCTGCTCTTTATACACTGCATTAAGTGGCATTAATTCACAATACACAAACTCACCCCCGCCTTGCCAACCTACTGCCTTACTCACTCCCCCTTGCTCTCCTGCTATGACTTTCTCTAGTCTTGCTTTTGTGATTGTTTCTATATAATCCATTTGCTCTACCCCTACCCATTTTCTATTCATTTTATGCGCTACTGCTAATGTCGTGCCACTTCCTGCAAAGAAATCCATTACCAAATCTCCCTCTTTAGTGGATAGCTCTATGATTCTTTTGAGTAAGGATTCTGGTTTAGGATTGTTAAATACTTTGGCATTAAAAATCGCCTTATTTTCCTTGCTACCTACGCCACTACCTACAAAATCAATAAAACTTTTAGGCGGATTTTCTTTCTCAATCATCGCATAGAATCCCTTTTCATCTTGCTTCACTTTTTTAGAATCTAGCCATTCTTTCCGCAAAACAGAATAGCCATTTTTACTTTTTTTAATAAGGATTCTATCAATCTCATTAAGCGTTTTTCCCAACGCCCATTTCCAGCACCCATTTCCAGCACCCATTTTTGGAGGTCGTATTGGCACATAGCCTTGCTCTATTAATTCTTTATCATCGTTATAGAGTTCCTCGTGGTTTGTGATAGTTTTTACAGAATCTTTATCATAATCTAAAATAGGCTTTATGTCTTGTGTTTGTGGATTATAATAAAATGTATAGCCTAAATTTGGTCTATTTTCTAAACTTCCGCCGTCTCCTCCACCCATTGTAAGCCCTGCACCCTCATAATAGAATCTCCCGCTTTTATCATCTTTAAAAGCCCTTACCTCTACTTTTTGCTTGATTTTATAAAGTGGATTTGTTTTTATATTCTTAGCGTAGCAAAGGATATATTCTTGGTTTTTTTGTAAATTAACAGCATCATTTTGCGCATTGCCTTTAAGCCACACAATACACCCGATAAAATTCTCCCTCCCAAATATCTCGTCCATTAGCACTTTAAGGTAAGCTTGTTCATTATCATCACATTGCACGAATATCACACCATCATCACGCAAAAACTCCCTCGCTATCTCAAGGCGATTTTTCATAAAACTAAGCCACGCCGAATGAGTGAATTTATCATTATAATTAAAGCTATCATTGCCTGTATTGTATGGCGGGTCAATGTAAATAATCTTTACCTTGCCATAGATAGCAGGATTATTCTTAAGAGAATGCAAGGCTATGAGATTATTACCTTTGATGAGGAGGTTGGGGGAATTTTTACGAAAAGAATCTTTCATAAGGCGAGTAGAGTCTGCAATTCTAGTATCTTGCGTAAGAGACGAATTGCTACCTATAAGTTCAAATTTGTGTAGCACTTTTGGAACAAAAAGTACATCTATCTCATCGTGAGCTAAAATCTCATTAAAAAATATCTCCTTGCTTCTCTCCTCATCTTTACTCTGCCCACCTTTAAGCACACAATCTTTGTAAGGGAAATTAAGCACCACTTGAGAATCTATCCTTAATAGCTCATTATTGACACTTAATCCAATTTTGTTAGCAAACTTTGTGTAGCTTTTATCCAAAATGCGAAGTTTGAGGAATTCTAAAAAATCGCTTTGTTTAAAAATAAATATTTGAGAATCTTGTGAGTTGAAATGTTGGGAAGTTTCTTGCTTTTTAGTGTCATTTAATGGGGGGGGGGTAGGAATAGAAAGTATTCTTATTTGTGTGAAAAATGTCTCTTTGAGCTTAGAATCTTGTAATAAAGTTGTGAGTAAAACTTCATCTTGTTTTAAAGCAAGAATCTTTAATTTTTGAATAGATTCAAATTTCTCCTCCAAACGCGCTAGCAAAGCTTTCATAATCACCTCTCACTAAAATTTCACGCAATTTTACACTCTTTTACTTTTAAAAGCCTTTATTCTTTGGTAATACCCATTTCCTTAAGCTTATTTCTCACTCACTTGCACTCCATAAGCCCTTAAATCATTATGTTTTGGTGTGGAGAGATAGAGATAAACATCATTTTCTTGTCCTATTTTTTGCAAATTCTCCCATAAATGCTTAAATGCCACTAAACTTGTATTGGAATCTTCTTGCCCTGCTTCCCCTTGCATTTGCTCTATGTAACTCTTAGGCACTTCAAAGCCTAAATGTGCTTCATTTATCGCTCTCACACTTTGCAAACTAAAAATCCCAAATACACCCAAACTCAGTTTTGCACTGCTTTTGCTCTGCCTCTTTAACTCTGTAAAACTTCGGATAAACTCCTTTGCTTGATTTGGACAAAAAATAGGTTGAGTGATAATCCTATCTACGCCAAGATAAAGTTTCTGCACTAATCGCTCTCTTGTTGTAGGGTTATTTATGTCTGTGGGAGTGCCGCTTATAATGCTTATATCGCTGCCTAATGCATCTCTTGTCATTTGAATAAGCTCTATACCATCTATTTTTTCATTTCTTACTTTATTTGTATCATCTCCACCAATAAGGGCTACGCAAGTGAAATTTGCATATTTTAAGCTTAGGATTTGGGAAAGAATCTGTATTTTATCCAGTCCTGCTGCACTTATTGTAGGCACAAAAAACATATCTTTAAAATGAAGTGAGAGCATATAGGCACTTAAAATTGCATTTACACCTGCATTTTTGCGCACATTTGCAGGGATAAGCACAAAATCCACCTTTTGCTTAAGATAATTTTGCGCACCATTACGCATTGCCCTAAGTGTCGTTATATCTTCTTCTCTATCTTGTGGCAGAAACTCAAACCCAAACATCATCACTCCCCATTAATTGCAATTTAAATCCTAAATGCTATAATCTTAGCATTTTTTTTGCAAGGACATTGTATTTAATATGAAGCTTGTTGTTTTTGATTTTGATTCTACTCTTATGGACGGCGAAACGATTGATATACTTGCCAAAGCACATAATGTTAGCGATAAAGTTGAAAAAATCACTCATAAAGCGATGAATGGGGAATTTGATTTTTACCAAAGTCTTAAAAATCGTGTAGCACTCTTAAAAGGATTAAGCTTACAAAAAGCCACAGAGATAGCGCATAATCTACCACTTATGAATGGTGCATTACCTTGTGTGAGAGCTTTGAAGGCACAAAACTACAAAGTCGTATGCTTTAGCGGAGGATTTCATATTGCTACTGATTATTTTGTAGATATTTTGGGGCTTGATACGAGTTTTGCCAATGTTTTACATCATAAAGATTCTATCCTAACCGGTGAAGTAGGTGGAGAGATGATGTTTAGCGATTCTAAAGGTATAATGCTTAAGCGTTTGCAGAATCTACTCGGCATCACGCGTAAAGATAGCATTGTAGTGGGTGATGGTGCAAATGATTTAAGTATGTTTGCCTATGCTGATGTGCGCATAGCCTTTTGTGCAAAGGAGATTCTTAAAAAAGAGGCAAACATTATCATTGATACAAAAGATTTAAGAGAAATCCCCAAAGCACTCAATATCCCTTTTAAGGAGTAAATATGACGATCTCAATTCTTTGTGGTGGCTCTGGCACAAGACTTTTCCCTCTATCACGTGAGCTTTTGCCTAAACAATTTGTATCTCTGCTCCCTTCAGAAGATTCTCAAACACCATCACACTCACTTTTTAGCCAAACACTTGTGCGCAATGAATTTTTGTGTAAAAGCCACGATGGTAGCTTTCAAATCATTACCAATGATAATCACTACTTCATTGCTCAAGAACAAGCACATAAAGCGAAGATTCCATTACAAGAATTTATTTTAGAATCTGTAAGCAAAAATACTGCTCCCGCTCTTACTTTTGCAGCTCTTAAAGTCTTTGAAGATTTTACGCTCTCAAAAAAACAAGACGATATAATCCTTGCTCTCCCAAGCGACCACCTCATAAAAGATGCCCCCGCTTACCAAAAAGCCATACAAGAAGCTATAGATTTAGCACAAAAAGGATTTTTGGTTACCTTTGGTATTAAGCCAACTTGTCCGCACACAGGCTATGGTTACATAAAAGCAAAAGATAATGTGGTAGAAAAATTTATTGAAAAACCTTCCCTTGAAGATGCTACAAACTATGTAAAAAATGGTAATTATTTGTGGAATAGCGGTATGTTTTGTTTTAAAGCGGAAGTTTTTTTAAAAGAAATCAAAGAGCATAGTCCGCAAATCTATGAAGGCTGCAAACTTACCCTTGAAGCAAGTAAAGACAAGGAGAGTGAGCATTTTATCCGCTTAGACACTAAAATGAGCGAAAATCTCCCTGATATTAGTATAGATTACGCATTGATGGAAAAAAGTCAAAAAGTTGCTTGTGTGGCTGGAGATTTTGTATGGAATGATATAGGAAGCTTTGAATCTCTATCAAGCGAATACCAGACTGATGAAGCACATAATGCAAGTAAAAATACATTTATTCAAAAAGATTGTGTCAATAATTTTGTTATGTCAAACAAACTTGTAGCAGGAATTGGGATAGAGGATTTAATGATTATTGATGAAAATGATTGCCTCTTAATTGCAAAAAAAGGATACTCGCAGCAAGTCAAAGATATTGTCAATATGCTAAAAATCTCTCACCCTGAAATTACCAAGATTCACAAAACCGCTCATCGTCCTTGGGGAAGCTATACAATTTTATTAGAATCTCAAAATTACAAAATTAAACAAATTATCGTCAAACCAAGGGGTAGATTGAGCCTACAAAAACATTATCATCGCAATGAGCATTGGATTGTTGTAAGTGGCTCGGCAATCATCACTATTGGTGAAAAAGAAAGCTTTTTAAAAGCAAATGAATCCACCTATATCCCTATGGGTGAGGTACATAGACTTGAAAATCCCGGAATCCTTCCTCTTGTGCTTATTGAAGTGCAAATGGGAGAATATTTAGGTGAAGATGACATCGTGCGCTTGAGCGATGATTATCAACGTGAATAATGATTATAGCCATAGTCATAGATAGTTATAAAGATAGAAGCAATGGCACTTCTATGACAGCCTTTCGCTTTGCAAGAGATTTAACCAAGAGAGGACACTGCGTTCGTATAATTACAACAAGCCCCACACAAGAAGAAAGTAATGAGCAAAATGGCGGTGAAGAGTTTTATTTTGTCAAAGAAAGATATATTCCGCTTGTTACAGAAATTTCGCATAAGCAACATATGATTTTTGGCTCACCAGATTCTCACATTTTAAAATCTGCCCTTAAAGGTTGTGATATTGCACATTTTTATTTGCCTTTCGCATTAGAAATTGCAGGGGTTCATTTGTGTAGAAAGATGAAGATTCCCTACATAAGTGCATTTCACCTCCAACCTCAACATATCAGTTATAATATGAATATGAACTTTGAGTGGTTTAATGCTTATCTTTTTAGGAGATTCTATAAAGCTTTTTATCGTTACACACATCATATCCACTGCCCAAGTCAGCTTATGGAAGAAGAAATACAAAAAGCAGGATATGGTGGGAAAAAATTTGTTATAAGTAATGGATTCCAAATTAATACAGCGCGATCTTGCGTGAAACCATTTGATGATACATTTTTTCATATTATTTCAGTGGGGAGATTCTCTAAAGAAAAACGGCAAGATATTTTGATAAAAGCTATTGCTCAAAGTAAATATGCAAACAATATCAAATTGCATCTACACGGAATTGGACCAAAAGAGCAATATTTACGCAAACTCTGCGATAAACTTTTAATCAATCCACCTGAATTTGGCTTTATTGATAATAACATACTCATTGAAAAGCTTAAATGTTGCCATTTATATGTGCATACCGCGGAAGTTGAAAGCGAGGCTATTTCTTGCCTAGAGGCAATTTCTATTGGATTAGTGCCTATTATTGCTGATTCTAAAATAAGTGCTACTACACAATTTGCCCTTGATGAAAGAAGCTTATTTAAAACAAATAATATAGCGGATTTAAGCGCAAAAATTGACTATTGGATAGAACACTCTAAAGAACGAGAGCAGATGAAAGAGCAATATGCCAAAAGTGCAGCAAAATATGCACTTGAGAAAAGCATTGATAACATCATTAATATGTATGAAGAAGCTATCACCGATTTTACGACAAATCCTATACTATTTGAAGCCATTAACACTTGATAAACATTATATCCTTAAAATTATTTTTTATTTCTACATCAATATTTATATTAAAGCAAGTTTTTTTTAGATAAAATCTGAAGTTTTTAGCATTTAATCCACATACCAATAAAGAAAGGAAAATTTATGGAACAAACACTCTCAATTATCAAGCCCGATGCAGTCAAAAAAGGTGTGATTGGCAAAATTATTGACCGCTTTGAAAGCAATAATCTCCGCATTGCAGCAATAAAAAAACTACAACTTACACGATGTGAAGCAGAAACTTTTTATGCCATTCATAAAGAGCGACCATTTTTTAAAGATTTAGTTGATTTTATGGTAAGCGGACCAGTAGTTGTAATGGTGCTTGAAGGCAAAAATGCGGTAGCAAAAAATCGTGAGCTTATGGGCGCAACAAATCCAAAAGAAGCGGCAAAAGGGACAATTCGCGCTGATTTCGCAGATAGTATTGATGCAAATGCGGTGCATGGAAGCGATAGTCTTGAGAATGCAAAAAATGAAATAGCATTTTTCTTTGGTGCAAGGGAGATTTGTTAATTGAAAATCGCGATGAGAAAAATCTCTTCTTCGCCTAAAGATATTGCCCTTAGCATTGATAATGAGGGCAAAACAATCACCGAATATATCACGCTTAAAGGGCAGATAAAACGTATAGATTCTCAAATTTTACAATTAAATGGAAACATTTCTGGACAACTTGAGCTTGTGTGTGATAATAGCGGTGAAATGTATGCAGAGACGATTAATTATCCTTTGGTTTTGTATATTTCAGATGGTATCTGGGATTCACAAAGCCAAAGCAAAAGGCTTGATAGCTTTGATGTTATTGAATTCTTTGATGGCTTTATTGACTTACATTATATTTTAGAAAGTGAAATCACATCTATACGAAGTGATTATCACACTAAAAATTTTGAGATGAAGGAGTAAAAATGGCAGTTCCTAAAAGACGCGTAAGCAAAACACGAGCAGCAAAAAGACGCACACACTATAAAGTGGCACTTGCAAAACCTATTAAAAACAAAGATGGCAGCTGGAAAATGCCTCATCATATCAGTAAATTTACAGGCAGCTACAAATAATCTTAAGTTTCTTTAAGGAGTGCTTATGCTAAAAATAGCCATTGATGTTATGGGCGCAGATAATGGAGTAACACCTATCGTTCAAGGAGTATTACAGGCATTAGAATCTCGTGAATTTATTGCTATAATTGTTGGCGATGAAGCACAAATTACTCCCCTTATCCCCTCACATCTTCAATCACGCGTAGAAATCGTGCATTGCATAGATTATATTCGTATGGAAGAATCTGCCTCAAGTGCTACTAAACGGACAGAATCTTCTATCTTTAAAGCTACCGAGATTCTAAAAAATGGTGGAGCAGATGCACTTGTCTCACCTGGACACAGCGGAGCAACGATGAGCTTAGCTACTCTTAAAATTGGACGCATTAAAGGCGTATCTCGCCCTGCAATATGCACTACTATGCCAAATATCACTGATAAACCAAGTATTATTCTTGATGCAGGAGCAAATACAGATTGTAAGCCCGAATATCTTGTAGATTTTGCCATTATGGGTTATGAATACGCAAAAAATGTTGTAGGCTTTGAAAATCCACGCGTTGGACTTCTATCTAATGGCGAAGAAGACAACAAAGGCAATGAATTAACCAAAGCTACCTTTAAGCTTTTAAAAAGCTTTGACTTTTTCAAAGGTAATGTCGAAGGACGAGATATTTTTAATGGCAGTGTTGATGTGATTGTATGTGATGGATTTAGTGGGAATCTTGTATTAAAAGCAAGTGAGGGTGTAGCTTTTGCAATAAGCAATGTGTTGAAAAAAGAAATTAAATCTTGTATTTGTTCAATGTTTGGCGCACTCTTTTTGGGTGGTGTATTTAAACGACTAAAGAAAAAAATGGATCATAGTGAATATGGTGGCGCACCATTGCTTGGTGTGCAAAAAGTTGTGATTATTAGTCACGGAAGTTCCAACGCTCGTGCTATTGAATGTGCTATTTATCAAGCTTTACACGCTATTTCATCTGATATTTGTGCCAAGCTTACCACTACTTTTGCACAAAAAAGTCTGGAATAAGGATTACAATGTTATACGCCTCAATGAAATCAATTGCCTCTTACATCCCTCCTACCGCCATAAATAATACGGATTTTGAAAAGACACTTGACACAAGTGATGAATGGATTACTAAACGCACAGGCATCAAAACACGTTATTTCGCACAATATGGTCAGCAAACAAGCGACCTTGCCTATGAAGCAGGTAAGCTCGCGATGGAACGCGCAGGTGTTAGCCCAAAAGATATTGATGCAGTGATTGTAGCAACACTTAGTCCAGACTATCTCAATATGCCTAGCACTGCTTGTGTTACTTCTTTTAAGCTTGGTATTGAAAATAAAGCGGCTTTTGATATTGCTGCAGCGTGCAGTGGTTTTATCTATCTTCTTAGCATTGCAAAATCATTTATAGAATCTGGCACTTTTAAACAAATTCTTATTATTGGTGTAGAAAAGTTAAGTTCGGTGCTTGACTTTAGCGATAGAAGCACTTGTGTGCTTTTTGGTGATGGGGCAGGTGCGTGTGTCATCAGTGCCACTAAAGATAAAAATGCCTCTATCCTTGATGTGCATCTTGGAGCAAATGGCAGATATCAAGATTTTCTTTGTGTGCCACGCACACATACATATTTTGGACAGGAAACGCAATTTGCGGATTCATATGTGCAAATGAAAGGCAATGAAACTTTCAAAATTGCAGTTAAAACACTTGTGTCTGATGTAAAAGACATTATGGAAAAAAATAATATTGCACCAAAAGATGTCGCATTTTTTATCCCTCATCAAGCTAATCTGCGTATTATTAATGCCGTAGGTGAAAATCTTCATTTTACAGAAGAACAAATTGTCATAAGTGTGCATAAATATGGTAACACTTCAGCAGCCTCTATCCCTATGGCAATAAATGATGTCTATGAAGAAAAAAAACTTCAATATGGTGATTTGATGCTACTTGATGCTTTTGGTGGAGGTCTAACTTGGGGATCTGCACTCGTGTATTTTGGTGGTAAAACACTTTAATTCTATACATAAATTTATAGAATCTTACCTCCAATAAAGCAAAAACTAACATTCCACAAAGTATAATTATGCTTCCTTATAGGATTTCAATCCTTACACAACAAATCTTATAAGCTTAATGGACGCGTAGCTCAGCTGGTAGAGCAACTGACTCTTAATCAGTGGGTCCAGAGTTCGATCCTCTGCGCGTCCACCATTTACCTTTTCTGCCATTTTTGTAGATTCTCACAAAAACGGAAAAACAAAGATACAATTTTAAAATATTACTCAAGGCTTGAACTATGAAAATAATGACTGCATTCGTGGTGGCTCTTAGCCTGATTGGTATCGGTATAGATATTATATTTTATGGGATAAGTTGGCATATCCTCTGCTATATTCTGATTATGATTTTTTCATATCTTGGCTACCATCACTTTGCTAAAAGGGCACGTTTTATCCAGCAAGTCGTGAATATTTCACAATATTATCGTGAGGGTAAATTTGAAAAGCGTCTGCTTCATATTAATGTTGATAAAGATTTGCACAAACTCGCAGACAATGTCAATACTCTTATTGATAATGTTGAAGCTTTTATGCGTGAAATTAGCGCGTCTATTCGCTGCGCACAAGAGGGAAAATTCTATCGCAAAGCATTTGAGCAAGGACTTAAGGGAGCCTTTGTGAGCAATATTCAAGCAATCAATCAAGCACTTTCAAGCATTGAACAAAATGCTAAAGATAATGTCAAAAATGCTCTTGCTAAGTCGCTTATGGATATGAGTTTAGAAAATCAAAACACAGACCTAACAACTATTAGTGCAGATTTAGAAAACGATATGGAATATATGAAACTTGTAGATGAGAATGTAGAAAGTATGAAAACTCTCTCGCTTAATTCTAAGGAAGATGTATCATCTATCACAAATTCCATTAGCGACCTCACAGAACTTATCACTGAAAATAGCACTATCATTGATAATTTTGCTTCAAAATCGCGTGATATTAGCGAGGTGCTTGGCATCATCACAGACATTGCAGGACAAACAAATCTCCTTGCTTTAAACGCAGCTATTGAGGCAGCAAGAGCAGGGGAACACGGAAGAGGATTTGCTGTCGTGGCTGATGAGGTGAGGAAATTAGCCGAGCGCACTCATAAAGCAACAAATGATATCTCTATTGTGATACAGACAATGCAACAAGAAATTGAGCAAATCACAGCAAGTTCATCAAAAATTGCAAATATTGCAGAGCAGAGTAGTGAGCGCACAAATCACTTCAATCATATATTTGATACAATGGAGCAAAGCACTTCTAATCTCTTTACGGCATTCCAGCAGCTCTCGAAGCGACTTTTATTAAGTATAAGCAAACTTGAGCATATAGTATATAAATCAAGCGTATATCTTAGCTTCAATCTTGGTAAAGAAATATTAGATTTTGAACATACACTCCCCACAGGTAAGCTTTTAGCCCAAGAAGAGAATCTAGAGACACTCCATATCGATATGCGCTCTCTATCTAACTTACAAAAAGAAATGCTTGATTGTGTCAAAAATGCCATTATGCTTCTTCACGAAAATATCACAACACAAAATTCACAAATCATTATTGAGAATCTTAACACACTAGAACAACATAGCCATAGATTCATAGAGATACTAGAAGCACAAAATTCAAACAATTAACACTGCGTGGTAATAAGCCCATTTTGCGGTAAAATACACACACTTTTCATATACGTGCCCTTAAGAAGTGTAACCTTAAAAGGCGAGCGCAATGGTGTAGGTATATTTCCGCAATAAGGTGTGCCATATCTATCAAAATAAACACGCGCACCTTGTCTTTCTTTGCAAAAGCTATCAGATTCTATAAGAATATGCTCCACACCAAAATATTCTCCCAAACGCACAAACATAAAAGCATTATTCTTGCACTCCTGTGCAGTGTTTGTGTTATTGTATGCACTTAGGCATTTTCTATCCATATTTTTAAGGATAATATCCCCAGCCATAGGGCGAGAATCAAAATGTGTAGTTGAAGCAAATCGTGGTGTATCAATATATAGACTATAGCTATGTGTAGTATAGACCTTGCCAAGATGAAATTGCACTTGCCACATCGCATTATGATGATGAGAAAGCAAAGCGTTTGCATTGAGTGAAGGATAGTTACGGAGCATATCGCGTGTATCTGCACCCTGTAAAAATGCACTATCATCACTTAAAGCAGTCATTTGAAGCATTTTAAGATGTGCCAAAAGACTACTATGTGCAACTTCTAAAGAATGATTAGAAGTATATTTAGGAGAGAGCAAAAAAAGAATAAGTAAAAGGCTTATAGCGATGATATACTCAAAAATTTTCATATGCTTAGAATTTGCCTATGGTGTATGAGTATTTTGTGTAGGCGGTATGGGAGATTCGCGCGGTTTTTTAGAATCTTTACTTTTTTGCTTTAGTCTTGCTTGCGTGGTAGTAATAGGGGAGCTTTGCTTGGTGGGAAGTAACACAAAAGAAGCAACCTTTTTGCCTAAATATACAATAGGAATCTCATTTTCATAATGCTCATTAAGATTTTTTATCGGAAGTAGATAAGGCGTTGTTGCTTGCTCTATTCCATAAAATCTTAAAGTTAAAGCAAGTTTATCATTGCCCACACCCACAGATTCAATACCCCTTTGATGCAATTCTCTAGCAATATCCTTACTGATATAATATGAGCTTGCAAAATGTTGCTCTATACCAAAAAGATAGAGAATCTTATTGTAGTATAAGACAAAGCTTTGTATTAAAAGAAGTGTGAAAATGACAGCAAAACGTCTCACATAGTTCGTCCTAAAAGGGCTTAGACGGATTCTCATATCCGAAAAAAATTGCCGTATAGCCACAGGAAGTGCAACCACGCTCATAGGAAACAAACTCTCCAAATCCACATTTTGGCGAATGGAAAGCAAAATAACAAAAAACATAGAAGTCGCACCAATGCTTACAAGTATATTGTTTTGCTTTCTTAGTGCATTTACAAGCGTATAGCAGTAATACAAAAGCAAAAGGGGTGAAAAGAAAAACATCATTTGACCTAGATTTGACAGAAAATGATTACGCGGCACACCCGAAATATCTAACCCAAAAAGATACATATTTAGTGCAAAAAATAAAAGTGAAAGAGACATACCAAACACATTTTTGTTCTTAAGCGCAAAGAAAAATAATGCAAAAAACAAAATCGCAAAGCTCCCGTCTAAAAATACGGCCACCAACATCACAGCATAAAGCATTATCTTTTGATTTTTAAGTTGAAAATAACAACACAAAAGCGTTACACAAATAATAAGCCCACTTTTTATTACAAATAACGCACTAAAAATAATACCTGGTAAAAGGGCATAAATCATCACCACTACTAACGCATCTCGTGGTTTTTTAAGGTAAATTCTAGAAATCTTATAGAAAAGAAACATATTGCACGCGTGTATCAAAATAAAAGGCGCACGCAGAGCATAATCATTCTGCCCGAAAAGCGCAATAGAATATCTTGCAAGCACAAATGCCAAATCATCAGAATAAAACAATCCTGCAGCTTCTTTATGATGAATACTCATATCCCCACAAGCAAGGAATAAAAAACATAAATTAATGCCTAAAATCAGGCAAAATATCACATTTGTGCGAAAATTAGAATCCTTATACCTAGTCCATATACGTTTAAACATACACTCACCTAATTAATCTCACTAAAAGTATAATTATGAGCTTTTAACTTCTCGCGTATAATAGTTTTATGCTCCTCACCTTTTGTCTCAAGAGCAAGAGTGATGAGCGCATCACCATATTTAAGCATCACAGAAGTCCTATCATACTCTACTTGCACGATATTTGCACCCACAGAGCTTAAAATATTAGTGAGCCCCTGCAAACTGCCGGGTTTATCGACAAGCACAACTTTTAGCTTCATCTTACGATTTGATTTCAACAAACCTTTTTCAATAATAACGCTTAACATCGTAATATCAATATTTCCACCACTTAAAAGCAGAGCGATTTTATCGTTTGGCTGTATGACAAATTTTTTATGAAGCACACTTGCCACACTTGCCGCTCCCGCACCTTCAACAACAAGCTTTTGCTTTTCAAGTAAAAATAAAATCGCATTTGCAATCTCTTCATCATCAACACTCACAATTTCATCAACACATTGCTTTAAAAGTGCAAAATTATGTTCATTCACATCACGCACTGCAATCCCATCAGCAATAGTGCGCACAGAATCTGTCTTTACAATCTCATTTTGATCAAATGACTTTTTCATCGCATCAGCACCGCTTGCCACCACGCCAATAACACGCACATTCGGGCATAACTGCTTATACACGCTCCCTATACCCCCAATAAGCCCACCACCGCCAATAGGCACGACAACAACGCTTATATCTTTACGCTCTTCAATCATCTCTAATGCAATACTGCCTTGCCCAGCTATCACCTCATCATCAGCAAAGGGGTGGATAAAGACAAGATTCTCAGCCTGTGCAATTTCTAATGCCTTAGCATAAGCCTCATCATAATTATCTCCACTTAGAACCACTTCTGCCCCTAAATCCTTTGTCGCACTCACTTTTAACAAAGGTGTGGCTTCAGGCATTACAATCACTGCCTTTAAGCCAAAGTGTTTTGCCGCATAGGCTACACCTTGAGCGTGATTCCCAGCACTTGCTGCTATCACACCTTGTATGCGCGCGCAATCTCCCTCCACCAAAGAGGCGATTTTATTAAATGCACCACGAATCTTAAAAGCCCCTGTAAGCTGAAGATTCTCTTTTTTAAGATAAATCTCCGCCCCTGCAATTTTAGAAAGCACGGGTGCATAGCCTAGTGCAGAGGACATCACTACATTTTTTAGTCGCTTTTGCGCTTGAAGGGCTTTTTCATATATATTTTTCATTTCTTTCCTTTGGGGGCTTTTTACGAGGGATTTTACCCTCTCTTGTGTTAAGAGAACTTGAATATATTTTGTATGTCTTAATATCAGCAAGGAGAATGGGTAACCCCACACCAATACCAGAGATAATAATAAGCACGATACCACTACTTGTAGTAAAATTTGGCAAACTATCGCCAAGTATCACACCAAGTATCACACTAAATACTAAACGCGTATAATCAATGGGTGCTACTATACCAGCAGGAGCAAGCATATAAGCGTGTGTGAGAAAATGCTGCCCTATAGTGCCAAAAAGTCCAAGCAATCCAATGTGTAGCCACTGCCACGATTGAGGCATAACCCAAGATTCATTAAAGGGGGGAATAGAAAAAGTGCTTACAATAAGTGCAATAACACTCATTGCTAATCCTGTGGAAAATACAGCCACCCACGAATTAAAATAATCCTTTATAGCGCGCAGATTCAAAAAAGCTATTGCCATAAAAAGCCCACTTAAAATCCCAAAGACAATATTAATAAGCTCTAATCCCTCAATACTTGGGTCGCAAATGAGTAAAACACCGACAAATCCAACAATAGTAGAGAAAATCACACCAAAACTAAATCTTTCTTTCAAAAAGATAAGAGATAAAAGCACAATATACAAAGGCATACTTTGCGTAAATGCCGTAGCTGTGCCAAGTGAGATTGTAGAGATATTATAAAAAAGTGCGACAAAGCTTAACCCCCCAGCCATTGCGCGAGAAAATATAAACCACCAACCACCGCTTTTATGTGCGGGATTCTTAAGTGGCTTACTAAAAACCACAGGAAGCAATAAAAGAACCATAAGAAAAGCGCGGAAAAATGCAACTTCCATAGCAGGAAGCTCTTGTGTAAGAATCTTCGCTTCCGCACTCATAAGCGCAAACAAAAATGAAGAAAATAGCATTGCAAAAATGCCTCGCACAATATTTTGCTTCATCGCAACCTCCCTGTGCTTAAAGTAAAATGATAGTTAAAGATTCTGTTTTTTTGGCAAACTCCTAAACTTCAAAGCCAAAAAGAACACACTTAGAATCTATGGAATGCCCTTTGCTTAATTTACAATAAAGTTTTACAAAAGGATAGTTTATGCGCGAGAAAGGTATATATATTCTTGGATTTTTCATTCTCTTAATAGTGTTGTCTCATCAAAGTTTTGGCTTTGAAGCAAATATTGATTTTAATGCACCAGAATGGGTAGAAGAACGAGAATCTGCAGATAATGATATTCCCGAATTGCCTCGTGCAGGAAGTTTATTTGGCAGTGGAGACAGACCGCTATTCTCCGATAGACGCGCGATGAAACCAGATGACCTTATCACTGTAGTTATTACTGAATCTGCAAATGCAAATTTCACAACAAACAAAAACTATAATGGTGCAAGTGGTGGAAATGTAACTCCTCCATCAATAGAATATACAGGCAATGATGAAGAACATAAACAAATTGTGCAAGAGCTAAACGACCAAGCAGCCTATAATCTTACTAAAGCAAACAATACCTCAAACTTTCAAGGTGGAGGAGCACAAACAAAAAGTGAAGCACTCAATGCCACACTCACCGCTAGAATCATCAAAGTGCTTGATAACAATACATACTTTATCCACGGGCGGCGTGAAGTGCTTGTCGATGGTGAAAAGCAGATTCTAGAACTTAGTGGTGTTGTGCGCTCATTTGACATTGATAAGGATAATGTCGTGCAAAGCAAACATATTGCAAATGCTAAAATCGCCTACACTTCTCTTGGACCAATCAGCGATACCAACCACAAAAAGCCCATAAGTGATGGCATAGAATCTTTGTATCCTTTCTAAGATTCTAAATACTTTGGCGTAATTTAAGGTAAGGTGATGAAAAAAATTGCCCTTATCCCTGCTCGTGGAGGGAGCAAACGAATCCCCCACAAAAATATCAAGCATTTTTGTGGCAAGCCAATCATCGCCTATCCTATTGCCACTGCTTTAGAATCTACACTTTTTGATGAAGTGGTAGTCAGCACAGATTCACAAGAGATTGCAGTCATTGCGCGTAATTATGGTGCAAATGTGCCGTTTATGCGCCCAAAAGAATTAAGCGATGATTTCACGCCAACAACATCGGTTGCGACACACGCAGCAAATATGCTGAATCTACACGATGATGATTTGCTCTGTGTGATTTACCCCACTGCACCACTTTTGCGCACACAAACGCTCTCTAATGCCCTGCAGTCTTTACTTGCAGATTCTACAAAATACTTTAGTTTCTGTGCTCTTGCCTATGATTATAACCCCCATAGAGGCTTTTATATCAAAAATGGTGATATAGAAATGCTTTTTCCCACACATTATCTCACACGCTCACAAGATTTAGAATCTATCTATCACGATGCGGGACAATTTTATTGGGGTAAGGTGAATGCGTGGAGAGAGCAGCTCCCCATATTTGCACCTCATTCGTGTGCGGTGATTATCTCTTCACTAGAAGCGCAAGATATTGACACATTACAAGATTGGCAGTTAGCAGAAATGAAGTATAAAATACTCTTTTCTACTTAAATCATTTATATATTCTATTCATCTTTATTTTGCGTATTATTATGCACAAGCACAGATTCTATAAGTCCATCAATATCGCCATCAAGCACACCATTTGTATCACTTGTAGCATATTGACTTCTTAAATCCTTAACTTGCTGATAAGGTGCTAAAACATAGGAGCGAATCTGATGTCCCCAGCCAATCTCGCTTTTATCGGTATTGCTTCCCTCTGTCATTTTCTGCTTCTCTAGCTCATAGAGTTTAGACTTTAGCATTTTAAGTGCAGTGGCTTTATTTTTATGCTGACTTCTATCGTTTTGACATTGCACGACTATGCCTGTTGGAAAATGTGTGATTCTAATGGCAGATTCTGTTTTATTTACGTGCTGTCCGCCTGCACCACTTGCACGATAAGTATCAATACGGATATCTTTATCTTCAATGTCAATTTGTATATCATCATCAATCTCGGGGCTTACTTGCACACTTACAAAGCTTGTATGTCGTTTAGCATTTGCGTCAAAAGGGGAGATTCTCACTAGTCTATGCACACCATTTTCACATTTTGCGTAACCATAGGCATTTTCACCCTTTATAATAAAAGCCACACCTTTAATACCAGCTTCCTCACCATCTTGCAAATCAAGCAATTCTACTTTGAATCCCCTACGCTCACTCCAACGCAAATACATACGATAGAGCATACTTGCCCAATCCTGTGATTCTGTCCCACCTGCACCGGGCTGAATCGTGATGATTGCATTCAATCCATCACTTTCATCACTAAGCATAACTTGAATCTCAGTATCCTGAATATGCTTTTGCAAAAGTGGAGCAGATTCAAAAAGGAGCTCCAAAGTAGTAGAATCCGCCTCGCTTAAAGCAATTTCATAAAGCTCTTGCGCATCATCAAGCTCTTGCTTCATTGTATTGAAAGTGCCTAGAATCCTCTCACATTTACGCTTTTGCTTTGCTACTTCCGCAGCTCTATGCGCATCATTCCAAAAAGATTCATCACTTTGTAAGGCTTCTATTTCGTGTAATTCTTTTTCTAAATCTGCAGGATTGAGAATTTTTGCAATATTTTCACATTTACTTCGCAAAGTTTTCAGCAATTCACCATATTCATAAGAATCCATACTCTCCCTTTTTGTTTCTCTTGCTTTAAGATGACTTACTCATACACATTTGCAGGAGAATCTACATTGTTTTTTTGAGTTGATAAAGATTCTCGAAAGATTAAAGCCCTTGACATTTAGAACATTTCACAAAAAGACGCATATCGTGGCTAATAAGCTGTCCGCCAAATTGCTTTGCTATCTCAAGCTGCAAACGCTCAATTTCTCCATTAACAAATTCTATAATATCACCACAAGTAAGACAAATGATATGATCGTGATGCTCTTTTGCTGCAATCTCGTAGCGTCTGCCACTTTTGTCTGCTTCAAGTGCAGTAATAAAATGCTCTTTTTCAAGAAAACTTAAGATTCTATATACTGATGAAATACTCGCATTTTTATCCGTTGTTTTGATGATATTTGTAATTTCCTCTGGGCTTAAGTGTGTGCCACTTTTATAAAGCACAGCAATAATTTCCTCGCGCTGTTTAGAATTTTTAAGCCCATTTTTTTTAATAGAAGAGCGCAAACGCTCAAAAATAGAATCTAAGGTTTCTATGCGATGATTAGCATTCATAATATTACTCCTTTAAAGATTGGTGAGGTGATGCAATATGATTCTTATTTTTCTTTAATTATAGCAACAATTTATCCAAAAATGCAAGTAAGAAACCTTATCATAATTATAAAAGTATTTTCTCTCTTTTAAAATGTGCATTTTTTTAACATATCGCATTGCTCTTAACAAAATTCTGTTATAAAGGCTCCACAATATTTAAAAATTTGAAAAATTTTTACTCAAAAATGGCACAATACTGCTATAATCTCAAAAAAATAAGGAGTTTGATAATGTTTGGTTCCAGCAAAGCACTTCGACAACAAATAATGGAAAAAGATGCACACATTGAACATCTTACTAAAGAGCTTGAACTCTACAAAGTGCTTGTAGGTTTTTCTCAAGCAGAAGCAATCATAGGAATAAAAAATGGCGAAATTGTATATAAAAACAACATTGCAGAAAGCCTCAAAAAAATTGATTGTATCCTTCCACAACTCAATGAGCAAACTACAAGTGTACATTGTGAGCGTGATGAGTATAGCGTTACAAATACTGAAGTAGAAGGCACTGTATATTATTCTATACTACCTCTTCAACTCCTTACCAATAATAGCACAGGCACAAATCTTTTTGAAGTCTATACAAAAAGTTTGAGAGAAGGGATTACTGGCACTCAAGAATCATTACAAAATGTGCTTACAGAATCTGCTGGTGTTGCGGAATACTCCATAAAAGCGGCAACATCTGCAGAAGATGGGATGAATAAAAGCACAAAAGCTCTAGAAGAAATCGAAGTTCTCTATGAAAAAATGCAAATTGCCTCTGATTTAGTAGATTCACTTATGCAACGAAGCAATGAAATTACAAGCGTTATCTCACTTATTGATGATATTGCAGAACAAACAAACTTACTTGCTCTTAATGCAGCTATTGAAGCAGCAAGAGCAGGAGAACACGGGCGAGGATTTGCTGTTGTTGCAGATGAAGTGAGGAAACTAGCAGAAAAAACACAAAAAGCAACAAAAGAAATTGCCGTAGTTGTTAAGTCTATGCAACAAGAAGCAAATGATATTCAAACAAGCACAGAAGAAACAAATGTCGCCACAGGTAATGTGCGTGAAGGCGTAATGGAACTTAACTCTATTGTAAGCAATCTCAAAATCGGTAGCCTTATCACAAAACATAGCACATTTAATCTCAGCAACAGAATCTTCTGTGTGTTGGCAAAGCTTGACCACGTAGTTTATAAAAACAATCTCTACTCATACATCTTTGGCTTAAATAGTAGTTTCAATTGCGTAGATCATCATAATTGCCGCTTGGGTAAATGGTATTTTGAAGGTGATGGTAAAAATGCATTTGCTCATACACAAGGCTACAAAGCACTTGATGCCTACCACGCAGGTGTGCATACAGAGGCAATATCATTGGCACAAACCTTTGCTGACACAACACTTAGCTGTCCAAAAAGTCTCATTGATTCTAAAATCCTTGCAATGGAAAAGAGTTCTGATGGCGTAATGCAAGCTATTTATGATATGTATATCGAAAAACAAGAAGAAATTTTGCGAGACATCAAAGAGCTTGAAAAAGAAATGTCACCAGATTCGCACCCATCTGCACCAGCCTCAAGCCAAAAAGAAAGCCAAGGTGAAGAATAAGTTAGGACATAAAACTTTATGTGGCAAAGGATAAAATATAGTTTTTTTGTGCTTTTTATCGTAGTGAGCATAGGTATCTGTGGATACCTTATCAAACTTTTTTATGATGTTGAAACAGAAATAAGCAAAATCAAAAACTATAACTTTGCTCTCGCCTCACAAATCGTAGATAGAAAAGATAGACTTATTGCTAATGTATTTACTGATGAAAACTTTAGATTCTATGCAACCTTTGATGAAATACCTCCACGCATAATAGAATCTCTCCTTGCAGTGGAAGATACACTTTTTTTTGAACATATTGGTATTAATCCCGATGCAATTTCACGTGCTATGCTAAAAAATATCAAGAATATGCGCTATGTCGAAGGTGGCAGCACACTCACACAGCAGCTTATCAAAAATATTGCCCTTAGCCCAGAAAAGAAACTCAAACGCAAACTTATAGAAGCAATGCTTGCTATTCATATTGAACGACATCTAAGCAAGGAAAATATTTTAGAACTTTATCTTAATAGAATCTCATTTGGACACGGCTACCATGGAATCAAAACAGCTGCATTAGGATATTTTCATAAAACTCTCAATGAATTAACACTCAAAGAAATTTGTATGCTTGTGGGATTGCCCAAAGCTCCTAGCTTCTATGACCCTACAAAAAATAAAGAATACTCAATGGCAAGGGCAAATGATATTATTGATAGACTTTATGATATTGGGTGGATTTCAAAAGAAGAGCAACAAAATGCGCTTCAAGAAGTGCCGGAAGTTTTTAACCAAACACTTACACAGAATGTCGCTCCTTATGTGGTAGATGAAGTTTTGCGAGAACTTTCTCATATTGATGATATTAAAACTGGCGGATACTACATTAAGCTTAATATTGACCTTGATTATCAATTTGCTGCGCAAGAAGCTCTCATATATGGTTATGAGACAATCAATAAAAGGCTTATAGAACGTTATCCCAAAACCTTTAATGATGATTTTACTCACGATACTCTAAATGGCGCAATGGTCGTTACAGATACGCACAGCGGTGAGATTCTAGCAATGGTTGGTGGAGTAGATTATGTCAAAAATAAGTTTAATCGTGCTACTCAAGCCAAAAGACAACTTGGAAGTTCCATAAAACCCTTTATTTATCAAACTGCATTTGACAAGGGTGAATCTCCAGCGACTTTTGTCCCAGATGTCCCGCGTAAATTTACAACTAAAGGCGCAAGTGAAGCTGCAAGCGATACAACAGAAGAAGCAGAGCGTAAAGTATGGCGTCCATCAAATTATTCAAGTAAATTTAATGGTTTTATGACACTTAAAGATGCTTTGCGCACTTCAAGCAATCTCGCCACAATTAACCTCGTAGATCAAAATATTGGTTTTAACGATCTTTACCACTCCCTTCAACAAGATGGTTTTGAAAATATCCCACCAAATATGTCTATTGTGCTTGGGAGTTTTGAGCTTTCCCCTATGGAAGTTGCACGACAATACTCAATGTTTTCTAATTATGGCACGATTTTAAATCCCACACTTATACAATCTACCACAAATAGGCAAGGTGAAAATGTGTATAGTTCCCCTACACAATCGCGTCATATCACCACTCCTGCTCAAGCATTTTTAACTATTGATATTTTGCGTGATGTCGTTAATCGTGGCACAGGCTCAAGAGCACGTATAGTAGGCTTAGAGGTGGCAGGCAAGACAGGGACTTCAAATCGTAATGTTGATGCGTGGTTTTGTGGATTCACACCCGATGTGCAAGCAATTGTGTGGTATGGACGCGATGATAATACTCCCATAGGTCCTCACGAATCTGGCGGTATTGTGGCTCCACCAGCATTTGCTTATTTTTTCTCTAAAGTGCTTACTTTTGACCCAGGAATTACTCGTAAATTTACTATTCCCAATGGTGTAAGGCTCAAAACTCTTGATTATGGTGATTTCTACTATACAGAAGATTCTCCACTTCCTAGCAAAACTCCTCTTATAAATATTGATGAAGAACTTTTATTTTAAGGGTTAAAGGCATTTTTACCTAAAACGCGTTACAATACGCAATTTAAAAAGGATAAATTATGAGATTAAAAATGCAACACGCCCCATATATCGCAAATAAAATAAGTATTGATTTAGGCAACTCTCCACATACAGAGATTCTTGTCCCTATTGCAAATATTGCTCAAGTCGCATTAGAATACTTACAAAGCAATATTCAAAAAGAACAAGCCATTGAAGAAAAAGTGCGCGAAATTCTTGAAGAGCGAAGCGATGAAATTGAAGATTTTAATATGGACGAACGAGAGCTTTTTAGAATGTGTAAGCGTCAAATTGCAAATGAACAAAACTTTTATCTTGCGTGGGAAGAGCGATGCAGTGATCTTTCTCATCAGATTCTAAGTGCTTTGCACGCTTATATCAAAATCAATGCTTCTGAAACTATTATCAAAAACATTATCTTTAAAGCCATTAATGAATATTCGAAAATCTATGACAAAGCAGAAGAAGCCGTTATTGAAAAGCTCAAAAAATACAAACGCAAACTTACCTATGGCACAGAAGAATATGAAATTGTCTTTAGCAAACTCTATGAAGAAGAGTTACGCAAAAGAGGGCTACTATGAGCAATCTTTTCCAAGATGTGCATTTGTATTTTGCCAATGGTTTGCATATTCAGGCAAAGAGCTTTGGTGCGCAAGGAAGTTTCATAGGTGAAGTGGTATTTAATACCTCAATGACAGGCTACCAAGAAATTATCACTGACCCAAGCTATGCTGGGCAATTTGTCGTTTTCACAATGCCCGAAATTGGTATAGTTGGCACAAATAGCCAAGATTGTGAATCTACGCGTGCTTCTTGCGTAGGCATTATCCTTTCTTCTTATAATGATTTTACTTCAAACTTCCGCTCACAGCAAAGTCTTGCCACCTATCTCAAAGAACATAATATTATGGGAATTTGCAATGTTCATACGCGTGGATTAATTAAAATGCTGACTACGCAAGGTGCAATGATGATGATTGCCTCCACAGAGCTAAAAGATACACAAGAGCTTAAAAAAGCTTTAGAATCTGCACCTTCGATAGGAGAGATTAACTTTATCAAAGAGGTTTCTACACAAACCCCTTATACACATACAGATTCCATTTTTGACTTCACACAATTTGACTTTAGCACACCTCCTACGCCTCGCGCTAAAGTCGTAGCAATTGACTTTGGCGCAAAAAGCAATATCCTTAATGAATTAAATGCAGTAGGATTAGAAGTAGAAGTTTTGCCTCATTATTTTTGTGCAAAAGATATTATTTCAAACTTTCAATCAGGAAAGATTCAAGGAGTGTTTTTGTCTAATGGACCAGGAGACCCTCTCGTGTTGCACAAAGAAATAGAAGAAATCAAACAGCTCATTGAAGCAAATATCCCTATTTTTGGTATTTGCTTAGGGCATCAGCTCCTCTCTATTGCGCACGGCTATCCCACCTATAAGCTTAAATTTGGGCATCACGGAGGTAACCACCCAATTAAAAATCTCCAAACAGGCGCAGTAGAAATAACTGCTCAAAATCACAACTATTGCGTCCCAGAATCTATACAAGAAATTGCCACAATCACACATCGCAATCTTTTTGATGGCACAATTGAGGGTGTGCGATACAAAAATAAGCCTATTTTTTCTGTCCAACATCACCCAGAGGCAAGTCCTGGACCAAAAGAAGCGCGTGTGCTTTTTGAAGAATTTGCTACTCTCTGCACTAAAGGTTAAAGTATATCATAAGTAAAGTTTCTATCTTTACTGCCCTAAAAATATTTTTCCCACTGCAAGAAATGCGCTTTTAAGCTCATTTTTAAAGGTATAAATAATTGTAGAAATTGTAAAAACAAGCACAATAAAGGCAATAGCGATTTTCACAGGAAATCCAATGGCAAGGAGATTAAATTGTGGGTGAGTTTTCATAATCATACCAAAAATCACATCAGAAAGAAGGATAATCGCTAGAATAGGAAAAGCCATAGAGAATCCTACTGCAAAGATATTACCAAAGGCTTTGACAAAATATGCCACACTCTTTGGTTCAAAGACAAAGCTCCCAAGTGGCGTAGCATTAAGACTATGCGAAATGATAAGAAAAATCGTGTGATGAAAATCAAGACTTAGTGCAATCAGCAAACCCAAAATCGCAATGAGTTGTGCAATAATAGGCTTTTGTGTCCCACTCACAGGGTCATAAGCACTTGCCATTGTAAGCCCCATAGTGAAACTGATAAGTTCCCCACCAAAGCTTAACATTGCAAATACAATCTGCAAACAAATAGAAGCAATGAATCCTAGCATTATCTCAAACAAAGCAGCAATAAGGAATTCAACCATTGTCATATCGGGCAAATGTGTGCTTGCGATAGGAAAAAATGCCACGCTCATAAAAAATACCATAGCTGCGCGGACATTGATACTGATAAGCTGATTATCAAAAAAAGGAAAAAACGCAAACACACCACTAAAACGAGCCACCAAAAGCAAAAATACGGCGACACTATGGGGTTGGGTAATGTAAGCGACAAGCTCCATAGAATCTAATCTTTAATCTCTTGATAACGCAATTTTGCTTGTTCTAGAATCTCCTCTGCATTTTTAAGGCTTTGCATACCTTTTTCATAGAGCGCGAGAGATTCTTTAAGCGTAACCTCTTGAGAATTAAGTTTATTAAGCACCACTTTTGCCTTCTCGAGCATTTCTTCAAATCCTTGCTCTTCTGTAGAAATATCTTCTGGGGAATAGTCTATTTGCTCTTGATTTTGTGTTTTTTGATTTGACATTTTAGAATCCTTAGCCGTGATAATTTGGTGCTTCTTTTGTAATATCTACATCATGCACGTGAGATTCTCTTAATCCCGCTGATGTAATCTCCACAAAACTCGCTTTCTCCCACAACTCATTAATATCTTTGCTTCCCAAATAACCCATTGAAGATTTAAGACCACCAATAAGCTGATGAACAACATCGCCTACTTTACCACGATATGGCACGCGCCCTTCTACTCCCTCTGGAACAAGCTTATCCTGTGCTGTGCCTTCTTGAAAATATCTATCTGCACTGCCTCGAGCCATAGCACCCATACTTCCCATACCACGATAACTCTTGTATTGTCTGCCTTGATAGATAATTAAATCACCCGGGGATTCTTCAGTGCCCGCAAGAAGGCTGCCTATCATCACACTTGAAGCACCAACTGCTAGAGCTTTAGCAATATCGCCTGAGTACTTAATACCACCATCAGCAATAATAGGCACATTGTATTTTTTTGCTACTTGAGCGCACATATCAATAGCAGAGATTTGTGGCATACCCACACCTGCAACAATACGTGTGGTACAAATGCTACCTGGTCCTATACCCACCTTAATAGCATCTGCCCCCGCAGAAATCAAATCTTGTGTGGCTTGTGCAGTTACAACATTCCCAACTATTACATCAACATCAAGCTTAGATTTAATTTTTTCTAAAGTCTTAATCGCATTAATAGAATGTCCGTGCGCACAATCAAGCACGAGCACATCAGCTCCTGCATTAGCTAAAGCCTCTGCTCTATCAAACTGCTTCACCCCAATAGCACCACCCACTTTTAATCGCCCAAAATTATCCTTACAAGAATGTGGATACTCTATGCGATTTTGAATATCCTTAATCGTAATAAGCCCTTTTAATGTGTAACTTTCATCAACAATGGGGAGTTTTTCAATACGATTTTTGTGCATAATCTCTTTTGCTTCTTCTAAGGTCGTGCCAACTTTAGCAGTAACAAGAGAATCTTTTGTCATAAGCTCCCCTACAAGCTTATTCAAATCGTGCTCAAAGCGCACATCACGATTTGTTAGAATCCCTATGAGTTTGCCATATTCATCAACCACAGGCACACCCGAAATCTTATAATTATCAGTAATTGCCTTTGCATCAGCTAGTGTGCTATCTGCACGAATATAGATAGGATCGACAATCACACCACTTTCATTTTTTTTCACGCGTTTAATCTGTTCAACCTGTGCAGCAATATCCATATTTTTATGAATGATACCAATTCCACCCAATCGCGCCATAGCAATAGCTGTGCGATATTCAGTAACAGTATCCATTGCTGCACTTACAAGAGGAACATTAAGTGTGATATTCCTGCTTAATTGGGTTTGTGTATTGACTTCTTGAGGAAGAATTTCCGAGAAATTGGGAATAAGGAGGACATCTTCAAAGGTGAGAGCTTTTTGTATGATTTTCATTGCTTTTCCTTATGCAAGTTCTTTTTCTAATCCGTAGGCAGCATTTAGAATAATTTGTTCTCTAAACTTCGCCCCAATAAGCTGCATACCAATACTTAAACCATTGTCATCTTTTCCCACGGGCATACACAACGCAGGGAGGCCGGCAAGATTCACACCAATGGTATAAATATCACTCAAATACATCTCCAACGGAGAATGTGATGCACCAAATTTAGGAGCAACGCTTGGGGCAATAGGCAATAAAATCGCATCACATTCATTAAAAATTGCCTCATATTCTGCACAGATTTTCTTACGCACCTGTTGTGCTTTAAGATAGTAAGCATCATAATATCCACTACTTAGCACAAAACTTCCTAGCAAAATGCGCCTTTTAACCTCTTCTCCAAAATACGCGCTACGTGTATTGTAATATAAATCCTTAAGATTCTCTCCTTGTGCCCTTGAACCATAGCGCACACCATCAAAACGCGCTAAATTAGAGCTCGCCTCTGCCGTGCAAATAATATAATAAGTAGAAATATGATAGCGCGTATCAAGCATAGATCTTTCAACAATAGTATGCCCCATAGACTCTAATACCTTAATGGTTTGATTATAAGCCTCTTGCACCTCTAAAGTCGCATCTTTGAGAAAATCTTTTAACACAGCAATTTTATAACGTGCATTCGAATCTAGGTTCTTAAAAGTATTAAGAGAAGGGAGATTTACACTTGTAGAATCTTTCTCATCATATCCACTTATTGCATCGAGTAAAAGTGCAGCATCTTCTACATTTTGTGTAATTGGTCCTATTTGGTCAAGACTTGAGCTATAAGCAACCAAGCCATAACGACTAACTCTCCCATAACTTGGCTTTAAACCCACACAACCACAGAATCCTGCTGGCTGTCTTATAGAACCACCTGTATCACTCCCAAGTGAAGCAATGGCAAGTCCGGCAGCTACTGCTGCTGCGCTTCCTCCACTACTTCCACCTGGCACACGCGAAGTATCAAGAGGATTTTTTACCCTACCATAGCAGCTTGATTCGCTCGTGCTACCCATCGCAAATTCGTCCATATTCGCACGTCCAAAGGCGCACATTTTGTTGTTATGAAGTTTATTAATCACTTCTGCATTATATGGAGAGATGTAACCTTTTAAAATTTTGCTGGCACAAGTAATTTCCCAACCCTTAACATTAATATTATCCTTAATGAGAATTGGCACACCGCTACTACTCTCTTGTATCTCGCCGATATACGCATTCAGCTCTATATTTTCTTTAACTTTTTGCGTGATAATCTTTTTTATTTCTTTAAGCTCATCTTCACTCTTAGTGAGTGCTTCTTTAAGTGTTATCATTGTATCTCCTTAGATAAGCGTGAAATTATAGAATCTTCTTGCTTTAAAATAGCTATAAAGATTCATATACTTTTTTAATAAAGCATAATTGTGAAGTCGTATGCAAAAGAAGCATATCAGCTAATACAAGCGATACCATAGCCTTAGCTACCACACTGCCACGCACTGCTACACAAGGGTCGTGCCGCCCTTTGATATGGCATATCTGCTCCTCATTTTGCGTATTGAGTGTGTGTTGTGGGATAAAAATACTTGGCGTTGGTTTGAAATAAGCTTTCAATAGAAGTGTATTACCATTACTAATTCCACCTAACACACCCCCGCTGTGATTAGTCATAAATCCTTGTGCATTCATTTCATCATTATGTTCATGACCATATTGCGCGCTTACATTCACTCCATCTCCAATTTCCACCGCTTTGACTGCATTAAGCCCCATAAGCGAATCTGCTAATGCACCATCAAGACGATGATAGAGTGGTTCTCCTAACCCAGCAGGAACTCCGCACACGCGAATAAGTGCCACGCCACCTATACTATTATGGGCATTTTTAGCATTTATTATCAATGTTTTTTGTGTATCTTCACACATTTTATCTAATGCAAAAATCTCGCTTTCTCTTGCATACTCAAAATCATACTCCTTAGCCCATACATCGCCAATAGCACAAATTCCACTCTCTACTTTAATGCAACATTCTTTTAAAAGCATTTGTGCGATTGCTCCTGCAGCTACTCTTGCCACACTCTCTCGAGCAGAGCTGCGTCCTCCACCGCGATAATCTCTCACACCATATTTTTTAAAATATGTAAAATCTGCGTGTCCGGGGCGAAAAATATCCTTGATATTCTCATAATCGCTACTTTTTGTTGCTGTATTTGCTATCCATAACCCAATAGGTGCGCCCGTGCTTAAACCTTCAAATACACCGCTTAGAATCTCTACTTTATCGGGCTCTTTGCGTGCTGTTGCATAAGCATTTCTTCCGGGAGCACGCTCACGCATAGCAGATTCTAAAAACACTTCATCAATAGCTAACCCAGCAGGAACTCCATCAATCACACAGCCTATGCCTCTGCCGTGAGATTCTCCAAAAGTGCTTACACGAAATGCTTTGCCAAAGGTATTCATTTTTTACTCCTTGTGTAATGAGTTTTTCTGTGAGATTTTTTCATAGGCAATCTGCGCACTTTTTTGCTGTGCTTCTTTTTTAGAATGTCCCTTACACTTTGCATACTCTATACCTTGAATACATAAAGCTATTTCAAAAATTTTCTTATGATCAGGTCCGCTTTCACTCACTAACTTATAAGTTGGAATCTCTCCATAAAGAGCTTGTGTAAGCTCTTGTAGGGCTGTTTTGTAATCCATAAAAAGAGTATTCATATCTATTTTTGCATAATTTTTTTCAAGTAAATTATAGACAATATCGCGGAGACAAGTGAGTTGAGATTCTAAATAAATTGCTCCCATTACTGCCTCAAACGCATTTGATAAAATGGAGGCTTTCTCTCGTCCTTTATTACTCTCCTCACTTGAAGCAATATGCAAAAAATCACCTAATTCTATTGACTTGGCAAGCTTCATAAAACCCTTTTCATTTACAATGCACGCACGCAGCTTGCTCAACTCACCCTCTTGTGAATGAGGAAATTTATAAAATAAATATTCTCCCACAAGCAAATCAAGCACTGCATCGCCTAAAAATTCTAAACGCTCGTTATTGTAAGGTTTTTTGCAACTCTTATGTGTAAGAGCTTCAAGTAAAAGGTTTGGATTCTTAAAGGTATAACCAATTTGTTTTTCAAGCAAATAAGGTGCTTTAGGCAAAGTCGTAGTTTTAGACATTCTCCTCTCCTTTGGCTAAAAAACCTTTTGCAGATTCCCTAGCAAGCTTATCGCATAATTCATTTTGTTCTATACCATTATGCCCCTTTACCCAATGAGCATTTACACAATGAGAGGCAGAGACTTGCAAATAACTTTGCCATAAATCAGGATTCTTAATATTTTTAAACTGCTTTGCCTGCCATTTAGGTAGCCACTCATTAATACCATTACACACATAAGAAGAATCGCTATACAATTCGACAACACAAGGCTCTTTGAGAGCCTTAAGAGATTCTATTACAGCTAAAAGCTCCATACGATTATTTGTCGTGTGTGCCTCACCACCTCTTAGAATCTTCTGCTTTGAACCAAAGCTTAAAATCCCACACCAACCACCAGCACCCGGATTTCCCAGCGCACTTCCATCACAATAAAGGGTAACTTGCTTCATTATCAATCTTTCGTATTTTTAATAATACATCACTATTGAGTAGCTCCCCACAATGCGAGCAACGTGCATTTTCAAAAGGAAAAATCTGCTTACAGCCGTGGCAACGATATTCAAAGTCTAAATCCACTGGCACATTTGAATAACGTTTTAAGATTCTCATATTTTCTAATTCAAAGATTTCGCAACTTTGATTATCCACTACTAATCCCTTTGCACGATATACATCAAGGATTTGCTTATCTGTAAGTTGCTCTAATGGCACATCTTTATCATCAAATTGCCATAGTATATCAATATATTTCTCTTGATGCTTACTTTTAATCATCTCCTCCCAAAAAAGTGAGTGATTGACGCTCTTAAAAAATGAAAGGACAATTTTTTCAAGCTTTGGTTCATTATCCTTTATCTCATTAAGCTTGATAATTTTTTCTGCAATAGGCATATCGTGGCTATTAATAAGTAAAAGTGTATGCAAATAAGCCTTGTTAAGTTCGAGGGCATAAAAAAAATGCTCATTTTTGCTTGGAGGCATATTTTCATAAATTTCTTCAATACACATAAGCGCATCAATAGCATTTTTGTATTCATTCAAATACTCATAAGTTTTAAGCAAATAAATAAGCACCTGTGGATTTCTAGGATAATTTTTGAGAATCTCCAAATACACATTTTTTGCTCTTTGTAAAAATCCCGCACTATAATACGCATTCCCAAGATTCTGTAAAATCTCAATTTTTATCTTTGCCTTGCTACTTTCTGGAGAATGTTGTAATTTCTCTAAAATGCTTAAATAAATTTTGATTGCTTCTTGTGTATTGCCACTTTGGATATAAGCATTAGCAATAAATTGTAGAGTAGGGATAGGATTATCTGAAAGCGCGAGAAATTCTTCCACACCTTGCGTAAGTCCCACAAATTCATAAGACTTAGTTAGATTCTTTAAAGATTTTTCTTTTTGCTTATCTTTGTAGCGATTGCGGTAGTAATCAATAAATGTTACGAGCGCAATAATTGCTACAAGAATGATAATGCCAACAAGTGGGTCTGTGTAAGAAAACATCACTTATTCTCTTAAGGTAACAATATTTGCACTTGAACGGATTTTGTTAAAATGCTCACTAATAACACTTTGTTCTTTATGTGCGATAATCTTTTGCTGAATAAGGGGCTTTGCCTCTTCAAAATCAAGTAAATTTTCGCCTAAACGTTCCTTAATCAAAAAACTCACAAAACCATTCCCACCTGTGGCTAGAACGGGTGTAAATTCATTATTTGGCGTATTCATAAAAACCTGTGCAATTTGCGGATTTAAAGAAGAAAGCGAGATGGTTTCATTAAATTTTTGCACTCCTTGCACATTTTTTTTAGGTGAAGCGATAGCTTTTTGTAAATCATTATCATTTTGAGAAAAATAGCGCACTACACGCATTTGCGAGGGAATAAAAAATTCTTTCTTGTGCTTTGTATAATAACTCAACAATTCATCTTCACTTGAAATGCTCACATTAGAAGATAAGATTCTCTGCATAAGTTCTCTAGTTTGGAGTTGTTTTTTAATTTGTGAGCGATACTCTTGCAAAGTCATATCACGTGTTACTTGCGTAAGAAGCTGTTCTTTACTAAGATTCATATTTGCGGCAATCATTGTAATTTCTTCATCAACCTTAAAATCATCGACATTTATCTTAAACCGCTCGATTTCATCATCTTTTAATCGCTCATTAATAAGCATATCAACCGCTTCTTGTCGAGAGATATTGAGCTGTTTTTGCAAGTTTTGAATCTCATATAATGTAATGGCATATCCATTCACGCGTAAGGCTATACCGGCTACCACTTCTCCATACACACTAAACATACACGCACAGAGCAAACATAATCCATAAATGATATTTTTCATTTGTATCCTTTGCAAAAGCATATTTTATCATATGTAAAGCAATAAGCGGCAAAGAGGATTCTATCTTTATCTTACTCTATTTGAAAATTATAATATAATGTCGCTCTTGTAATCATTGCAGTAATAATGAAATAAGGTTTTTAAAGGAAGAATGAGATTAAGAACATATTTAGCAAAGGAAGCACAGAGCAAACGCGAGATATTTTTAAAAAAGAGGCTTATTGTGCCAAATGAAAATTATGAGGTGTTAGGGGAAGAGGAAACAGATTTTATGTATAAAAGAATTGGATTTGATGCGATACCACATTGGGACATTTTAAAGATTCCACATAAATTGCCCTATATTATTTATATTGCTGATTTTGATAAAGTTAATCATAGAGCCTTTCAAGAGAGTATGCCGCAAATTTTTGCGAAAGTTTTAGATAAATATGATCTTACAAGTTTAAAATCCTATGCTCAAAAAGAGGAGCAAAAAGCAGCAAATGAGATTATTGTGCTTGATTGGCAACACTCGTGCTATGCTTATTATCCCAAAAAGCCTAGTGGAGAGTATTTTCCATATTATTACGATGGGGATTATGGGTATAATCCTTATTCAATTACCTATGGAGAAAATGAAATTTACAATTTTTACTTCCCTACATTCTATCCAAATGGAGACCATTTTGCTTTTTTTAAATACGACACAAAGAGCAATCAAGTTGCCTTTGGTATGATAGGATTATTTGATTTTGAAAGCAGAGGCAAAAAGACTACAATCACCATTTTTGGCGAACATTTCATAGAGGAAATGCGATATTATGATGAAAAAATATTTGGTTTTGAAATCATAGAGATGGCAGGTCTTTTACAAAATAATAAAAAATTAGAATAAAAATATAGAAAGGACATAATGAATAAAATTGCTCTCACTACCGCAAGCAAAACAATTTTAGTTTTAGCCCTTAGTTCTTTTTGTATGGGCGTTACAGAATTTATCATTGCTGGTGTTTTGCAAGATGTTAAGGCACATTTTAATATAGATTCTAATCAAGCAGGATATTTAACAACAATGTATGCGGTGGGTGTAGTAATTGGCGCACCAATTCTTACCATACCCCTAAGTAGCTTTAATCGCAAATGGCAGTTACTTCTTAATCTCTTTGTTTTTGCAGTAGCAAATTTTGTGATTTTTGTAAGTGATAATTTTGCGCTAAGCGTTTTTGCTCGATTTATTGCAGGAACACAGCACGGGGTATTTTTTGTAATTGCTACTCTTGCAGCTATGCAGGTCTCTCCCAAAGAAAAAGTCTCTCGTAATCTTGCATTTATGGTTTCAGGACTAACCATAGCTCTTGTAAGTGGCGTGCCTTTAGGGACATTCATTGGACATTTATTTGGTTTTAAAGCAATTTTTTTACTTATCTGTCTTTGCACCCTTATTGCCTTTATAAGTGCGCTTATTTTTATGCCAAATCTTACAGGCACACAAACACATTTTAGCTCCCTTATAAAAGCCTTTTTGCATAAAGGCTTACTCAAAGCATATAGTATTACGATATGCACCTGTGGCGGAGCATTTGTGCTTTATACTTATGTAACAGATTTGCTTACGCAAAAAAGCCATTTTGGTGAAGAAGCCATTGTATATATTTTATTACTTTATGGAGTATTTGCGATTTTGGGGAATCTTTTTGGTGGCAGACTTGCAGACAACAAAGGCTCACAACGCGCTTTACAAATTGTCATTTTGCTTCAAATGATTTTTTACGCCCTTGTGAGTGTAAGTGCGTATTCACAAGCACTTGTCGTTATAAATCTTGCCCTTATGGGTTTTTTATCCTTTGCTTCAATCCCAGCACTTAAAGTCAATGCAATGAATATGGCACGCAAATATACACCAGATTCTATGGATAGTTCGGTGAGTGTGAATGAAGCCGCCTTTAATGTAGGTATCGCATTAGCAAATCAAATCGGTGGCTTAGTCGTTGTTGCACCATTTTTGGGCGTGGGGTTTAATCCCCTTTTTGCAGCACTTTTTGCACTCCCTGCTTTTATTTTAGTGATGCAAAAAAGTGAAGCTACAAAAACTTAAAATTATTTTCTACGCAAAATCATCACACATTCCCTATGCAATGTATAAGGAAATTGGTCAAAAAGCCCACATCTCACGATATTATGCGTAAGTGATAGAATCTGCAAGTCTTGCAAGAGCGTAAGAGGATTACACGAGATATAAATAATCGTAGCAAAGTCCTGCAAAAAGTGTAAAATGTTTGTATCACCCACACCGCTACGAGGGGGGTCAATCAACACACAATCAAAACGAAATGATTTCAAATCAATTTCTCTTAGGCGAAAGAATGCACGCTCCTCACGCAAAGCCTGAATGCTCTCAAGTGCATTAAGCCGCACAGGAAAAATATTATGAATCTGATTATAAGTCATATTTATCTTAAGCTGTGTTATGGCAGATTTTACCACTTCAGTCGCTAATATTTTTTGAAAATATGATGAGAGCATAAGCGTAAAATTTCCACTCCCACAATACAACTCCAAAGCATCATATTGTGGTGTAGGATAAAAATTTTTAAGAGAAGAGGCGACAAACTCAAGCATTTTGATATTAATAAAAGGATTTGGCTGACTAAAAGCTCCTTCTTGTTTGAAAAAAGTGTAATGATGTGTTCCATTTAAAAGATATAATGTTTCACAAAGAGAAGTTTTACCAAGAGGAAGAACCTGATTCTTACTGCGTCCAATAATGTGTATAGGCACACCAAGCGCGTTTTTTAGCTTCTCTTGCAATACAAGAGATTCTGCTTCCCACAAAATATCTAAATATTTATGATAAATAAGCGTGATGATAACCTCTTCATTATTCATATTTTCATTACTTTTTGTGTTGCTTTCTATTCCATTTGGCAAATTACAAAGTAAATTACACGCATAAAGCTTAGTCTTAAGCACTTCTTTTGTATTGAGTAAATCACACAAAAGCGGCATAAGAGATTGTAAAATCGGGCGCAAAATAAGGCAAGAAGTAATGGGAACCTTATGGGAAGATTCTAAAGCACTCATTGCAAAACTTAAGGTATTTTCTAAGCGAAAAAATCGTAACTCTGTCCTTGCTCTAAAGCCACTTTGTGGTGAGCTAAATACTTCAATATCAACATTTTGTGGTGCTAAAAAAGATACAAATTCTTCTAAAGTGCGCTCATATTTTTGCCGAATCTGAGATGTGTAATCTAGAGCAAAATTATTGCATCCACCACAGATACCAAAATATTGACAATTCATTATAAAATGCGCTACTTAAAGCCTTGCGCAAGATTACCAATCAAAAGATTCCAACCATCAACAAGCACAAATACGAGAATCTTAAAAGGGAGTGAAATCATTACTGGTGGCAACATCATCATACCCATTGCCATAAGCACAGAACTAATCACCATATCAATCACCAAAAAAGGCAGATACAGCAAAAAACCTATCCAAAAAGCCGTTTTAAGCTCACTAATCATAAAAGCAGGTATTAATACACTAATGGGGACATCATCAACACTTTTGGGATTTTCAAGGTTACGGATTCTAAAAAAAAGCGCAAGGTCTTTTTCACGCGTATTTTTAATCATAAAATCCTTAAAGGGCACAATTGCACGCTCAAATGCCTCATCATAAGAGATTTGTTTCTCGCTATAAGGCTTAATGCCCACCTCATAACTTTTGCTCACAACTGGCTCCATAATAAAAAAAGTAAGCACGAGCGCAAGACTAACAAGAATCTGTGTTGGTGGTGATTGCTGCGTTCCAAGTGCTGTGCGTAAAAAAGCAAAAACAATAATAATACGCGTGAAACTTGTCATCACAAGCACAAGTGATGGAGCAATCACAAGAAGTGTGATGATAAGGACGATATTTAAAGTCGCGACAAGCTCACTAGGCTCTTGTGGAGCACTAAGAGATAAATCAACTGAAGGCAATACAGGATTTCTAGGCAAAGATGGCACAGATTCAATACTTGAAGGTGCAGGAAGCACTGGAGCTAAATTTGTGTTTGGTTGAGCATATACACATATTACACACAAAGAAAAAAGCCAAAAAAACTTTCTCAAAACCACTCCAAATATTTATGTAAATAATAAAAATAAGAGGAAAGATTATAAAATTTTGTGTGTTAAAATTACATAAAACAAAAGCGATTCTCTCTTAAAAAGGAAAAATAATGAATGTTTCTGTGATAATTCTTGCCGCAGGAGCTGGAACACGAATGAAATCACAAACACCAAAGGTGCTCCATAAAATCTGTGGCAAGGCTATGCTTTTTTATAGCATTGATGAGGCATTAATGGTGAGCGATGATGTGCATATCGTGCTTTTTCATCAGGAAACACTCATCAAAGAAAATGTGCTTAAAGCTTATAAAAAAGTCTATGATGAGGGCAAGCTACACTTTCATACTCAAGATGTAGCACATTTTCCCGGCACAGGTGGTGCGCTTATGCAAGGCTCAAAGGATTCTAAAACGCCAATTTCTCACAATCCAAAACAACTTTTTGCTTGCAAATATGATGAGATTCTAATCCTTAATGGTGATATGCCTTTGGTGCGTGCCCAAACGCTCAAAAAGCTATGCGCACATACCTCACCCATTGTAATGAGTATTCTTCATCTGGCTAATCCAAACGGCTATGGACGAGTCGTATTAAAAGATAATAAAGTGCAAAAAATTATCGAACAAAAAGATGCAAATGAGGAAGAATTACTTATTCAAGATGTCAATGCTGGTGTGTATAAAATCAATAAGGATATTTTGCAAAACTATCTATTCCGCTTAGAAGATTCTAATGCACAGAAAGAATTTTATCTCACTGATGTGATTTTTTATGCTACACAAGATAATGTGCCAATTTCTGCACTCAAGGTATGCGAGGAAGAATTTATGGGTGTAAATTCTAAAGCACAACTTGCAGAAGCACAAGAAGTAATGCTTCATCGTTTAAGGACGAACGCAATGGAGCAAGGTGTGATTATGCACTTGCCACATACAATCTATATAGAATCTCAAGTGCGCTTTAGTGGAGAATGTATTATTGAGCAAGGTGTGCAAATTAGCGGAGAATGTGAAATTAAAGATTCTCATATTAAAGCGCATAGCATTATAGAATCTAGCATTATAGAATCTAGCGACATAGGACCTTTGGCACATATACGACCAAAAAGTTATATTAAAGCTACACACATTGGTAACTTTGTCGAGACCAAAGCGAGTGTATTAAATGGTGTAAAAGCTGGACATTTAAGCTATTTGGGTGATTGCGAGATAGATTCTGGAAGTAATGTCGGTGCAGGAGTAATTACTTGCAACTATGATGGCAAAGCAAAACATAAAAGCATTATTGGTAAAAATGTCTTTATAGGCAGTGATACACAACTCATCGCCCCTGTAAGTATTGCATCTCACACACTTATTGGTGCAGGAAGCACAATTACAAAAGATGTGCAAGAGGGTGATTTAGTGCTATCACGCACTCCACAAAAACACATTAAAAATGGTTATTTTAAATTTTTTAACATAAAGGAATAGAAATGAACTTTGTCCTCCTCAATGGCAAAAAATACCCACTTGATGCAAATTGCACACTTTTAAAACTTATAGAGAATCTAGGTATAACACATAAAGCAATGGCAGTGGCAATTAATATGCAAGTGATTAAAAAATCACTATGGGAAAGCTATGTGTTACAAAATGGTGATGAAATAGAAATTTTAGATTTTGTAGGAGGAGGGTGATATGCGCCTTATATGGATTCTGTGTGTTTTAAATGTTGTCGCTTTCTCTTGCACAGGCGATTGCAAAGCTTGCCATCAGAATCTAAACTACGCACAAGATATAAGACATAGTCCTATGACAATGTGTAAAAATTGCCACACTGATGAAAAAATGGCGCAAATTGATATGGGTGGGTGTGGTGCAGACTGCTTTGCGTGCCACGATATAAAGAAGATTCAATCTCCTCAACTTGCAAAAAGCCACACTATGCTTAATGCCTGTATGCAATGCCATATACAGCTCTCCTCATCACCTCTTAGCACAGGGGCAAATGTCTTTCAAAAGGGTGTTAAAAGCTTTAGTGATATGCTTCTTGCTCCCTAAATAACTCTTTTATCCTCACAAGTTTTTGAGTAAAGAAATGATGATTTAGATTCAAAATATTGCGAGAAAAAAAGAAGTATAAAAAAACTTTAATCATTATTTATCTATAATGAAACTTCAACCTTTTTTGAGAATCCCACAAAAGTGCTTTATGCCTTGAGAGAATCTTTATGAAGCACTTGTGCGAGCTTAATAGGTCAAACTACAAACAGGAGGATATATGCGAGAGGATAAGATTATTGAGAGTTACGCAGGAGTAACACCTCAAAGAAAAAAAAGTAAAAATCCAGCAAAGCTTGATTTTTGGCAAAGTGCAACAGGGCTGTTTCTTGCTTTGTTTATGATTTTACATATGTTTTTTGTCGCTTCTATTCTTATTAGTCGCGAAGCAATGTATGCTGTAGCAAAGTTTTTTGAAGGCAGCTTTTTAATTGAAGGGGGCAATCCTCTTATCGTAAGTATTGTTGCGGTGGTAATCATCATTGCACTTGTAGCACACGCATTTTTGGCAGTGAGAAAATTCCCTATTAATTATCGGCAATTTTTAGCTTTAAAAGTGCATAAGAATCTTATGAAACATAGCGATACATCGCTTTGGGCAATTCAAGCATTCACAGGTTTTGTGCTTTTCTTTACTGCAACTGTGCATCTCTTTATTATGCTTACACAACCTGAAACAATTGGACCAAATGGTTCAGCATATCGCTTTTGGAGTGAGCATTTCTGGATTTTATACATTGTGCTTCTTTTTGCTGTGGAGCTTCACGCTTCTATCGGGCTATATCGTCTCTGTATTAAGTGGGGTTGGCTTGAAGGCTTAGGATTAAAAGCACTCCGCACAATCAAGTGGCTTATGAGTGCATTTTTTATCATTTTAGGATTGGCTACCTTTGCTGCTTATATGAGTTATGGTATCAGCCAAACAAATCCTGATATCAATTACAAACACTACGATGCAATAGAATTTGGGGGTAGATAATGAAAGTAATTTATAGTGATGCCTTAATTATTGGCGGGGGACTAGCTGGACTTAGAGCTTCTATCGCAGCAAAACAAGCAGGATTAAATACCATTGTATTATCTCTTGTGCCGGTTAAAAGAAGCCATTCAGCGGCTGCTCAAGGTGGTATGCAAGCAAGTCTTGGTAACTCTGTAAAAAGTGATGGCGATAATGAAGACTTGCACTTTGCAGACACAGTAAAAGGAAGCGACTGGGGTTGCGACCAAGATGTGGCGAGAATGTTTGTTACTACTGCGCCTAAAGCTATTCGCCAATTGGCTGGATATGGTGTGCCTTGGACTAGGATTCAAAAAGGTGATAGACCCGCGGTTATTAATGGTGAAAAAGTAACAATTACAGAAGATGATTTTAGACACGGATATATCCATTCACGCGACTTTGGTGGGACAAAAAAATGGAGAACTTGCTATACTGCTGATGCAACTGGACACACAATGCTTTATGCAGTCGCAAATGAGGCTTACAAACTTGGGGTAGATATTCAGGACAGAAAAGAGGCAATTTCTCTTATCCATCAAGATGGAAGATGCTATGGGGCTGTTGTGCGTGATTTAGTAACAGGTGAGCTTAGCGCGTATGTTTCAAAAGGCACTTTACTTGCCACAGGTGGTTATGGTAGAGTATATCGCAATACTACAAATGCTGTTATTTGCGAGGGAACAGGTGCAGCAATTGCTATGGAAACAGGTGTAGCAAAACTTGGCAATATGGAAGCTGTGCAATTCCACCCTACTCCTATTGTGCCTAGCGGTATCTTACTTACAGAAGGTTGTCGTGGTGATGGTGGTGTTTTACGAGATGTTGATGGTTATCGTTTTATGCCTGATTATGAACCAGAGAAAAAAGAACTTGCAAGCCGTGACGTTGTTTCACGAAGAATGCTTGAGCATATTCGCAAAGGTAAAGGTGTAAAATCTCCTTATGGCGACCACTTATGGCTTGACATTTCAATTTTAGGACGTGCTCACGTAGAACGAAATTTACGCGATGTGCAAGATATTTGTAAAACATTTGCAGGTATTGACCCAGCTACTCCGGGAGTTTGGGCTCCTGTGCGACCAATGCAACACTACTCTATGGGTGGGGTTCGCACAAATTATAGAGGTGAGACATACCTTAAAGGGCTTTTTGCTGCAGGTGAAGTAGCGTGCTGGGATTTACACGGATTTAATCGTCTCGGTGGAAACTCTGTGAGTGAGGCTGTGGTATCTGGTATGATTATTGGTGAATACTTTACAGAATACTGCCAAGGAGCACAAATTGATGTGCAAACGGCTACGCTTGAAAAATTTGTGCAAAAACAACAAGATTATCTTGCTTCATTGCTTAATAGCACAGGCAACGAAGATGTCTATGTATTAAAAAATGCAATGAAAGATATTATGGATAATGATGTAGGGATTTTCCGTGATGGCAAAAGCTTACAAGAAGCTGTTAATAAACTTGAAGAGCTTTATAAACGCAGTAAAAATGTGCGCGTGCAAAACAAAAAAATGCACAATAACCCTGAGCTTGAAGATGCTTACCGCACACCAAAAATGCTCAAAATTGCATTATGCGTAGCAAAAGGTGCGCTTGATAGAACAGAATCTCGTGGTGCGCATACGCGTGAAGATTATCCAAAACGAGATGATGCAAATTGGCTAAAACGCACTCTCACAAGCTGGGAAGACCCAAATCAAACCTTACCGACGGTTACTTATGAAGATTTGGATATTATGAAAATGGAAATTGCCCCCGGATTCCGTGGCTATGGTGCTAAGGGTATGATTATTGAGCACCCAAATAGTGCCATTCGCCAAGCTGAGATTGATAAAATCACACAAGAGATTCAAGCTAAAGGTGGTGATAGATATGCCTTGCAAGAAGCCTTGATGCCATTCAATCTCCAACCACATTACAAAGCAAGAAACCAACGATTAGGAGATAAAAAATGAGTGCAACACAACAAAAAGGAAGAATACTTACTATCCGGGCATTAAAATTTGATCCACAAAGTGCAGTTTCAAAACCACATTTTCGTGAGTATCAAATTGAAGAAGCTCATTCAATGACAGTTTTTATTGCTTTGGGTATGATTAGAGAGCAACAAGATCCAGATTTAAGTTTTGACTTTGTATGTCGTGCTGGAATCTGTGGTAGTTGTGCGATGATGATTAATGGACGCCCAAGACTTGCGTGCAAAACTCTTACTCAAGATTTCCCTGATGGTGTTATCACACTGATGCCCCTCCCCGCATTTAAGCTCATTAAGGATTTGAGTGTGAATACAGGTGAATGGTTTGCAGGTATGACAAAACGTGTTGAAAGCTGGATTCACACACAGCATCAACCTGACATTTCTAAAATCGAAGTGCCCATTGAACCTGAAGTTGCTGACGAAGTTTTTGAACTTGATAGATGTATTGAATGTGGGTGCTGTATTGCAAGTTGTGCAACAAAAGTTATGCGTGAAGATTTTGTAGGTGCTGCAGGAATGAATCGTATTGTGAGATTTATGCTTGATCCACACGATGAACGCACTGATGAAGATTACTACGAGCTAGTTGGTAATGATGATGGTGTATTTGGCTGTATGAGCCTTATTGCGTGCCACGACACTTGCCCTAAAGAGCTTCCCTTGCAAAGTAAAATTGCTTATTTACGCCGAAAAATGGTAAGCGTAGGTATGAAAAAATAATTCCTCCTGCCCTTCTTGCAAGGGCAGATTCTGAAGATTACTATGTATTTTATCCAATCCCTTTTTTTCTCATCATCAAACTTTGCCCTACTTGCGCTTGCCTGTCTTTTTATTTTTGCTGGTTGCTCCTCTATCGTGGCTTCAACCAAAGATATTAAAGAACCATCTGCACTTCAGTCAAATCCTCCACCTATTTTTGACCCAGTGAAAACAGCTATCGGCGCACCATTTGCACAAAAAATTAAAAGCAATCCGAAACTCACAGGTGGTATGCTTGTAAGCGATGGGGTTGATGCGTTTTTACACCGAGCCTATCTTGCACGTATGGCTGAAAAAAGTATTATCTTGCAAACCTATATTTACAAAAACGATCTTGCTTCACGTATCCTTATGCACGAAATTTGGCTTGCCGCACAAAGAGGAGTAATTGTAAAAATGCTGATTGATGATAATGGATTAGATTCTGATTTTTCCGATATTATTGCTCTTGATACGCACCCAAATATTGAGGTAAAAATCTTTAACCCCTACAAAAATCGCTCTAGGATTCTACGTTATCCTGAAATGGTATTTGATTTTAACAGAATCAATCATCGTATGCACAATAAACTTTTTATTGTTGATGACATTGCTCTTATCATTGGGGGACGCAATATTGCTGATAACTATTTTGACCAACATATGAATGTTAATTTTGTCGATACTGATGTGCTTTTTATTGGTAAAGCCTCAATGGACGCCAAAGAAAATTTTTATGAATATTGGAATTTTCACCGCTCAATTCCTGTTTCACTCCTCCCAGTAAAAGCACCCATTAAAAAATTTAAAGCCTCAATGGAACAAATCAAAACAACCCCACAATGGGAGCAGTATGAAGAAAAAATACAATCACTCATTCATAAATATAAATATAAAGAACTATATTGGGGCAATGCATTTTACATAGGTGATAAACCCCAAAAAGTGCAAGACCCACAAATACAAAAACCTATTGCACAAGCACTCGTTGATATATTCAATCGCACACAAAAAAACCTCTATATCTCGGCTGCTTACCTCGTCCCGAGCAAAGAAGGTATGAAAATTTTTAATGCTCTCGTTTCTTCTGGAGTTGAAGTGCAAATTCTCACAAATTCTCTCGCTTCTACTGATTCTCTTGTAGTATATGCAGCGTGGGAACGTTATCGTAACGCTCTTATCAAAAAAGGTGCAAAAGTATATGAGTATCAATATTTTGGTAAAGGTAAGTCAAAACTTCGCGATAAAATCTCAAAATCTAAAGCTTCCCTGCATAGCAAAAGCATTGTTTTTGATGACACTATCACTTGGATTGGTAGCTTTAATCTTGACCCACGCTCAATTAATCTCAATACAGAATCTGTAGTCATATTTGATAATCCATATTTTGCACAAGCACTTAAAAAAGATTTGATTGAAGATATGCAAAGCGCGTGGCGCGTGTATGATGAGAATGGTAAAACGCGTTGGGAAGGAGAGCATAATGGAGAAATAAAAACCTTTACCTATCCTCCAGATACAGGTATTTGGACAAGATTCCTTAAAACAATATCGAAGCTTCTACCCGAAAGTCAAATTTAAATCTCTTTAGTCTTTTGCTCTTTTTGAATAATGTGCCCTTCTTGCAAATGCAACACTTCATCAGCAAGCTCTATCGTGCTCGGGCGGTGGGCTACAATGATTACAATCTTATCCTTACTCAAATGTCTTATACTCTCTTTTATAGCCTCTTCGGTCTTTGCATCAAGTGCTGAAGTTGCTTCATCGAAAATAAGCACTTCAGGATTCTTATAAATTGCACGAGCAATAGCTATTCTTTGCCTTTGTCCTCCGCTCAAATTTGTGCCAAACTCATCTAAAAGCGTATGTATGCCCTGTGGCATTGCTTCTACAAAATCCCACGCATAAGCAAGTTTCAAAGATTCAATCACTCTTTGTGTATCCATTACCCCGCCATAAGCGACATTATTTGCGATACTATCATTAAAAATAAAGATTCTTTGCGTTACCACAGCTATATTATCGCGTATGCTTTTTTGCGTATAATCCTTAATATTGCGATGATTGATACTTACTTCACCACCATTTACTTCATAAAGACGCAAAATGAGATTAACAATCGAACTTTTGCCACTACCACTTTTTCCTACAAGTGCGGTAATTTTATTTTTGCTAAAAGTCATATCCACACCTTTAAGTGCGTGAGAATCGCTATCATAATGAAAATGCACATTTGAAAAAATTATCTCATTGATAGGGGTAGATAAAGGCAAAGTGCCATCGTGAATCTGTGGCTTTTGGTTTAGAATCTCAAAGATTCTATCACTTGCTACAATGGCAGATTGCATTTGTGCATAGATATTGACCAATCGCTTAAGTGGCGTGTAAATAAAAAAAAGTGCGCCAACAAACGATGAAAATTGCCCTGCAGTCAATTTCCCAGCAGCAATATCCACGATTGCCATATAAATCACACAAGCAAGCATAATAGCCCCCAAAAGCTCCATAATCGGTGCGACAAGCTCCCCTACACGCACCGCTTTCATATTGATCTTAAAAAAATGTAGATTTTGTGCGCTAAAGTTTTTATGCTCCAACACCTCACCATTACTTGATTTAATAACTTCTATATTATTAAAAATTTCATTGAGTTTTGCAGTAATATCCGCATTTTTTTCCTGAATATTCCGAGAATATTTCTTTAATTTTTTAATAATTATATTAAGTGGTATAAGTGCCAAAGGAATTACAATAAGCCCTATAAACGCATATTTTGGACTTTGATAAATCGTAATTGCCACAAGAGCTATAATTGTAACGCTCTCCCTAATAAATTCTGTAATATAATTTGATACAGCCGAGCGAATAATGCCAATATCATTCGTGATACGCGCTATTAACTCCCCCCCACGCATTTTATTAAAAAATGCCATTTCAAGGCTAAGCATATGTGCAAGCATTCTATCTCGAATTTGACGCACAATATCCTGCCCAATGAAATTCATAAAATATGTTTGAATATATGTGCCAACAGATTTACCAAAATACACGCCTACAAGCATACATACCATAGCTAAAGCCATTGTGCCATTTTGGACAAGCTCATCAAAGCTAAAAAATGGGTTTGCACGAGGCGTTTTGCCAGATAATGTATCAAGCAATGGGTCAATAAGATAAGTAATCCCTGCGGTGCAAAGCGCGACAACAATAGAAGCACTTATGGCAATAGCAAAAGAGCCATAATGCCCTCTAATGTATGGAAAAAACTTCCTAAAAAAATCAAGAATTGTTCGCATTGACTTCAAATCCCGCATCAAGGATTGCTTCAATAATCATCTCTTGTGTTGCAGGAGTATTAAACTCAACCCTCACTTGCGCTTTCTCTAGATTCACATCAATAAGGCTCACACCTTCTATTTCACCGATAAATTTTTCAATCTTATCTACACATTTACCACAACGCATACCGCTTACTGATAATTCTATTGTCATACTCACTCCTTTAGAGAATCTTAAAAGTTTTAAGCCGTGCGGCGTTAAATACCACGCTAAGGCTTGATAAACTCATTGCCAAAGCACAAAACATTGGGTGTAAGAATATCCCAAATCCCCCAAACACTCCCATTGCCAATGGGATAAATGCAACATTATAACAAAAAGCAAAGCCAAGATTCTGTTTTATATTTAAAATAGTCGCTTTTGAGAGGGCATATGCGTTATAAATACTCATCACCTTGTGATTATAGATGATAATATCAGCACTTTGCGTGGCAATATCGTGCAAAGAAGCAAAAGCAGCTGAAGTAAAAGCAGAAGCAAGAGCTGGAGCATCATTAATGCCATCGCCTACCATAAGCACCTTATGCTTTGTGCTTTTTTCTTGTAAAATACGCATTTTTTCACTCGGCAATGTATGTGGATACACATCGCTAATATCAAGCATTTGTGCGATTTTTTGCGTATTTTGTGCATTATCTCCACTAATAAGACTAGATTCTATCCCTTTTTGTTTAAAGTATGTAAGAGCTAAAGACGCATCTGCCTTTATATGGTCTTGCAAGGAAAATTGTGCGATGATACATTCATCAGTAGCGAGAAAAAGTGTGATTTTGTCATCTTTAATTTGAGCACTCTTTTGTAGATGCTTGGGCAAAAGTGTGATATTGCCTAAAAAATAAAACACATCATTGATTTTTGCTTTAATGCCTTGTCCTATGACATTTTGGGATTCTTGCAGAGGATAAAGCGTAGCATTTTTACTTAAAGGATGTGTCTGGAAAGCTTCCGCGATGATATGATAGCTTGTAGATTCTAAAGTATAGGCAAGATTAAATACCTCCTGCTCATTTTTGGAATTATCAAAAATCTGAATCTGCTCTATACTTAAACCTTGTGTGAGTGTGCCTGTTTTATCAAAAGCAATATGTGTAATTTCACCTAGAATCTGCAAACTTTTAGCGTCTTTAAAAAATACACCCATTTTATTTGAAATACTTTGAGCGTGTAAAATTGCCATTGGTGTGGCAAGCCCTAAAGCACAAGGACAAGAGATAACAAGTGTAGCAATAAAAATGCTTAAGCCAAATTCAAAATCCCTCATACCCCACCAAAATGCCCCTGCAATCAAGGCAAGGCTTATGACGATTGGCACAAAAATACCTGCGATTCTATCTGCAAGCGAAGCGATTGGAGCTTTGCTTTCTTGTGCTTTTTGCACAAGAGAGAGAATCTGCGCTAAAGCAGATTGTTTGGCATTTTTTTGCGCACGCACATATAATACAGAATCTAAATTGATACTCCCTGAAAAAACTTCCTCGCCATTATGGGCTAGAGTAGGCACAGATTCACCATTAATCGCACTTGTATCAAGACTTGAGCTTCCCCCTAGCACAACACAATCAACCATAATCATCTCACCGGGCAATACTTTGAGCACATCGCCCTCTTTAACATCTTGAGCAAGAATATTTTCACACGACATTTGAGAGAGCTGGGATTCTGAAATCACTTGTGAATCTACGCTCATTGTAAGTCTCTGAATGCTCTTTTGATTTATTTCTAGAAGCAAAGATGCGCTATCAAGCGCATCTTTTTTAGATACATTTTCAATACTCTTTCCTACAAGAACGAGTGTTATAATCACGCACACACTATCAAAATAGGCGTGAGATTCTATGCCAAACATACCCTGCAAACTATACAAAAATGCACTTGTCGTGCCAATGGCAATGAGCGAATCCATATTAGGATTGCGCATAAAAAGTGCCTTAAACCCACGAATATAGAATCCACGTCCCATATGCGCTACAACCAAACTCAAAAAAAGCATACTAAAATAGCTCACTTCAAAAGGTAAATGGAAAAGATGAAACATCTCACCCCACGAAAGTATAAGCGTAATGAGTGTAGCACAAATGCTAATAATTATCTTTTTTTTGGGGGAGAGAAAACGTGCATCAAAAGATTCTATTAGGGCATTAACAGAGAATCTATTTGGTATGCTAGACATATTATGAGATGCATCTTGCGTATCTAATGCAGTAGCTTTTTGGGTATTATCTTCATAATGAGGCTCATATCCCATTTTTCTAATGAGTGCAAAAATATCCTCTAGGTTCGTTTGTGTTTCATCATAGCGAATACGCGCCTTTTTGGTGAGTAAATGCACCTCAATATCTTCACAAAAACTTTTACGTCTAAGAGCACGCTCAATACCACTTGAACACGCTTGACAAGTCATTTGCTCGATAAAAAATGAATCTTCTTTCATTTAAGACACTCCCTAAAGATAATCTTTATTTATCATTATAAATATTTACACATTCTAACAAATTTAAGTTAATATACATATAGGGGGTATATGTATATTAACTTAATTGCATTCAAAATACCACTTTGTATTTTAAAATCTTTCCTACACAAACCTAAAATTGCACACAAGCACTCATCATCTTATCATAGCCTTGTAAGGCTTTTGCGACAAAATCCTCATTATGACTAATAAGGAGTGTTTCAAAATTATTTTCAAACGCATTTTTACTCCAATTTGCTGAACCAAGTATAAGAGTTTTCTTATCCACAATAGCCATTTTTTGGTGCATAATGCCATAATAATTTTTATTTTTTGCACGCATACCGCTAAGAAGACATACTGAAATATTATTATATTTAGCAAGATAGCCCAAAGTCGAGGCATTATTATTCATATTACTTTCTTTATCATAAATAATATAAACCCTTACGCCTCTTTTTGCACTATCGCGCAAAATTTTGGCAATATCATTATAGGTGAAACTATAAATGCTAATCTTTATCTCACTTTGCGCATTTTTAAGAGTATTTTTAAGAGCATTGAGAGCTATGGTTTGCTCGTATGGGAGCATATAAAAGCTATCTTTTGCAAAAGCGTAAAGAGAGAATATACCCATAAAGAAGCACAAAAAAAGCAATTTTCTTAATTTTTGATACATTTTATTCCCTTGTGGTATCGATTTAGCTATAATTTTAAGTTTTTATCATAAATAAGCAATAAAACTTGCGGGAGTTCCTATGAAATTTTTGCTGATTAATACTAACCAAATTGTCCAAAAGCTCGTTGAAATCACAGCCAAAAAGGCGGGGGCACAGCTTACAAGCATTACAGAATCAAGCAAAATGGGAGATTTAACGCAATATGATTATGTAATTATTGATGATGATTGCCTTTTGCTTGATAAGAAAATTTATCTTGATAATCTCAAAGACAAACGCAAATGCCTTATTTATAACAAAGGTTCTAAGCGCATTGAGGGTTTTGATGACTACATACAAAAACCTTTTTTACCAACAAGCATTTTAGATATTTTTACAGAACAGCTCAAAAAAAATCCACAAAAAACCCTAGAAGATTCTGAATTATCCCTTGATGAAGAACACGAAAACATTAGCCTTGATAATCTCGAAAGTGGTTTAAGCAAAATAGATTCACTCCTAGAAGAGACAGATGAGATGCTTGCTTCAAATACACCAGAAAATATAGAAGCAGAATCCACACCAGCAAGTGAAGAGAACCCAGAATCCATAGAATCTCTAGACACCTTAGAAGAAAAAGAAGCAGAAGAAACAAGTAAAGCAAATATGCCTAGTGATGATTTGGAGAATTTAGGAGACTTGGAAGATTCTAAAGAATTAGGTGATGTAGAGGATTCTACAAACTTAGAAAACTTAGAAAATATGGAAGAAGCTGATATGCCTACGGATGAAGTAGATTCTCAAACTGCTGAAGCAACAGAGGATTTAGCAGGTTTAGATGATTTGGGAGAGAGTGTAGCAGAAGAAGCATCTTTAGAGAGTGGAGATGATTTAGAAGTAACACAAGAAGTAGAATCTGATGAAATGAGTGCAGATACTGCATTAGATGAAAATAAAGAATTAGCAGATGTGAGTGAGCCTTTAGAATCTGAAAACACAGAACAAATAGAACAAGATGAAATTGCTGAAGATACGGATTCTGGCTCTATCGAAAATGATTTAGAATTTCCCGCAAACACATCATCAAATGATGAATTAGATGATGGATTAAATGTAGATCTTGATTTGAGCGGTTTAGATAAATTATGCGAAGACGAAAATATAGAAGCAGACGACCAAGAAGCAGAATCCACACCAGCAAGTGAAGAGAACCCAGAATCCATAGAATCTCTAGACACCTTAGAAGAAAAAGAAGCAGAAGAAACAAGTAAAGCAAATATGCCTAGTGATGATTTGGAGAATTTAGGAGACTTGGAAGATTCTAAAGAATTAGGTGATGTAGAGGATTCTACAAACTTAGAAAACTTAGAAAATATGGAAGAAGCTGATATGCCTACGGATGAAGTAGATTCTCAAACTGCTGAAGCAACAGAGGATTTAGCAGGTTTAGATGATTTGGGAGAGAGTGTAGCAGAAGAAGCATCTTTAGAGAGTGGAGATGATTTAGAAGTAACACAAGAAGTAGAATCTGATGAAATGAGTGCAGATACTGCATTAGATGAAAATAAAGAATTAGCAGATGTGAGTGAGCCTTTAGAATCTGAAAACACAGAACAAATAGAACAAGATGAAATTGCTGAAGATAC
>NZ_JRMQ02000007.1 GCF_000762845.2 Helicobacter japonicus | reverse complement strand
AATCTTGTTTTATGCTTATGTATTTGAGTATATGAAAAATAATCCAAACACAAGGCAAAAAAGCAAAGATAAATGCAAAAGAACTAAAGAGCATAGAGAACCTTATTAAAAAAGTTTGTTAAACTCTATAAGGCGTTCATACACCTTAGAATATTTAAGGTTTATTATAGCATTTATTGGTAAAGGTAAGATTAAAGCAAAGATTGTGGGTGATATTGGGGAGGAGTATATAAATGTAAGAATTTGTGTTAGAATCTCAACAAGCAATAAGATAAAAGGAATGTTATGGATTCAGAATTTAGCACTCAAAATCCTCATATCAAAACCCCACGCTTAAGTGCTGGGCTATTAAAAAAAATCTTTGTTGCAGCAAGTATTCGCCGCTGGAATGACCACGCTACACCTGTGGAATTTGTGGAGATTGATAAACAAGCGCATAAAATTGTGATTGCCTATATTTTGGCAAAATATGAGGAAAATAGTGGTAAAAGTATCGATTGGGAAAGATTAATATTGCAATTTTGTTTTGAATTTTTTGAGCGTATTGTTTTAACAGATATTAAGCCCCCTGTGTTTCATAAACTGCAAGAAACGCATAATAAAGAGCTTGTAGAATTTGTTTGTGAGCAATTAGAATCTGATTTGGGTATATATGAGTTTTTTCCAAAAATGAAAGAATATCTCTTAAGCACCAAAAATAACCTTGAAAGACAGATTCTCAAAGCTTCACATTATTATGCGTCTAAATGGGAGTTTGATATTATTTATCACTTTAATCCTTATATGTATGATGTGCAAAATATTCGCAATATCATTAATAAGCAGGTGGAGGAGCATTATCATTTGGTGGGAATGCGTGAGATTATGCTCTATGAAAATGTGCGGGAGCTTATAACAATGTTTGGGCAGTTAAGATTCCAAAAGCGGTGGAGTCAGACACCTCGCGTGCCGGCAACTTCAGTGCTAGGACATACACTTATTGTGGCTTTGAGCGCATATTTGATAAGCTTTGATATAGGTTGTTGTGAAAAAATGCGCCTCAATCACTTCTTATGTGGGCTTTTTCACGATTTGCCCGAGATTCTAACGCGTGATATTATCTCACCTATTAAACGCAGTGTAAAAGGGCTTGATAGGCTGATTAAAGAGATTGAAGAGGAAGCAGTGGAGAAAAAGATTCTAAGTATTGTGCCTCCAAATATGCGTGAAGACATCATTTACTTCACACAAAATGAATTTGCAAATCGTTACAAAATAGAATCTTTTATTCACATAGCAAAGAGCGGTGAGGAGCTAATGGAGTGTTTTAATCGTAATGAGAATAATCCCATTTATGGTGAATTTTTGAAAATATTTGATAATTTAAGTGCGTATTTGGAAGCAAAAATCTCCATTAGCCACGGTATTTCAAGTGATGACTTGATAAGTGGTGCAAATGAAATTTATAAAAAATGTGCTGATAAAGTTATTTGCAATGTAGATATAGGCAAACTTTTTAGGGATTTTGCCTTAAATTGAAAAGGTAGGTTGTGCTTCAAAATTTAAGCTAAGAATATTTTAAGTTTTTGAATATTAAAATCCACGCTTTATTTAATTATTAAGGGGAAAATAAATGGTATATATTGCACATTTTGTTTTATCTTCTTGTTTCACCCCCCCCCCCCCGTTAAAAAATAACCTTTTTTCTAGCTTTCTAACTTTTTTATTGCAAAGGATTCTGTAATGCTTCTTTGCATTGTTGTCCCTGCTTATAATGAAGAAGCTATGCTTATACAAACTTATCAAGAACTTAGCCTTGTGCTTAATACATTAATAAAACAAGGAGAGATTGCGCGTGAGAGTTTTATTTGTTTTGTTGATGATGGGAGCAAAGATAAGACTTGGGAGATTCTAAAAGGTATTTCACAGAATGAATCTACGAGCGAAGCTATTGCGGTAAGTGCAATTAAGCTTTCGCGTAACTATGGACATCAAAATGCACTTTTGGCAGGATTAGAATATGTGGCGGACAAATGCGATTGTGCCATTAGCATAGATTGTGATTTACAAGATGATGTTGGGGTTATTGGCGAGTTTGTAAAAAAAGCAAAAGCAGGTGCAGAAGTGATTTATGGTGTGCGCAAGAGTCGCCATAAGGATAGTGTGTTTAAAAAATATAGCGCACTGATGTTTTATAGGCTTATGGAGATTATGGGCGTGAAAATTATCTATAATCACGCTGATTATCGGCTGCTTTCTGCAAGAGCTATCAAATCGCTTCTTAACTTTAGTGAAGTGAATCTATTTTTGCGTGGTATTGTGCCATTACTTGGCTTTAAAACCGATGTGGTGGAATATGATAGGCTTGAACGTTTTGCTGGTGAATCCAAATATCCATTAAAGAAAATGCTTTCATTTGCGTGGAATGGTATTACAAGTTTTAGTGTAATGCCCCTAAGGCTTGTAAGTGTGCTTGGCGTTATGTTTTTTCTTTTGTCAATCATATTTGGGTGCTACGCGCTTTTTGTGAAGCTTTTTACTGATGGTGTAGTGTATGGCTGGGCTTCAACGATTATTCCATTATGCTTTTTTAGCGGGATTCAGCTTTTAAGCCTCGGGGTGATTGGGGAATATATAGGCAAGATATATACTGAATCTAAAAGGCGTCCGCGATATTTTATAGAGGCAATCACAAATCCACGCAAAAATTTGTAGCTAAACAAGATTCTAAGAATCTTTGCATTATACTCGTGCTTTCACATTTTGCAAAGATATTTTCATAAAGGAGTGGTGATGAGTGGATTGAAAATCAATATCGGGGGGGGGGGGCAACTTATTAGCTAAAGCCCCTTTATGGTGGCATATAGGTTTTTTCTTTTTTGTATGTTTGTATGCGTTTTTGGTAGTATATCGTGCGGCTTTTAGTGTCATAGATGACCATACACTTACACAAACACTTCTTATAGGACAACATATAGATTTTTTTATTCAGCCAAATATTGGTAGATTCTATCCGCTTGATGGGCAGGATTTGAATCTCCTATCAGCAGCTTTTGGCGCAAAGGCAGCGGTATTTTATGCTTTTAATGCTTTGTGTGTGTTTGTGGTGATTTTTGTTTTACGCTATGCAATGAGAGTTTTTATTGCGCATATTTTAGAATCTGCCTCACCTTCACACAAAGTATATGCTATGCAGAAAATTCCCTATGTAGTGGATATACTTCTTGTGCTTTTGCTTCTTTCTCCTAGTTTTATTAGCTCGTGGCTTAGGCTTTTTGTGCCAGAGCGTATGGAATTTGTATTTTTGAGCCTTTTTCTTATGAGCTATGCTTTTGTATTGGAATCTAAAAACACACGTGCTTCTAACCTTATGCTTCTTGTTGGTTTAGTCTGTGCTAATGTGTCTTTGTATTATAAAGAAACGACTTTTGCGATGATAATAGCTTTTGCATTCGTGCATCTTTTTTGTGTGTATTTTTCGCATACAAAGTGCAAGATTCACATAAGGCTTTTTGATATTGGGCTTATTCTTAGTGCGATTGTGTGGTTTGTTGTCTATGTTTTTGTTGTTTTGTTACAAAAAGATGATTCAGGATTTTATGGAGATACGCCTTATAATGCGCTGCTTGTCCTTGTTAAATCTTTTTTCACATATCTATGCAATGAACCTTTTTTATGTGGGATAATCTTGAGTGCATTGTTATATAGAATCTATGCAGTGCTTAGAGATAAGCAACCCTTTATTCCTCTACTTGATGCGAGTATTTGGGGTAGTGCGATTTTGCTTTGCGAGTATGTTGTGCTAAAACTTGCCTCTCATCATTATCTTTTGCCTGCGTATGTATTTGCTCTTATTGTTATTGGTGCGAGTTTTCTTTTATGGTGGCAGTATAAATGGTATAAAGTGATTTTTGCACTCTGTGCTTTTATGTTTGTGGGAAATACGCTTTTTGTATCTGCGTATGTGTGGGCGCATTATAAATTTATCCCGCCAAATTTTCAAGCTACACTTAGCTTTGTGAGTGATTATACACATATTCATTCGCACAATAGAATCTTCCTTGAGGGTGTGGATAGGGTAAGCAATGTAGAGGTTTATCATAGCTTTGGTAAGTGGCTTACATATTATGGGGCGCAAGATTTTGATTTGTATTCAAGCGATGCTGTCGATTCACGCTTTGTGAGTAGTTTTAATGGTAATGCGCATTGGAGTGTGTTTAAAAATAATGAGGCTATTGCTCAACAAAGTGGAGATTTGGTAATTGTAACTCCTTATAGTGCATATAATTTTGATTTAGAATCTTTAAGTGAAAAATATGAGTTGCTTTTTAGCGCAGAACAGGGCTATAATGTGCCATTACTTGGACTTAAAACTTTTCTTAAGGCTGCATTGCAATTTTTGGGACTAACACAAGGTGATATGATACTTTCACAAAATGTATATGGCTTGCCCTTGCATTTTTATGTATTGCGAGTGCGTTGATATTTTGCTATAATGTGCTTCATTTAGTCTAAAGGAAATAAAGTGGCGAAGCTTTCTCTTATCGTGCCTTGTTATAATGAGGCAGATAATTTACTTTCATTTTGTAAGCATATTTTTGCAGTCTTTGAGGATATTTCAAAAATATATTCTCAAAGTGTGTTTGAACTCATTTTTGTTAATGATGGAAGTAGTGATAACACATTGCAAATACTTCGTTCTTTGCAAAATGCGCAAGAGGGCAGTTGCGATATTCAAGATTCTGCTTTTCTTTCTATCCCCCCCCCCCGCTCAATGCAAAATAAAAATTATTGATTTTTCGCGTAATTTTGGTAAAGAAAGTGCCATATATGCTGGACTACAAGCAAGTAAAGGCGATTGTGTAGCACTCATTGACGCAGATTTGCAAGACCCACCGACAATGCTGCTTGAAATGTATAAAAAATGGCAGGATAATGAAGCAGATATTATATATGCAAGGAGAATCTCTCGTGCAGGAGAGAGCTTTATAAGGGCTAAGCTTAGCGAGGGATTTTATGTTTTAAGCAATCTTATCAGTTCGGTGCATTTAGAATCTGGTGTGAGAGATTTTCGCCTTATGGATAGGCAAGTTGTTAATGCGCTTTTAGGTATGAGTGAATATCATCGTTTTTCAAAGGCGATGTTTGAATGGGTGGGCTTTAAAAAATTTGGTTTAGAATATGAGTATATCCCACGCACACAGGGCAATAGTGGCTGGAGTTTTTGGAAACTCTTTAAATATGCCATTGAGGGCTTTATTAGCTTTAGCACTATGCCTTTACGCGTGGCTTTTGTGTTGGGCTTTGTGATGAGCGCGCTAAGTTTGGGCTATGGGTGTTATGCAGTGATAAGCACGCTTATTTTTCACAATGCTGTGGCTGGTTGGACTTCACTTGTAGCGTGGATAGCCTTTTTGGGTGGAGTTCAGCTTATCATACTTGGTGTTATTGGCGAGTATATCGCAAGAATCTATGAGCAAGTAAAATCTCGCCCGCATTATATCGCACGAAATATGAGCGAGGATACAAGAAATGATGGTTGTATAACCTAAATTTTGATGATATTAAGGAGTGAAAATGAAAATAATCAGCGGTAACACTGGGGAGGGGCTTAAAAGCGTAATTTATTTTTTCTGTCTTTTAGGCGGATTTTTTCTTGCTTTAAACGCGCTTTTTCCTACACAAAGTGATGATTTGGGTGCGGTGAGCGAGGGCTTAAGTGGTGCGTGGCGTAGTTATATGAATTGGAATGGTAGAATCTTTGAAATGCTAAGGATTGCTTATGTGGGAGCTCTTGCACCGAGTGTTTATTTTGTGATTGTTAATACCCTTATGGGTGTGGGATTTGTATTTTTATTTTTTGTTTTTATATTTGGGCGATTACCACGCGATTTTAATGATGTGGTGATATTAAGTCTTTTAATGTTTGTGCTTATGTTTCAAAGTGCTTTTGGTTCGATTTTTCTTTGGGCTGCTGGGAGTTTAAATTATTTATGGGCGTATTGTATCTTGCTTTGTAGTTTTATCCCTTATCGTTTATTTTGGGGGAGATATTTTGATTCTAAAGATATTTGTAAATCAAATATTGTAAAAGAGCTATGCAAAGCCCTTCTCTTTATGATTTTATGCTTTGTTGCCGGTATGAGTAGCGAAATGATAGGTGTTGTGGCAATCATCGTGCATATAGGATTCTTTATATACGCACTTTGTAAAAGAGTGCGTTTGCCTTTGTGGTATTATGCTGGGATTGTAGCTTTTACACTAGGCTATTTTGCACTTTATCTAAGTCCCGGACACGCTAAAAGAGTAGTAGTGTTTTGGGAGCTTTCGGGAAAGGATTCTTTTTATACTTTATCTCAACTATGGGCTATGAGTTTTGGTGAGAAAGTGCGACATTTAAGTGTTACTTATGCAAAGTTTGCTGGCTATTTACCTGTGATGGTCATAGTGCCAACGCTTCTTGTATGCTATAAAGAAAAGGCTAACAAATTTATATCTTTGGCTTTTGTGTTTGTTGTAGTGATGTTTTTTGTAATGACAAAAAATCATAAGCATTTTTTACCATTTGCAAGTGATTTTATTGGAATCTTTGCTTTTTTTGTCTCTGGTTGTTTTTTTGTAGGTTTTGCTTATTTTTATCATAAGAGAAATGATGAGGCAATGTGTAAGCTTTTTGTCAAATTATTTATCGCATTCTTGCTCTTTTGTTTGCTTGTAGGCACTACGATTCAAGTAGGTTTGCCCTCACGCGCAATGCTTGGCTATGATCTAGTTGAATTTGTAATGATTGTTTTTGTCTATCAGCAGTTTATGCAGTCTCTAAGCAGTGAGCGCATAGCAAAAATCATTAAAACTTTAATCTTAGCTCTAAGTTGTGTCTATGGGCTTTTTGTGCTAAGTGCGTATATCGATGGACGTATCAAATGGGAGAAAATGCTAGATTCTATTCAATCACAAAAAGCTCAAGGTATAGAAGAGATAAGAGTGAGTGGCTCTACCTTTACATCATTTTATCAAAATTATGGTGATTGGGGCAATCCGGGAGAGGATTCAAAAGTCTGGCCTAACACCACTTACGCACATTATTTTGGAGTTAAAAGCTTTGTGGTAGAATGAGTGATTAACAAATCTGGAGAATAAATGAAAAACTCGTGGCACAAAGCAGGTATAAAATACTTAAGTGTGGGAGTAGTAAATACCTGCATTGGCTATGGTGTGATATTTTTTGCGTTATGGTGTGGCATTGTGCCAGAAGTGGCAAATGCAATAGGCTATGGCGTGGGTTTTGTAGTTTCTTATATCTTGAATAAAACTTTCACCTTTGCTTCACCTTCTTCTCATAAGCGCGATTTGCCTCGTTTTGCTTTGGCTATGGGTATAGCGTATGTGGCACAATTTCTTGTAATGAGCTTTGTATATAGAATCTTAGATGTGAATGCTTATTTTGCCCAAATTATTGGGGGTGTAGTGTATGTGTGCGTTGGTTTTGTGATGAGTAGGTGCTATGCTTTTTCACCTAAGGATTCATAAACAAATATGATTTTGCGTAAGATTTATATGAAGTAAGCTACAATTTCACAAAATTTTAGACATAAGGAGATAAAACGATGATTATTATCCCAGCACGTTTAGAATCTACGCGCTTTCCACAAAAGGCATTGTGTGATATAGGTGGGTTGCCTATGGTTGTGCGCACAGCACTCAATGCAAGAGAGGTAGATTCTGTAGTGGTGGCGTGTGATGATGAGCGTATAGCTCAAGTATGTAAGGAGCATAAAATTCCTTATGTGATGACAGATAAAAGTCATACAAGTGGGACTGATAGATGTGCAGAGGCAGCACGAAAACTTGGTTTAAAAAATGATGAGATAGTCATTAATGTGCAAGGTGATGAGCCATTTTTGGAGCATAATGTTATTTCTACACTTATGAATTTGATGAAAGAAAAACAGCCTTTTATGGGGACTTTAGCAAAGGTGATTTCTGAATCTAGTGTGGCTGATTCAAATCTTGTCAAAGTTGTGCTGAATGTCTATAATGAGGCGATTTATTTCTCCCGTGCTTCTATTCCATTTCACCGTGATAAAGATAGCAAGGCTATGGAGCAAACACCATATTTAGGGCATTTAGGGATTTATGGCTTTTATGCAAAGACCTTACAGGAGTTTTGTTCTCTGCCAAAAAGCCCAATAGAGGACATAGAAAAATTAGAGCAGCTTCGCGCCATTTATCATAGAAAAACTATTGCTTTAGCAGTGGTAGAAACAAAAAGTGTGGGGATTGATACGCCACAAGATTATGAGAGAGCGTTAGCATATTTGAAGTATATAGACTCAAAGTAAGAGGCGAAGAGATTGCTCGATTCTAAAAGTAGAATCAAGGTTGTAAATAAGGATTGAAAATGAGTGCGATAAATGTCAATGATAAAGTAGATATGCGTAAAGATTCTATCTACAAACTCTTTTTTTATTTTTTTGTTCCAAATTTATGTGCAATGCTTGCACTTTCAACTTATTCAACCATTGATGGTATTTTTGTGGGAAAAAAGCTTGGTGAAAATGCACTTGCTGCTATTGGGCTATGTTGGCCTATATTTCCCGCTCTCATTGCTTTTGAATTACTCTTTGGTTTAGGGGCAGCCTCTATTGCTTCATATTTTTTGGGTAAAGGACAAGATAATCGCGCAAGATTAATGTTTAGCTCTGTATTTTATTTTGCAACCCTTTCTTCTGTTATTATTGGTGTAATTCTTTTTTTCTATGTGGAGGAGGTTGCACTCGCACTTGGGGCAAATGATTTGGTGCTGCCTTATGTGGTAGAATATTTGCAAGTCGTTTTTTTAAGTGCTGTGATTATGGTGCTTCACCCTTTGCTTGATGTTTTTGTTATTAATGATAAGCGTCCGATTTTGGCAATGATGGCGATGATTATTGGCTCTGTATCAAATATTGTATTAAATTACATTTTTTTATTTGTGCTAGAACTTGGTATGTTTGGCTCTGCTCTTGCTACTGCTATGGGACACGGATTGGGTATGATGATACTTTTAAGCCATTTTGTGCGTAAGAGAGGGCGCATTTATTTTGTATGGCGATTTTCGCTCAATGCCGTGTTTGCTTCTGCCAAAAATGGTGTGCCTCAAAGCATTTCTGAGCTTAGCGTAGCATTTGTAATGATTATGTTTAATCATACATTAAAGGCTTTGGCTGATAGTGAAGAGATGAAAGTGAGCTATCTTGCTATTTATAGTATCGTGATGTATGTGGGTGTAGTTTGTTTTACAATTTTGCTCTCTTGCGCTCAAGGTGTGCAACCTGTGGCAAGCTATAACTATGGAGCTGGAGAGATGAAGCGAGTGAGGGGGATTTATGCTTTTGGAGTGGGTTTTGCCACTGCTTTAGGCATTTTAGTTTATGGAGTCTTTATGAGTATAGATTCTATACTTGTCAAACTTTTTCTTAAAAGTGGGCAAGAGATGATTTTAGAACCAACCCTTGAAGCAATGAAAGTGTATTTTATAGGCTATATATTTTTAGGATTTAATATTGTGAGTGCAATATTTTTTCAATCAATCCAGCGACCTAGAAGCTCATTTATTATTACTCTTTCATACAATCTTGTTTTTGTGATTATTTTGCTTTTTGTTTTGTCTTATTATTATGGTATTTTTGGTGTATGGCTTTCTTATCCACTTTCTCTTGTGTGTTCAAGTGTGATTGTAATTGCTGTGATTTTTTATGAATCTCGTTATGGTGTGCTTGGCAAAAAAACATCATAACAAATAAATTTTACCCTTAGTTGTAGTAATAATACCTTTGCTTTTGAGCATTTTAAGCGTGCGTGAGAGAGATTCTGGAGAGACGTTGAGGTTTTGGGCGATTTGCCTTTGAGTTTGCGTAGGTAGCAAGTCTTTATGGCTTTTGAGGTAAGCTAAGAGTCGTGTTTGCAAGTTTTGATTGTGCGCAGTGATATGAGATTCTAAAATCTGAATCTTTTGGCACAAAGAGGTGATAAAAAGTGAGCACATTTGTGTATCTTGTAAAATATGTGTGCAAAAAGTATCAAAATGAATACTTATTATTTCACAAGATTGCATACATTCTGCATTTGATGGATAGTGCAAGTGCATAAAAAAAGGCATTTCAGCAATAAGGGAAGGCGCAGTGATAGTATGTAAAGTGCATTCGTTATCATCAATATCTGTTTTGCTTTTATAAAGTCGCACCTTGCCTTTAAGAAGCAAAAGAAGAGAGGATACGCTCTCTCCCTCAAAAAAGAGGATTTCATTTGCACCATATAATCGTTTTTTGCCGATGCGTGAAAGGGTATCAAAAAGTGGCTGCATTTTTATCCTTTTTTAATGAGTGAGTATTTATTAAAGGTGAGATTATAGAGAAAATCTTAACATATATCAATGTTTTTTACTCTTTTTTGTTTTAAGATTTTAAGATATGCCACAATAAATAGAATAAAAAGGATTATGAATGGAATTACTTTACCCATATTTTCTTACTCTACATTTGATATGTGCGATAATATTTTTAGGCTATATTTTTACTGATGTGGTGTTGCTTACCCCTATAAGAAAATATGTAGGCGATGAAATTGCTGATAAAATATTTAGCGTTATCAGCAAAAGAGGTGTAAAAATAATGCCTTTATGCCTAGCTCTTTTGGTGCTTACAGGTGGAGCGATGATAAGTCGCTATATTGGTAGCGTGCAAGGATATTTGCAAACACCATTACAGATTCTGTTAGTGATTAAAATGTGTCTTGCGCTCATTATTGTATTAATGGTAATTATCTCATTAAGTTGCAAGTTTTTGAAGCTTAAAAATCCTTTGGCAAAAGTGATACACCCTATAGCATTATCTCTTGGTTTTATTATTGTAGTTTTAGCAAAAGTAGCATTTTATGTATAAAATTCTAAGATTCTTAAGGAGGAGAAAATGGGTATTGAAGTAGTTGGTATAGTGTTAGCAGTGAGTTTGGCAGCTTTTATTGTTATTAAGCTTGCATTATTTTTAAAATAAGGAGAAAAAGAGATTATGTTTGATGAGATTAATGTAGATTCTATAAATAAACTTATGGATATTTTTTATGCCAAAGTTCGTGCGGATAAAAGTGGTTTAGGCGATATTTTTAACACAAAAATTGGCACAAGTGATGAAGTATGGGAAGCACATAAAGCAAAGATTGCAAATTTTTGGCAAGGTATGCTTTTGAGTATGGGTGATTATAATGGGCAGCCCTTGAAGGCGCATTTAGATTTACCACCTTTTCCACGTGAGCTTTTTAATGTGTGGCTTAATTTATTTGAAGAAAGCCTAAGGGTTGTATATACAAAAGAGGAGCATATCGCAGTAGTAATGCAACGTGCTCAAATGATAGCCCAAAGATTCCAATATATGATATACGATAGCGGAATACAGCATTAATAGGGCACTTAGAATGTGTCAAGACAAATATATTAAGCGCAAATAAATATGTATAAGTTTTTAGTCACAACATTAGTTTTTTGCTCTTTTATTTTTGGCGCACCTTCGCAAGAAATTCCACTTATTACACAAGAAGCAAAGACGCTTTTTACAATAGAATCTATGCGCTTGCAAAACGCACAGGGAAGATTCTATAATATTTACATCGCTATTCCAAAGCATAATAAAGATAAAAAGAGTGTGTTTTACACGCTTGATGGCAATGCGTTTTTTCCTTTACTGCTGAATAAAATAGCACAATCCACAAAACCTCTTAAATCATTGCCTCTTATTGTAGGAATCGGACACGATAGTGTATTGGCTTATGATAAGACATTGCGCACTTATGACTATACTCCCACACTTCCTAAAAATTTGCAAGATTCTTTTAGCGGTGGGGGCGGAATCAATGTATTTTTGGATTTTCTTACACAAGAAGTGAAGCCCTTTATTCATAAGCGATTTGGTATGCCTCATAAAGAGCTGCTTTTTGGACATTCTTTTGGCGGACTTTTTGTGTTGCATACACTTTTGCATAAGCCACAGAGTTTCACGCATTATATATGTGCTTCACCATCACTTTGGTGGGGTGAGGGAAAGTTTCTATCTTTGCCTTTGAATCTTAAGAATTATCCAGATTCTATAATTTTTACTCAAGGGAGTTTAGAGCAAAATACTAAAAGGAAGCAAGGCATAAAAATTGAAGAGATTGTGCAAGATTTACAAAAGAATGCGCCTAATCCTCAAAGTATTGTATTCCTTGAGTTTAGCGGACAAAATCACGGCAGTTCTATTCCCTATGCTATGCAAAGTGCGTTGGATAGATTTATGGAATAGATTGTTATTTGCGTTTTTTCCCCATAAGATGTGCTATTGAGCCAGAGTAAGCAATATTTTCAGCAGGAATAGAATCGTTATTGAGAAACTCACTTATACCGCCATCTATGGATTTAAGTTGTGCATTAATTTCATCTTCTTGATAAGCATAGTGCATATTTGCGCTCATTACTCCCGACATAGATTCTATATGTTTGTTGATAACCACTTCTTCTTCAGTGCTTTGAGATTCTATCACGACAATAAGCTGATTTGTAGCTTTGTCTTCAATGTATATTTCACAACCTTGTATTTCTTTGATAGCATTTTTTACCGATTCAAAGCTTTCTTGTGCAGTTTTCACGACAATACTTGAAATATTCATTGTTTCTCCTTAGGTTTTGGAAGATTCCAAATAATAAGTATTTTATCATCACTCCCTGAAATAAGTGTATTTTCATCATAAAAAACAAGACTATTAATAAGTGAAGCTGTTCCTTTAAGTGTATATTGTTCTTCCATCGTTGGTAAATGTATAATACCTATATCATTTTGCTCATTTTTACTAAATGCTGCCCAAGTGGCATTTGGTGAAATGCCTACCGCATAGATAAGAAAATCACTTTTTATACTTGTAGCATTTGTGAGGTTAAAAGTTGATTTATCTTGTGAGTTAAATGTATAGATTCCCATTTGTCTATCCACACTTGCAGTAAGAATCTTATCTTGTGCAGATGCAATTTGGTAGTTATTGTCTTTATTGATTTTATCAAGTCGCGAAAGCACTTTACCATTTGCACTATGAATGACATTAACAATACCAGATTCATCAGTGCTTAAGATAAAAGGTGTATTAACACATAAATCAGAAAAACCAGCAAGACTAGGGTGGCTCATATAAATAAATTTCTTATCTGTAATATCAAAAAGCCCAATTTCATTACTTAAAAAGCCAATGACAAGCTTATTTTTATCAAAAGCAACAATACGTTTTGGTGAAGTCGTGGTATGATAAATAACTTCAGGTTTTTGTGTGGTGGAGAGTTTGAGAATCTGCTTTCCACCGCGCGAAGCTTCACTTAGCACAAAAAGTGTTTTGCCATCAAAAGTTGCAATATCAAACACACGAGGCAAAAAAGCGTTACCAAAATAATCCTCTATAAGAGGTAAGGTAAGGCTATATGCTTTAAAAGCCTTTTTATTGCTATCAAGACTAAAGACATCTATTCCACCATTTGTATTGCCGACAAAAATATAATTATCAAAGGCACTGATGTGTGTAATAATCGCATTTGTATGAATGGTTTGTGCATTTTTACTTTCAATAACAAGGGGTTTTGCACACAAGGGTAGAGATAAAGCAAGTAGGCATAAAAAATACCATATTTGCTTAAATCTTGCTCTATGCATCTTTAGAGAATCCACTTGTTTTATCCTTATTTCACACCCTCATTCAAGACATCAAGGAGATTTGATGAGTTTTTATCTTTTTCAGTGCGAAAAGTTGGCGAAAAAGTATTTGCAACAACAGGAGCTACATTTGCTTGTGGTGTATGACATAGCACACAATTAAAACGTGCGTGAGAAACCTCACCTAAGTTTTTATTTGTGCGTAAATCATAAGTATGTGAAGCGGGAACGGGAATAGCACCCACATCTTTTGCTATTGATGGGTCGTGGCAGGCAAGACATTGATTGTTATCTTGTGTAATAGGTAACATACCCTCTGTGCTATGAGAAATCATAGGGGGGGCATTTTCAAATGAGCGTTCAATAAGTGTGCTTTCTCCCGCAGATGCATCAGGATATTCATATTGAAGCAATTTGACATCTTTTTCATCTTGCAAATCCACTTTTCTTAATCCTATTTCATTATCTTTAAGCATATCACCACTTTTGATTTCGTGTGATATATCCTCGCTTTTAGATTCTGTCGAGTCCGAGCAGGCAAAAAATGCCAATCCAAGTAATCCAATTACTAAACTTTGAGCGTATTTTTTCATCTTTTCTCCTTTTGTGTAAAATTTAAAATACTAAATTGTAGTGCGTTATCATCGCACACCTCAATACATCTTCCACAGCGCAAGCAAGTCATTGTTTTTAATGCACCTCCTTTTTTGCCAATAGGTTTTAAGACTTCAGGTTCGGGACAAATTTGCACACATTTCATACATTTTGTGCAAGCAGAAAGTGTATGATAAACACGTAAGAGTGCAAATTTTCCTATGAGTGAATACATTGCTCCAAGCGGACAAATATGCCCACAAAAACCATTTTTAAGGATAAACAAATCAAACAAAAACACAGCTATTGCTGCAAAAATACCAAATCCCATACCAAAAACTATACCACGATGAAGCATAGAAATGGGGCTGATAAGCTCAAAAGCCGCTATACCAAATATCGCACTTAATATTAAGCTTATCCCTAAGATTACAAATCGCGTAGAACGAGGGAGAAAAAGCTTATGTTGGGCATAGTTTAGACCTAATTTCGCACGAAGAAAATTTGCAAAATCAGTTACTAGATTTATGGGACATACAAAAGCACAATAAGCTCTTCCTAAGAATACCCCATAAATAAAAACCACAAGCAATACTCCAAGTGCAACATCAAGTGCTAATCCACCACCTGCGAGAAAAATCTGCAACGCAGCCAAAGGGTCTGTGAGGTTGAAAATACCTCCAAACCATTTTGCGTGACTTAAATTTCCTTGTGCAATGGAGCTAAACACACTTGCTTCTTTTGCTACTACCGAGCTAGAATCTCCAATCAAAGATTCTATATTGCCACCAAAAATACCCAACTCCTCTTTGTTTTGCACATTTTTAAGTGTTGCGATAGAGTAATTACCCAATATAAATAATGCAAGAATTGCAATTTGAGTAAATCGCCTAAGAGTGAGATATTTTATTTTTGCAATCTTCATTATACATCTCCGAGCGAATCATTAAGATACTCTAGAGTATCGTGGGATTTTTTGGGCTTAATGTTTTTTTCATCTTTAAGCTCAAAAAGTCTATTTTCATCAAGCTTATCCCAGCCTTTGATATAGTTTGTTCCCATTTTACCTAATGCCACACTACGAGGCAAAACAATAATTGTAGGAAGTTCTGTTACACACGCTTTTTCACACATACCACAACCAGTGCAATAATCACTATCTACAATAGGGAGTAAGAATCCGTGTTTTCCTGTGCGCTCATTGCGTTTATATTCTAGGCTAATAGCCTTGTCAATAAGCGGACAAGCCCGATAGCACGCATCACATTGAATCCCTGCATAAGCCACGCAATGTTTAGAATCTACGATGGCTACACCCATTGTAGCGTTATTAATATCAGCTTGAGTATAGTTTTGCTCCCCATCTTGTGGTTTTTTTGGCTGATACAGACGTTTTAAGTCAAGTGCATCGGTAGGACAAGCTGCTGCACAAGGAATATCTTTGCACATATAGCAAGGCACTTTACGCGCTTCAAAAAAAGGTGTGCCAAGTGTAGTGTTATCATTTGGCGTTGCAAGTTTGAGCGTATAAAAAGGACAAGATTCTACACAAAGCCCACATTTAATGCAGCTCGCGATAAATTCTGCATCATTTTTACTCGCACCTGGAGGACGCAAAATATTTGTGCTTCCAGCCTTAGCGACATTGATATATGCTCCCCAAATAAACGCACCAAAAAGTGCAAAACCTGTATTTTGCCCTATTTTAAGCAATGCTTGTCGTCTTTGTGGGTTTGATGGCTTTGTTTTATCTTGCACATTTTATCCTTATGCTTTATACACTTTCACGGCACACTTTTTAAAGTCTGTTTGTTTTGAGATTGGACAAGTCGCATCAAGACAAACCTTATTGATAAATACATTTTCGTCAAACCAAGGCACATAAATAAGTCCCTTTGGTGGGCGATTTCGTCCGCGTAAATCAAGTTTTGCTTTTACTTTACCGCGTCTAGATTCTATCCATACGATTTGATTTTGCTCTAAATTTTGTGCTTTTGCATCATCAGGGTGCATATAACAGAGTGCCTCAGGCACAGCACGATAGAGTTCAGGCACACGCATAGTCATTGTGCCAGAATGCCAATGTTCCAATACGCGTCCAGTGCAGAGCCATAAAGGATATGTTTTATCAGGCATTTCACAAGGATCCATATAAGGACGCAAGAAAATTTTTGCTTTATTGTCAATGCTTACTTTATCCTCATTTGGTGCTTGAAGCGAGCCTGCAGGCATTTCTTTGCCTTTATTCCCATAGAATGCAAATGCTTTTCCATTACCAAGTTTTTGTGCATAGAAGTCATATTTGCTATTAAATCTCCATTGCGTTTCTTTGCCATTAACGACAGGCCAACGCAAACCTCTCACACGATGATAAGTATCAAAGTCTGCTAAATCGTGTGCGTGTCCTAAGCCAAATTGACGATATTCTTCCCAAAGGTATTTTTGGATAAAAAATCCGTAACCCTTAAATGCTTCACCATTGCTTCCTTGCACATTGCGATAATCACCCAATACTTCTGTGTTGAGTTCATCTTTTAGCATAGCATCTTGCATACCAAAAGCTTTTGCATTTTTGTTGGCAAAAAGCACATCATAGAGCGTATCATTTTCTTTGTAACCCATAGCAATAGCTGCTTCTAAAACAGGTTTAAGTTCAAGGTCAGCATATTCTTTATTCCATACTTCACTGAGTGTAAATCTTTTAGCAAATTCAGCTATTTGCCAAATATCAGGCATAGCTTCTCCGGGTGCTACAACTTGCTGTTTCCAATGTTGAGTGCGTCTTTCAGCATTACCATACGCTCCCCATTTTTCATAAATCATTGCTGTTGGCAAGATTAAATCTGCTACTTTAGCACTTATGCCCGGATAGCATTCACTTACCACGATAAAATTATCTTGTTCTCTTGCTGCCGCAATCCAGTGATTAGCATTAGCAGTATTTTGCCACGGATTATTCACTTGAACCCACGCCCATTTGATTTTAGAATCTTCCAAATCACGCATAATTTTCAAGAATGGTGCGCCTATTTTGCCATTGAGTGTGCCAGAGGGGAGATTCCATATTTTTTCAGTAACTTCGCGGTGCTTAGGATTTGCTACTACCATATCTGCAGGAAGTCTGTGTGCAAATGTTCCAACTTCACGCGCAGTGCCACACGCACTAGGTTGCCCTGTGAGCGAGAATGCGCCACTACCAGGCTTAGCTTGCTTACCAAGAAGCATATGCACCATATAGCTTTGCTCATTTACCCAAGTGCCTCTTTGGTGTTGATTCATACCCATAGTCCAAAAGCTTACAATTTTGCGATTTTTATCAATATAATAATCTGCAAGATTTTGAAGTTTTTGCTTGAAAGATTCTATGCTTTCATCAGGGTTGCCTTTAGCAAGATTTGCTACAAAATCAAGAGTATAAGGTTCTAAGCCTTTTTTGAAATCCTCAAAGCTAATACCCCAGTGGTTTCCTGCTGCACCAGCTTTATCCATTTTCATTTCATCACCTGCTTTAATACCAAGATATTGTAGCGTGATACCTTCATCATCACTCATTATTTTTGATACTTCCTTAGCAACTATATCCCTTTCTTCAGGCTTGAATTTAGGATGATTAGGATTATTTCTCATACCATAGCCAATATTAACAAAACCTGTGCTAAAGACACAATTTTCTTTTACAAATGTTTCATCTACTGCATTGCGATTAATGATTTCTCGTGCAAGAAAATTCCAAATAGCTAAGTCAGTATGTGGTTTAAATATAATCTCAATATCTGCTAAATCTGATGTGCGATTCGTATAAGTAGAAAGATTTATCACTTTTACATTACTATTGCTAAGTTTTCTGTCGGTTACACGACTCCAAAGCACAGGGTGCATTTCAGCCATATTCGCACCCCAAGTAACAATTGTATCTGTAAGTTCAATGTCGTCATAGCACCCAGCAGGTTCATCAATACCAAAAGTTTCTATAAATCCAACAACTGCACTTGCCATACAATGTCGTGCATTTGGGTCAATATTATTACTTCTAAACCCACCTTTGATGAGTTTTACTGCGGCATAGCCTTCTTGAACAGTATATTGCCCAGAGCCAAAAACTGCTATACCTGTAGGTCCAAGCTCATTATAGGCTTTTTTAAATTGTTTTTCCATTTCATCAAAGGCTCTTTTCCAGCTTACAGGGGCAAACTTTCCTTTTTTATCAAACTCTCCATTACTATTGACGCGTAAAAGAGGTTTTGTAAGCCTATCTGCTCCATACATAATCTTTGCACAAAAATATCCCTTGATACAATTTAAACCACGATTTACAGGTGCTTCTGGGTCGCCCTTAACTGCTACGATTTTTGCTTGTCCTGCGCTGTCTTTTTGCGTAGCAACCATAATACCACAACCTGTTCCACAGAATCTACATACTGCTTTATCCCATTTCCAAAGTTTTTGTGCATTTTGTGCCTCTGCACTCATCACGCTTGGGATACTTAACCCTACACTTGCTGCCGCTGAAGCTGCCGCTGCACTTTTAATAAAGTCGCGGCGTGAAAGCGTAGGCTTATTGCTTTGAATTTTGCTTGTCATAAAACCTCCTTAAGTTGTCGCTTACATTTGGAGAATCCAAATGATTAAAAAAATTCTATCTTTGATACCCATTCTACCTATTTGATAAAAATCAATACTATTTAAGTAATGCTTAACTTTTTAATATTTATCTTTATATATATAAATATATAGTATATGAATCCTCTAACAATATTTTGCGTTTGGTAGAGTGTAAAAATCATTTTTAGAAACTAAAGTGAGGAGTCAAGTTATTTAAATACTTAGAGAAATGGTATATAATGCAAAAAGTGCAATAATGAGATTTGAGGATAATGAATGAGTGATAAAGAGCTTCAAAATATACGAGATAATACAAAAGATGTTATTGTGCTTTTTGATTTAGATGGCACGCTTGTAGATTCTACACAAGCCATTTATGCGAGTTTTTGTGATGCTTATAAAAAAATGGGACAAAAAGCCCCTTCACTTGAATCTGTAAAAAATACTATTGGGCATACTTTGGAAGATATGTTTTTGCAAAATGGTGCAGATTCTAATAAAGTGGCAGAATATGTGCATTATTATAGAATCTGTTATCGCTCACTAATGGAGGAGGGCACACATTTGCTCCCTTTGGTAAAAGAGGCGATTATTGAAGCACATAGTTTTGCTTATCTTGGTGTGGTAACAACAAAACGCGGAGATTTTTCGCAGATTCTCTTAGAAAAACTTGGTGTGTGGCAGTATTTTGAATGTATAGTTGGTATAGAATCTATAACTCACCCCAAACCAAGTCCTGAACCTATATTTAAAGCATTAGAGATGCTCCATATCACACAGAAGGATATAGTAAAACAGAAAATCTATATGGTGGGTGATACACATCTTGATTTGAGTGCAGCACAAAGAGCAGAAATCAATGCGGTTGGTGTGCTTTGTGGATTTGGAAAGAGGGAGGATATGGAACAATTTAATGTGCCTCTATGTGAGAGCACATTTGAAGCCGTGCGTTATATTGCACAAAAATGTAGTATTTAGCCCTTGTTTTTTTAGTTTAGCTAAAATAAGAGATTGTTTCTAAAAATTTTGAAAATAATTTGGGGGAGAAAATGGCAACTGAACCAATGACAAATTATGGCTATGAGAAGATTGTTGCAGAGCTTAAGAATCTTAAAGAAGTGGAGCGTCCGCGTATCGTGGTAGAAATTGATGTTGCACGTTCTCACGGAGATTTGAAAGAAAATGCAGAATATCACGCTGCGCGGGAAAAACAAGCTTTTATTGAAGCGCGTATTAATGAATTGGGACTTATGTTGGCTAACGCGCAGATTATTAATCCCGCGACTTTATCACACGATAAAGTAAGTTTTGGCTCAAGCGTTAAAATTGTGAATCTTGATACAGATAAGGAGTTTATTTATACACTTGTAGGTTCTATGGAAAGCAATCCATCAAAAGGGCTTATTTCTGTTTCTTCACCTATTGCTAAGGCATTAATGGGAAAAGCGGTTGGTGATGAGGTGAGTATAGTATTACCAAATGGAGAAAATGAATTTGAGATACTTGAGATATTTTATAAAGATATTATATTTGAAGGATAAAAAGTGATGAAGCAAGCACATATTAAGATTAAAAAACTTCATCACAATGCGTTGATACCAAAATATCAAAGTGCGCAAGCAGCCGGTTTTGATTTGCACGCTATTGAGGATTGTAGTATTAGAGCAGGAGAGAGAGCACTTATAGGCACGGGCTTAGCCTTTGAAATAGAATCTAACTTTGAGGTGCAGGTGCGTCCAAGGAGTGGTTTAGCCCTTAAAAATGGTATCAGTGTGCTTAATGCGCCCGGCACAATTGATAGTGATTATCGTGGAGAGATTAAAGTGATTCTAATCAATCACTCAAATGAGGATTTCAATATTCACACAGGGGATAGAATCGCCCAAGCAGTAGTCAATGAGATTATACAAGCAACATTTGAGGAAGTGCAGGAATTAAACGAGAGCGAGCGTGGGGAGAAGGGTTTTGGCTCTTCTGGCATATCAAAATAACATTTATATCAAGGAGAGTATATGAGTTTGCAATCAAATTTAAAAAGCGTTAAGGAATCTTTTAATAGTGATGAAAAAATTTTAGAGAGTGCTTTTACGTTAGAGATTCTATGGAAAAGATACCGCAAATATATCATTGCATTGATTGTGTGTGTCATTGGTGTATTTGCGTGGATTTGGGTAAGTGAATATATAGAATCTAGAAAGGCTCAAAAGGCGAGTTCAGCGTATGCAAAACTGCTTATAGATTCTACAAACGAAGAAGCATTGCATACACTAAAGCAATCAAGTCCTGCTTTGTATGATATGTATCGATTTTTTAATACAAACAATGATATGACAGCCTATGAGGAATTAGCAAAATCTCAAAATGCTTTTGTGCGCTCACTCGCCCAATATGAGATTGCTTCATTGAAGGCAAGTGAGTTTGTAGATTCTCAAAATCCTATAAATACCGCATCTTTAGCACCATATCTTGCAAGTTTAGAATCTACAAAACCAACAGGTCTCAAAAATTTAGCACTTTTGCAGGAGGCATATTTACTTTTTCAAGCAGGAGAGGCTAAAGAAGCCCATCAAAAACTCCTCCTTATTCCAGAAAACACTTTGTTTTGGGAAGAAGCAGTAAATTTGAAGCATTATGGATTAAAATTGCAATCATCAAAAGGAGAGGATAAATAATGACAAGAGAAGTCAAATTTATTCTTTTGGTTTTTTGTATCTATGCAATATGTGTATCTGGGTGTAGTTCAAAAAAGCATTTTGAGCCACAAGCTATAAATGGCAAAGTAGTATTTAAGGATACATTGAGTGCTCCTATAAAAAGTGCTACGCGTGAAGGCGCGATACTTAAAGATAATACTTTAGTTAGCTTTTCACAGGGTATAACACCGCTTGTTTTAGAGCCTTATCATAAATTTCTTGCCCAAGATAAAGATACTTATGTCTTGCAGTCTCGATGCGAGAATATTATTATTTTAGAATCAAATAAGCATACATCACAAAGCATACCTTTTGATACTTGTGTTCTCTCTGCAAGTCTTAAAGATGATAAACTTGCTATGGTGCTTCTTGATAATACTATTATGTATTATGATATTGCACAAAAAAAAGAGATTTTTTCTCAAAAATACCCTGCAGTTTTGGCAATTAACACTTATCTTGCTTCACCACAAATAAATGATAAATATGTGATTTTTCCGGATTTAGAGGGTAAGGTGCTTATTTATGATATTGCACAAAATAAAATCACTAAAGATATTCTTATTGTGAGTGATAAATTTTTTAATAATGTTATTTATATCTACGCGCAAAATAATTATCTTTTAGCAGCAACAACTAAGCGTGTGAGTGTAATTATTGGCGATAGAAGTTTCAAATACGATGTAGATTTACGTGATGTATTGTTTTTTAATGATAAGGTTTATGTTTTGAGTATTGAAGGTGAGATTTTAGAGCTTGACCACACATTGAAACTTTTGCGTAAGGTGCGACTACCTTTTGCAGTTTTTAGCGGGATTGTGATTGCGAATAATACTCTTTATACACTTGAAAGAGGTGGCTATCTTATTGAACTCAATCTTAAAGATTTTGCACCTTTAGTGTATAAAAATAATCTCGCAAAGAAGAAGAGTCTTTTTTACAATCAGGATACTTTTTTTTATGACAAAGTGTATAAGAGGTTTCAATAATGCTTCTTTGTGATATAGGGAATACTTTTTTGCATTTTTACCATAAGGGAAAAATTTGGAAAGAAAAACCTTATGCTTTAACAAAAAAAAAAGAAGGATTACCTATTTATTATATAAGTGTAAATGAGCGGTTTGAGCGTTGCTTGCTTGCTTCTCATTCTTATTGTATCAATGTGAATGAACATATTGAACTAAAAACACAATATAGCGGTTTAGGTGTCGATAGAAAAGCAGCGTGTAGGGCTGTTGATGATGGGGTGATTATTGATGCAGGAAGTGCTATTACCATAGATGTAATGCAAGAAGGGATTCATCTTGGTGGCTATATTATGCCCGGACTTGAATCATATAAAAAAATGTATGCAGATATTTCACGTGTTTTGGGAAGAGATATTGAGCCGGGTGTGGATCTTACTCAATTACCTCAAAATACTTCCGATGCGATAAGTTTTGGTGTGCTAAAAAGTATCATTTTGATGATTAAAAATACTTCGCGCACTAAGAAGTTGTATTTTACTGGTGGCGATGGAAAATTTTTTGCACGTTTTTTTGAAGATGCAATTTATGATAACACACTTGTTTTTAAAGGTATGCAAAAAGCTTTACAAAAGCATATATAAGATTTTAAAACTAAGGAGATAGAGAATGATAAAAATAGCTTTGCCTAAAGGACGTATAGCGAAAGAAAGTCTAGCGTTATTTGAGCAACTCTATGGAGGTAATTTTGTTTTTGATGATAGAAAATTGATTTTAGAGCATAATGACTTTACTTTTTTGCTTGTGCGTAGTCAAGATGTGCCTACTTATGTGGTTCATCAGGCTGCAGATGTTGGTATTGTGGGTTTAGATGTGATAGAAGAGCAGCAAGCAAATCTCGTGCGACTTTTGAATCTTGGTATTGGGAAATGCAAGGTTGTAGTTGGCTCGCCAGTGGGGAAGAGCATTGATTATCAAAAACCTAAACTTAAAATCGCTACAAAAATGCCTCATATCACGCGTAAATATTTTGCAAATAAAGCTGTTTCTATCGAATCTTTAAAGCTTTATGGTTCAATAGAACTTGCACCACTTGTGGGATTAAGTGATGCGATTGTCGATATTGTAGAAACAGGTAGCACAATGGCACAAAATAATCTCAAGATTGATGAAATCATTATGGAATCAAGTGCCTATTTGGTTGTGAATAATAATAGCTTTTATGAGAAAAAAGAACAGATTCTCTCACTCTATGAGCAGCTTAAAAAATGTATAGAAACTAATCAAGTGCAGAATTAAGCATTTCTTGGGATTTTTTAAGTGCGTTAAGTTGTAAATCTTTGATTTGCTCAGCATTTGGCGCGGTGGGTGTGTGAATCGTATCTTTTTGTGTCTTCTTTAACTCATTTGGCTGCATACCTCGAGGCATTTTGACAAACATATCTTCATAATTTTTCTTACCAAGATGATGACGAATATAAACTTCACCGGTGTTTGTGGAGTAGATATAAGTATCTTTTCCATCAGAAAACATCACCCATTCTCCAGCTAAAAGATTCATATAAAAAAGGCATAAAAAAGCACATATTTTTTTCATTTTTTCTCCTTAAGTGAGTTTTTGCAAAAGCAGAGGGTAAATTTTAGAATCTTGCCGCAAAGCAAGGCGCAAAGATTTTGCTTTTTTGCAATAAGTTGTTACATAATCCCAAAATGAGCGTGAATGGTTTTTGTGGCGGATATGTGCAAGCTCGTGGATAATGACATAATCAATAAGTTCTTTTTGTGCAAAAATAAGCATAAAAGAAAAACAAAGGCGATTATCGTGGCTACAACTTCCAAATCGTGAGCGAGCGTGAGTGATTTTGATTGAGCGATAGGTTACACCCATAAGCGAAGCATATTCTTCTACGCGTGGATAAATATACGCACGAAGCATTGCTTTAAGCTGTGTTTTGAGTGTGTGGGTATAAAAGGTGGGATTTGTAGAATCCGTAAGAGATGGGGTAAAAAGTGAATATGTTTTAGGTAAAAGAGTGCTTATATCGCACCAGAATCCAAAAATAGGAATTTGATTTTGATGAGCATTGAGTTGAGAATGCAAGGCAAGATGATGTGAGTGAAGTTTATGAAGTGTGGATTCTATCCATTGATGATTTTTTGTAATAAATTCCCAAACTTGTGTGTGCGAAAAGTGTAATGGCACACGCACAAAAAGGGATAAGTCTGCTTTGATAATAATGCGAGGATAAGCAATATTTTTGTGCTGAATATGTATGGCTTGGGCGTTTGTATAAGTTTTTTGTAATGCTTTTATCATAAAATTGCCACTTTTAGTTATAATTTTCACATTATTATAGCTTAATTATGGAGAAAATATGAAAGTTCTACTTTTAGAAAATGTGCAAGGGCTTGGTAAAAAAGGTGAGATTGTTGAAGTAAAAGATGGGTATGGACAAAATTTTCTTATCGCTAAGGGCAAGGCGCAACGTGCTACGAATGAGGTAATTAATAAATATAAAGCTAACCAACGCAAAGCAGAGGAGATTGCTGCACTTGAAATGGCTGAAATGCAGCAAATGAAAAAAACAATAGAATCTCTTACACTCACACTACATAAAAAAGTAGGTGCAAATGATACGCTTTTTGGCTCTATCACAAAAGAAGAAATTGCTCTTGCTTTGCAAGAACACAAGGTAAATCTTGATAAGAAGCATATTGAAATTCCTCAAGCTATAAAGCATATAGGGAATTTTGAAGTGCAAGTCAAGCTTGGACAAGGCATTAATGCAACACTTAAATTAGAAATTGAGCCACAAAAGGATAAATAATGTTTGAAGCAACGACTATACTTGGTTATAAGGGCGAGTATAATGGTAAAAAATGTGCTATTATTGGCGGAGATGGGCAGGTAACTTTTGGAAATTGTGTATTAAAAAACAATGCAACAAAAATCCGCACACTTTATAATGGAGAGATTCTAAGTGGTTTTGCAGGTTCTACTGCAGACGCTTTTAGTCTTTTTGATATGTTTGAACGTATTTTAGATGGACGCAAAGGTGATTTGGTGCGAAGTGTGTTAGAGTTTAGTAAAGAATGGCGTAAGGATAAATATTTACGCAAACTTGAAGCAATGATGATTGTGCTTAATACCGAGCATATTTATATTTTAAGTGGCACAGGTGATGTGGTAGAGCCAGAAGATGGCACAATCGCAGCCATTGGTAGTGGTGGGAATTATGCTTTAAGTGCGGCACGCGCCTTACATAACTACGCCTCTTTACCTCCACGAGAAATTGTAGAGCATTCTTTAGCTATTGCAGGAGAGTTATGTATCTATACGAATACAAATATAAAAATTTTAGAATTATAATATTGGAGTGCAGATGAAAGAAAATATGACACCAAAGCAGATTGTAGAATATCTTGATGGATATATTATTGGACAATATGAAGCAAAAAAGGCAGTAGCTATCGCCTTAAGAAATCGTTATAGAAGAATGAAACTTGATAAAGAGGTTCAAGATGAAATTACACCTAAAAATATTCTTATGATTGGTTCTACTGGTGTAGGAAAAACAGAAATTGCTCGTCGTATGGCAAAAATGATGGGCTTACCTTTTGTTAAAGTTGAGGCAAGTAAATATACTGAAGTAGGCTTTGTAGGGCGAGATGTAGAATCTATGGTGAGGGACTTGGTGCTTGCAAGTGTAAATCTTGTAGAAAATGAACATCGGCAGAGAGCTCAAGCACAAATTAATGATTATATCATTGAAAAAATTACTCAAAAGCTTCTTCCTCCCTTACCAAGTGGTGTAAGTGAAGCAAAGAAAAGTGAATATGATATGAGTTTTGCCAAAATGAAACAACGCGTAATAAAGGGCGAAGTTGATGATTTGATGATTGAAGTTGAAGTGAGTAAAAAGATGCATATGGGTGATGATAATCTCCCTCCAGATATGATAAAGGTGCAAGAGTCTATTTTTAAAGTCCTTAATGCTACTCAAGATAAGGTCAAAAAGGAAATGAGTGTAAAGGAAGCTAAAGAGGCTTTGGCAAATGAGGCAACTGAATCTGTGCTTGATATAGATAGTATAAGGACAGAAGGATTAAGAAGGGCAGAACAAAATGGAGTAATTTTTATTGATGAAATTGATAAAGTTGCAGTAGGAAGCAAAGATAGTTCAAGACAAGACCCGAGCAAAGAGGGAGTGCAGAGAGATTTACTTCCTATTGTTGAGGGGAGTGTAGTCAATACTAAATATGGACAAATTAAAACTGATTATATTTTGTTTATTGCTGCAGGGGCGTTTCATTTGAGTAAGCCTAGCGATTTGATTCCAGAATTACAAGGGCGATTTCCCTTGCGCGTAGAGCTTAATACACTTGATGAGGAGAGTTTGTATCAGATACTTACCCAAACAAAAAGTTCTCTCTTGCGCCAATATCAGCTTTTGCTTGATGCAGAAGATATTCGGCTTGAATTTAGTGATGAAGCAGTTAGAGAGTTGGCGCGTCTTTCGTATAATGCAAATATACGCACAGAGGATATTGGCGCAAGACGATTGCATACAACCATTGAACGCGTGTTAGAGGATATTAGTTTTGATGTGGATACTTATAAGGGCAAAGAAGTAGAAATTACAGGTGATATGGTAAGAGAGCGACTTGGAGACTTGGTAGAAAATATTGATTTAGCGCGTTATATTCTTTAAAGAATCTATATCTTGTATGAATGAAAATAAAGATTTGAGCACTCCAAATACTCGTGCAGGATTTGTTGCCACACTTGGCAGACCAAATGCAGGTAAATCTACCTTACTCAATTATCTTGTGGGAGAAAATCTAGCTCTTGTTTCACATAAGGCAAATGCTACACGCAAACAACTACAAGTGATTGTATCTTATGCACCATTACAAGCACAAATCATCTTTGTAGATACGCCAGGCATTCATCATAAAGAAAAGCTTTTGAATCAATATATGCTTTCACAGGCTCTAAAAGCTATGGGAGATTGTGATTTGGCACTTTATCTTGCACCTGTGAATGATGAGGTGAAGTATTATGAGGAGTTCTTAAACTTGAGCGAGGGATTACCCCATCTTTTGCTTTTGACAAAAATTGATACTTGCACTAAAGAACAGCTTTTGCAAAAAATCGCACAATATCGTGTTTATGATAAACATTTTCTCTCGCTTTTACCAATAAGTGTAAAAAAAGGATTTGATAGAGAGCATATTTTGCAACAAATTGTGGCACACTTGCCACAATCACCATTTCTTTATGATGAAGAACTCCTGACACCTGCAACCTTAAAGGAGATTTACAAAGAGATGATACGCGAGAGCTTGTTTGAGAATCTAAGCGATGAGATTCCGTATGAGGCTGATGTATTGATGAAAAGTTTTGAAGAGGGTGCAAAGATTGACAGAATCTATGCACATATCATTGTGGAGAAGCAGAGTCAAAAGGCAGTAGTGATTGGCAAGGGTGGAGCGACTATTAAGCGCATAGGTATATGTGCGCGAGAGAAGATGTGTCGTTTTGGTAATAAAGCAATTTTTTTAAAGCTTGATGTTGAGGTATATAAGGGTTGGAGCAAACAAAAAGATGTGTTGAAAAAAATAGGATATGATTTTATTTAGCAAACCTAAAAAGGAGTAGAGAGAATGAGTTGCTTAAAAAAATGGTTTTATTGCGTCATTATAGGGTGTGTGGGGCATCTTTATGCGCTTGATATACAAATGGTGAATCTTGTCAATGAATATAAGAAAAATGGTATAGATGCAGTAGAATCTATGCTTGAAAAATATTTATCAAGTAAAGAATATTGGGCAGAATATCTCAAGGGGAATGTTACAGAATATGGATATTTTGAGGATATGCAGTTTTTATTTATTTCCAATAAAAGTGCGCCTTCCCTTACCCTATATGAATTAAAAGATTCCACATTAAAGCAGCTTGGCACTACAAGTGCGCTTGTAGCAAAAGGTAAGGGCAATAAGAAAAAAGAGGGAGATTTGACTACGCCTATTGGCTCTTATGATTTAAATGCGCGTTTAACAGGCTTAGATCAATATTATGGACCACTTGCTTTTTCGACAAGTTATCCTAATGTATATGATAAATCTTTGAAAAAGACAGGCGGAGGAATTTGGATTCACGGATTGCCTCTTAATGGCGATAGGGAAGAGTTAAATACGCGTGGTTGTATTGCTATTGATAATGAGATTCTAAAAAAATATGATAGTCTTATTGATTGGAGAAAAACTTTACTTATCACTTATGAGGATAAGTATAAAGCAGCAAGTATAGATGACCTTGCTCTTTTGCTTTCTAGTCTCTATGAGTGGAAAGATGTATGGCAAAAAAGCAATCTAGCAGCCTATCTTGATTTTTATGATGAAAAGGATTTTTATCGTCCTGATGGTATGAGTTTTAAATCTTTTAAGGAACATAAAAAAAATATATTTGCCAAAAATGAAAATAAAGTGATACGCATTTCCCATATTAATGTCTCTATATATCCAAATGAGGCACATCGCAATATGTATCGCATTAATTTTTTCCAAGACTACAAAGCCTCACTTAATGGCAAACCAAGCTTTAGCTCTAGCGGTAGAAAAGATATGTATGTAGTTATAGAAAATGGTAAAATGAAGATTCTAAGTGAGCGATAGGATAGATTAATAAAAGTAAGGGAGTAAGTTAAAATACATAGCTTCTCCTAAAACTATAAAATAGGAGATACGAGTGAATAAAATATGGAAGATTAAAGGCTTTACATTTTTCATTCTCGTGGCATTTATCAATGCTTTTATGGATTTAGGGCATAAAATCACTATTCAAAATACAATCTATAAAGTTTATGATGGAAGCGAACTTACACTCTTAACAAGTATTATTAATGCACTTATTTTACTTCCTTTTATTTTGCTGTTTTCCCCTTCTGGATTCTTGGCTGATAAATATCCTAAAAATATCGTTATGCGTATATGTGCGTGGTTTGGCTTGCTACTTAGTATTATTATCGCATTGTGTTATTTTATGGGTTGGTTTTGGCTTGCTTTTATAGCTACTTTATTTATGGCAGCTCAATCCGCGATTTATTCTCCTGCAAAATATGGCTTTATCAAAGATTTGGTAGGCAAAGATTTGCTTGCGTGGGGAAATGGTGTGATGCAGGCAGTAGCGATTGTAGCTATTTTAGCAGGTATGAGCGTTTTCTCACTTGTGTTTGAATCTTTGTATGCTTTGAGTGATTTAGGATTCCTAGCACAAAAGGGTGAAATTTTGCAAAGTGTCGCTCCGCTTGGTTTTGTGCTTATTGTATGTGCTCTAATAGAATTATATTTATGCTATACCCTTCCCACACTTACGCAACGCACACAAGAGGTTTTTGATAAGGAAGCATACTTGAAGGGCTCTTTATTAAAAGAAAATCTTAAATTGCTCACTTCTCATCGTAATATTTGGCTATCTGTAATAGGTATAGCTGTATTTTGGTCTATCTCTCAATTACTTTTAGCGACTTTTCCAACTTATGTGAAGATGACTTTTGCGGAGTTAAATACCTTTAAAGTGCAGATGATTATTGCTTGCTCAGGTTTTGGAATTATTATAGGCTCTATTATCGCAGGACGATTTTCAAAGCAATATATTGAAACAGGGCTTATTCCTATCGGGGCAGGATTGATTTGCATAACTACTTTGCTCATCTTAAGTTTTTCCTCTCTTGTATCTTATGCTGTGCTGTTTTTCTTTTTTGGTGTGGGTGGCGCACTCTTTATAGTTCCGCTTAATGCTTTAATACAATTCCACGCTAAAGAGGGTGAGTTAGGCAAGATTCTAGCAGGTAACAATTTCGTGCAAAATATTGCTATGCTTTCGTTTTTGCTTATTGGCACTTTTACATCTTTGGGCAATATTGATGTAGTGTATCTTTTTTATTTTTGTATGATTGTTGCGTTGTGTGGGGCAATTTATGTTGTGAGGCTTTTGCCCTTTTCGCTTGTAAGAATGCTCGTTACTCTTGCATTTTTTCAAAGATACCGCTTAAATGTAGAGGGTTTTGAAAATGTCCCTGAACGAGGCGGCGTATTATTACTTGGCAATCATATATCTTTCATAGATTGGGCTATGGTGCAGTTGGCATTACCGCGTAAGGTGTATTTTGTAATGGAGCGGAGTTATTATGATAGGTGGTATATACGCATTTTTCTTGATTTTTTTGGTGTGATTCCTGTCTCAAATGCCGGAAGCAGAAAAGCTTTAGAATCTATTGCACAAAAACTCATACAAGGGCATATGGTATGTATTTTTCCCGAAGGTGCAATATCGCGACACGGGCATTTAAATACCTTTAAAAATGGTTTTGAACTTGCTACTAGAAATGTAAATGTAAATCAAGCTGTAATATTGCCCTTTTATATACGCGGTTTATGGGGGAGTGCATTTTCACACTCTCATCAAGGATTCCAAGAAAGACGCAAAAGCTTTGCTAAACGCAATATCACGATTGCTTTTGGAGAATCTTTAGATATTCACTCTAACGCACAGCAAGTTAAGGCTAAAGTGTTTGAGTTATCTTTTAGTGCGTGGAAATCTCAATGTGAAGTCTTACCTACACTTGGCAAGGCGTGGGTAGATTCTGCAAAGAAGTGGGGAAGTGAAGTGGCTATTATAGATAGCCTAAGTGGCTCTATGAGTTATACGCGAATGCTTAGTCTTACATTTATTCTTTCTAAGCTTTTTGCAGAGCAGACAAAGGGGCAACAAAATGTAGGAATCATACTTCCTGCCTCACTTGCAAGTGCATTATGTAATCTTTCTTTGCTTATGGCGACAAAAACTATTGTGAATCTTAATTTCACGGCTGGACAAAAGGCGATTGATGCTGCTATTAAATCCGCGCAGATTCAGACAATTTATACTTCACAAAAATTTATGGATAAACTTGAGGGCAAGGGTGTGAGTTTAAATTTCTCACAAAATGTGAGGGTGCTATATATGGAGGATTTGATTGACGAGATTAAAGCAAATAAGCTTGATTTTGTGTGTAAAATGGCTCAAGCGATTTTACTGCCCTCTTTTATCCTTAAATGGCTTTATACAAAAACGCAGAAAAATACAGATGTAGCCGCGATTCTTTTTAGTAGTGGGAGTGAGGGTAAGCCAAAAGGTGTAATGCTTTCACATTTAAATATTATGAGCAATATTTTGCAAATTTCTGATGTCATTCACGCGCGTAATGGAGATTCTATGCTTTCGTCTTTGCCACCATTTCACGCTTTTGGTTTAACCGTTACTACACTTATGCCTTTGCTTGAGGGTATGCTCTCTGTTACACACGCAGACCCAACCGATGCGGTGGGTATTGCTAAGGCGATAGCAAAAAACAAAGTGAGTGTGATGTGCGGCACTTCTACATTTCTGGGTATTTATGCGCGTAATAATAAGGTAGATAGGCTTATGTTTGATTCTTTGCGACTTGTGGTAGCGGGAGCTGAAAAACTCAAAAAAGATGTCAAAGAAGCCTTTGTGATGAAGTTTAATAAAGAAATTTATGAGGGCTATGGTGCGACAGAGACTACACCTGTGGCAAGTGTAAATCTACCGAGTGAATTTGATGTAGATAATTGGGAATTGCATAAAGCAAGTAAAGAGGGCAGTGTAGGTATGCCTTTGCCCGGAAGTGCCATTAGAATTGTTGAGCCAAATACTATGCAGGAAATGCCTGTAGGCGAGGACGGGTTGATACTTATCGGCGGACATCAAGTAATGGTAGGGTATCTCAATGATGAGGAAAAAACCAAAGAAGTGATTGTAGAAATTGATGGGATTAGGTGGTATAAAAGTGGCGATAAAGGGCATTTAGATGCCGATGGATTCATTCATATTGTGGATAGATATTCGCGTTTTGCAAAAATTGGTGGGGAAATGGTAAGTCTTGGCGGTATTGAGGAGGAGATTGCAAAGCTTATCAAAAAATATGAGATTGATGATGAGCTGAAATATGCAGCCACTACCATAGATGATAGTAAAAAGGGCGAGAGTGTCATTCTTCTTGTGAGCGGTGAAAAGACAGAATGTGAAAAAATAGAAAGAATTATCAAAGAAGCGCAAATCCCAGCACTTTTTAAGCCATCTAAGATTCTAAGAGTGGAATCTATCCCCGTGCTTGGCTCGGGTAAGGTGGATTTCAAAGGTGCGAAAGATTTAGCACAAAGGCTCCTCAATGTGTGAATGTAAAAGATTACATCATTTTATCTTGAGTAAGGATAAAATCTCCTCTTTATGCTCACTATCCTCTAATATTTCATAAAGGTTTTTCCCCTCATAAGTGCCAAGCTTCTCCACATCTATGCCATTTTTTGCAAACTGCTTTAAGATTGCTTGCATAGGCATTCTCATAAGCTTATTTTTGAATTCATCGACAAATACAAGCAGAACGCTTACTTTCACGAAAGTATCTCTTGGGTGATAAATATAATACTCAATTATAGAATCTGCTTGCAAAAGATGAAGCTCTAAAAGCTTCAAAAATGTTTGCAAATCTTCATCAAGGTAATGCTTAATAACTCTAGGGTTATATGCTACCCCTTGTAAATCCACCTCTATACCATTCTTAAAGAGTATGCGAATTAAACCAACATTAATAAGGCAGCTCAATACTTTTTTATTGGTGAATGTCTCTCTAGGATAGTAGCTCAAAAGCTCCTTAAAAAATATATCGAGTGTTTCTTGCTTAAAGTCACGCACAAAGCCGGGTGAGTCGCCAAATAGTGCTTCAAAAAACTCCTCATTGATTTCATTGCCTAAGTTTTCTACAAAGAAATGCAGAATATCCCGCACTTCTTGTTTTGGGTTTGATTTAAGTGCTACATATACGCCAAAATTATTCTCTTTATCAATAGTAACCTTATAGCCAAGCGTTACTAAATACTTCGCATATTCTAATTTCCCATATCGCAGACATTTTTGCATTACCTCATTGCTGATAGGAATGACTATATTTTGTGATTTTGCTTGATTGACAAGGGCAGTGAAAAAATCTTTATCAGGGAGTGCTGTGCCTACTACTCCGCGTGGTAAATAAAAGCAAAGCCTCGCACATTCTATGTATTCCTCTTTGCTTAGGGTTTGTAGTTTTAAAAGGCATTCTTTTGCACGGGTATAGTCTCTTATCTTTACAAGTTTATAGAGCAATGCCACACTTGGATTATCCATATCAAAGACGGCTTTATACCACGATGGCGGAGTTTGTGATAACGGGCAGTTTTCAAAAAGATATTTTGCATTTTCTACCACTCCTTGACTAAGATTCCAAGCATCTAAATTGCTTGTGAAAGACTTTGCCCCGCTAAACATAAAGGCAATATCCTCTGCTTTTTTGGGATTCCATTTGCTTAAATCACTCTCAAAAGATTCACAATCTTCAAACATACTCTCAAAGTTTTTCACACTTGAGACATTCCATTTGCTTAAATCCGCCTTAAAATCTTTAAGCCCCACAAAAAGCTTACACATATCATTGATTTTGCTTGTATCCCATTGCTCTATACCGCTAAAATCTTTTCTATTTGTCCGCCACCAAGCACAATCAGCAAAGAGTGCAGCAAGGCTTTTGATATAGCTTAAATCAATTTGCCCAAGATGCACTTCCTCAATCTCTACGAGAATCTTTAGCTCAAAAGTGTTAAGCGGGATAAATGATAACTCTTTATGCTTTGGCTTAAAGTTGCCTTTTTTGTCATAAAAGACAGAGTTGTGGAGGGCAGATTCTATACTCTCGCCTTTTGTGATAGATTCTAAAATTTCTTTTAGCTTATAGACACTGCTTTTTTTGAGCTGCTTTCGTGCTTCGCCGCTATAATCCTTATATCCTTGTTTATTGTAATCTACCTCAATAAATCTTGAAAATGCGCCTTTAATGCCTTTCCCAATGTCTTTGCCGCCTTTTGAATCTTCTACGATAACATCAATAAGAGCATCTATGGCTTTATCACACACTTTTAAGAGATCTTTGCCAATGTGCTTTTTCTCTATCTGCCCACTTTGCAAGATATGTAAAGCCTTTAGCACTTCATAGTTTTGTATTGCCTCTATAAGCTCTTTTGGGCTTTGTGCGCTATTTGCCTTGACTTGAGAATTGAGCCTTAGCTGCAAATCTTTTTCATTCATTAGCTCTTCTAAAAGTGTGCGGATTTTGGCTAACTCTTTTCCAAGCAATTTATCTTCAAACCACCTTTGAAAGTCATTGCTATCGCATTCAGATGCGGGAATACCTGTCTCATCTTCATACTCTAGCTCATACTCTTCGTAATCAGCCTGCATTGTCATTTCATAAGCACAATCTTCTATATGCTTGAGTGCAGCCTCAATTTCTTTTTTAGCATTTTTGATATTGGCTTTAAGATATGCAATTATGGCTTCCTCGCTAATATTCTCCTGCAGCACGAGAGATTTTAGCGTTTGTGTTGTGTCTTGTTTTTTCATTCTAGCCTCTTAATTAAGTTAAGTTTTTCAAGATTATAACATAATCAGTTGGTTTATTGAAAAAGATAAAGAGCGATATTTTATTTTCCTTACATTAAGGAAGTTAAAAAATAAAAAAGTAGGCAAAAATAGGCAAAATGCTTGACTTTTTTTTATAAAATTGAATATAATCACGCGCTAAAAACATCAAAATTACTGATGAGTTCTTTAGATAAAAGGAAAAAATATGGAAAGAATACGACTTAGGCTAAAAGCTTATGACCATAGGGTTCTTGATAGGTCAGTTGCATCTATTATAGAAGCAGTCAAAAGGACAGGTTCAGAGATAAGGGGTCCCGTGCCACTTCCTACAAAAAAGAAGCGATACACCGTTCTTCGTTCGCCACATATCAATAAGGATTCTCGCGAACAATTTGAAATCAGGGTGCATCATCGCATTATTGATATTATTTCTGCTACTCCCGATACCGTAGATAGCCTTATGAAGCTTGATTTAGCACCAGAAGTAGATGTTGAAGTAATGTCTATGAGTAAGTAAATACTAGAGTAAGGAATAAAGGATATGGAATTTATAGTTGAGAAAATTGGTATGAGTCGCACCATAGGCACAAAAAGTGAAGCGGTAACTCTTTTGCGTGTGCTTGGTGCGAAAGTATGCGAGATATATGATAATGGTAAAGCATTGGTGGCTTACTCTCAAGGTAAGGCTATTAATAAGGCTATTGCGGGGCAACAAAAAAAATATAGCCTAAGCAAAGAATTTAATCGTTTTGCTACACTTAAGGTGAGCAATAAAGAGGTTGGTGAGCTTGATACAAGTCTTTTGGGTGAAGCTAAACGCGTTCAAGTGAGTTTTAAAACTAAAGGGCGTGGCTTTAGTGGTGCTATGAAGCGATGGAATTTTCAAGGTGGTCCAGGTGCGCACGGAAGCAGATTCCATAGACGTGTAGGTTCTATTGGGAATCGTGAATGGCCTGGACGTGTTCAGCCGGGTAAAAAAATGGCTGGACATTATGGGAATGAGCTTGTAAGTGTAAAAAATGATATTATGTCATTTGATAAGCAAAGTGCGATTTTGGTGCTTAAAGGTTCAGTAGCTGGACATAACGGCGCATTTGGCAGAATACATATTATAAAATAAGGTAGCAATATGAGTAAAGCAATTGTATTGGATAAAAAGTTTGCACAAAGCGGTGAGCTTGCATTACCCGAGAGATACGCACAAATCAAAGAGCATAATTTGTATTTGTATGTGAAATCTTATCTTGCATTAATGAGGGCAAATAATGCCTATGCAAAAAAGCGAGGCGAAGTGAGTGGCGGTGGTAAGAAGCCGTGGAATCAAAAAGGTGGCGGTCGTGCGCGTGCAGGAAGTATAACTTCTCCCGTGTTTGTGGGTGGTGGTGTTGCACACGGACCAAGTAATGACAAAAACTATCAACTCAAGATTAACAAGAAACAAAAACGTTTGGCACTTGAATGTGCGCTGTATCAAAAAGCGCAAGAAGGTGCGCTTTTTGTGGTGGATTCTATCACGATGCCAAGTGGCAAAACAAAAGATGCTTATGCTATGTTTAAAGCAATAAATAAGCGAAATACACTCTTTGTAACACAATTAAGTGATGAATCAACTTTTCTTGCTTTTAGAAATTTGCAGCAATGCTATTTGGCTGATGCAAATGAACTCAATGCGTATTTAGTAGCAACTTTTCGCTCTGTTGTGATTGAAAAAGCTGTTTTTGATGAAATTATTGCAGAAAAGGAGGGGAAATAAAATGGCAGATATTACAGATATTAAGTCAATCCTCTATACTGAAAAATCTCTTTCACTTCAAGAGAGCGGTGTGTTAGTGGTGCAAACAGCAACTAATGTGAGTAAAAACCAACTCAAAGAGATTTTTAGAGAGTATTTTGGTATTACTCCTCTTAGAATTAATTCTTTACGCCAAGAGGGTAAAGTAAAAAGATTTAGAGGTAAAATTGGACAAAGAGCTTCATTTAAAAAATTTTATGTGAAGATTCCAGAGGGCGCAAAACTTGATGCGCTATCAGTGTAAGGAGAAAATATGGCAGTTAAAACTTATAAGCCTTATACCCCAAGTCGTAGATTTATGAGCAATTTAAGCTCTAATGATATTACGGGTAAGGCAAATGTGAGAAGTTTGCTTACTAAATTACCTGTAAGCGCAGGAAGAAATAATAATGGGCGCATTACAAGCCGTCATAAAGAAGGTGGGGCAAAAAAGCTATATAGAATCATTGATTTTAAACGCAATAAATTCAATGTGCAAGGCAAAGTAGCAGCAATAGAGTATGACCCATATAGAAATTGTCGTATAGCACTTATTCATTATGTTGATGGTGAAAAACGTTATATTATTCAACCAAGTGGTTTAAAGGTGGGTGATATTGTGTTTTCTGCAGAATCTGGGCTTGATATCAAAACAGGTTTTGCAATGAAGCTTAAAAGCATACCTATTGGAACAATTGTGCATAATATTGAAATGCATCCGGGTGCAGGTGGGCAACTTGCAAGAAGTGCAGGGGCAAGTGCGCAAATTATGGGACGTGAAGGTAAGTATATTATCCTTAGAATGCCAAGTGGAGAGATGAGATATATTTTAGAAGAATGTATGGCTACCATAGGTGTAGTGGGAAATGAAGATTTTGCAAATATTTCTATTGGTAAGGCTGGACGCAATCGTCATCGTGGTATCCGTCCTCAAACTCGTGGTAGCGCAATGAATCCTGTCGATCACCCACACGGTGGTGGTGAAGGTAAAACAGGTTCTAGTGGGCACCCTGTATCTCCTTGGGGAACTCCAGCAAAAGGCTTTAAAACTCGTAAGAAAAAAGCGAGTGATAGATTAATTATTTCAAGAAAGAAAAAATAAGGTAGGAAATATGGCAAGATCAATTAAAAAAGGTCCATTTATTGATGATTATCTCGTCAAAAAGGTTGAGAAAGCAAAGCAAAGCAAAGATAATAAGCCTATTAAGACTTGGTCAAGACGAAGCACAATTTTACCAGATATGATAGGGCTTACTTTTAATGTCCATAATGGACGAGCGTTTGTGCCTGTTTATATCACAGAAAATCACGTTGGTTACAAACTCGGTGAGTTTGCTCCTACACGCACTTTTAAAGGACACAAAGGTAGTGTTCAAAAGAAGATTGGTAAGTAGGGGGAATAAGTAGATGAGTAAAGCATTATTAAGATATATTCGACTATCTCCAACAAAAGCACGACTTATCGCAAAAGAAGTGCAAGGAATGAATGCAGAGGTTGCTATTGCAAGTTTAGAATTTACTCCCAACAAAGCAGCTCAAGTAATTTCTAAAGTGATTGCTTCAGCAGTAGCAAATGGTGGATATGATGCTCAAGATGTGATTGTTACTTCTTGTCGTGTTGATGCTGGTCCTGTGCTTAGACGCTTTATGCCACGTGCTAAAGGGCGGGCAACACCTATTCGTAAGCCAACAGCACATATCTTGGTAGAAGTAGGCACACAAAAATCAAGCACACAAGATTCAAAAAAGAAAGTAGATTCAAAATCTCCAAAAGAAGTGGCAGTTAAAAAAGCAGAGAGCACAGAAACAAAAGCAACTCAATCAGTTTCAAAATCAAAATCTACTCCAAAAACTGAAACTAAGACAAAAACAGCAAGTAAAGCAGCAACTGCTAAAACGACAAAGGCAAAAAAAACTGAAGGCGAGGAAAAATAACAATGGGTCAAAAAGTTAATCCAATAGGTTTGAGATTAGGTATTAATCGTAATTGGTCTTCTCGATGGTTTTCTGTTTCACAAACGACACCTTCCAATATTCTAGAAGATCATAAAATTCGTAAATTTTTAAAACGCGAAATGTATTATGCGGGTGTGAGTGAAATACTCATTGAACGCGCAGCTAATAAGATTCGCGTAACTGTTGTGGCTTCTCGTCCGGGTTTAATTATCGGGAAAAAAGGTGTAGATATTGATAAGCATAAAGAATCTTTGAAGAAGATTCTTAACAAAGAAGTCTTTATTAATATTAAAGAGGCAAAACGTCCTCAAGCTAATGCACAACTTGCAGCAGAAAATATTGCGACACAGCTTGAAAAACGTGTAGCCTTTAGACGAGCTATGAAAAAAGTTATGCAAGCTGCAATGAAAGCTGGAGCAAAAGGTATCAAGGTGAAAGTTTCAGGGCGTTTGGCTGGAGCTGAAATGGCTCGAACAGAATGGTATATGGAAGGACGTGTGCCTTTGCATACTTTGCGTGCAAAAATTGATTATGGTTTTGCAGAAGCAATGACAACATATGGAATCATTGGTGTAAAAGTATGGATTTTTAAGGGTGAGGTGCTCCATAAAGGTATTGTGCCAGAGAAAAAGGAAGAGAGTAGAAGTGGCGATAAAGAAGTGCGCTCTAAATCACGAAAAGGGAGGCAATAAATTATGTTAATGCCAAAGAGAACGAAATATAGAAAGCAGATGAAAGGGCGCAATCGTGGTAAATCTTTCCGCGGTGCAAACTTGGCTTTTGGAGATATTGGGATTAAGGCAGTAGAACACGGGAGAATTGATTCTCGCCAAATAGAATCTGCGCGTATTGCAATGACAAGACATATTAAAAGAGCAGGTAAGGTGTGGATTCGTGTGTTTCCTGATAAGCCATTGACTGCAAAACCTCTTGAAACAAGAATGGGTAAAGGTAAGGGTGGTGTAGAAAAATGGGTGATGAATATCAAGCCCGGTCGTATGATTTATGAAATGGCAGGGATTGATGAAGCTTTAGCAAGAGAAGCTTTAGCTTTAGCTCAAAGTAAGCTTCCTTTTAAAACCAAAATCATAACCAGTGAGAGTGAAAATGAAATTTATTGATTTGAAAGATAAAGATATTGCAGAATTGCAAAAGATGTTAAAGGAAAAAAAGTCGTTGCTTTTTGAAAAAAGATTGCAACTCAAAACAATGCAGCTTACTAATCCGAGCGAAATTAAAGTGATTCGTAAGGACATTGCAAGAATTAATACAGCCTTAAGTGCTAAAAAGGATTGAGTATGAGTGAGAAGCAAGCACATAAGAGAGTGATTCAGGGCAGAGTTGTCAGCAAGGCAGGCGATAAAAGTGTAGTCATTTTGGTAGAGCGCAAAGTGGTTCATGAAAAATATCGCAAAATTGTTAAACGTTTTAAAAAATATACTATTCACGATGAAAGCAATAGTGTGAAAATTGGTGATGTGATTAGTGCGATTGAGTGTAAGCCTATTTCTAAAACAAAAGCTTTTAGGTTTAAAGAAATTATTACCGCAGGAGTAGAGCTATGATACAAAGTTTTACAAGATTAAATGTCGCAGACAATAGCGGTGCAAAGGAAATTATGTGTATTAAGATTCTAGGCGGTAGTCATAGAAGATATGCACGTGTAGGTGATGTGATAGTTGCATCTGTTAAAAAAGCTATTCCTAATGGAAAAGTAAAGAAAGGGCAAGTTGTTAAAGCGGTTGTTGTGAGAACAAAAAAAGAGATTCATCGAGAAAATGGTTCTCTTGTGCGTTTTGATGATAATGCAGCAGTAATTCTTGATGCCAAGAGAGAACCTATTGGCACGAGAATTTTTGGACCAGTAAGTAGAGAAGTGCGATACGCAAACTTTATGAAAATAGTATCGTTAGCTCCGGAGGTGTTATAGTGGCAAAGTTTAAAATTAAAAAGGGTGATATGGTGCTTGTCATCACTGGTGATGACAAAGGTAAAAAGGCAAAAGTATTGCAAGTTTTACCAAAAACAGCACAAGTTGTGGTAGAGGGTTGTAAGCTTGTCAAAAAAGCAATCAAGGCAAGTGAAAAAAATCCTAAGGGCGGATTTGTATCTAAGGAAATGCCAATGAGTATTTCAAATGTAAAAAAAGTGGAAGGAGATAATTAATGTTTGCTCTAAGAGAAAAATATAAAAATGAGATTATCCCTCAACTTAAAAGTGAATTGAATATTAGCAATCCTATGCTTTTACCTCGATTAGAGAAAATTGTAATTAGTGTTGGTGCAGGAGATTATGCAAAAGATTCTAAAATTATGCAAAATATCGCGGATACTATTTCGCTTATTGCTGGACAAAAGGCAGTTATTACTCTTGCAAAAAAATCTGTTGCAGGATTTAAGATGCGTGAAGGTATGCCTATGGGTGTGAAAGTAACTCTTCGCGGTAAGATGATGTATAATTTCCTTGAAAAACTTATTGTTATTGCATTGCCACGCGTGAAAGACTTTAGAGGTGTTAAACGTAATGGATTTGATGGAAGAGGAAATTATAGTTTTGGCTTGAATGAACAGCTTATGTTTCCAGAAGTGGTTTATGATGATATTATGGTAACTCATGGTATGAATATTACATTTGTAACCTCTACTCAAAGTGATAAAGAGGCGTTTAAGTTGCTTGAGCTTCTTGGTATGCCTTTTGCGAAAGGACGATAAAATGGCAAAAAAATCAATTATTGCAAAGGCAAAAAGAAAGGCAAAATTTAGTGTGCGAGCTTATACAAGATGTCAAGTGTGTGGGCGACCACATTCTGTTTATAGAGATTTTGGCTTATGTAGAGTATGTTTGCGTAAAATGGGTAATGAAGGTTTGATACCCGGACTTCGTAAAGCAAGCTGGTAAGGAGAAAATATGGTAAATGATATTATTGCAGATTCTTTAACGAGAATTCGTAATGCTTCTATGAGGCGATTAGAGGTTACAACATTGTATTATGCAAAGATTGTTGTATCTGTTTTAGAAGTCTTTAAGACAAAAGGTTTTATTAAAGATTATAAGGTTAATGATAAAGATGGTAAGCAATCTATTATGGTGCAGCTTGCCTATGATGAACGAGGGAAAAGTGTGATTAATGAGATTAAACGTATTAGCAAGCCTGGAAGACGTGTGTATAAAGGGAGAAGTGAGCTAAAACGTTTTAAGAATGGCTATGGCACAATAGTAGTAAGCACAAGCAAGGGTGTAATTGCTAATGATGAAGCTTATCGTGAAAATGTCGGTGGCGAAGCACTTTGTAGTATATGGTAGGAGAAAATTATGTCAAGAGTCGGTAAAAAACCTATTAGTATTCCAAAAGGCGTAGAGGTATCAATTCAAGGAAGCAAGATTTTTTTTAAGAGTGCAAAAGAGCAAAAAGAACTTGAAACATATGGACGTGTCCAAATTGAATTGAAAGATGGAGCATTAAGTTTTACTAGTGTAGATTCTCAAGCGCAGTCTCGTGCATATTGGGGCACTTATCGTGCATTAGCAAATAATATCATTATTGGTTTATCTCAAGGATTCACAAAGGCACTTGAAATCAATGGTGTGGGTTATAAAGCAAGTGTAAGTGGCAAGAATCTTGAAATGGCATTAGGATTCTCTCATCCTGTGATTTATCCTATTCCTGCGGGTATTGAGATGAGTGTAGAAAAGAATGTGATTACAATTAAAGGTGCTGATAAACAGCAAGTAGGGCAGATTGCGGCTGAAATTCGTGAGTTTAGACCACCAGAACCATATAAGGGTAAAGGGATTAAATATAGCGATGAAACCATTATGCGTAAAGCAGGTAAGACTTCTAAAAAATAGAGTAAGGGTGCAATATGACAGAGAAAGTATTAAAGCAAAAACAGCTTCTTAAAATAAAGAGAAAGTTACGCACAAGAGGAAAAATCTATGGCGTAGCAAGTAAGCCGCGTGTGAGTGTATTTAAATCTAATAAGTATTTTTATGCACAAGCAATTGATGATGAGCGAGGTGTAACACTTGCAAGTGTTGATGGTAAAAAATTGGGCTTAGGCAATAACAAAGAAGATGCAAAAAAGATCGCAAACGAATTTGTTAATGCCCTTAAAAAAGCTAAAGTTACAGAAGTGGTGTTTGATAGAAATGGATACCTTTATCACGGCGTTGTCGCAGCATTTGCTGATACTTTACGTGAAAATGGCATAAAGTTATAATATAAGGATACTTATGGAAATCAATAGAGAAGAATTTAGCGAAGTTGTTGTAAATATTGGTAGGGTTACAAAAGTTGTAAAAGGTGGTCGTAGATTCCGTTTTAATGCACTTGTTGTTGTGGGTAATAAAAATGGACTCGTTGGCTTTGGGCTTGGTAAAGCAAAAGAAGTTCCTGATGCAATTAAGAAAGCTATTGATGATGCTTTTAAAAATGTTATTAAGGTCAATATCAAAGGCACAACGATCGCACACGATATTGAGCATAAATATAATGCAAGTAAGATTTTATTAAAACCAGCAAGTGAGGGGACAGGTGTTATTGCAGGTGGTTCTACTCGTCCTGTAATTGAGCTTGCAGGGATTAAGGACATCTTGACCAAATCGCTTGGTTCTAACAATCCTTACAATGTAGTGCGTGCAACTATTGATGCGCTTGCACGAATTAAAGCTTGAGGAGTAGGCTATGCTAGAAAAGATTAAACCAGCAGAAGGCAGCACAAAGGATATTAAACGTGTAGGAAGAGGACAAGGTAGTGGTATGGGTAAAACATCTACTCGTGGTGGCAAAGGACAAACTGCTCGCACAGGTTATAAGGCAAAAAGAGGTTTTGAGGGCGGGCAACAGCCACTCCAAAGACGTTTGCCTAAGGTAGGCTTTACTTCACGCGTAGAAAAGCCTATTGTGATTAATGTTGATAAAGCACAAATCCTTGAAACTCTTTCTGAAATCAATATGGAAGTTTTGCGCACTCATTTTAGTATCCCAAAGAATGCAACTCGAGTAAAACTTATCGGCACAAAGGCAAAAGGTTTGGCTTCTAAAATTAAAGACACTTCTATTATGACTAGTGGAAATAAATAATGACAAAAAGCATTGTAAATAAGATTCTTATCACACTTGCTTTTTTATTTGCGTATAGAATCTTAGCGTATGTGCCTGTCCCCGGTGTAGATGTAAGTATTATTAAATCATTTATTGATGATAATGCAAACAATGCACTCGGATTGTTTAATATGTTTAGCGGTAATGCAGTAGAGCGTTTTAGTATTATTTCACTCGGTATTATGCCATACATTACAGCCTCTATCATTATGGAACTTCTGGCAGCGACTTTTCCTAATCTTGCAAAAATGAAAAAAGAACGTGATGGTATGCAAAAATATATGCAAATTGTGCGTTATGTAACAATAGGCATTACTATTATCCAGGCTGTGAGCGTGAGTATTGGGCTTAATAGTATGAGCACTGGAGCGATTAAAATTGATTTGAATCTTTTCATTGTTGTATCAGTTTTCTCTATGCTTACAGGCACAATGCTACTTATGTGGATTGGTGAGCAAATTACGCAAAGAGGTGTAGGTAATGGAATTAGCCTCATTATCTTTGGAGGCATTGTCTCTGGTATTCCTTCAAGCATAGGTCAAACATTTAATCTTGTGAATACAGGACAACTTAATGTCTTTGTGCTTCTTATCCTTCTTGCAGTAATTATTCTTACCGTTGGCGTTATTATTTTTATTGAATTAGCTGAAAGACGCATACCTGTTTCTTATGCACGTAAAGTAATTATGCAGAATCAAAATAAGCGTATTATGAATTATATTCCTGTAAAAATGAATTTAAGTGGTGTCATTCCTCCAATTTTTGCCTCTGCATTGCTTGTGTTTCCTTCTACTATACTACAAGCTTCATCAAATACAATTATTCAAAGTATCGCAGATATTTTAAGACCTGATGGCTACACATACAATGCGCTGATGTTTGTTTTAGTGGTTTTCTTTGCTTATTTTTATGCTTCTATTGTCTTTAATGCAAAAGATATAGCAGATAATCTCAAAAGACAAGGTGGCTTTATCCCCGGTTTGCGTCCGGGAGAGGGAACGGCAAATTTTCTCAATAATGTAGCAAGTAACCTTACTTTTTGGGGAGCATTATATCTTGCGCTTGTTTCAACCCTCCCGTGGATACTTGTGAAATTTACAGGTGTGCCTTTTTATTTTGGTGGAACAGCAGTGTTGATTGTAGTGCAAGTTGCTATTGATACAATGAGACGTATAGAGGCTCAAATTTATATGAATAAATATCAAACTCTAAGTGCCGTAGGGCTTTGATATGGCAATTAGTATTAAGAGTAAAAAAGATATAGAATCTTTACGCATACCAAATAGAATTGTCGCTCAAACCTTACAGCTCCTTGCTACTCGTGCAAAGGAGGGAGTTTCTCTTCTTGAACTTGATACTTTAGCAAGGGAATTTATCTCTTCTCAAGGTGGCAGGGCGGCTTTTTATCAGCTTTATGGATTCCCAAATTCTATTTGTGCTTCTGTTAATGAAGTGATTATTCACGGCATTCCTACAGAATATAGGCTAAAAAATGGTGATATTGTGGGGATTGATATAGGTGTAGAATATAACGGTTGGTATGGTGATGCTGCAATTACTATTGGTATTGGTGAGATTGAAGAGAAAGATAAGCTTTTGATTGATTGTGCCAAGGATACTTTATATGAGGCTATTTCTCAAATAAAAGAAGGTATGCGTTTTAAAGAATTAAGCTCTATCTTAGAAGATTCAATTATAAGGCGAGGATTTGAGCCATTGCGTGGGTTTTGTGGGCACGGTATAGGAAGGTCTCCACACGAAGAACCCGAGATTCCAAATTATTTAGAATCTCCAAATCCAAAACAAGGTCCAAAAATTAAAGAGGGTATGGTATTTTGCATTGAGCCAATGATTGCTCAACTTGATGGAGAACCAACTATACTCAATGATAAATGGTCAGTTGTTGCAAAAGATGGTTTAAATGGCAGTCATTATGAACATACAATTGCAATTATTGGCGGTCAAGCAGAGATTTTAACGGAGGTAAAATAGATGGCAAAAGATGATGTGATTGAAGTTGATGGGAAAGTTATTGAGGCTTTGCCGAATGCAACTTTTCGTGTGCAACTTGAAAATGGACATATAGTGCTTTGCCATATAGCTGGTAAGATGCGTATGCATTATATTAAAATTTTACCTGGTGATATGGTAAAAATCGAGCTTACTCCTTATAGCCTAGATAAGGGAAGAATTACTTATAGGCATAAATAAAATTGTGTCGTGTAAGTAGTTTTTAAATATTTTTTGTGTAGAATCCGCAGTTTTAACTCAAAAAAGTTAGAAAATACAAAGGAGTAGGTATGAAAGTTCGACCTTCGGTCAAAAAAATGTGTGATAAATGTAAAGTTATCAAGCGTAAGGGCGTGGTTCGAGTGATTTGCTCAACCCCAAAACACAAACAAAGACAAGGATAAACAATGGCTAGAATTGCTGGTGTAGATTTGCCAAAAAAGAAAAGAGTAGAATATGCTCTCACTTATATTTATGGTATTGGGCTCAAAAGCTCAAGAGATATCCTCAAGGCTGTAAATATTTCTTTTGATAAGCGAGTTTTTGATCTCAGCGAAGATGAAGTTTCGTCTATTGCAAAAAAGATTCAAGAAAGCTATATGGTAGAGGGTGACCTTAGAAAGAAAGTAACAATGGACATTAAAGCTTTAATGGACTTAGGAAGTTATAGAGGCTTAAGACATAGAAAAGGATTGCCTGTTCGAGGACAGACTACAAAAAATAATGCTCGCACACGCAAGGGCAAGAAAAAAACTGTTGGTAGCAAGTAAGGAGTGAGCAGATGGCAAAAAAAGCTGTAACGAAGAAAAAAGTAAAAAAGAATATTGCACGAGGCATAGTATGTATTTCTGCATCATTTAATAATACAAATGTAACTGTTACTGATGAAATGGGCAATGTATTGTGCTGGGCTACTGCTGGTGGATTAGGCTTTAAAGGAAGTAAAAAATCTACTCCTTATGCAGCACAACAAGCTGTGGAGTCTGCAATGGAAAAAGCAAAAGAACACGGTATAAAAGAGGTAGGCATTAAAGTGCAAGGACCAGGTAGCGGAAGAGAAACAGCTGTGAAGAGTGTAGGAGCAGTTGAAGGTATCAAGGTTTTATGGCTTAAAGACATTACGCCATTGCCACATAATGGTTGCAGACCACCAAAAAGAAGAAGAGTGTAAGGGAGTAATATATGGCACGATATAGAGGACCAGTTGAAAAATTAGAAAGACGATTTGGTGTATCTCTTGCGTTAAAAGGTGAGAGAAGATTAGCAGGTAAAAGTGCGCTAGATAAGCGACCTTATGGACCAGGACAACACGGACAAAAACGTGGTAAGATTTCAGAATATGGTTTGCAACTTCGTGAGAAACAAAAAGCTAAAATGATGTATGGCGTAAGTGAAAAACAATTCCGTGCGCTTTTTAAAGAAGCAAATCGTCAAGAAGGTAATACAGGTGAGAATCTTGTGCGTATTATTGAGCAGCGGCTTGATAATGTTGTATATAGAATGGGTTTTGCAACAACAAGAAGATTTGCAAGACAGCTTGTTACACACGGACATATTCTTATCAATGGTAAGCGTGTGGATATTCCTTCATATATGGTAAAGCCCGGACAGAAAATTGAGATAAAAGAGAAAAGTAAAAATAATCCTCAAATATTGCGTGCGATTGATTTGACTGCGCAAACAGGTATTGTTCCTTGGGTTGATGTAGATAAAGAAAAGAAGTTTGGTATTTTTACTCGTTTTCCACAAAGAGAAGAAGTAGTGATACCTATTGAAGAAAGATTGATAGTTGAGCTTTATTCTAAATAACATAAAGGATGGCTATAAAATGAATATGATTAAAACTGAACCTTATATCCCCACAGAAATAAAGGCTGACCCAGTTTCAGCCAATAGGACTAAAATTAGTATCTATCCTTTTGAATCTGGCTACGCTATTACCCTAGCTCATCCGATTCGTCGTTTGCTTCTTTCAAGCTCAGTAGGTTATGCGCCCACTGCTTTAAAGATTCAAGGTGTTTTGCACGAATTTGATTCTATTCGAGGGATTGTCGAAGATGTATCACATTTCATTAGTAACCTGAAAAATATTCGGTTTCTTATCAAAGATAAGACACTTGATAGTGTGCAACTGCAGTATGATTTTAAGGGACCGATGGTGCTTAATGCAAATGAGCTTGCTAATGATGTAGTAGAGATTGTGAATCCTGACGCTTACTTGGCTACAATTAATGAAAATGCGGATATTAGCTTTTCGCTGATTATCCAAAAGGGTATAGGATATGTGCCAAGTGAGCATATTCGTGGCAAAATTGCAGAGGATTATATCCCGCTTGATGCATATTTTACACCTGTGAAAAAAGCAGTATATGAAATTGAAAATGTGCTTGTTGAAGATAATCCAAATTATGAGAAAATCATTTTTGATATTGAAACAGATGGGCAGATTGACCCTCTTACTGCTTTTAAAGAAGCAGTAGCAATTATGCATAAGCAAATGAGTATTTTTGGTATAGATTTAAGTGCAACATCAAGTAGCACAAAAAATATTGCTGAAAATTCTGGAGAACTTAAAACATTGATGATTAAGATTGATACACTCAATCTTAGTGCGCGTTGCTTTAATTGCCTTGATAGGTCAGGCTTAAAATATGTAGGTGAGCTCGTAATTATGAGTGAAAATGAGCTCAAAAATATTAAAAATATGGGTAAAAAATCTTATGATGAAATTGCCGATAAGCTTTATGAGCTTGGATACCCTGTGGGTGGAGAAATCGCTGAAGATATTTTACAACTTCTTAATCGTAAGTTAGCAAAAATAAAAAATAACCAATAAAAGGGACGCAAAATGAGACATAGACATGGATATAGGAAATTAGGGCGCACTTCAGCACATCGCAAGGCGTTACTTAAGAATCTTGCTATTGCTCTTATTGAATATGGCAAGATTGAAACAGGTGTTTTTAAGGCAAAAGAATTACAAAGCTATATTGAAAAGCTTATTACAGCAGCGCGTAGCGGAGATTTAAATGCACATCGCTATGTTTTTGCTTATTTGCAAGATAAAGGAGCTACTAAAAAGCTCGTAGCAGAAATAGCTCCTAAATATGCCTCTCGCAATGGTGGATACACGAGAATCCAACGCACACGCTTACGAAAGGGCGATGCTTCACAAATGGCAATTATTGAGTTTGTGTAATAAAACAACTTGGAATACACTAAAGATAAAGCCATTCTCTAGGCATTAGAGAATGCTTAGAGGCAGTATTTCCTGCTGTGCCTTATTGCATTGATTTGATTGAAGGAGGCTATATCCACGCTAATACTGCTAATATCCATATTTTCCGCCCTAAAGCATAAATTATTTAAATAGTAAATGCAAATTTTAATTAAAAATGTTACTTCAATACTGAACAAAAAAACTTATTTCATAACCTAAACTTATTTTTTTTTTTGTTAGAATACAAATGTTTTATATCAAAATTTATGGAATCAATGATTAAAGATTCTAAGAATATCTTTAAGGAGAACAAAGGCAAAACACACAAGAAAAGATAGTAACTTATGAGGAAATCCAAGCAAATCCTATGCTGCGATGGTTTTTTGATGAGAGAGACCATAGCGAAAATGATGAGTATTACTCGCAGTGGATAGAATACATCAAAGCGATAGATTTAGATTCCACACTCTATATTTATACGAAAACAAAAGCTCATATCAATTTTGGCGAGAAATTTGATAGAAAAGCCTTTCAGCCCCTGACTATGCCACAATATCTTGCACTTCAATTTTCTTTATTTTCCCGTGAGTTTTTCACTCAAATCCTTGCATATATCAGCGACCAAAGACAGCTCAATGCTTTATTGTATTATTTGGCTGCGTATAGTCCTTGGATATCTCAAAAAGACTGCATTGAAAAACATTACTTAAGGGCTTTAGATCTGCTCAAACTCTTTATCAGCAAGGGTGCAAATATCAATGCTGTGTTTTATAGTAATCCTAATAACGCCAAAATGGGAACTTTTCAATCCTTGGCGGCAAAATTTCTATATTGGGGTTATTATGTAGAATTTTGCGAAACTTTATTAGAGCTTGGGGCAGATCCTAATATCACCAATGTTTGGGGAGAAAATTTTCTTGAAGAATCTTATGAGTATGCCAGCAATCTTACAATGGCAGCAATAGGTCGTGAGCTTAAGTCTATGGGTATTATAAGAACTTTATTAGAAAGAGGCAAGATGAAAATGATAGATGGCGAAATTCGTGTGGGAATAACCAAATTCGACTATTTTGATAAAGGAGCCACTACGGGTTTGCATATCGCAATAAATCTTATCTCGATAAGAAAATTTGATGGCGAAGAGCGTCTTGAAATAACACGAGCTTTTGCTCAGTGTGTTAAAGCTCTTATCGAACAAGGACATCATATCAATGCGATCGCTAGAATGGATAATGCTCTTGTTGGTTTTGAACTTGAAACGCCTTTGGATAGATTGATGTTAAATATTAATAAAAATGAAGAAGATATTAAAAATAAATCCAGCGTTATTTTAGGGCTAGCAAAATGGGAAAGACAAAGCAGACAAGAACACTTAGAATTTTCTTTATTTTTGCGTGAAGTTTTAGGTGAATTAGAGCAATATATGAGAAGTAAGGGAGCAAAAAGCGTGTTAGAAATCCTAGACACAGACCAAAAACGCAAAGCATACCAAGAGGGCTTTTTGACAAGAGAACAAGAAATAAAAGAATGTCAAAGGCGATTTAGAGCCTATGCAAGAGATTTTCATAAAGCCTATAAAGAAGCCCCACTTTCCTTAAGAGGAGCTTTAGAGCGCGTGGAAGTTAAAAAAATAAATTAAAGGAGAAAAACAATGCCAAACAATAAAGCAGATGACAAACTTTTAGAAGCGATTTATGAAAGTGATGTAGAACTTTTTAAAGCAGCTTTACAAGAGGGAGCAAATATAAGCGGTGTAGTGAGTGAGGAACAAGCAGAGGAGTTTGACTTCCTATGAGATTCTAAACACACTTAAGGCTTTGAATCCTGATGAAAGTAAAGCGGATTTTAAAGCAAAAGATAGATTAGAATCCATCTTAGAAACAAGAGATATGGAAGTTTTAGGTTTTAAATATTTAATGCTTTAAGATAGCATTATGCAATGATTTATGGTAACTTTTATTATAGCAATCCTTTAAGAAAGATCACCGCTTTTGATGTGCAAGGCGTTTTGAATGCGCTAGAGTGCATAGAATCTACTCTTAAATCAAAGCAAAAAGGCTATTTTGTCGGGTATATGACTTATGAAGCAGGCGTGGCTCTCCAAGCCTATCAAGCAAAAGCATATCATTATTTTTATGAGCGTATATGCGCTACAATGTCTTTATATAGGCAACCCTTGCTTTATTTTGTATTTTTTGCCAAAAGGCGTAAGCTTAAAAGTTTTTTTAACAAGACACATCACACTCAATTACCGCTATTTCTTTTGCAAGGGCTTGACTATGAGGACTACAAGAGTGGCTTTACACGCATAAAAACGCATATTTTAAAAGGTGAGAGTTATCAAATCAACTATACTCACGAGCTAAAGCTTTGTTCTCAAGCGCAGTCCAAGCAGCTTTTTAAGCAGATTCTTTCTCATCAAAACACCGCATACAAAGCCTACATTAAAAACGCATTTGGTGAGATTCTATGTTTTTCACCCGAGCTTTTCTTTGAAGTAAAAAATCGCACAATTACCACTCAACCAATGAAAGGCACAATAAAAAGAGCCAAAACACATAAGCTAGATTTTATACAAAAGCGCACATTGCAGCAAGATAGCAAAAATCGTAGCGAAAATATGATGATTGTAGATTTATTGCGCAATGATTTGAGCAAAATTATCAAGCCCCGTTCCTTGCGAGTAAAGAATCTATGCAAGATAAAGACTTATCCCACACTTCATCAAATGGTCTCTACCTTGACGGGCAGATTATCCAAACAGACTTCATTGCGTGAGATTTTGTGCGCTCTTTTCCCTTGTGGTTCTATCACAGGTGCGCCAAAGCTTAAAACAATGGAAATTATCCATAGTTTAGAATCTCGCCAAAGAGGTGTATATTGTGGCGCATTAGGTGTGATTTCTAATCAATATACTTCCTTTTGTGTGCCTATTCGCACACTTTTTAAAGGTGCAGATGAGGACTTTTATCGCTATGGTGTGGGAAGTGGGGTAGTGTGGGATTCTGTATGTGAGAGTGAGTTTGCCGAATTAAAGCTTAAAGCAAGTTTCTTGCAACCTACCCCTTTAGAATCTTTTGCACTCTTTGAAACAATGCTTTTTGAAAATGGACGCATTTTTTTACTCCAAGAGCATTTAGAGCGACTTTTGCACTCTGCACGTAAGTTTGGCTTTACTTGCACCAAATTGAGTGCATTTACTGCTTCTTTTGCACACTCGCATTTATCTTATCCAAAGATTGAGTTTCCACACATTGAAGCACTACACACGCGAGATTGTATCAAGCAAACACAGGCATTTTTTCAACTTTGCAAACAACAAATGCCAAAAGAGAAGGCAATATTGCGCTTAAGTCTTATGCCAAATGGCGCGTATGCTCTTGAGATAAAGCCTTTTGTGCCTTGTGCTTGCACTCGTGTTATATTGTCTAAACACACACTTAATTCACATAATATATTTTTATACCATAAATCTACGCAACGCAACCATTTTGCAGATTCTATAAAACTCATAGAATCTAGTGCGGTGTTTGATGTGCTGTATTTTAACCAAAAAGGTGAGTTATGCGAGGGTTCGCGAAGCAATATTGTGCTTGAGATAGAGGGGAGATTCTATACACCAAAGCGCAAAAGCGGATTGCTTAGTGGCACTTTGGCTCAAGCATTGCTCCAAAGTGGAGCGATAAAAGAAAAAACTTTAAAACGCAAACATCTTGCAAAAGCACAGAGAATCTACTGCATAAACTCTGTGCGCGGAGTGGTAGAAGTGCAGCTTGATTGTAAAGGGATTTGTAAATGAGTAAGAAATTGAAAAAAACGCCCAAAGTGCTCCTTATTGATAATTATGATTCATTTACATATAATGTGCTTTATTTGCTTAAAGAATGTGGCACAAAGTCGTTTGTTGTGCCAAATGATACATCTTTATTGGAGCTAAAACAGCTTTGCAAAAAGCATTCTATCACTCATCTTATCATCTCTCCCGGTCCAAGCCACCCTTTAGAATCTGGTGTGTGTTTGGAGGCGATTAGGCATTTTGCGCCGCATAAAAAGATTCTAGGAATCTGTTTGGGACATCAGTGTATCGCTCAAGCGTTTGGAGGAGAAGTGATTTCTCTTGCAAATCCTACTCACGGCAAGACAGCGCATTTTCATTTCACGCCAAACCCTTTATTTAAGGGAGTAAAGCAAGGTGTCAAAATAGCGTTATACCATTCACTTTATGTAAGTCAATTAGGACAATGTGAGGCATTAGGATATAGTGAAAATGGGGTGCTTATGGCTCTTAAAGCAAAGGGTTATCAAAGCTATGGGGTGCAATTTCACCCCGAATCTATTTTGCAAGAGCAGGGCAAACGCATAATGCAAAATTTTCTTGCATTATAGTTTTGGTGGGGAGATAAAGGCGGAGTAAGGAAAGATTCTAAGAGCATTTGACCCATTGCTTCTGCAAAGATTGTCATATAAAAATGGAGTAAGAATATGAATAAAAAGCAAGATATAAGATATGATGAATTTGGAGAGGAGATTCTGTATGAGATAAGGCATAATTTAAGTTGGTGGGATTCTTTGGTATTTGGAACAATGTTTTTGTTTGGAATTATAATAGTATATGCAGGTATTGAGGATTTTGTATTAGAGAGAATAGATATTGTGTTTTTTATAACATTAATGCTTTTTGGTATTCCCTTCGTATTTTTAAGTCTTTTTCAACTTCTTTACGCACACAAAAACAGAATCTACATTACCAATCAAGGCATAGGCTTTGAGAGAAGGAATTGGTTTAGAATGCAAAAGGGATTCTTTAAGTTTGGGGAAGTGGGATTTAGGCTTGTTTTGCTATCTACGGGATTATGTCCTGTGAGTCCTCCTAGTATGATTACAATATTTCCTTTAGGAAACATTAAAAGTAAATATGTGCCTTTTTGGCAATTAAAGTCATATTGTCATATTTTTTTAACATTTTGGAACGGTTATGTATCACCCAAACTCTACAACGAAATAACCGAACAATGTTATTTGCACGATTTTCTTATCAAAAAGACCAAAGAAGCTTTAGAATCTCAAGGTATAGATACAAATTCTTTGCCCTATGATTTAGAAAAACAATTTCATATGTAGTAAGGACAAAAAGTGAATCAAGATAATAATAATGAAAATGGCAAATTAGGCTTTACTTTTAAATTTGGGAATCAACAAGGAACAAATGTAGATTTTGGTATGATAGATTCTAACCCCAATGCTCCCTATAATCCAAATAATAATATTAAACTTTATGATTCTAAAGATACATATAATCGTATTCCTTTGCAGAAGTTATAATGTGTAATATTGATTGTCAAGAGTTTTTAAAAAATGCCACAACATTCAATACACAAGATAATACAGAATCTAAAACTAGCATAGAATCTCAAAGAGATATAGAATCTACAAACCAACCCTTTACTTACCAAGATTCTAATATCACAGCTAAAGAAATTATCAATAAGGATAATACTTCAACTTTAGTTATAGAATCTAAGACAAATTTGCTAGAATATCAAGGTAATACCACTGATTCGCTAATGACAGGAATAAGTGCAATGTTTGCTTCAATGGCAACATTAGCAGAGAAATATGGGGTAGATAAATCACTCAAAGAATCAACTAAAGGACTTGGAACTAAAGGCAGAATCTTAGCTAGTGTATTATTTCAAGCACGAGGATTCTATGAAACACTTTGACCCATTATTACTTAATGGTTTTGGCACTCAAAAAGAACGGATAACTCATCGCTATATATTTATTATTTTAAATTATGCTCCTCTTGTTTTAGGCATTTTAGGATTAACTCATAGCTTTAAATATCCATTTTCTCTCATTTTTTTGACACTTTTAAATATTGGTTTTGCACTATATTGTGCAATTTTATTATATGTAAATATACTTTTATATCAAAATGGACACACTCAAGTAAAAGCAGATGAAACAAAAGCTTTACTTATTTGCAGAAAACATATAAAATCTTATGACTATCTTATGCTTGTATTTTTGATTTTATTTTATCTTGTTGGGTTATTAATTAGCTTAAACTTGTCTCTTGTTATTTTTAGTCTGTGGCTTTGGTATTTATATTTTGCAAAACCATTAAAAAAAGAAAGTGATTGAAACTTATCAGATTTTAGGCAATATTGATAATGATATGCGAGGCAGATTGGAGAACAAAACACAGCTCAAAGAAGCACTTTATCAAAAACTTGGCTTTAATGTGGATAGCATCTCTTATGCAAGTCAATTTGGATTAAATAGAGCAATGAGGGAGGAATAATGAACGCTAACGCTCCTTATAACACATTTCTTTTTAATGGATTAGGCACAACGAGTTTGAATGCAAAATGTGCAAGAATATACAATCGTTCTTTTATTGTAGTGCAATTTTTGGCGGTTGTGATATGTTTTATAGCGGCAGAATCCACTCTTAATGCTTTTGGAATTGGTTTATTCTTTAAACTCTATTGTGTGGATTTTGCAAATTTTATATTTATGATAATATGTATATATCTTTTAGCCTATATGTTTATATTTTATAAAGCTGGACAAGAACCTATCATACAAGATAAGTTATTGTTTGTCTGTGAATGTGCATACCAACAAAAATGGTATCAGAGGATATTATTTCTCTATGGGGCAGTAGTTTCTTTTCTTTTTTGTGTATCTTTAATTCTTTTTGCCTACTTTTCACAAAATATAAGCATATTGGCTTTGCCACTTTATTATTTTATAATGAGTAAGCCATATTTATTAAGAAAAATCCTTGTGTATAAGGACAAACTTGTTTTGCAATACAGGTTTTATGGCAATATATGTATTGATATGCAAAACATTGGCATTGCTTCAGGTTTGGGAATAGGACATAATATTTTTGCAGGGCTTTTTTATGTTATAAAACATAAAGATTTCATATTATGTTATCATCTTGTTGGACTTAATCTAGTTGGATTAACTCATAAAAAACTCCTTATAGAAACAATCAACGAGCAGAGCGGATTTGATATGATACATCACACTAGAATGAGCCTTTTGGGTTTAAAAAGGAAAAGAGTATGAAAGAAAATGCAATAGAGTTTGATATTTCAATAACTTGTTTTATTGACAAACACACAGATGAAGCAGTTTGTTTGCAAGATACAGATATGGACAAACAGCACAAGGTAGAAGAAGCTACTCTGCCCTAGTATAGATACAGATACTATACTTGATAAAGAAAAATTAACAAATTACTTATTTCAAGCGTTAAATGCTATGGACATTATTATAACAAGTATAGCAACAAGAGGTATGGGAAACTCTGTTAAAATGTTGTTAAATATAAAAGATGGAACTAAAAGTATGGCTCTTAATATTAACAATGACGACTTAAATGCAACAGAAAATATTATATTGGGAGGAGTTGCAATCACAATAAGTGTTATTGTAGGAGTAATTGCTGGAGAAGGGATTTTAGCAGTATTTATATCTATATTAATAGGTGTTTTACTTAATACTATTCTTGCAAAGATTTATCTCTACCTTAAAGACAAATCCATAGAACTTTGGGAAAAGATAAAAACAGAATTTGATAGCACAACTGCTTCTATTGCATTGCTCATAGAAAAAAATGTTTCATCTTTGCAAGATTTCACTTCTCATATCATTAATAAAGTTTCTTCTTGGGTAGATGAATTTGATGTGAATAATTTAATTATACAAGGCAATCATTCAAGTGGAGAAAAAGAATATAATCCTGCTCACCCTTATGCCAATCCTCAAAGAAATTTATCCTCCAAAGACTACCAATCCCTTATAGAACTTCTCTTAAACAAAAACTCCAATGCCCTAGATATAGATACACTTCTCCATACTTTTCCTAATTATCTCTCTCACCCTACTCATTCCACTAAAGATTCCACAAACTCTTCTCTTGCTCTCTCTACTCCAAAAGATGCTCTCCCCATACACATCAAAGCCCAATGCTTTAATCATAAAAAAGAAGCTTTAAGTAATAGAGAGATTTATGTGTATTCTCCAAGCTTTTATTCTTTTGTAGATAGGGCTAAAAGTGATTAAAATGGCTTTATAGAATTTCATAATGCTTATGTCAGCTCTAAGATGACTAATTCAGATGTGTATTTTGTATTAAATAGGTATGGGAGGACAGGACAATGAACAATATACAACCTATCTTTGAGATAAAATCTAAAATGGGCATATTACACAAATTCATCAATATCATTGTGATACTTTTTAGTTTTGGTATATTATATAGTTTATATATGACGACTTCTCTAATGGAGTTGATTGAAGCTATCAAGAAAGAGTGGGCTACCATACTTATTTTTCCATTTACAATATTAATGATATGGGGATTTATTTTTTGTCTGAATGAGGTTATTTTCAACAATCAACGTAAAATAGTTCTCTATAATGATTATTTTATTGTGCAAACCTATCAGTTTTTCTTCAAAAAGACAATGTATCTCCATTATGGAGAATATGGATTGGTGGTAAGATTTAGACCTCCTCTTTTTTATGTGTTTATATTTTATGATATGAAAAAACAAAAATTGCCTTTTGGTTGGTTTGACGCAAAGATAAAAGGTAATTTTTATTATCCTTTATTTGACAAGAAAATAGCAGAAAATGTAGATAAATTCCTTGAAATCTTTAAACAAAAAACCAAAAAAACTTTAGAATCTCAAGGTATTAATCACTATAATTTAGATGAAAAAATTTTACTTACCCTTGGGAGATGACCTTATGAATCCCAACAATCCTAACCAACCCAACACAGCGGGAATCACCATAGGCTTACCCAACTCTAGCAATAAAGGCTTTGATGTTAAAGCGGGTATGATAGATTCTAACCCCAATGCTCCCTATAATCCCAATAATGTAACTTCAAATACATAGATATTTGAGGTTACAAATGGTTCAATGTTTTACACATTAATTCTATTTCTTTATTTAGAATGTTACAAAAGTCTATATATTTAAAATTATATAAATATTTGAGTTAAAAAATATTTATATAATTTTGGCGAAGTGGAGTATATTACATAAATTTTGTGAATCTTTTTATGATATTTTAACAAAGCAAGGCAAAGATGAAAAATATATTAAATCAGCTTTTAAATGATGAGGAATTAGGCATTTTACAAGAATGTGATGAACTCACGCTTGATTTTACATCTTTGAGTAAAGATGCTTTAAGCATAGTTGCACCACATTGTGTGGTGATAGGCTATGGAGAGCTAACTGATGAATTTTTAACCCTCTGTATTGATAAACAACATAGCTTTACGCTTGAAATAGCTCATCTTTTACCTCAAGATTTTGTGGGACTTAAGGGGCATTTGGGCGATTTTACCCTCTTTTTTAAAAATGCTAATGGTGATATTGAATCTATAAAAACCGCACAAGTCGTGTCCTTTGCACCATTGCAAAATTTACCTGCTTATAAAGGGGTGCATACGCCAGATACTTATGATAGCGCAGATTCTATGCTTGAGGGGTTGCTTGCCTTGTGTGGAGAGCAAAGTTATAGCCATACTATTGTATTTAATCCAAAATATTGTCAATATCAAGAAAGACGCCCTTTAGCCAATGGAGAGAGCGTGTGTCATTTCTGTGTTGATATATGTCCTACTATGGGCGTAAGCAGTGATGATTCTTTGAAAATATTACAGCTTTCGCCCATTGATTGTATTTCTTGTGGTAAATGTGTGAGCGTATGTCCTACGGGCAGTTTGCAACGCGAAGGTGATGGATTGGAGGCTTTTACTCACAAAGCACGACTTTATAAAGGACGCATACCGCTTATAGTGGCAAAAGCAGACTTTGAATCACCAAATTTTGCCAAAGACTTTCGCACCCTCAAAGAACATAATTCCTTATTTTTGCCTTTTGTGCTAGAAGTTCCTGATATGCTTAATGGCACTTACTTTCTTACACTTTTGCAAGAATCAAGTGCGCCCCTTGTGCTTTATCGCCCATTGGGTGAGCATATTTCTAGTGATATAGAATCTTTAAATACTATTTATGAGCGCATTTTTGCAAAAAAAGCAATCCATATTTTTGCAGATTCGCAAGATTTAGATATGCTACAACCGCTTGCACAAACACATTATGTTTATACGCCTACAAGCAATGAAAGCAGTAAAGATATTTTTTCTGAACGTCTGCGTTTTTGGGTAAAGCAAGAAGAATATGGCAAAGTAAAGATTGATAATTGCGCACTTTTAAGTATAGATTCCAAAAATTGCACCTTGTGTTTAAGCTGCGTGGAAGCGTGTAATACAAATGCTTTAATTAATAATTCAACATCATTTGAACTGCTCTATAAATCTTCACTTTGCACAGATTGTGGTTATTGTGTGGCAAGTTGTGCAGAAAATGTGCTAGGGCTTTTTTCGCACACTTTGAATCTTAATCAACAAAGTTTTGAATATACTTCTATCGCCTCTGATGAACCTTTTAGGTGTGTAGAATGTAATAAAATTTTTGCCACACGCAAAAGTATTGAGAAAATTAAACATATTCTATCTCCTGCTTTTTCTTATGATTCTTCTAAACTTAGAAGTTTAGAATGTTGCGCGGATTGTAAGGTGAAAGTAATGTTTAATGGAGTATCTGTATGACACAAAATACACAAGCAAATAACACTTTAGAATCTTTGGCAAGTGCTCGTGCATTATATTATGATTTTTTTGCGGGATTGTTTTTGTATGAGTTGCTTTGTGTGCGAGAAGATGTGATTTTAAAGCAGATTCTTATTTTGAAAGAAAATGTTTTAGAGGAAAGTGATAGTGCGCATTTTGAGGTGCTAGAAAATGAGATGAAGCAATATGGTTTAAAGCGCATTATTGATGAATACACACAAACTTTTATTTTGCCCTTTAGCACATCAAAAGAGGAGGGTGAATCACCAAAACGCAGGAAAAAAGGCGAGGTGTTTTATAATAATCCTCAAGTTATGCTTTACTTATCGCACTATACACAGGGTTGCCTTAATGGTGAGGCATTACTCAAGGCACGCAAACTCATTAAACAAAGCACTTTTAGGCTTAATACAAAATTTTGTAAAGAAAGTGAGGAGCATTTAGGATTTTTATTGTTGCTTATGCGTTATCTTGTCTCTTCTGAAAATAGTGATGATAGGGCATTAAGCAAGGAGATTTTAAAAGAACTTGTGATACCCTTAGGAGACTTTGTAACTGATGTGTTGCAAAAAAGGGAGGGACTTATGTATTATGCACATATTGCTTCACTTTTACGGAGTTTTTTAAATGTAGAGCGTGTGTTATAGGTAAATTGATTTTGGCTTTTTCTAGAATCGAGAAAGTCAAAATGGGTTTATCCCAAAGTCAAAAGTAAGGAGGCTATATGGCTAAAGTGCAAGAAAGCAATCAATCTCGGCGTAAGTTTTTGAAAACTGCTGGGGTAGGCGGTGCTGTGGTTGCAATAGGCTCTCTTAGTTTGGCAGGTTGTTCTGGAGAACGCACACAAAAAGAAGTCATTAAAGGTAAGAGCAAAAAGCAAGAGGTGTTGTATCGAGATGATACACAATATTGGCAAAGTTATTTTTCAGTTGCTAAATAACAATAAATAAGGAGTGAAAAATGAGTGAGGCAAACAATAGACGCAACGCTCGACGTTCATTTCTCAAGCTTTCTGCATTGGCTTCTGTGGCTGGTGTAACTAGTGCTTTGGGAAATGAAAAAGAAAGTGTTGTGAGAAAAGCAAGTGAGGCAGAGCTAAAAGAAAGATATCCAAAATCACAAAAGATTAAAACAATCTGCACCCATTGTTCTGTGGGTTGTGGCGTAATTGCTGAAGTGGTTGATGGTGTGTGGGTGCGACAAGAGGTAGCACAAGACCACCCTATCTCTCAAGGTGGGCATTGCTGCAAAGGGGCAGATTTAATTGATAGAGCAAGAAGTGAAACAAGATTGCGCTATCCTCTTGTGAAAGAGGGAGGCAAATGGGTGCGCCATAAATATGATGATGTGATGGATAAAATCGCTTCACAACTAAAGCAAATTAGAGAAGAAAGCGGACCTGATGCGGTAATGTTTTTAGGAAGTGCAAAATGTTCTAATGAGCAAAGCTATTATATCCGCAAATTTGCAGCATTTTTTGGGACAAACAATATAGACCATTGCGCTAGAGTTTGACACAGCCCAACAGTCGCCGGTGTGGCGAATACATTCGGGTATGGTGGTATGACAAATCATCTTGGCGATATGCAATTTTCTAAATATATTTTGGTAATTGGTGCGAATCCAGCAGTAAATCACCCTGTTTCTATGGTGCATATTTTACGCGCAAAAGAAAAGGGGGCAAAACTTGTATGTATTGACCCACGATTTACAAAAACTGCAGCAAAATGTGATGAATTTCATAGAATCCGCAGTGGGACAGACATTGCCTTTGCCTATGGGCTTTTGAATCATATCATTGCTAAAAAGCTCTATGATGAGCAGTTTCTCAAAGAAAGAGTAGATGGATATGAAAAAATTATGGAAGAAGCAAAAAAATTCCCACCAGAGGTGGCTGCCGATGTGTGTGGAATCCCAGCTGATGAAATTCGACATATTGCTGAAGAAATGGCGGCTGCAAAACCTGCAAGCCTGATATGGAATCAAGGGCTAACCCAACACACGGTTGGCACAAGCAATACAAGAATTATGCCAATATTGCAGATGTTTTTAGGAAATATAGGCAAAAATGGTGGAGGTGTAAATATCTTGCGTGGGCACGATAATGTGCAAGGGGCAAGTGATATGAATAACCTAGCTGATTCACTTCCAGGTTATTATGGACTTGGTGAGCCTGCTTGGAGACATTTCTGTAAGCATTGGGGTGTTGAATATGATTGGATGGTTTCAAGATTCAAAGATAAAGAGATGATGGGCAAGACCGGTTTTGCACATTCAACTTGGAAATTTGGTGTTTTAGATGAAGAAAATGCTGCAAACAATGGTGGCACAAAACTACGCGCACTTGTGGTGATTGGCTCGGGTATGACGACTGTTTCTTTGCTTGATTTGCAGAAAAAAGCAATGGATAAGCTTGATTTAGTCGTGTTTGTTGATCCTTATGTCAATGATTTGGCTATTTATAGCGATAGAAGTGATAATCTCTTTATGCTTCCAGCGGCTTCTCAAATGGAAACAAGTGGTTCTGTGGCAGCGACAAATCGTAGTTATCAATGGCGTTCTAAGGTAATGGAACCACTCTTTGAATGTCGTCCTGACGAGGAGTTTCTCTTTGGTTTGGCTGAACGATTAGGGTTCTTAAAAGAATTGCAATGGCGACTTTATGACATAGCAAAATCAAAAGGACGAGAGCAATTTATTTGGCCTGAAGATGCGACTACAGAGCTTACTCAAAGTATTCGTAGCATTGGTTTGCAGGGTATGAGTCCAGAAAGATTAAAAGCGCACCAAGAAAATTGGCATAAATTTGATAAGGTTACATTAGAGGGAACAGGAGAGTTTAAGGGTGATTATTATGGATTGCCTTGGCCTTGTTGGAGTGATAAGCACCCGGGAACTCCTGTAATGTATAATGATACTATTCCTGTTATGCGTGGAGGTATGGGATTCCGCGTGAATTGGGGTGTTACAAATCCAGATGGACAAAGTATGCTCACAAATAGAACATTGCCGAATGCAAAACATATTGGCGGACACGCACCCATTACAGCTGCAAATGCAGAATCTTTAGGCATTAAGCTCACAGATTCAGAAAAGGCGGCGATTGAGGGAAGCACCTTTGCGCTTGGAATTGGCAATAATATTTTAGTAGAAAAAGCACTAGAAGAGGGGCTTTGCCCTTATGGAAATGGCAAAGCAAGGGCAAATGTGTGGAATTGGTATGATAAGATTCCATTACATAGAGAACCATTGCATTCTGTGAGAGGAGATTTGGTGGATAAATATCCTAATTTTCCTGATAAGCCAAATCATTTCCGTGCAAATATTAAATATCGCTCGCGTCAAAAAGAATTAGGGGATTCTAAAAATTGGGTTGATGAATTTCCTATCAATATGCTCACAGGGCGACTTGTGGCACATATGGGGACAGGTGCAGAGACAAGAAGTGCAAAATATCTTGCCGAAGTTGAGGGTGAGATGTTTATGGAGATTCACCCTGATAAAGCGGCAGAGCTTAATATTAAAAATGGTGATATGGTATGGGTATATGGCACAATGGATACGAGAATCTTAGTCCCAGCGAAGATTTCTTTGCGCGTGGATTACAATAGTATTTGGCTACCACAAAATTTCTCGGGAATGGATCAAGGTGTATCAAGACTTGATAAATATCCAGAAGGCACAAAGCCCTATGCGATTGGTGAATCTGCGTGTATGATTGCAAGTTATGGCTTTGATTACAACTCTGCTTGTCCAGAAACTAAATGTGGCTTGTGCCGCATTGAGAAAGCGTAGGGAGGTGAAAAATGAGTAATGCAATTCCTACTAATCTTGAAAATTTTTCAAGAATCAAGTTTTATTGCGATACAAATCGCTGCATTGAATGCCACGGCTGCGATGTAGCTTGTAAAGAAGCACATCATTTGCCTGTTGGCGTGAATCGCAGACGCGTTGTTGTTTTGAATGAAGGTGTTGTTGGTAAAGAGAGTGCAGTTTCTATTGCTTGTATGCACTGCTCTGATGCACCTTGTGCGCAAGTATGTCCTGTGGATTGCTTCTATATCCGTGCTGATGGAATCGTGCTTCACGATAAAAAAACTTGCATAGGTTGTGGTTATTGTTTGTATGCTTGTCCTTTTGGTGCGCCACAATTCCCTAAATCTAATGTATTTGGCTCACGTGGTGCAATGGATAAATGCACATTCTGTGCGGGTGGTCCTGAAGAAACAAATAGTGAAGAAGAGTATCATCTCTATGGGCAAAATAGAATCGCAGAAGGTAAAGTGCCAATGTGTGCGAGTATGTGTTCTACAAAAGCACTCTTAGCAGGGAGCAGCGAGGAAGTTTCAAATATCATTACACATCGTGCGCAAACAAGGGGTGAAAATATCCCCCACGCTGTGCCTAATGTGTGGAAAACGGCATATAATGACTAGGAGGATTCTATGAAAGCGATATGTTTTAGAATCTTCGCCCTTTTGTCCTTTTGCTCCGCCCTTGCCTTTGGTGCAAATCCAAGCGTGCCACAAGAAGGGGGTAAGCAATATGCTGAAGTCATTAGTGGTAATAATGCGCTCATTACACCAAGTGATAGAGCAAATCCACTCCTCTATGGTGGTCCAGAGGTAGCTGCAATCAAGGGGTGGGGTTTAGATTCTCCCCATTCTTTTGGTTTTGGTGAGCTTTTTACTATTTTGCAAGGGAAGTATTTTGCTCTTATTTTCTTATTGATTGTTATTTTTGTGCCTATGGCATTTTATGGGCATTATAAGCTTGTAGGTAAGCGACACTATGCACATAATAGTTTTTTGATTGTCTTTACCAAATACAATATTATTGTGCATTGGTGTGCAGCTGTGCCTTTTGTAATGCTCTGCCTAAGTGGGCTTATGATGGTTTTTGGCGATAAACTAGGTGGTGGCACACTTATACGATTTGCGCGTGATGTGCATGGTTTCGCTACACTCTTTTTTGCAGTATTTGGCACATTGATGTTTTTAATGTGGGTCAAAGATTGTCTTTTTAGAACTTGTGATATTAAGTGGATGATGATGCTTGGCGGTTATCTTGATAAGGTTAATCGCGAGATTCCGGCTCATAAATTTAATGCAGGTCAAAAGATGTGGTTTTGGGTAGCGACACTTGGTGGCGGCATAATGGTTATTACAGGTGGCATTATGTTTTTCCAAGCAGCAGGCATTGATACTTTACGTCTTATGGCTCTTGTGCATAATTTTGTAGGCTTTTTGGTCATTGCACTTTTGATTACTCATATTTATATGGCAGTTTTTGCTATTGAAGGTGCAATAGAATCTATCCTTAATGGTAAAATGGGTGAAGAAGAGCTTTCTATGCTCCATAGTCTTTATTATAAGGATTTAAAGGCTCAAGGTAAATTAGATTCTATGCGCGTTAAACATTAGGAGCAGATTTGAGCAATTTTGTGCATCAAATGCGTATGACGAGACTCTCTCGCAGTGGTTCGTCTCAGGTGTGTGAGGACAATATTGTCGAGGAGCAACGCATTGCATTTTATCTTAATGACACAAAACTCCTCTCTGTAATGAGTTTGCCCTATCATCAAGATGCCCATTTAGTGGGCTTTTTGATGAATGAGGGTGTATTAGAAAGTATAAATAACATTCTCTCTCTTGAAGTTGCACAAGATGGTTTAAGTGTGCATATGCAAGCTCGTATTAACGAGGAAAAATTAAATCATCTCCACAAAGAAAAGACTTTGACAACAGGTTGTTGTGTAGGGGTGAGCGCAAACTTTGATGGAGAAATTACTCGAAAATTTATTGCTTCAAATATGCGTATTACTCTACAAAAAATTTTTCAACTCCTTGATGAATTTAATCAACCAAGTGTGCTTTTTACACAAACAGGTTGTGTGCATAAAGCAATGCTTGTATGTGAGAAGACACTTATATGTGAAGATGTTGGGCGACATAATGCTATTGATAAAGTTATTGGTAGAGCAAGGCTTTCTTCGCTTGATATGCGTGAATCTGTGCTTATTGTAAGTGGGCGTTTATCAATGGAAATGGTTATTAAAGCAGCAATGAGCGATATTCCTATAGTTATTTCACGTTCTGCTACAACATATTTAGGTATAGAAGCTGCACAATTATTAGGCATTACGCTTATTGGTTTTGCTCGTGGCGATACACTTAATATTTATACTCATTCTTCACGCGTTGTAAATTAATATAAAATAGTTGCATATGCAACATATATTTACAAAGTTGAGTTAAAATACCGCCCTAAAAATATTATTTTATAATCCATAAAGGAGTATAGCTTATGAAAAGGATTGTCCTTCTACTAGGATTTTTCTCTCTTTTAAATGCCCAAGAATACACTATGCAAAATCAGTATTACAATATTGAGATGCAAAATGAAACACAGGATAAAGAATCTACAAATCAATCTGTTGGTAGAGTTTTTACTCTTGTGGAACTTCTTGATGGCGCAAAGAAAAATTATAATCTTGAAGCTAAAGATTTAGCTATTTTGCAAGCTAAGGCGACAAGTAGAGCTGCTTATGGTGAGTTTTTACCCACACTTGATGGAGCTTATCAATATCAAGATACTGATAATCCAAGTATGCGTCTTAAAACATATACAGGAAGTATAAAAGGAAATTGGGAAATTTTTAGCGGATTCAAAACTTACAATAAAGTGCGTGAAAAAGGCTCACTTTATCGTGCAAGTATTGAGGATAGAGAGCATACTAAAGACCAACTCTTTTTAAATGTTATTGAGCAATATTATGGTTATTTTACAAATCGTGCTCAGCTTTTAAGTTTAGACCAAAAGCGCACTCAATTAGAATCTAATATTAGACGTGTGGAGCGACTTTTTAGTTCAGGGCTTACAACTATTGATGATGTAGAATCTCTGCGTGCGGAATTGCTTGCTACTCAACACGATATTGAAAATATCAATATGGAGATTGAAAGAAATAAGCTTATGCTTTCTCTTTTAGCAAATACAGAGGTGCAGGAGCTTGAACGAAAGGAAATTAAAGCACCAATTTTTAAACTTGATGAAAATCGCCACGATTTAAATATGCTCAATTTCCAAGCCCTAAGTGCAAAATATCAAGCAAGACAAATCAATTATTTGCCCATCGTAAGTATTAGTGATACTTATGTGGTGAATAGTGATATTAAAAAGGCTGGAGCAATTACCCTTAAAGATACTTCTATGGGTAGTTTAGACCAGATGCTTCCATTTTTGAGCCGTCAATTTCCACTCAATCAAAATCAAATTATGATTAATGCAACTATTCATCTTGACGCACTTACAACCTATCGACAATATGAATCTGCAAGGCTTGGTTATTTAAAATCTCTTAAAGAACTTGCTTATAAAAAAGAAGAGCAAAAAAAAGATGAAAGAATGTATCGCAAAAGTCTTGAAATTGCAGTAGCAAAGATTAAGGCTTCAGAGGCGGCATTGCGTTCAGCTACTATTGCATTTGAAAATGTGGCAAAAAAATACGATGCACAGATTCTAAACTTTGTGGATTATCTGCAATCTTTGACAAAGAAATTTGAGGCTGAATCAACCTATAATCAAGCACTCAATAATTATGAGATGCAAAAGGCGTATTATATTTATTATAGCGGACAAGATTTACAAGAGCATATCAAGTAGCAATAAATAAGGAGGAGCAATGAAAAAGGTTTTAGGTATAGTAGCGGGGATTTTTCTCGCTTCGTCAATGTGGGCAGAAGATGTATATGCTATTTTTAATGCCGAAGCAGTCAAAGATGCCAATTTGAATCTTGCTGCAAGTGGGATTGTATCAAGTATTCTTGTTGATGTAGATTCAGAAGTGAAGCAGGGTGATTTACTTCTCACACTTTTTAATCAAGATGTAGAATCTCAAATGCAATCCACAGAGCAGCAATATATTTTTGCTAAAAGACAATATGAGCGTTATAAACGTTCAGCTGGGGCGGTAGACAGAAATACACTTGATAGATATTTTTCAGAATTTAAAAAACTTGAGGCAGATTTTAATTACCAAAGGGCAATGTTAAGTAAAACGCAATTAAGAGCACCATTTGATGGCATAATAGCTTCTAAAGATATTGAGCTTGGTGATGGGGTTAGTGCTCATAGCACAAAGCTTTTTAGAATTATTAGCAAAGATGTAAAGCTTGTCTTAGAATTTGACTTTAAGTATATAAGTAAAGTAAAGGTTGGCGATACTTTTGAGTTTCGCATTGATGGGCGTAAAGAAAATTTTACCACAACGATTAATAAAATCTATCCTACCGCTAGCACAAGTAATCGTAAAGTAAAGGCTGAAGCACTCGTGCAAGGCATAATTCCGGGCACATTTGGTGATGGTTATATAAGGACAAAATAATGTATAAGTTTGCAATTACTCGTCCAATATCGACTTTGATGTTTGCCTTTGCAATCTTATTTTTTGGATTCTTAGGTGTTTTTAAAATGCCAACTTCACTTTTTCCTGATATTGATTTTCCTGTGGCAGTGGTTATTACGGCTTATCCGGGCGCAAGTGCAGAGATTGTAGAGACAAAAGTAACAGATAAAATTGAAGAAGCTATTATGGGGATTGATGGACTCAAAAAAGTAACCTCAAGTTCAGCACGCAATTCAAGTGTTGTGGTTGTGCAATTTGAGCTTGAAAAGCCTTTAAGTGATGCAGTCAATGATGTGCGTGATAAAGTGGGGACAGTGCAGCTTGATTCTGGAGTGAAAAGCCCAGCAGTTTATAAGTTTGATAGCTCTTCTGCCCCTATCATATCTTTATTTCTCACAAGTGATAAAGTGCCTTCATCTGAAATGATGAGACACGCTAAAGATAATGTAAAGCCATTGCTACAAAAAATTTCTGGTGTTGGTGGTGTTGAGTTACGCGGACACAGAGAGCGACAGATAAGAATCTTTGCTAGCCCATCATTATTAAATAAATATGGCATAACCTATGCGGATATTTCTAGCAAAGTAGGTTTAGAGAATCTAGAAATTGATGGTGGAAAACTCATTGGAACATTACAAGAATGGGCTATAACAACAGATGCTCAAAGCTCAAACATAAGTGATATAGGAAATATTCGTATTGCAGAGGGGATTAGGTTAGCAGATATTGCTACAATTGAAGATGGTATCGAGGAAGATAAGACTTTTGCATCATTTGATAAAACACCCGGAGTGATTTTTGAAGTGCAAAAAATCTCGGGTGCAAATGATATTGCTATTGCTGATGCAGTGATGAAAGTGCTTCCACAAATAGAAGCTATAAGTCCAGAGTATGAAATTAAAGTCTTTAAAGATACGACACAAAATGTGCGTTCAGCAATTTCTTCAGTTGAATTTGATGTGCTTCTTGGTGTATTCTTGGCAGTATCTGTGGTCTTTATCTTCTTACGAAGCGCGACTATTACTCTTGTGTCAGCTATTAGTATTCCTATTTCTATTTTTGGGACTTTTGCATTGATGAACTTTTTTGGTTTTTCATTAAATATGCTTACACTTCTTGCTGTCGCACTTGCTATTGGGATTATCATTGATGATGCGATTGTTGTTATTGAAAATATCCATAAAAAGCTTGAACACGGAATGCGTAAGCGTGAGGCAGCATATGAGGGTGTGCGTGAGATAGGTTTTGCACTTATTGCAATTTCTGCTATGCTTTTATCTGTGTTTATTCCTGTAGGAAGTATGAGCGGAATCGTGGGGAGATTCTTTCAAAGCTTTGGTATAACAGTGGCTGCGGCTATTGGAATCTCTTATATTGTTGTGATTACAATCATTCCAATGATTTCATCTATTGTGGTAAATCCCCAACATTCAAGGTTTTATTATCGCACAGAACCTTTTTTTAAGGCACTTGATGCGTATTATGTAAAGACTCTAGCCTTTGTGTTGCGTAATAGAATCAAGGTGATTATAGGCATTATAGGTGTGTTTTTTCTCTCCCTTACACTTTTGGCTAAGCTTGGTATGGAATTTATTATTCCCGATGATAAGAGTGAGTTTCAAGTATTTATGGAGACTGCACCTGGCACGAGTATGAATGCAATGAAAGAAAAAACAAATGAGTTGCAAAATATCGTAATGGCTCATCAAGATGTTGATTTTACGACTTTGCAAATTGGGTATGACGCGCAAAAAACAATCTTTAAAGCACAGATTTATGTGAAATTGAAGCCAAAAAAAGAGCGCGCAAATAAAGAATCGCAGTTTAAAATTATGGCTGATGTGGGTGAAAAACTAAAATCAAGTGTGGTTGGGAAGGAATTTGTAATTTCTACATCTGAAGTATCGGATTTTGGTGGGGGGGATAATTCGCCTTATCAAGTAGCAATTCTTGCACCTGATGGTCAAACCCTGAAGAAAACAAAGGATAATCTCATCAATCTTTTAAATAATGATCCAATACTAGCAGGTAAGGTTACTAATATTCATCTTAACACTTCAGAAGATTTGCCTGAATATCGTCTCAAAGTGCTTCGTGCTAATGCTGATAGATATGGAGTAAGTGCTCAAGATATTGGGAATGTAGTGCGGGGAGCGTTTTCTGGTGAGGCAATTATTGGATACTTTAAAGATAGAGGCAAGGAGTATGATATTACCATTCGTGTGCCTGATAATGACAGAATCTCACTCAATGACATTAAAAAATTACAAGTGAGAAATTCTAAAGGTGAATTGATGTTTGTAGAGGGGCTTGTAGAAATAGAGCATACCTCTGCCCCTTCAGTTATTTCTCGTTTTGATAGGCAAAGAAGCGTAACTGTGTATGCATATCCTCTTAAAGGGTCTGGTATTTCTTTGGGTGATATGATGAGCGTAACAGCCCAAAAGCAAAGCGAGTGGCTTGAACCGGGTGCCACTTTTAGGCTTCAAGGTGAGGCAGAAAACGCACAAGAAATGATGATAGCCTTTCTTGTAGCAGTTTTAACAGCGATTGTGTTGATTTATCTTATTCTTGCAGCCCTTTATGAATCTTTCTTACAACCTGTTGTTATTATGATGACTTTACCATTTAGTTTCTCTGGAGCATTTATTGCCCTTTTTGTCGTGCAACAACCTTTTAGTATGTTTTCGCTTATGGGACTTATGATTCTAATGGGATTAGTAGGTAAGAATGCTACCTTGCTTATTGATGTAGCAAATGAAAAGCGCAAAGAAGGATATAGCACTGATGAGGCTCTTATCTTAGCTGGAGAATCGCGTTTGCGTCCGATTCTTATGACAACAATTGCTATGGTTTTTGGTATGATACCGCTCGCAATTTCTTCTGGTTCTGGGGCTGGTATGAAATCGCCTATGGGGATTTGTATCATTGGTGGATTGCTTTTTTCAATGTTTTTAAGTCTTTTGATTGTTCCTGCTATTTATCGTTTTATTGCACCGATAGATGATTGGTTGCAAAAATTCTATAAACCTAAAGCGGAGGATAAATTTTAGAATAGTATAATCTTATCATTTCAAGCTATTAAACAGGTAAAGAAATGATAAGAGTAGCAATATGTTTGTATATAGTCTGTATATGTTTAGTTGCAGGACAAGTTGATGATGAACTTGCACAAGAATGTGTGAAACGATATTATCCGCAAGTAGTGAAAATAGCTGATAATCAAGTAGTTCTTGATGATGGAAGCAGTTTTGTATGGGACGATGGTTTAGAAAAGAGTTATGATGAAATGCTTTTAAAACCCGATATGAACGATGCCTTTACTTATCCCTATCCATTCAAGGGTTATGTGCTTAATCGCAATGAGGATACTTCACGCATACGGCATTTAGGATTTTATAGGGCAATTTATGGGCATTCAGAAGAGGAAGTTAATGCCCATCTTGTAAGATTACCTTGGTTTCAACAGCGGTTTGATAAAAGTTTTATTGTAGTAACGACTGCAAATGGTGTAGATAAGGCTTTTGAACGTGTAATACAAAGACTTGAGAATATTCCACAAGCATATTATCAATTTTTGAGCGACCAAGATGCTTTTTATTGGCGTAATATCGCAGATTCTCCTAACCTTAGTCCTCATAGCTTTGGTATTGCACTTGATATCAATACGCAATTTTCCAAGTATTGGCTATGGGATAAAAAAGAGCGCAATGAATATCAATATGAAAATCAAATTCCTCCAGAGATAATCAGTGCTTTTGAAGATGAGGGTTTTGTATGGGGTGGTCGGTGGTGGCATTATGATACAATGCACTTTGAATATCGCCCAGAGATTATTTGCTATGCAAGAAACTTACATAAATATTAGAATCTTTTACAATACAAAGCGATTTAAAAGATAACTTCCCCATACAAAAGCGACAAAAAGACAAGCAATGAGCTGTATTGCGCTTCCCATATCTTTAGCTTTTTTAGCAAGTGGGTGAATATCAAGGCTTGTAAAATCAATAGCATTTTCAATAGCGGAATTGATAAGCTCAACAATCACAGAAAGAACACAGGGTAATATAAGCAATATAAGCTCTACCCAATTTTGTGCTATAAAAAATGCTACAATGCTTAAGACAATGCCTATGCTTAGCACTTGCCTGAAACCTTCTTCATCTTTCCACGCAGCCTTAATGCCATCTAATGAAAAAAAAAATGCATTGTAGAGACGCCTTAAGCCTTTTTTACCTTTTTTTTCATTGCGCTGATAGTTCTCTTGATTATCCATAATTAAAGCCTAGTGTGAGATAATTTCAAAGGTGAAATTATCTCTAAAATATGGAGAATAATAATCTAATTCTTCAAATAAAACAAATTCCTCTTCTTTACCTTGTTTGCGTTGAAAGGAGAATCCAATTTCTTTACTATCGCCCAATATAAAAGATTCTAGGGCATCACCAAGAGATATAATTTCATTATCATAGGTTTTTCCTAGTATAAAACTTGTAGCAATCTTCATTAATATGCTGGTATTTTGAGCATATTGCCTGAAACCTTCTTCATTTGCAGTTGTGCCTTGCGCTTTACTTTGTAATTCGTAAAATTTATACATATCTTTACTAAAGCCATTTTCTTTGACTTTAAATAAAACTTTTTCAAGTGCGTATTTATATTGGTTGGTAAAATTATCTTCGCTCAAGAAAAAATCAAAATAGAAACTTTCTAGAATTTGTGCAATATTTTGTGTTGTAAAACTTTCGTGCTGATATGCGTCATTGCCTTGCATTTGGTAATCTGCATTGTTTGCTGTGAAAGCACATTGGAAATTTTCAAAGAGTTTATTTTCGTTTTGTTTGAGCGAAACATTACAATTTATTTTATTGGGGATAAAATGTGAAAGCAAAGTAAGACTTTCCATAGTATTCGTATCAGTTTCATCAAGGTTTTCGACTTTAAATTGCAATTCCTTGATATTTAATGATAACTGGAGCGAAGTATTGTCCATAGAATCAATATCAAACCCTGTATTTTTGAGAACAAAAGCACTTTCATCATCACTTGCTATTACAATTTTTGGACTATAACACCTTATGCTTATAAGTCCGCCACAAGAAAAAGGTTCCCATTCTGAAATAAATCCACTTTCTTTGACAAAGGTTTCAAATTTTTCATTCAATGTTTGTTGCATATGCGATTTAATTTCTTTGCTTTTAAAAGAAAGAAAAATGCCTAAGCCTATTGCTATAATCGCACCAGCACCTAGAATAATGCCAATCAACTTTTTACTCATTCATATTCCTTTGAGGTTTAATTAAAAAAATTATAGCACAGTATCGTAATGAGAAACTATAAAGAGCCAAAAGTATTAAGAGTAAAACTTTAAGCTTAAATAGATTTTGGGAGTGGATTTAGAATCTAAAAAGAAGTAATAAAAAAAACCCTCTGTATGAGGGCTTTAAGAAATTATTTTGTGCTTGTAGCACTTGCAGAGATTTTATCAATTGCTTCAAAGTTATAGGGCTTAGTATTTTTATCAAGCTCTAAGAGTTCTTGTGGTGCTTCACCATTTACCCTAGGATCTTCATAGTAGCGTTCACCTGCAGTATGTCCATTAAGGTCAATTTTATACACAATTTCACCAGGATTAAATTTCTGAATCTCATCAAATCCAAGATTAGAAGTTTTAAAGCCTTTGATACCATTTGCACTTGCAATTTCAACGAGTTTTGTTTGTCCCATTCTTGCCATTTCAACAGCCTGAAGAAGCATACGGCTCGCTTCGCGTGGATTATGGAATCCTGTGGAGTTTTCTGCTCCAACAAAATCTCCTCTCATCTGTCCGCGGCGATGAAGTTCTAATGGCTCAGCAAGAGCTTTAGAGATTTTTGTATCATCAGGTTTGCCTTCAGTTTGGTATGCGGGAAGCTTACCAAGTTCTTCTCGTAATTTTTTAATATCAAAGATAAGGCTTACAGTTGCATATTCTGCGCTTCTTAAATCAAATGCTACTGATTTTTGAATATCCGCAATTTGATTTTTGAGATAATCCTCTGGTTGTGTGTGGCAAGTTTTACACGCAGAATTCACATCAAAGAGTGGAGAAGTGATATTGTGTTGTGTGATTTTCTTGCCACCTGCACCCTTAATATAAGGCATATGACAATCGGCACAGCTTACATCATTTGCAGCATGGACACCTCCGCTAAAGAGTTCATATTCAGGGTGTTGAATCTTAATCATAGGTGCTTTAGTTTCTTTATGTGCCCAATCTTGTGGGAAAATAGGACGGACTGCATCATAGTGTTCATCGAACATCTCGATTCTAAATTTTTCACCTTTTTTCCACGCGCTCCAAGGGAATGTAAGGTTAATACCATCGACTTCAATCTCAGTTGCCTTATTACCATCTCTCCAATGCTCAAATTCATCATACGTTTTTTGTGTGCCATTCCACCATTTTTGATTCGGATCGCTAGCAATAGTTTCACCCATAACTTTGACTTTTTCACCTGTTGGCTTAAAGTAATATTCTACGTGGCATTGAGCGCATACGAGTGTTCGCATTTCTTTTCTATCTGCTTTAATACCTTGTGCTGCGTCTTTTTGGTAACCTCTATCAATAAGTGCATTGATAAGCGCAGGACGCACCACTCTTAGACTCATATCATCAGGATTGTGGCAATCTGCACAAGTTACACCCATTCTTTTTCCTCCGTGAGGTCCGCCGTGCTCTTCAGATCCTTCTTTGATGCCATTACGTGTAGGGACATTTTTAATCATTGTCCAATACTTTGTGCTGTTAAAAGCGGTGAAATCGCCTTTTGCTACATTATTAATAAGCCAAGGAGTCCAACCACTATGGCAATTCATACACGCTGCTGGTTGTCCGCCAAATTTAGCAAAGCCGTGTGCATTGAGAAAATCTTTATTATTTCGTGCTGTTTCCATTTGATCGACTTGAATCCAAAAATGCCCTCTTTCTTCGTTTGCATCAAGGCTAAAAGGATATCCAGCCCACAATATAGTAAGTTGTGGATAGCGGATAAGTTTTGAATATGCAAGATTCCCACCAAAGTTTGTATATTTTGGTGTCTCAGTTTCTACTTTGAGATACATATCAAGATATTCAGGGAAGTTTTTACCCCAAAAATCAAAAGTTGGATTTTTATCTGTAAGTTCTACAAGCTGTTTTGACACAACTCCTGTATTTCCTGCTTGTTTTGATGAAATATCTTGATTGAGCCATAAAAGTCCAACAATCACAATAACGCCTATAATAATAAGTATAGGCAACATTCCTTTATTTTTTTGCATTTATTCCTCCTTCATGGATATTAGAATTAGAATCCTCTTTTGTGTCCTACACTCTCGTGGCACGAAACACAACTTAGAGCATTGTTATGTCCGGGTATGGTCGTAGGATTGACCGCATTTTGGGCATATTCAATATGACAACGCACACAATTATCTTGCACAATTTGTTTGCTTGATTCATTTGCACTAAGATTTGTAGGCAATGAATCAAGTTTGAATGTAAAGGCATAAGCGTGTCCTACACCGCTTTGCGCTTTAGCAATCCATTTTGAGACAAATCCGTGTGGTAGGTGGCAGTCATTACAGGTAGCTCTTGGTTGTCCGGCAATTCTTTGGGAATGTGGAGCACTAAGATAGTCGTTAAAAACCTCATTCATAATATGGCAGTTATTACACGCTTCAGGCTCGTTGCTAAAGTAAGATACTCCTTTAGCGTGATAAAAAGTATAGCACGCAAGGATACCTATAATAACAAGAAGTATAATAAAAGCACTTGATATAAGAGAGGACGACTTTTTCTGTATGCCTCGTCTCAAGAAACCCTCCTTATTTGTGTTACCGAGTGAGAATCTTTTAAGAAAACACTCAATAGAATGTTACTATTATTACTTGGAAAATGATTTGGTTTGTATCAAATATGAGTATAAAAAGGAAAAGAATGTTTTTATATACAAGTTTGCAAAGTTCGCTTTTTCAAAAACAAAATATATGTTTTGCCCTCACCAATCGCTTTGATGGAGCAAGCACAGGAGCATTTAATGAGCTAAATCTTGGTCATTATGTGGGCGATACATTACAGAATCTAACATATAATTATCGTATTGTTGCAACACGATTTTATGATGAGTTTCATATTAAGCAAAATCACAGAAAACCTATCTATTATATGGAGCAGTTTCATAGCACGTGTAGTATTATGCTTGATAATACTTTAGAATCTTCTTTTTTATTAGAGCAGTCTCTAATGGCAAAAGAATTAAAAAATAAGCAAGATTCTGTATGCGTTGGTAGAGCAGATGCAATTATTACACGCTTACCTTATAGAATCTGTCTCGTGGTGGTGGCAGATTGCAATCCTCTTTTGCTCTATGATACAAAGCACCACGCAATGGCGGTAATACATGCAGGGCGCAGAGGTATATTTGATAGAATCTTGCCACAAACTTTTGCAAAAATGACCACTCTTTATGGCACAAAGGCAGAAGAATGTCTGCTTTATGTTGGGGCTTCTATCCGCTCGTGTTGTTATGAAGTAGGGCAAGAAGTGCGCGATGAGCTTTTGAGGCTAGGCTTTGAATCAAGTGCAATGAAAGGCAATAAGCTTGATTTAATTCATTGTATTCACGCACAATGTGAGAATATAGGTATCAAGCAAGAACATATTGAGATAAGCCCTCATTGTAGCTGCTGCAATGACAATCTCTATTCCTATCGCAGAGATGGCATTACAGGACGCTTTGGGCTTTTGGCAATGCTGGTGTAAAATATTATTTTATCTTATAAATGGCTACTGCTGTGTGTCCGTAAGCATTTGGTGGGATTTTTATGCAGTGTTTGCCTATTCTTCCTAGTCTATTGATTATTTTTCTAAAAAATCCTCTATCCACAAGTGGGGTAGGGAGAAAAAGTTTTGCCCACATTGTGCTTTTGTAAAACTCGATGTGCTCGTTTTGGACATTCTCGTGATGCAAGTTAATGAGCTTGAGATTAAAAATATCAGCGATATTATGCAGGGTGTTATCACTAAAGCGAGAGATGTGATGAGGAGGCATATTGAGAATACCATTGACACAATATTGAATGAAGCTATCTTCGCTTGGCACAGCGATTATTAATAAAGATGAGTTATGCCCCCCCCCCCCATACTTAGTTGTGAATCTTTTAGGCATTGAATTTGTGCAGAGATAAAGCCATGAGGATTACTTACGTGTTCTAACACTTGGAAGCTACAAGCAATATCAAAGCTATGTGCATGGCTTTTGGCATATTCTTCAATGGGTATATTTTCAATTAAAATTCCATTTTTTGCTGCTAATTCTTTCGCTTGTGTGTTAAATTCTAATCCAACATAATGTGCTTTTGCTTCTTGAGGTAGGAAATGTGCAAATGCAGCCTTGCCACAACCTACTTCTAATACTTTAGAATCTTTATTTATAAATTGTTTGGCAAAGCTATATTCGTGTTTTTCACTAAAATAATACCAATCAAGTTCGGTAAGTGTGTTGTAGAAGTTATTATCACCTGTGGGGATAGTGCCATCTTTGGTAGTAAAAAAACGCAAATCACAGCTTTTGCAGTGATGATAGAGTAAATCATTCGTAATAAGGTAGCTTGTATCCATACCATACACTTTTCTACACAGTGCATTTATATCATCTTGCTTTACTTCTTGGGTAATTTCAGTGTTGTTACTATGACAGAGAATACAGTTTGTCATTTTGAATCCTTTGTGTGAGATGCGAAATGTTTAAGCACTTTGAGAAGTGGCTTGAGTATGGGTTTGAGAATAGGCATTATTGCAAATAAACATTTGCTCCCCCCCCCCCGCTAATTTCGTTGTAAAATTGACGCGTGACTTTTTGTGTTTTGTGTAGATTTCTACATATTCCGTGCCCTCTACACTGCCATTATAAGAAACACCCATCATTGTAGCAATATATCTAAAAGTATAGCGATAATGAAAATGTTTAGGCAGATGGCATTCAATAACAGGGTAAAAGCAGTTACCAATGAGTGCCTTTCCCCCGATTGTAAGGCTCACAAGCATAGATTCAAAAGTGTGTAGCACATCATCAACGTGTTCTAAAACATCAGTGGATACAAGACAATCATAATAGTTTTCTTTAAGCGTAGAAACAAAGGCAACATTACTAAATTCTTCAACGCATTTTTTGCCATAAGAACTAGGGAATGGTTCATAAATATCAATTTGCGTATGTGGGCAAAGCTTTGCTATCTCTTTGGCTAGGCTACCAAATCCACCACCATAATCACATACGCGCTTTGGATTGAGTGAAGCGATATATTGCGCTATCGCCTTGCGTATATGAAGAGACAGCTCGTGAGATTCTATAAAAAGCCCATTGAGAATCCACACAGGGTGTGCATAAAATTTGCCTATTTTTTCCCAATCTAAATGCTTGTTATCACAACCCATATTATGCCACACTTGATTGAGTAGATACCACATTTGCTCTAAATCATCGCTAATGTTGGGATTTTGCATATGGAGCAAGGTGAGAATCTCTTGCCTCTCACTCGGCTCTAAATTTTTGTTTTCTAAGTTAATATTCATTTTCTTCCTTTGCTTTTGTGCCTTTTTATTTTATCACAAAATTTTATAAATAGCTTAAAGCAATACTAAGGGCAATGTGAGAAAATAGATTTTAATTTTTAAAATCTAAATTTTATTTATTGCTTCAATATAGAGGCTAGAGACACCTTTATATGGAGAGCCATCACTATTTATATCAAGGTAGTATTCATTGAAGTGAGCAATGGCAGAGGTATTATATCTCATTTGCTCTATTTCTCTAAAACCTGCTTCTTGTAAGAGACGCGTAAGCGAAAAATTATCGTATGCCCATTTGTGTCGTTCTCCAATACTTGTGCGGATAAAAATTTCATTACGGATAGAGGCAGGTGTGAGAAAATAGAGAATCTTTAAATAGATATTGAGAAATTTATTTGCTATTTTATCAAGGGTGATTTTAGAGATAAGGGGGATATATTGTGTATTGTTGGTAAAAATATCAACACCTACACGTTCTTTGATAAATGCCCCAAGTATTTTGTCATCATTAGCTATTACAGATTCAAAACAAATTTTCATATCGCCGCCACTTTGTATTCTAACCATTTGGTCGAATATTTCAAGCATAAGCCAATCATATTGTGAAGTGAGGGTAGCATAAGCTTCATTATACCCCCCCCCCATTGATTTTTTGCTAGAATCTAGCATATTATTTTGCATATAAGATTCAATCTTTTTGAGTGTATCTAAATAGACTTGCACCATATTTTGTAAATCTGGCACGACAATACGCACAATCCCATTTGGCTTTAGAATCCGCTTTATTTCTTTGAGGATTTGCACAGCTTTATTTGGGTGTAAATGTTCTAAAAAATGGCTACTATATGCCACATCAAAGCTATCATTTTTGAATGGTAGGGTGGAGAGGAGATTGACTTTTTTGACACGATTGTCAATGGGGCTAAAGTCAATATTTACCCAATCAGGGTGGATTCTACTTCCGCAAGCAAAATTAAGCATTTTGAATGTGTTATTTGACATAATAATCCTTTTTTAATAAGCTAAAAAAGAGTGATTATAATCTTTCTCCACTTAAGATTTGAGAATCATTTATAGTTTTGCTTTTGAGTTTTCTTTTTGCCAAAGAAAATAAGCCTTTATGACTTAATCTTATAATCCAAGCAAACAAAAAAGGATTTATTTTTTGCTCACTCATACAATGAATATTGCCATAAGATACAAAATATAAATTGTGAGATTTGGCAATAATTTCTAAGGATTTTTGTGTATAAAAGCTAATGTGTTGTCCGTGTTCAAATCCATAATACCACCATTTATTTTTACCAGAAAATATTGGTATATCTAGGGGAAGGAGTTTGGTAGAAAAAAGTAGATTTGGACAGATTCTAAGCATAGCATCAATACTTTCTTTTGGGTTTGGGAGATGTTCAAATACTTCAAAAGATGTGCCAAGTGCGAGGTTGTATTTTTTTCTTTCATTATATTCAAACCCACGCGCAAAGAGATTTTCACAATATTCATCACTCCATAGAGATTCTATCCCTACATCACGCAGAAGGCGCACTAAAAGTCCTGTGCCACCACCAAAGTCAATAAGTGTATATTCATTATTTTCATTATACCCCCCCCCCCATTGCCTTTTTGCCAAATCCAAAAATGAGGGTAGCCATACAAGTAACGATTTTGTATAAGTAAAGGTTGCGTGATACTATGCCTGTATCGCTTTCATTAATAGCCTTTTCATAGGCTAAATTGAGCCAATGAGCGTTATCTACACTCAAAAATCCACAATGAGGACATTTATACAATGTTTCATCAAATCGGTCAAGTATAAGTGTATTAAAAGCTGGAAAGGCAGGATTATGACATATCTTACATAACATTTATTTTCCTTTGGTAGTAAAATTAATATAATCTTTTGCATTAAATAGGCTGTCTTTATGAAAGGTAAGCACATCATAATAATAGATATTTTGCCTTGATTTTAGGGTGTAGTCTATGAGCAAGGCAAGGTTAGTACTATCATCACTTGCTATTTTGCAAAGCAAAGTGCCAAAATTATCAAAAATTAATAATTCTTTATAACCTAGCTCATTGAGTAAAGAGAAAATAGAGAGAGGGTTTTCATCTTGCGCTACAAGGTGATTTTTGTCCCATTCAAAAAATAAGACACTTTGATTTTCTGTGAGTGTTTGTTTTGCGCCTCTTAGCACTTTGAAATCAAAGCCATCAGTATCAATTTTAATAAAATGCGGTGCAAAATGTGTTTCAGCAATAACACTATCAAGTGTGCGAATCTTAACAGATTCAAAATCTTGTAAAGTATTTCCTTTGTCTTCAATAGACTGGAGGGTGCCACTTCCATCTCGTAGAGAGATTGTATAATGCCCCATTTTATCACCTAAAAAACATTCATAGAGGAGAAATTGTGGTTTTGTATTTTCATTATACCCCCCCCCCATTACTTTTTTGCCAAAATTTAATTCTATATTTTTTGCAATAAGATTGGCATAGCTTTTTTCACCTTCACATAGAAGATATGACGCATCATTTAATCCCACAAAACAACAAGTATCACCGATGTTGCTTCCTACATCTACCATAGAAAATGCACTTTTTTTGTTATAAATGTATTGTGCTATATTGCGAAGCTGCATATCATAGGAGGGGTAACGTTTTTGAACAATAAATATTGTATGAGAAAGTGGCATATAGAATGTGAAACCTCTAAAATGGCATTTAATTGTAGGATTACACACTTTAAGGAGCAAGTTCCTTGCTTTGAGTAGGAGATAAGCTAAAAGTTTGGATTGAGAATTGAGGTAGCTTTGATAAATTATTTGAGCTAAGAGTGCCATTTTCATCTCCTTGTGTATCTTATAAGCAGAGTTATTATATCATAGATAAAGGCAAATGAGCAATGTTTTCAAGCCGTTTGTCTCCATAGAGATAATTGAGTGTGCCATTCTCATCACGACTCTGCCTTGCATAATGAGAATGGCAATAATATGAAAGATGTTGCACCTTGAGGGTGGAAATCTTGTAAGAGAGTGTATTATGCACGAAAAATGCGTTTGTCTGACTCTTATCGCAGCCTATAAAAATATAATCCTTTGCTGTGCCAAGCTTTATAAGCGCACCCAGACTTGCACCAAAATATAAACCACTATAATGTGCGCTAAAGCGGTTAAAATCTTCTCTATATGGAACACTTACGATTTGTTCACCAAAAATTGCATTATATTCTATCACTACAATAGCAGGAGCAACACATTCAATAGCCTCCCATACATAATAATCTACACCATCAATATCAATACTTAATAGGGCAATGTTTGTGAGATTACGTGAAATGAGGTAGTTATGTATAAGAGTATTAATATTATCTTTTGTGATAAAGGCGCAAGTTGCTTCTAAATCATATCGCCAATAGATTTCATCATTTTTGATAAAATCGATATAGTCTGCTCTACCGTCAATAACTAAGCCCTGCCAATGACGTTTTTTGAGCAGATAGCGCGTATTAGATTCTGTATAATCTTGCACACCAAATTCTACAAAGGCTTTAGGGTAGGGGCTATGTTCGCAATCAAGCTCTAATATTTCAATGAGAAAATCTAAGATTCCATCTTCTCCATTTTGGGAATACGCACTGAACTCCATAGATTCTATACTCACCCCCCCCCCCATTAATTCTTGCTTATAAGCTTGCAAATGTTGCTGCGAAAGTAAGTCAGCATTGAGCATAGTGAGTTTGTCTATTTTAGAATCTAATGTGTAGGTGAAGTGTCTTTTTACGCGGTGAAGTAATGAGCGAATGTATTTTTTCATCTAAGATTCCTTTGTGGCAAGAATTTTTATTTCGTAACTAAAAATTTGTGGGCTTGGTGCGTGAAATGCACTTCCTGTAATACGATTCCAAAAAGCGATATTATACCTATAAAGTTTAAGGAAAAATTTACGAATCAGTTTTTTAATGCCTTTTGTTCCAGTTATTGCATCTTTATCGATTATTTTTATATCGTTAAAGCCAGCCATTTGTAAAACATATATCAAGCTTCCAGCAGTGAAAAGGGTATTATGAGTAAAATCTTCATAAGCCCAATAACAGCCTGTATGACTTTGAGCATTTGGCACGGCGATAAAGATTTTGCCACTTTCATTTAAAAAATAATCTTTAAAATGAGAAAGTAAGGGGATAATTTTATCCTTTGGCAAATGCTCCAGTGTGTGTGTTGTAATAATCAAATCAAATTTTTGGCTAGGAATAAAATCAAAAATATTTTCACATACCATTGCTTCTATTCCTAAACTCTGCACATACGCAACAGCATTTTTATTAATATCAATACCAAAGAGATGAAAGTTCTTATCACCCCCCCCCCCGCTAAAATCAAAATTTTTTTCTTTTAGAGCAAGGAGATTTTGTCCAAATCCGCAGCCAAAATCTAGAACTTTACTTTGAGAAGGCAGAGATTCTATAACTTCCTTAAAATATGCAGGAAGTTTAGTATTTTTATACATTTGAGGATTAACACCTCTAGCTTGAAAATAATCATTCATTTGCGGCTCCTTTTGTCATAATTTTATCAATAACACCGATAACTTGTTTGGCTGTTATTTCATTAATATCGAGTGTGCTTTGGTAAGCATAAGTATTACTTAGCTCTTCATATTTATCGAAGTTTTCTTCGATAAAAGGGTGAAACACCGGGTAGTATTTATCCCTTAGCCTTTTTGGATAAGGGATAAACCTACCTAGGTGGTTGCCATTAGACACGACGATAACTATCGTCGTGTCTAATATGGTTGCCAAATGTGCGGCACTTGTTTCATTCGAAACAAGTAGGTTGCCATTATACACGATTCCACCTAGTGCATTTAGGCTTGTTTTGCCTACCATATTAAAAACCTTATGTTTTGCATTGATTTTAGATTCTAAAATTTCTGCTTTTTCCATATCTTCTTTACCGCCACAAATAACGATATTTTGGTGATAGTTTTCTATGAGATACTGACCAATTATTGCAAAATTTTCAATACTCCATTTTCTGTATTCAGCACTCGCTCCAATAAAAAGCACGCTATAATTTGATATTGCTTCAAATTTTGTAAATAACGTGCCATTGATGTAAGGCTCAATATGGATTTGTTTTTGAAAAAGATGATTAATGAATTCATTGTTCCTATAAAACTCGAACATAATCTTTTCACTACTTTTAAAGAGTTGTGTGTAGATTCTGTCATTTTGTGCTTTAATATTTGGGTCTATATTTATATTATCACCGCTTGGAGCAAATTTATAAATGGCATTGATTTTGTTTGATATGATGATATTGTTTATATCTCTTGAATGTATGGGGTTAATAAATATATCAAATTTATTTTTTTGTATTTTTGCTAAAAAAAGAATGCTATACACAATGTTTTTTCTAAATTTTTTGTTGTCAATCCAAATGAATTTATCGATGTAGGTTTTATCAAGACAAAGTGCAATATCTTGAAACACAATGTTTCCAATTAAGGTAACGTGGTAGTTGCTATATTCTTTTCTTATCACGCGCAAAAAATCTCTGAATAACAAATAATCGCCAATAGCATCGTTTCGCAGTATCACTAAGGATTTGTTTTGTCGTGCTTTTTTTGTGGGATAAAGTAAGTTGATGATTGAATCTATAATAAAATAAATAGGTTTTTTGAGTATAGCCTTTGCGGTAAAGGAGATATGTAAGATGCTTAGGCTACGCATATATTGCCACCTAAGTAAGATGAGTTATGAATCTGTGATGAATAAATAGAGGAGGGGTAAAGTGAGGGTGTAGATATGTATATTA
>NZ_JRMQ02000006.1 GCF_000762845.2 Helicobacter japonicus | reverse complement strand
AATCTTGTTTTATGCTTATGTATTTGAGTATATGAAAAATAATCCAAACACAAGGCAAAAAAGCAAAGATAAATGCAAAAGAACTAAAGAGCATAGAGAGCCTTTATGGGAGCTGTTGTGTTTTATAGGTTGCTTTGAGCTTTTTAATTCTTGCGCCGTCCATTTCAAGCACTTCAAAAGTAAAATACTCATCACTAATTTTATCTTGCACCACAGGAAGCCGTCCTAGTAAGCCAAAAACATAGCCGCCTATGGTAATATGATCATTTGTATTTTCAAAAGTAATATTAAATTTTTCTTCAATCTGATATACATCAAGCTTTCCATCAAATTCATAAGTTTGTGAATCAAGCTGTTTCATATCCTCATTTTTCAAATCGTGTTCATCAGAAATATCACCGATAATTTCCTCGATAATATCTTCCATTGTGAGAAGTCCAGAAGTTCCACCATATTCATCAACAACAAGTGCAGTATGGATTTGTTGGCGATTCATAGTATTTAAAATCTCGGAGATATGCGCACTCTCTGGCACAATAATCATATTACGCACAAGATGCTTAAGGTTGCGCTCACCATTTCTCATTGTATTTTCAAATAAATCACGGATATGTATCATACCTAAAATATTATCTTTAGAATCTTGATAATATGGGTAGCGTGTGTGATTTGTTTGCAATACAATTTCAATATTTTTTTCATAATCATCTTGTGCATTAAGACATATCATATCTTTACGGGGTGTCATAATTTCTTTGGCAAGAGTATCAGAGAAATCTACCGCATTTTTGATAATTTCTCCTTCAATAGAATCTAAAAATCCACCCTTAAGGCTCTCTCCTACGATAATTTTTAGTTCTTCATCGCTATGTGCTTTTTCGCTTTCGTGTGCAGGAGTTATGTGGATAAGTTTTAAGAAAAAAGCAGCGACAATATCAAAGAGCTTAATAAGTGGAGAAAAAATAAGCCAAAATGTATAAAGTGGTCGCGCTACAAAAAGCACTACAGATTCTGTTTTGGCAATAGCAATTGACTTTGGCACAAGCTCACCAAGCACAACGTGTAAGAGTGTTACAAGGATAAAAGCAAGGATTGAGGCAATAGAATGCACGAGAAAAGGAGAAGATTCCAAAAGATAGGCAAAGGGAATTGCAATAAGGTTTGCAAAGGCATTTTCACTTACCCACCCAAGCGCAAGTGAGGCAAAGGTAATGCCAAGTTGTGTTGCACTTAAATAAGTATCAAGTGAATATGTCATTTTTAAAGCAAGAGAGGCATTTTTTACTTCATTTTTTACAAGCTCTTCAAGCTTAGATTTTCGAATCTTAACAATTGCAAACTCTGAAACCACAAAAAAGGCATTGAGGAAGACCAAAAACAATGCCACAATAAGCATCAAGACTGACGAGTATGGGTCCAAAAATTCTCCTTTAAAAATAAAACCTTAATTGTAGTTAATCAAATCTTTAAAAAAACTAAATATCAAAACCAGCACTGATAATCACATAATAAGTAAATGCACCAAGAAGTGCAGATATAGGCACGGTGATTAGCCAAGAAGCGATAATTTTATTGATTGCACTTCGCTTAACAAGTTCTTGTTTGTAAGCTTTTTTGAGCGATTTACGCTCTTTTCTATCAAGGCGAGGCATTAGTTTAAAATTTTTATTGTTTTTTAGAGCTTCAAGCATTAAGCCTTTTTTCTTGATACTTGCTTTATTAAAATTTTCAAGGAACGCTTCTACTTCTTGAGCATCTTTGCCTTTGTGTGCTTCTATAATAGTTTGTTGCATTTCATAGTAACGTTTTTTAAGATATTCCCGTAAAAATCCTACACCAAAAATTGCACCTAATGCAATATGTGTCGAGCTTACAGGCAATCCAAGCTGGGAAGCAAGAAGCACAGTTAAGGCTGCACTCATAGCAATACAAAATGCTCTCATTTTATCTAATTCAGTAATTTCACTTCCTACCGTTCGGATAAGTCTTGGTCCATAAAGTGCAAGTCCAAGTGAAATACCTAATCCACCCACAAGCATAATCCATAATGGCACAGAGGCTTTTGTAGTAGGGAGGACTTCACCTAAAGATTCCAAAGTTTCATTAATGGCTGCAAGTGGTCCAATAGCATTTGCTACATCGTTCGCACCGTGTGCAAAACTTAAAAGTGCCGCTGAGAAAACGAGAGGAATTGTAAAAAGAGAATTAATATCTTCTTTTGTATTGAGGAGAGAATCTGCTTTTTTTGCAATAATAGGGCGCACGATAAAAAATACTATGACTGCAATCACAAGGCTAAGAAGCACAGAAAATATAAAATTAATTTCAGGCAAGATTTTTTTTAATCCTTTTATAATAAGGTAAAGCCCAAAAGCCCAAGTCATTACAAAAATAAGAATAGGCACAACACGTTTAGCAGCTTCACGTTTATCTTCTTTGTATGTAATGCTTTTTTTGATGATAATGAGAAAGACGACTGCAATCACGCCACCAAGCACGGGTGAGATAATCCAACTTGAAGCAATGCGTAAAAGCTCCAACCAATGGACTACTCCTGCGCCACCAGCGACAATTCCTGCACCTAAGATACCACCTACAAGGGAATGTGTGGTAGAGACAGGAGCACCAATAACGGTAGCTAAATGAAGCCAAATTGCACCAGAAAGTAATGCTGCAAGCATTAAGCTTACAAATATACGTGGTTCAGCTATTTGTGTTGAATCTATGATACCAGATTTAATTGTTCCGACAACCTCACCACCAGCGATAATAGCTCCCATTGCTTCACAAATAGCTGCAATAATGATTGCTCCAATAAGTGTGATTGCTTGAGAGCCTACAGCTGGTCCCACATTATTTGCTACATCGTTTGCGCCTATATTCATTGCCATATAACCACCAACAATGGTTGCAAACACTAGGAGAAGGGTATTGTATCCCGTATGAACAAAAACAGCAATCAATGAGATGACTAAAAAGAATATAAGAACAATGAATATTTTAATACCATCTTCGTGATTAAATTTTTGTGCTTTTTCGATATGTTTAATATCCTTAAATTCCATAAGTAACTCCTTATATTTTAATGGATTTGGTTAGGTAACCAAAGTGAGATTTGAGGGATATATGTTACAAGAAGCAAACCTACCAACATAACTCCAAGCCAAGGCAACACAGAAGAAGTTACATCTTTAAGGCTTAAGTTTGTAAGGGAGCTTGCCACAAACAGATTAAGTCCTACAGGTGGAGTAAGCATTCCGAGCTCCATATTAACAACCATTACGATACCAAAATGTATGGGATCAATGCCAAGTGCGATAGCAATAGGTAAAAGTAAAGGTGTCATAATCATAATAACAGAGCTAGGCTCCATAAATTGTCCCATAATAAATAATACAATATTGACAAGGATAAGAAATACCCACCAAGTCATATTTTGTGCGACAAGAAAATCGGCTACAAGATGAGGGATTCTCTCATTTGTTAAAAAATGAGCAAACACTACAGCAAAACCAATAATAAAAAATATCATTGATGTGGTGATTGCCGCGTCTAAAAATACTGAATAGAGGTCTTTAAGTTTAATATCTTTATATACAAAAACAGAGATGATAAACGCATATACAGCACTTATGCCTGCTGCCTCTGTGGCGGTGAATATACCTCCATAGATACCTCCAATTATGACAAAAACAATAAGTAGTGCCCAAAAGGCTTCACGAAATTTTTTAAAACGTGATGCTAGGCTCTCTGGCTTAGTTGCTTGGAATCCTAAACGTCTTGCTCCTATATAAGCATAAAGCATCATCATCACACCAATTATTAAGCCTGGCACGATTCCTGCCATAAAGAGTTTTTCAATAGATACTTCAGCTGTTACACCATATACAATCATTACAACAGAAGGTGGAATAAGAATCCCTAAGCTTCCTGCAGAAGTGATTGCTCCAACAGCATAGCTTTTAGGATAACCAGCGTTTTTAATGGCTAAAAACATCACTGAACCCACAGCAATAACGGTTGCAGGAGAACTACCACTCACTGCGGCAAAAATGATACAAGCTAAAATTGCACTTATGGGAAGACCGCCGGGCAAATGCCCTACAAGCGAAGTTGCAAAGTTGATAATGCGTTGAGCTGAACTTCCCTTGCTCATAAGAGAACCAGCAAGGATAAACATAGGGATTGCCATAAGGGCAGGTTTTAAGCCATTAAGCATAATTTCAGCTGAACCCACTATATTGTATGAGGTAAAAATAAAAAGCGCACTTATTGCGCTTACTCCCAAAGCGATACTCACAGGCACTCCTAAAAGAAGTAAGCCAAACAAAACAAGTAATAGGTATGCAACACTCATTGGATAACCCTATTTAATCTTTAAGCACGGAATCGTGTATCATTTCATTTTCTGTATTTTTGACAACCTTGTTTGCCTCCATCCAAGATATTTCATAGATTTTTTCAATTGAGCGATAAGTTGCACCAAAAAATGCAAAAGGCAAACAAAGGAGAAAAATCCACAAAGGAACATTGTGTAAAGCTTCACTCATATAGCCAAGCATATAGTTATCATAGCATACCATAGCTCCAGCATAAGTCATAAAAGCAAGAAATACAGAATTTAGCGTATGTATGATAATTACACAAGTTTTAGCAACTTTAGGTGGAAATTTTTCTAAAAGCATAGTAACACTAATATGCACACCTTTTCTAAAGCCATATGCTGCGCCAAAGAATGCCGACCATAAAAAACAATATCGTGCCATTTCTTCTGCCCAAGTGAGTGAGAGTTGAAAAATATCGGGAAAAAGTCCTGTAAGATAGCGACAACATACATTAACTGCAGTGATAATAACACCAATAGTTAAGCCAGCTACCGCAATATTTTTGTTGATAGAAGCAATGATTTTATCTAAAATAGCGAAAATTCTATGGACGAGTGGGCTATGGTGAGCCCACACAAATGGTTTAGCAATCAAGGAAAGCATTTTTTTACCTCGTGATTATTTTACTTCCAATACTTTTTCAATCAAGTCTTGCCCTACAAGATCGTAAAATTTAGGATAAATAGCTTGCATAGTTTCTTTCCATATAGCTATTTGCTTATCTTCGAGAGTGTAAATTTGTGTTTTTGTGGCATCATCTTTTTTGAGTTTTTCAAGAAGAATTTTTTCTTCTTTTTCACTTTCAAGACGTTCAAATTCAGTAGCTTCGTGAAGTGCTTGTTTAAAGATATCTTTAAGCTCATCGGGGAGTTGCTTCCAGAATCCATCACTTACCACAACAAGATAGCCCAAATAGCCGTGATTTGAAAGTGTAATGGAGCTTTGCACTTCATAAAACTTTGAATTATAGAGATTAGAGAGTGGGTTTTCAGCTGCATCAACTACACCTGTGGAAAGTGCGGAATATACTTCACTAAAAGGTAATACTTGAGGAATTGCACCGATTGCCTTTGTTTGCTCTTCAAGCACTTTTGAACTCATAATTCTCATTTTTTGTCCTTTAGCGTCTTCGGGTAGAATAATAGGCTTTTTATTTGTGCTAAATTGTTTGAATCCAGCGTCCCAATAATCAAGTGCAACAATACCTCTTTTAGAAATTACATCTTTCAAAATCTGTCCTACTTCGCCGTCCATTACTTTATGCAAATGCTCTGTATCACGGAATAAAAATGGTATATCCCAAATATTAAATTCTTTTGCAATAGGAGTAAATTTTGAAAAGCTTGGTGCTGCCATTTGCACATTATTGCGTGTAAGTTCTTGAAAAACTTTGTCATCATCAACAAGTTGTGCGCTTGGGAATACTTCTACTTTGATTTTGCCCCCACTAAGTTCATCAACTCGTTTAGCAAAAAAATCAGCAGCTTGTCCTTTAGGAGTATTTGCACTTACCACGTGGGCGAATTTCACTTTATATGTTTCTTGTGTTTTGCTCTTATCATCACTACAACCCAAAAAAACTAGGGTTACTGCACTGATTAATGCTAGGATTGCAATTTTTTTCATCTTTTCCCCTTTGAAGATTTCGTTCTTAGAGTGTTATTCTATACGCATATATCCTTTAAGACATATTAGAGTGATATATTTTGATAAAAAAATAAAATTCTTGTGTAATTTATAAACAAAACCTTGATTCTGTATTTGTGTAACTTTTTAAGGATAAAACATTTGAAAAAATAAGCTAAAATGCTAATTGATTTATACTATAACAAATATTTTTAAGGAGAGAAAAAAGGTGTTCCCCTTTAGTGATGAAGAGCTTCAATCGCCTGTTGAAATGGTGATACAAAAAGTCCGCCCAACACTTACTCTTGATGGTGGAGATATCACTCTACTAGGCATCAAAGATTCAAGAGTGTATGTGCGGCTTGAAGGTGCGTGTAAGGGCTGTCCAAGCTCGGCTAATACATTAAAATATGCTATTGAGAATCGTTTAAAAGAAGAGATACACCCTGATATTAGCATTGTGAATGTGCCTCACGGAGAGGAATCACAATTCCATTTATAGAGTAAGCTTATGGAAGTTATTAAACTCACAGATACACGCACAAGGCATATTATTAATAAAAATAACAAACAAGGTTTTGTGCTGTTTATGGCAAAGCAATACAAACAAGCCTTTGAGATTTTTGCTCATAATCTTCAACTTGATTCAAATAATACAGAATCCCTCATTGGATTGCTTCTTTCAGATATGGCACAAGATTTTGAAGACCAAGCATTAGGTTTGTATGAATATTATCAACTTTTACTTTCGCAAGAAATCAGCAAAGCAAAAGCTAGAGCACAGATTCTAAAGGCTATTCAAAGTTTTGATAAAAGCACAAATGGTATTTTTGCTCTCTTGAAAAATCTTGAAAATTTACGTGCTGATTCTCTTGAAGGGATTTTGTATCAAGATTTTAAGAAACTCGCACAAGAAAATTTTAAAAAAACATTTGAAGATTTAATTTTTAGCACAAAGATCATTTTTACAAACAAAAATGACTTCTATGATTTCCTTAATCAACTTGTAGAAAATGACTATCAAGATATGTCTCTTGAATATATTGAATCTCTTAAAAAAAATGTCATTTATGATAAAGAAATAGAAAAGATTCTTCAAAAGGTTAGCAATGATAATCGCAAAAAACATAAAATATAAAGATAAGTTTTATAGTGCGATTACTGATGATACGCGTGTAGTGAGTGCGTTATTGGCAGGTGAAAGTCTAGAAGGGTATGAAAATATAAACCTAGAATCGCTTTTGCTTGTAAAATGTAAGCAGAATGCTTCATTTGTGGTAAAGCTTGAAGATTCTATAAAATCCCAAAAGTTTAATATTATAGAATCTTATGAACTCCCAAATGTGCTTTTAGACAAAGCTAATGCACAAAAAACACGTATTGTAGGAATTACTGGCACAAATGGCAAAACAACTACTGCTGCTATTATTTACTCGATTTTACTTGATTTGGGCTATAAGGTTGCATTGCTTGGCACAAGAGGATTGTTTATGAATGACAAACAGATAAAGCCTAAAGGTTTAACAACGCCGAGTTTGCTTGAACTTTATGAGGATTTATGTATTGCTACACAAGAAGAATGCGACTTTTTTGTTATGGAGGTTAGCTCACACGCTATTGCACAGGAGCGTATAGCTGGACTTACATTTGCCTTGAAGATTCTCACAAATATCACAAGCGACCATTTAGATTATCATAAGAGCATTGATGAATATAGACGTGTTAAGAATAGCTTTTTTGAAGGTGAGGGACTAAAGCTTTTAAATGTAGATGAGCCTTATATTCGATGCAGTGATAGAGAGGCATTTTTCTATGGAGTAGAGAAAAAAGGACATTTAAGCGTTTCTGCTTATGCTTTAGAATCTGGTATAGATGCGCATATTTTATGGAAATTTAAAGAAGAAGTAGAACAGGGCACGATAATAGCACACCTTTACGGAAAACATAATCTTTACAATGTTCTTGCAGGAATTGCCGCAGTGAAGATTCTCACAAATAAACCTTTGGAATCTGTTGCTACTGCACTAGAAAATTTTGGTGGAGTAAGTGGGCGTATGGAGGTTGTGCATACTTCCCCACTTGTCATTGTAGATTTTGCACATACACACGATGGTATGCAGCAAATTTTTGAAAGCTTTAGACATCAAAAAGTTGCTGTGGTCTTTGGTGCAGGTGGTGATAGAGATAAGAGCAAACGCCCAAAAATGGGAGAATGTGCGCAAAAATTTGCAGATAAGATATATATAACAAGTGATAATCCTCGCACTGAATCTCCCCAAAGCATCATTAATGATATATTAAGCGGTATGGATACAAATGGGAATATTTGCATTGAATCTAATCGTGAAAAAGCAATATACAAGGCACTTGATGAGTTGAAAAATGATGAAGTATTGTTGATTTTGGGTAAAGGTGATGAGGATTATCAAATCATTGGCACACAAAAGATACATTTTGACGATAGAGAAGTTGTAAGGGCTTATTTTGCTAATAGGCAAGATAAGAAACTTTAGGTCCTCTATATTTTGTCTCTACACTATTGATTATAATTTTGAAATAGAGAATTAAGCTATACAAAAGGAATCTAAAGACACTTTTTACAGGACGGATTCTCTAAAAAATAATATTTACTTCTCTTTATCTTTATTTTTACGCTTTTTATCGATAAAGTAGCTTTTCAAGTAGTAAAGAGTGTTGAGTAAGACTTTTTATTCTTGTATTAAAAGAGTGTTATTTTTTTGGGTAGAGGATTCTAATCCTCTACCCACTCTTGGAGTTTTTTGTAGAGCTGAACACCTATACGTTTAGCTGTGAAATTAAGAGAATCTCCAATATTTTTTCCCTCGTGTGTATTGCTTACACTTGTAGTGAAAACAGCATTTTTGCGACAATCATAAATTGTCATAATTGCATCTGCCTTAATTGTGCCTCTGCCTACAAGAGAAAGATTAACTTTGACTTGAATAAGATTTTGTGCTTGTGCGTCAAAACTATAAAACTCTCCCAATTCTTTTGCAAGCTCACTTTCAATTACTTCTGCTGATACATTGCTTTGAATGTTGAGACGTGCTGTTGGTAAGGGTGAATTGACTGCCAACATTTTTTCAAGTTGTGTAATACTTTTTGGTTCTTGCGAACCTATTGATTGTAAAAGCATTCCATAAAGATTAAGTTTGTTGAGAGTATGTTCTAAACGCACTTTGTCTTTGATTGAAATAGTATTACATTGGGACATTCTACTAAAGTTCAAAAGATTATACTCTGTGTTAAAAGTTTTTTGAAACTGCTTAACCAACGAGCTTTTTGGAATTTGAGCTTTGACATAGAAGAGATTGTCTCTAAATTCGTCTTTTGTGTAGCTTACATCACTAAGTTCAATCGCAGCAACATCAAGCTTTATATCATTGCTTGATTTGTATGAAATGCTAGAATCTTGCCTTTGCGCGTGTGATTTGAATTGAGAGCTTACTTGCACGCTAAGTTGAGAGCTTATATCACTCAAAGCCCTTGCTTTAGCGTTTTCAAGAGTAGAGGCACTGCCAAAACCAATAAGAAAAGTATCGCTATGCGCATCTTTTCCATACCAGGCTGGTGGCTTAGGTGAATTACCGCAGCCTACCAAAAAGAGAGCTACTCCAAGTATTAAAGCACTTGCTAATCGCATATATCACCAAATTATCGAGCTTCAACAGCATTGAAATTTGCACTGAAATTATTTAATGCTTCTTTCTTTATATCAGCTGGAATAAGCCCATTTTTGTTGATTTGTTGTTTTATGTTTGCCTCAAGTTTTGATTTGTTTTCTGGACTAAGCTTTGCAAGAACAAAAATGCGTGTGCCATCGCTTGTTATCCAAGTATCTGTTTGTTTTGTTCCGCTTAGGATTGTAGAAGTGCTTTGTTTTGTGATTTGTGATGTCGCACTTTGCATACTTGCAGTGCCAAAATCACTCTTGCTTTTTTCTTTTGCATTGATGAGAACACCTTCAACTTTTACCGATACTTGACGTGCTAACTCATCTCTCGCTAAAGCGAGAGCTTCATTTCGTGCAAAACCTAAATCTCCGCCCACAATTTCTGAATCTCCTATGGCACTCATATCACCTTGTCCTGCATTAATAACCCAATTTGGTGCACCTTTAAGATTAAGAGCTTTAAGTGCTTTTTTGTCTATACTCTTACCACCAACACCAAGTGAATCATCACCACCACAGCCTATTAATAAAAACGCCGCTATAACGCTTCCTGCTAACAATTTTACCTTTGTATTCATTTGTGTCTCCTTTTTTTGTTAAAGTTAAGGTTTATTACCAACTCACAGATGAGTTTGAGCCAAGTTTGATGATATTGACTTCATCGTCCCATATGACCGTTCCATCTTTGAGATTGGTAAGTGTAAGTAGGAAAAAGTAATCTGTGCGCTGCTTTGAGCCAACTTTTGTATTTTTTTGAACAATTTTCCCTGAAAGTGAAAGTTCAGCAGATTTCAAACTACCTTTTTCTATTGTTGTGCGTTGATCAAATTCATCATTATCACGCGCTTTTCTTGCCATATTAATACCTTTTTCTGTTTTTGCACCTTGAGCAAGTGTAAGGACAAATTTACCACTATTTCTCATATCACGAGTGATTTTACGACTAAGCTGATCTGTATCAATGGTCTGCATTGTGTCATTAATAACACCAGATATCATAAGCACTTTAGGCTTACTACCACGAGATATTTCCCTCACTTGTGCGCTACTAAGGAGTGAGCGCACACTATCGCTTGCTGCTTTTTCAATATCGTGATAATCTAAGCCCATACTCGCATATGCCTTAGAATTTGATGGATCAATATATTGAGGTCCGCTACTACAAGCAGATATTAAGAGCGCACTTAGAGCTACCCCACATAATATTAAACTTTTCTTCATTCTATTTCTCCTTTTAGAATTTGATAAGTTGGATTCTTGCCTTTTGAACGCAAGTAAAGAATATTATCATTTTTATCACACAAAACAATAATTTTTTCTGATTTTTTATGATAATTTTGATTTTTTTTGCAAGAAAAATTGATTTCATAGAGTATATGTTCATCTGCTTGTAAAGAAAAATTTGCAGCGTTGTTTGGAATTTGCAAGGCAAGAACTCTCTTTGGTAGAGCTGTAGTAATGCGTATATCCGCATTATTGGTAGCAGCTGAATATGCTGCACCAATTAAAGAACCTGCTAATGCTCCTAAATCACCAAAATACTCTCCGCCAATACTATTGAGAGATGCTTGAGTTGCTGCCTTTAAAATAGCCGAACTAATTGCCCTTGTTAGGATAAAAGGAAGCTTTTTGCTAAATTCATTGGCTATAACCCCATCTAAGTCACTTACTTCAAAGGCTGTAAATTTTTGTTGATTATTATGAGTTATTGCTTGATATGAAATTGCACTAGGCTTTCCTTCTTGAAGTTGTGGGATAGAAACCCCTAAGTGTAAAACACTTGAACTTACATAATAAGCCGGTAAGTTAATGGCTAACTCATTAAGTGCAGCACTTTGTCCATCTTCTATAATGAACCAAGTATATGTAGATTTATCGCCCATTCTACGCTTATTCATTACTTCTAAATCTTTATTGATAATTTGAGATTGTGTAATTCCATATGCTTCCTTATATAAATCAGTTGCTTTTGGATAGTCGCTCTCACTCATAAAAAAGAGCGCAGATACATAGCTCACAGCAGGATTAATGAATCCATTATATATTTTAAAATTTTTGAGGTTGCTATATTGTTGTTCTAAGATGGATTCTGTGCTTGAAGCCGTATGTTTTTTATCAATGGTTTTGAATGTCTCATTTGAAGATTCTTCTTTTTGGTTTTCTACCATAGCTTTTTTAATGTCTTTTTGAAAATATTCTTTGGCTCGTCTTTGTCTGTCATTGGCTCTATTAAATTCTACTCTAGCAAGAGCATAATCTCCCAAATACATTGCATTAAGGGCTTTGTAGTAATTAAACATTACACCCTCATAAATGTTGCCACGATAGGTTTTGACATTCTCATTAAGAAGCACAGCACCTGCATTGCTAAACATACCACCCATTAAGCCTTCGGATTCATATTTGTTGAATAATTCCTCTCCTTTTTCTAGCAAAGTAGCTGTATCTTTTTGAGATGAGTTAAAACCACTGATACCTGCTTGCAGATTCCATAAGACATCTCCATTACTACCAGCTTCTCCTTTTGCGTATTCATACGCTTTTTTATCATTTCCAGCATAATATTGTTTATTAAAAGATTGCAAAGAATTGTGGTGTGAACACGCACTCATAAAAATAAGCCATATAGGCACTAATGCCAAAAAAACATATCTCACTTAATTCCTTTTTTTTGTTTGTATCAAATTTAGAGATTATTGTAATGACATTAGTTTTAAATTCACTTTAACTTCACATTTTTGTAATACCATTTCAATAATTAATCTTAATTTAAGGATAAAATAAGTGAGGCACTTATACTTATTGGTCGGTATGGTGATATGGTCAAGCTGTAGCACATCTATCCCCACATTTGAAGAGAATGCTAGGCAAACGCACATTCCCTCATCTTTTCGTAATCTCAAAGCTCTATCAACACCTCAAACTGCTACAAAAACAGGAGATTCTAAAATTTCTATAAATTTACAAAATACACAAGATTCTCAAGAGCAACCCTTTAGCTTACAGCAATTTATGATATTAATTGATGATAAGCAGCTTCATAATATACTTTATCTTGCACTTGAAAAGAATACAAATGTATTGACAATGATTTCTCGTATCAAGCAAGCTAAGTCTCAAATGAAAATCAACACCGCTAATATGTTTCCTACCATAAATGTAGGATTAAACTCAAGCTATATCGATAATCGCACACTTTCTCAAAGCACGATTGTGCGTCCAGGAGCAAATTCTATCAACGCAAATATAAGTATGAGTTGGGAGGTTGATTTATTTGGCAAACTCAATGCCTTGCGTCAATCAAGTAAAAAAGCGTATCTTCAAGCCCAAAGCAATCTTAACTTTGCGCAAATTTCTTTAATTGCTGAAGTGGCGACTTTATATTTTACATTGCGAGATAACGCTTATTCACTCGCTATTGCCGAATCTACACTTAAGAATCTAGAACAGATTCAAGCAATCAATACAGATAAATATAAATTAGGACTCATTGATGTAAGCACTTATCAAGGCTTTGTGGCAAATACTACAACACAAAAAAATAATTATGAAATGCTCTCCTATACCTTTGAGCAAAATAAAAATGCGTTGCTTACTCTTTTGAATACAAGTATTGATGAGATTACACAACAAGTTGATTTCTTGGATTCGAAACATTGGACATTTCCGCATATTGCAGATTTTTATATAGAAAAAATGCCAAGTGATATTTTGCTTTCTCGTCCTGATATTCAGGCAAGTATTTATGCTCTCCACGCACAGCTTTATAAACAAACAAATGCTAAAGCAGCGCGTTTGCCCACTATCTCTTTAAGTGGTTCAATAGGTGATATTCTTTACAGCACTAATGCTAATTCTATCGGTTCTATCGTCTTTCAAATAGCTAATTCTATTACAGCACCTCTGCTTAATCGCACTTCTTTGAAGCAAAATTATCTTATTCAAAAGGAGTTAAGCAATGAAGCATATTATACATTGCAAAATAATGTAAATATTGCTTTAGGCGAGGTTGAAAATGCACTTTTTGATATTCAATCTAAAAAAAACCAACTGCAAAATACACAAAATATGTATGACATAGGCACAAAAGCCTATGAAAGCAATAGCACAAAAAATAAACGTGGATTACTTGATACAAATGATTTTTTAAGCACTGAAAATACATATTTGAATTTACAATCACAGCTTCATAATGCAAAAATAAATGAGATTCTCTCACTTATCACACTTTTTAAAGCTTTAGGCGGGAATCTTGCTTTACAAGTGAGTGAAACAACACAATCTTTACCTAAACAAAGCTCTATACAAGGAAACAAACAATGAATTTATATCAGATTCTTAATGCAAAAAAACAAACGCATAGAAAAATTCCCTTTAAAGTGTGGCTTATTGCACTTGTGATTATTGTGATCATTATAGGTGGGATTTTTTTGTGGAATCTTGTTGGTTCAAAAGTAGAATATGAAACAATAAAGCCTACGCGTGGTGATATTCAATCAAGTATTTCAGCCTCTGGCTCACTTTCTCCTGTGAATGAGGTAGAAATAGGCAGTGTTATTTCCGGACTCGTGCTTGAAGTGCTTGTGGATGAAAATGATGAAGTAAAACAAGGGCAGATTTTAGCGCGTATTAATCCAGAAACCATTAATCAAACCATTGCAAGATATGAAGCACAGCTTAAATCCGCACAAGCACAGCTTAGAGCAAGTGAGCAAACTCTAGCAGACAGAAGGTGGAATTATAATAGGTTAAAAGAGCTTTATAAGGCAACAAATGGGGCTTCACCCTCTTTACTTGAGTTACAAACTGCTAAAACTAATTACACATCAGCACTCTCTGATGTAGATATTAAAAAAGCTTCTATTAACGAGATTCAGACAAATATTGAAAGTGCTAAGATTGATTTAAAAAATTCTGAAATCATCTCACCTGTTGATGGTATTGTGCTTACGCGTAGCGTTGAAGTAGGGCAAAGTGTGGCAGCAAGTTTTCAAGCACCTACACTTTTTAAAGTTGCTGAGAATCTTGAAGAAATGCAGCTTTATGCAAGTATCTCAGAGGCAGATATTGGTAAAGTGAAAGAAGGGCAGGAAGTTGTTTTTACCGTTGATGCCTACCCTGATAGAAATTTTCACGCTAAAGTCAATCGTGTAAATTTTGGCTCAGGCGATGGTAGTAGTTCGTCTTCAAACTCGACTTCAAGCACCTCAGGCATTGTTATTTATCGTGCAAAAATTGAAGTAGATAACAAATCTTTGCTTTTACGTCCTGATATGAGTGCTACAGCCGATATTATCATAGCTAAAGCACAAAATGTGCTGATTGTGCCAAGTGCAGCACTTTATTTTGATTTAAACAAATCACTTCAAAAAGCAGGAGTTAAAAAAACCAATTCCACTATCAATTCAATGTTTGCTCCTCCACGTCGCCCTAAAGCGCAATTTGATACTAAACAAAAACAACAAAGTAAAAAAGGCACATTATGGATTCTAAAAAATGGTGTGCCTGAATCCATAAATGTAGAGATAGGCATTACTGATGGTGGTTTTACGCAGATTCTAAGTGGTATTGATGAGAATACACAAGTGATTACAAAAGTAAAAGTGCAATAGCAGGTATAAAATGGGAGATTTTATTATATTAAAAGATGTGCATAAAACTTATGGCAAAGGGGAAAGTGCATTTGAAGCACTTAAAGGTGTAGATTTGGAGATTGATAAGGGTGAATTTGTCGCATTAATGGGACCTAGTGGTTCAGGTAAGTCGAGCCTTGCAAATATACTCGGCACACTTGATGTCGGAAGTAGTGGAACATATTTATTTTGTGATGTCGATGTATTTAATCTTACACAAAATCAACGCGCACTTTTACGCAGAAACTATATAGGCTTTATTTTTCAAGGATTTAATCTTTTAGCACGCACGACAGCATTGGAAAATGTTGAATTACCCCTTATGTATCGTGGAGTAAAAAAGGCAGAACGAGAAGAAATCGCACTTAATGCCCTTGATAAAGTGGGGTTAAAAGATTGGGCTGCACATACAAGTGCAAAATTAAGTGGAGGACAGCAGCAACGCGTAGCAATCGCTCGTGCAATTGCTTCAGAGCCGCTTTTTCTTCTTGCTGATGAGCCAACAGGGAATCTTGACACAAAGCGAAGTGTAGAAATTATGGAAATACTTAAAGAGTTAAATCAAAGTTTAGGGATTACGATTCTAATGGTAACACACGAGCCAGATATGGCAAAATATGCAAGTAGGGAATTACATTTTTTAGATGGACGTTTAATGAGTGATTCAAAGGATTGTTAATGATTATAAATGCTTTTATCCTTGCACTAAGACAAATTAAACGCAATTTCTTGCGTGCATTTTTAACAATGCTTGGTGTAATTATTGGTGTAGGTGCAGTCATAGTAATGATTAGCTTAGGAAATGGAACAACTCAAATGATAAGTGATCGAATCTCTTCACTTGGTAGCAATCTTTTACTTGTATTTCCTGCACGTGCAATGAATCCAAGTGGTGTAAATCTCCGCCGTAATTTTAGTATGCAAGAAGCTCAAAATGTGCAAATGCTTTCACAAGAATACATTGAAGCACTTGCTCCAATTTCACAGACTTCTGTTATGTTGCAATATCAATCGCAAAATACAACTACACAGGCACAGGGTGTTGATTCAGCATTTTTTTATGTAACACAATGGGATACAAGCGAGGGTAGGGGTTTTGAAGAAAATGAATATCGTGTAGGAAGTAATGTATGTATGATTGGCGAATCTGTGCGAAAAAATCTTTTTTCTCAAAGCAATCCTTTGGGACAAAAGATTCGCTTAAACAATATTGTGTGTGAATGTATTGGTATTTTAGAATCTAAAGGGCAAGGCGGTATGGGAAATGACCAAGATGATGTGATTTTGCTTCCAATGAAAACATTTTTACGCTCTGTATCAGGGAGCAATACACTTTTTTCCATTAATCGCCTTATGCTTCGTGCAAAAGATGGTGTGGATTCGGACGAGGTGGTGCAATCTTTGACAAGGATACTTCGTCAGGTGCGTAATGTTCGCGCAGGAGATAGAGATTCTTTTGAGATTATGGATACGAAACAAATCGCACAAACACTTACTTCTACGACCAAAACCCTTACTGCATTATTAGGGCTTATTGCTGGTGTAAGTTTGATTGTGGGAGGAATCGGTATAATGAATATTATGCTTGTTTCTGTAACAGAGCGCACAAGGGAAATAGGAACGCGTATGGCAATAGGAGCACTACAGAGTGAAGTGCTTATGCAGTTTTTAATAGAATCTATTACTTTAAGCTCACTTGGGGGAATAGTTGGCATTATATGGGCATTTTTTGCCTCTTTTGCATTGAGTAAATATATGGAAATTCCTTTTATTTTTGATATTCCAACAGCTATTATTGCTTTTTTGTTTTCGGCATTTATTGGTGTGCTCTTTGGCTATCTTCCTGCAAGGAGGGCTTCAAAACTCAATCCTATTGATGCCTTGCGCCACGAATAATTGAGTAGATTTTATGGGAGAGAAAGAATAGGGTAGTCGTGTTGATTGCTTACAGGAAGCTCAAAGTGCCACCATTCTGTTTTTATGCTTTTTAATCCAGCTTGGTTCATTATCTCTTGGAGTTCGTTACGATGAGCGCAATTTTTTGTTTGAGATTGAGGACAAATATAATCACGCCACGCTTTTACACTAAACTCATCAAATAGGCTTGGCATACTTAAGGACTCTCCATTTTCTTGAGCTAAGCCCACATCAATGGCAATCCCCCTTGAATGATTTGAACCTTTCTTTGGGTGAGCGACATAGCGTGTATCAGGCACAATGCTCCAAGCAAGCTCTTGTGCAGCTTGCGGACGGAAACAATCATACACAATAAGCTTTAAATTCTTTGCTTTTAGAATCTTGGCAAGTTTTTGTATATGCTCTTTCATATCTTTATGGAGATAGCATTTGTGCAAAGAAAAAGGTGCATAGATGTTTGTTTTCATAAAGTTTTCTTTACTATCATAAGCAAGGCGCGTGATAAAAGTATCTTTATCTATTTCTTCAAGTGCAAAAAGCCCAATATTACGCATTTTATCTTCCATTAGAGAATCTTTGCCTTGCGCAAAACTACATATAATGATAATTAAAGGCAAAGCAAGATTCATTTTTTACATTCTTTCAACATATGTCAAATTTTTAATTTGGCTAATACTTTAAAATAAGATTCTAATTCTTTGCTTATACTCTTATCAATTTTTGCCACTTCCCCTCCTAAAGCCTCTATTGTGTTTTATAATAAATTTTGCAATTACTTTTTAGCAATCAAAGTGCCAAAATTCACCCATTTAAAAAGCACTTCAATGCCGCTAAAACCTATATCTTTAAGCATTGCAATATTTTCTTCAAGGCTAAAAGGCACAAGCACATTTTCTAATGCTTCACGCTTTTTGCTAATTTCAGTTTTTGTGTAGCCTTGCTCTTGTTTATAACGCATATATCGTTCTATCATCTGCCTATCAAGGATTCTATGGTGGGAAGTCATTTTTTCACTTAAAATAAAAATCCCCCCTTCTCTAAGAGAATGATAAATTTTTTGCAAAAGAGTAGTGCGTTGCATTGGGCGGATAAATTGCAGGATATAATTAGCAATCATAATATCAGAGTGTAAAAAATCATATTGGAGCAAGTCTGCACATATAAAATCAATATTTGCTCCGTAAGCTTGAGCTTTAAGTAGGGCTTTATCAATCATTGCTTGGGAATTATCAATGCCAATGAAGTGAGTATGTGAGGGCAAAGTTTGAAAAAGAGCTAAAAGTGTTGTGCCTGTGGAACTTCCTAAATCATAAACAAGAGGATTGCTTTGAGAGGGCAAGGATTCTAAAGTGTAGGAGCAAAAATCTACAATTAAACCGAGCACCTCTTTGTAATGAGGAATTGAACGCTCAAGCATATCATCAAATACACTTGCTACTTGTTCATCAAATTCAAATTGTTTGCCAATATCTTGCGTAAAAATTTTATCTTTCATTGAATCTAGCTAAGTTGAGCCATACCTTCAAGTGGAGAACTTGCACTTGCATAGGCTTTACGCGGTATGCGTCCAGCAAGATAACTTAATCGCCCGGCTTTTACAGCATATTTCATTGATTCTGCCATTGTTACAGGATTTTGAGCCATTGCAATAGCTGTATTTGTGAGCACTGCATCAGCTCCTAATTCCATAGCAATACTTGCATCACTCGCACAGCCCACTCCTGCATCGACAATCACAGGCACTTTGACTGCTTCTTTGATAAAGCCGATATTATAGCGATTTTGGATTCCAAGCCCGCTTCCAATAGGTGCAGCAAGGGGCATAACAGCACTTGCTCCCGCATTTTCAAGTCGTTTTGCCATAATAGGATCATCATTTGTGTAAGCCAATACACAAAAACCATCGTTTGCTAGAATCTCCGTAGCTTGTAGTGTTTCTACTACATCAGGATAAAGCGTTTTATCTGTATCACCTATGATTTCAAGCTTAATAAAATCAATACCTGTTGCTTCTTTTACAAGACGAAAGAGCGTGATTGCTTCTTTAGCATTGACACACCCAGCAGAATTTGGCAAAAATTGAATCTGTGTATCTTTAAAAGTCTCAAGCAGATTCTCACTTTTATTATCCATAATATTGACCCGGCGCACAGCAACCGTAATAATTTCTGCACCACTTGCTAAAGTTGCTTCTTTAGTAGTGGTAAAGTCTTTGTATTTTCCGCTCCCAACAATCAAGCGCGATGCAAAAGTGTGTGAGCCAATTGTGAGAGTATCATTAGATAAAGTATTCATTTTTTATCCTTTTAAAAGATTCTAAAGTTGTAATGCTTTCAAGAAGCATACTTGGTGTTAAAGCATAATTTGCAATGTGTTTTATGGCTTCTCTTGCTGCAAGTGTATGGGCAAGTGAGCCTTGTATTGCTGAATCTAAGCCATTATATCCTTGAGCTAAAAGCGCACCAATAAGTCCGCTCAAGACATCACCACTGCCACCTTTTGCAAGTGCATTAATACCAAGTGGATTAATATAAACCTCTTGTGCTTTAGCTATAAATACATTAGCTCCCTTAAGCACAAGTGTAGTATGGGGATATTTTTGTGTAAAGCTAAGCATACTATCTATGCGTTTTTGTGGAGAATATTCGCCAAGTTCGCATATTTGAAGTAATGAAGCAAATTCTTTTGGGTGTGGCGTTAAAATGATTTCTCGTGTAAAATCTAGTCGCTGTTGCTTGAGGCTTTCATCTAAAAAAGTTTTAACCATAGATGTATGAAACACATCAGCATCAAGCACACAAGGTAGGGTAGAATCAAGTAAGGATTCTAAAATCTGTGTAGCATTTTCTACGCCAAGCCCCATACCTAAAGCGATAGCAGTTGTATTATGAGGAAGTGTATGTGTTTGCATAATATCAAATGGAATCTGCACATCTTTTTGAGACACGATACTCACTAGCCCCGCTCCAAAACGCAATGCACTCTGTGCGCTTAAAATTCCAGCACCTATTTTTTCTCCTACAAACACTGCTAAATGCCCAAAATCACCTTTATGGCAATTTTGTTTTATGCGCTTTGGTAATGCTAAATCGGAAGTTTCAAGCATTTTGAGATTAGAGCTTACTTCATAATGATTTTCACTTAAACCGAGTTTGCCAATATGTAACTCTCCGACATAATCTTTTGCTTTATCGCTAAGGCATACAAGATTTATTGCCCCCATACATAATGTATGGTTTGCTTTAAACACAAAACCTTCGTTTGTATCGCTTAAACCACTTGGTATATCACAAGCAATACATAAACGAGCATTTTTATTAGCCAAAGCTAGAATTTCACCCACTTCACGTTCTAAGCTACCTTTTAGCCCACTGCCCACAACACAATCTACAATTACATCGCAAGGTAAAATTTTTTTGATAAATTTTATTTCACATTCACAAGCTTGTTCATAAGCTTGAATACAAAGAGGTGATTTCGGTTCTTTTACTTGATAGATTCTAATATGATAATCACCACTCAATCTCCTGGCAAGAGTATAACCATCGCCACCATTATCACCACTACCACACAAAATAGTAATAACACTTCCTTTGTGTGTTAAAGATTGTATGAGAGATTCTAAAGCACAAGCAGCATTTTCCATAAGAATCTGCGGTGTGAGGTGATATTTTTCACACGCTCTTTTATCCAAAAATGTTGTATTCTCATAGATATTTTTCATACCTGCTCCAATTATGCTCCATATCTCGCACTTAAGGCTGCTACAATGACGCTTACCATATCATCTTCAGGTTTAGATTCGGGTGTAGGCATAAGTTCTCCAATTTTGTTCTCGATATATGAGGTATCAAAATTCCCACGCCTAAAGTCCTTATCATTGCAAATATTCATCAAAAAAGGAATTGTTGTTTTGACACCTTTAATAGTAAATTCACTTAAAGCACGTGAAAGTTTATTCACTGCAAGATTATAACTTGATGCTTTTACGATAAGCTTTGCGACCATAGAATCATAAAAAGGTGGAATCACATAGTCTTTGTAAATACAGCTATCTACGCGCACAAAAGGTCCAAGTGCAGGATAATAAGTAGTGATTTTTCCCGGATTTGGCACAAAATCATTTGCTACATCTTCGGCATTAATTCTCGCTTCAATAGCAAAACCTTGTGCTCGTATATCGTGTTGCGTGAGGTCTAAAATTTCTCCTTGTGCGATGCGAATCTGTCTGCCTATTAAATCATAGCCTGTAATTTCTTCTGTAACACCGTGTTCAACTTGTATGCGCGTATTCATCTCCATAAAGTAAAAGGTATTGTTTTCATCGAGGAGAAATTCAACAGTTCCAGCATTTGTATAGTCCGCTGCTTTTGCAGCTGCCACAGCTGCCGCTCCCATTCTACGACGCAAATCATCACTAATGAGGGGACTAGGAGCAATTTCAATGAGTTTTTGATGTCGTCTTTGTATTGAACAATCACGCTCTAAAAGATGTATCACATTACCATAATTATCAGCAAGTATTTGAAATTCAATATGGCGGGGATTAACAACATATTTTTCCATAAATACATCATCATTTTTAAAAAATGCCATAGCTTCACGTTTGCAAGCCTCAAAAGATTCTATTAAATCTTCTTCTTTTTCCACTACGCGTATGCCACGCCCACCACCTCCGCTACTTGCTTTAAGGATAACAGGATAACCAATTTTTTGAGCCTTTCTAGCAATTTCGCTTACAGAGTGCTTATTAAGTGGTTGAGTGCCAGGCACAATGGGGATTCCATTTTTTTGCATAATTTCACGCGCAGCATTTTTATCACCCATTTTGGCAATTGTTGTAGAATCTGGACCTATCCAAGTTATACCTGCTTCTTGCACCTTTTTAGCAAATAAAGCATTCTCACTTAAAAAGCCATAGCCGGGGTGAATTGCATCAACTTCGGCACGCAATGCTACTTCAATAATCAAATCCGCATCAAGATAGCCTTGTAATGGGTCATCACTAATTTCATAGGATTCATCAGCCATTTTCACGTGCAAACAATCTCTATCAGCTCTTGCATAAATGGCTACACTTTTAATATGTAAATCCCTACAAGCGCGTATGATACGAACAGCAATTTCACCACGATTTGCAATAAGAATCTTTTGAAACATCATAACCTCCTTTATCTATGAAGCACAAATGAAGAGTATTTTAACCTTTATAAGCTTTGATTGATTTGTCTAAAATCTCTTGCGCAATATTTTTGTCTTTAAAATCTTTTACTTTTACCCATTTGTTTGGTTCTAAAGTTTTGTAGGTTTCAAAAAAATTCTTGATTCTATCAAGTGTGATTTGTGGTAAATCTGCTAAAGATTGAACCTTATCAAATGATGGGTCAATTTTAGAAACAGGCACAGCAATAAGCTTTTCGTCCATTCCACTTTCATCTTCCATAATGAGCACGCCAATAAGCCTAGAGGCTATCATACTGCCTGCTTGAAGCGGATAAGCATTAAGCACGAGAACATCAACAGGGTCGCCATCGTCTGCAAGAGTATTTGGCACAAAGCCATAATTTGCAGGATAAAACATTGCACCATACATCACTCTATCGACAACAACTAAACCACTTTCCTTATCAACTTCATATTTGATATTTGAACCATAAGGAATTTCAATAATAACATTGACTTTATTTGGATTTTCACCCACTGATACTTTTGAGAGATTCATTACCGCTCCTTTAAGCTTAAATTATGTTAAAAGAGCGATTATACCAAAAGATTCTATTAAAATGACAATGCAATTTGCGCCTTTGTATTAAAACCGGGCTCATAGAGTGGTGTGCCTTCTCCTTTTGAAAAAAGCTCTTTGAGTGGGCTCATAGGGTTTGTATAAGTTTGATTTGTAATGTTTAAAAATGCTAAACGCACACTTAAATAGGATTTCACATCATAAGTAAGGTAAAGATTATGTGTATTATAGCCTTTTTTATGCACAGATTCGATCCCATTATAATACATATTGTAACCTTGATAATCTATTCCCTCTACAAAACGACTAAGCCATAAAATATGAAATTGTGGCACACTTTTAAAAGGACGCAATCCTGCACTTAGATAATAGCTTCGCCCACTTACAGCAGCAAGCTCAAAGGTGTCAGTAATCGTTTTATTTTTGTATGTAGGAAAGCTTTGAGCAATACCTATATGCACATCAAGAAAATCTAAATCAAGCCCAATATTTGCCTCATAGCCAAGAATTCGTATGGGACTATTCATATTTTGACGAAAAGAAGCCTCGTGGGTATGAGTAGCACCATTTGCATAAACATTGTCATTAATATAGCTATTGATAAAGTTTTTTAGATATTGGTGATAGAGGCTTATATGCGCACTAAATAAGTTATTATCATAATCCATATTAAGCTCTGTATTATGCATTCCCTCTGCTTTTAATGGAGCAATCTTTACGTGAGGATTTGAGAGTAAGGAAGCATCAAGTGGCATAGCCCCGCGTGTATTGTAGTTTTGTGTGATTTTAAAGCTTAATTCATTTGTGGGAGCATAAAGAAGCGAGATATAAGGGCTAAATCCTTGAGTATTATGCCTTGTATCAACTTTATCACGATAGGTAAAGACATCATAACGCGAACCCAAATCAAGACTTAAAGATTCTAAAAAATTAAAACTTGCCCCGACAAATCCGCCATAAATAGCACCTAATTCTTGTGCTTTATTATTATCTGAAAAAGCGTGGTCATCAAGATTATGTGCTTTGGTAGTAATAAGCTGATAGTTTAAGCCATATTTAATAGAATGTTTAGAAGTGCCAAAATAGTGTTTAAAGATAATATCACTTCCTAGATTCTGCAAACTTAAATCTTGTGCACCCTCGTGGTCGTTGTTAGTTACTGCTTCACGAGGCGTAAGTGTAAGATTCTTATATGAGTAAAAATTATTCCATAATAGAGTGAAATTTTCAGTAGGCATATAAGAGTATTGTGCGCTTATGCCGTGAGAAAGAATAGCATTGTCAAAAAGTTTTGGATTTGCACTAAGCAAAACATTAGCACCATAAGGCGCAACTGCGGTGAGATGGTTAAAATGATAGTTAAGATTAAATGAATGATTTGCATTAGGGAGAAAGTTTAGCTTAAAAAGTGCATTATGTGCTTTTGATTGAGAAGAGGGGACTTTATCACCATTGCCTGCACGATAATAAGGCACATCATCAAAACTATAACTTGCGACTAACCCGAGATTCTCTTTTATCTTACCATAGGTAGCAAGTGAAGTGCCAATGCCTCTATTACTTTGTCCCCCGAGTGTAAAATATGCTCCATAGCTGCGATTAGGTGAGAGTAAATCAAAAGCATTTTTTGTAGTGATATTGATACCTCCTGCTAATGCTCCTGCGCCATATTCTACATTTGCTAAACCTTTTTCTATCTCAATATTTTTAATAAGGAATGGGTCAAAGAGAAAATTGCCTTGATGATGAAATAAATTCCCACTTTGCGTAATGCCATCAAGCCTAATGCGAAACATTCTATCTTCAAAGCCACGAATATAGAGTTTTTGTGCGATTTGTGCGCTTCCACCGACTTGAATCTCCGCATTTTTATTGAAAACTTCACGCAAGTCTTTTGCTTGGGTATTTGTGATAAAAGTATCGTCTATAACGCTAACATTAGCATTGCTAATAGGGTGAGCTAGAGAAGTAATTGGTGAAAGTTTAATAGAACGTATATTTTCGGGAATCTCATCAGCAAAACTTGTGCTTGCAAAAGCCACACTTGTAATGCCTGAAAGCATAGCCATATTGAAGATTGAAGGTGTAGTAAAAGTAGAGTAAAAATGTGTCATTGCCAAAACCTTTAACATAAATTGAAATGAAGCGTGAAGTCTATCACATTTTATAAAATGTAGTATTATATTTTACAAAATTTTTATTTTTTTGCATTTTTGTAGCATTTTTTTGTTACTATCACGATGTAATTTAAATAGCTGTGATAATAATCAATCTCTTAAAGGCAAAGGAGTTTTTTATGGAATGTCCTTATTGTAAGCATTCACTTTCTCATAGTGAGGTCGTATCATTGCTTAAAAGCCTTGATAAAGCAAAAAAAGATTGTCAGGTATGCCATAAACCATTTATTGGAAGCAAAAGTGCAAAAACTTGCTCAAGTGCTTGTCGTTCAAAAGCATATAGAATCCGAAAAGCAGCCCAGATTCACTAAAATAACAATATTGAATCTTAAATAAAATAGGGAAGTTATGGTGGAGCTGTGGGGAGTTGAACCCCAGTCCAAAAATGAGAGCTTCTTAAGAATCTACATGTTTAGCAGACATTGAAGTCTTTTTGTGGCTATCCAATGTCCCAAGATAGAATCCACAAGCAACCTAAATCTTTTCCCTTACCATAGGTAGAAGCAAGAGAGCATCTAGCAAAGATAACGAGGATAGTTTTCTGCTAGAAAGAAATGCTATGCTCGGCTCCAAAAAGCGATAAACTTACGCGACTTTTGCGTAAGCTGGAGCGTAATTTGCGTTGTTTGCGTTTAAAAAATGTGGCAGTTTTAGAGCTTACCAGCTCACATGCACCTAAGTCTCTTCACTCCTGTCGAAAGCCAATCAGCCCCATAAGATGTGGATAGGGTGTGAATTATAATTTTTTTTCACGCCATTTGTCAATACATTTTTTAAAATATTTATCAATGTAATAAATGAGTATAAAACTCCCTATAAAGCCAAGAATAGCTCCTGCTAAGACTTGTAAAGGCGTATGCCATAAGCTCAAAATACGCGAATATCCCACAAAACAAGCTAAAATAAAAGTAAATATACCCCATTTTTTACCTATAAAGTGCCACATCAACGCAGATGCTATAAAAGCAGCTGTGGTATGTCCGCTTGGGAATCCTTTAAACTCTCCATTAATAGGACGTTTAGCAATTTCTAGTATATTTTGTAGCCACTCTATATCGCCATAATGATGAGCAAGATAAGCAAAAAGTAGCTTACTTGTAAAGGCTATGCCTAAAATTACTATTGCTATAATGATAAGATATTTTAAGGGCTGAAATTGTTTTTGAATAAACCAAAAAAGCCCAAGTGCGATAAGCATAAAGCGAAATACATCACCGTATATTTCTTTATCATAGAGCCATAATCCAAGTGCAAATACACCAATAACAAAGATTATAAAATTATGCTGCATATTTGATTTTATAAAACTATTCACCACAATTCTCCTTTTTACTCAGATTATCCATTACATTTGCTACTTCACGCAAACGTTCTTTGTCAAAATGTGTGTAAATACGACTTGTATTTAAATCCGAATGTCCAAGAGCTTCTTGCACCATTACCAAATCGTGCTTTTGCTGATAGAGCAGGGTAGCAAAGGAATGCCGTAACATATGTGCGCCATTTTTTTCTTTACGAATCCCCGCTTGAGTAAGAATACTCTCTACATTTTGATAAATATAACTTTGTGTGAGTGCTTCACCTTTTGCATTACAAAAAAGTAAATCGTGCTTTGGAGCAAGGGCTGGTCTCTGCGTGAGCCAAGTATCAAGGAGATTCTGTATGAGATGTGTGCGTATCATCACCACGCGAGGTTTATTGCCTTTGCCTCGGATTTGCACAAGATAGCAATCTTGTGCAGGAAATATATCTTTACGGCGTAAATTAAGTGCCTCACTCACACGTATTCCAGTATAAACAATAAGCTTGATAATAAGCTTATTACGTGCAGCGACTTTTTCTCCGAGTTGAGATTCATCAATGGCGTGCAAAAATTGCTCTAGCTCCTGTTGATTCAAAAATGCTGGAAGCTTTTGTCCGCTTTTGCCCTGCAATGCACTAATTTTAAGTGTAATATCATAAATATATGATGTGCCATTATTTTCATTTTGCTTGTCAATATAGCCAAAAAGACCAATAAGTGCGATACGATAGTTTTTTTTACTTGCACTAGAAAGGGTGCTCGTTTCTACGCTTAGAAAATCACTTAAAATCTCCTCATCAATTTCCTCCATTTTTTGGAGAGAACTTTGTGCAAGAAAATTATAAAGTTTGAGTAGTGGGGTAGAGTAGGTATTAATCCCTATCATACCAGCTTTTCTTACACTTTTACAAAGGCAACTTAATTCATCTTGCGAGCGAATCTCATCATTACTTAAAGCATTAATTGCTTCCAAAATAGCAGCTTTATCATATACCTGATGGTTTGAAAGTGTCGTGAGTTTATAGCGAATAAAGCGCGTAATCCAAAAAAGTAAATTTTCTACAAAATCATTTTTATAATTAAGTGGGTATTTCATCATTTTTCCTTGATTTTTTCTTGAAATTTAGAATTTTAGAATTATTATCTAAATATTATCGTAAATTAATACAAATTAATTATGAAAACTATACTTTTCAAACTTTTTTATAAAAACACCCGATAAATGCTCTTTGGATTTTTTTAAAATTAATATAGAAATGCTAAAATAAAATTTTCGATAAGGAGGAACTAGATGAAAAATGTTTTACTTCCCCTTGCTAAAGGATTTGAGGAGATTGAGCTAGTATCTGTGGCAGATATTTTACGCCGTGCAGGTATGCGTGTAGTAGTGGCAAGTCTTGATTCCCATAAACGCGTTTTGGGAGCGCATCATATTGTAATAGAAGCAGATTCTGCCCTACCCGAGCTGGATTTAGAAGATTTTGATGCTATTGTATTGGCAGGAGGCTATAATGGTATGCAAAATCTTGCAAATAACGAGCTCATCAAATTATGGCTTACAACTTTTAATCAAGAGAAGAAACTCATAGCGGCAATTTGCGCCTCCCCTATTGTGCTTGATAAGGCAGGAGTGCTTGAGGGTGAATTTACTTGCTACCCAAGTTGTGAAAATGAAATCAATATGCAAGGTAAAAGTAGAAGTGTAAAAGCAGTGGTTAAAAATGACAATATTATCACTTCAGTAGGTCCTGCTACGGCAGGGGTCTTTGCATTAGCGATTGTAAAAGAGTTATGCGGAGAAGAAAAATCAAAAGAACTTTATGAGGAATTACAAATACCCACATTAAAGGCGTATTTGTAATCCACACTTAAGGAGAAATAAATATGAAATTTTATGATTGTAAAAACGCTACGCTTGGACGAAAAATATGTGGATTTCCGCTTATATATAAAAACAATGTAGCTACTCTGCTTGTTTTCAATTTTCCACTTATTCAAAAGAAAACTTACCGCAATGTCTATAATGCTACGGGGGGGGGGTATAATATTAGACTATACGCTAAGAATCTGTGGTATTAAAGTAAGACAAACCAAAAACTACAAAAAACTGCTCCGCTCCCATCATCTCTACCCAAATACTTGGTTTCAAGATTCTATATCCACACTTAGGGAAGATTCATCTATAAAGAAAATTATAAATCTCACGCAAGGTTTAGATAAGAAAAGCACAAATTTAGTGTGTCGTATTATTGCACGCACTTTAGAAGCAGATGCACATCCCTTAAAGGTATTTTTTACCCTCTCAAAAGAGGAGATAGAGGCACTAGATTCATTGCAAAATGATTTTGTTGCAAATATCTTTCATATTGCACCAAATTTATATTATTGGAATGGCTATTTTTTGCCTTGTAAGCACATTGCTGAAGTTTTTTGGTATAGGCACGGATTAGATTCGTTAAAAAATCCTGCTTACTTCAAGCATAAGGATATTATCGATGTAGGTGGATATATAGGCGATAGCGCGACTATTTTGAGTGAATACACAGAAGGTAAAGTACATAGCTTTGAAACGACAAGCCATAATTATAATCTTATGCTTGAAACTATTAGATTAAATCATCTCACACGTGTTGTGCCTATTAAAAAGGGTTTGGGCAGTGTCCAAAGTAAAATGACAATTAGTATTGATGGTCCAGCTTCGTCATTTAGTCCCCTTTCACAAACAAGTAATGAAAGTGAAGAAGTAGAAATCATCACACTTGATAGCTATGTAGCCGAGCATAAGATTCAAGTAGGATTTATCAAGGTAGATATTGAAGGCTTTGAAATGGAATTTTTAAAGGGTGCAAAACATACTATTTGCACCCAAAAGCCTACAATGCTTATTAGTATTTATCACTCTTTAGATGATTTCTTTGAGATTAAGCCACTCATAGAATCTTGGAATCTCGGTTACACTTTTTCTATACATAAACCTATTGATTATACTATTTCCGTGGAAACAGGATTATTTTGTGAAATATTATGAGTCATACACCTGCATACTCACGCAATGCAAACTGCCGTGCCATAGAATCAATGAACGACAATCTACGCCCACTACCCTATGCTTTGGCAATGCTTTGCTTAGTATTTCAAGTGCCTTTTTATCATTTTTATCCCCATAAGTTGGCACAAGCAATCCACCATTAACAAAAAGAAAATTTGCATAGCTCGCAGGAAGTCTATCCCCGCTGTCATCATATATAGCTTTTGTAAAAGGCAATGCAACGAGTTTGTAAGGTTCTCCATTAGGTTGCTTTAATGCTTGTAACTCCGCCTCCATACTCTTAAGAGATTCAAAATGCTCATCTTGCTTATCATCACAAGTGATATAAGCAATAGTATCTTCACTGATAAAACGTGCAAGCGTATCAATATGACTATCTGTATCATCTCCTGCAAGGTAGCCATAATGCAACCACAGCACAGAATCTAGCCCAAAATACTCCCTAAGCTTGGATTCTATTTCATTTTGACTAAGATGGGGATTGCGATTTTTTTCAAGGAGGCATTGTGTATTGGTGAGCAAGACCCCTGCCCCATTACTTTCTATACTCCCACCCTCAAGCACTATATCAGCTTTTATAATATGTTTTTTAGCAAAAATACTCTCACTAATAGCATTATCATAATGCGATGGATACTTTAATCCCCAGCCATTAAAGATACATTTTACAAGTTTATTCTCCCCTGCACTTTCCACACCCAGTGCGCCAAAATCCCTAGCCCAAGTGTCATTTGTCCTCACGCGCATTATATGCAATGTATAGGGAGACTGTGTATTAAAGGTGTGTAGATATGGCTTAATCAAGCTTTGTTGTGCTATATCTGTGTTGAGATAGCCCTCTACATACTCTTGCAATGCTGATTGCGTATTACTTTGAAATGGTGCAAAGTGTTTGCATAGAATCTCTATTCCCTCTTCATCTTGTAAATCCACGCATAAAATCACAGATTCAAAACATAAAATATGCTCGATGATGTGAATAAAACACGCCCTCGCCTTGTCAATATACCTAGCCCAATCACTATTTTTGTGCGGAAAAGCCATTAATATAGCACTTTGCTTCTCCCATTCTGCCCTAAGTCGCCTATCTTTCATTTTGTGTAACCTTTAGATTTATTTTGTATAATTTTAGCATTTAGATTTTAAGATATTTTAGAATCCCCATAAGATTCTAAAATTTTGCAATATATATTAAGGAATAGTAAAATGATTTTGAGCATAGAATCAAGTTGTGATGATAGCTCTCTTGCCTTAACTTGCATTGAGAATGCCTCATTACTCTATCATATCAAACTTTCTCAAGATGAAGAACATAGCACTTATGGTGGGGTTGTGCCAGAAATAGCTTCAAGACTTCACGCTCAAAGGCTTCCAGAGATTCTAAAAAAGCTCAAAACATTTCTCAATGATGATTTATCTGTTATTAAGGCAATCGCAGTAACTACGCGTCCGGGACTAAGCGTTACACTCATTGAAGGCTTAATGATGGCGAAGACACTTTGTCTTGGTTTGCAGATTCCACTTATTTGTGTGAATCATCTCAAGGGGCATATTTATTCGCTTTTTATTACAGATAACACAGAATCTACATTTGCAGGACATTCTTATACTTTTGAATCCACACAAAAAAACCTATCATTGCGCGTTAATCAATGCTTACCTTTAGGCATTTTACTCGTGTCTGGCGGACATACACAGATTCTCACTATGCGTGGGGCTAATGATATAAGTCTTATAGCCCAAAGTCTTGACGATAGCTTTGGTGAAAGTTTTGATAAAGTTGCCAAATACTTAGGTTTAGGCTATCCGGGTGGTCCTATTGTAGAATCCTATGCTAAAGAATTTATGCAAAATTATCCACACACTGCGCCCCATAGCTTTCCTGTCCCACTTTTGCATAATCATCAATTACAATTTAGTTTTTCGGGATTAAAAAATGCTGTAAGACTTGCCATTGAGGCTCTACCCCAACCTTTTAGCCCTAAAGATTTAGGAAGCATTTGCGCGGGATTCCAAAAAAGTGCGTGTGAGCATATTTTGCGTAAGATAAGATTATTTTTCCAAACGCAACAAGCACAGAATCTAACGCATTTTGCTATCGTAGGTGGCGCAAGTGCAAATACATATTTAAGGCAGGAGATTGAAAAACTTTGTATAGAGTTTGGCAAAACACTTATTCTTGCACCACTTCAATTTTGCTCCGATAATGCAGCAATGATTGGTGTGTGTGCCATAGAACAATACCAAAGAGAAGATTTTACACCTTTGCACGAAGCGCAGATTTCGCCTAAAAGTTTGTCTACTGATTTTTGTGAGAAATAAAAAGTGTATCTATAAGGACTAGATTCTAATCCTTATAGAATCTTGATTATAATTCAAACCCAAGCTCTATCATACCTACATAATTAGTGCTTGCAGGATAATTAACACTTGTGGCTGTAAGTTTTGAAGCACTCATATTTTCATATTTGCCAATGGCTTTAATATAAAATCCTAGATTTGGTGTAATATTGCTCGCATAACCTAAACTTGCCTTAATCATATAGTTTGTGCCTCCAAGCTTTGAGCTTACATCATTTTGTAAAAGATAATTTCCTGCGAAGAAATGATAATAGCCTACAAGATATTCTATTTTTGAATTATTGCGCGTAGGTAAGAATCCTTCAATCTCTACCCCGCCTAATTCGCGTGAAAGTCCTATACCTTTATCTTTTGTGTTTGTAGAGAAATTATCCCAACCATATACAGCATTGACAAATAAAGGAAGTTGTTTGCTTGAAATATTTAAACCAATCTTAAAAGAAGCTTCTGTAAAAACAGAAAGTGGCTTTTCATCAAGAGTTGCGAAGTAGCTTTCACTTGCTTTTGCACTTCCCACACCTACTTTTCCGCTAAGTTCGCTCATAAGTCTTTGTTTTAAAATACCGCGTGCCGCAAAAGAGAGATAACCACCTGTGCTACTTATACTTGCTTCTTTGCCATCTAAGGTATGATATGCTCCTCCTACACCTATGCGGAAGCTTGAGCAGTTAGTTTCTTCACAATCAGCGGCAAAACCTAAAGAAGTTATTGCGCCTAAAAATCCAAAAGCAAGCAAAGAGTTTCTAAGAAATTTTAACTGCATAAATCCTCCAAAAAGTAAAAATTTTGTTCCTCCTTTGATATTAAAATGCAAAAATGGAACACTATATTTTTAATAAAAATTATTTAATGAATTAATGAATAATTTTTATTTTTTTCTAAAGTTTAAAAAATTATGTTACAAAAGGTAAAATTAATTTTGCCTTTTAAGAGAGTTCAAGCATTCTATTAAGGGCGATTTTTGCCCATTTTTGAATCTCACTATCTAAAAATACTTCATTAATAGGCTTATTATCCTCAAAAGCAAGAAGCACATCGCGCACATCTTCAAGAGTTGTTTCATTCATTGTAGGACATTGAGGCTTACTTGAGCTAAGGACAAAGGTTGTTTGTTTGCCATTATATTTAGGACGCAAACGATTGACAAGATTAAATTCCGTGCCAACTGCGACCTTTTGCTCTAAAGGTAAATCTTGCACATATTGGATAATCTGACTTGTAGAACCTACAAAATCGGCAAGTTTTACGACACTTGGGTCGCATTCAGGATGCACGACAATTTTAATATCTGCAAATTTTTCGCGATAAAAGGTAATATCTTGTGGCGTGAAAAGCTGATGCACAGAACAGAATCCATCATAGCAAATCACATCAGCACTAAGCACTTTTTCTTTACTATCTGTGCGTAATAATGCAGATTTTTTGCCATTTAAACGCGCAAGATTCTCTCCTAAGCACCTATCGGGGAGAAAAAATATCTTTTTGCCCTGCTCCTTTGCAAAATCAAAAATTTTTGCAGCGTTTGCGCTTGTGCAAACAAGACCTCCCATTTGGGCAACTTTTGCTTTAACATCAGCATTTGAATTAATATAAGTAATAGGAAAGATAGAATCTTTGCTTAAGCCATAAGATTCTAAAAGAGCAATGCTTTCATCATAATAATCACTATCAATCATTCTTGCCATAGAACAACACGCTAATCTTGGCATAATCACACGCTTTTGTGGAGCAAGCACCTTAACGCTTTGCCCCATAAATGCCACGCCACAAAATACAATGAGATTTTTCTCACTTTGCGAAGCCTTACGGGAAAGCTCCAAACTATCTCCACATAAATCTGCTAAAGCGACAATTTCATCTTTTTGATAATAATGTGCTACTAAAAGCCCATCAAGCTTATGAAGCAATGTTTTGATTTCATCTTTGATTGGATTATGAAGTGTGCTAGACATATTTCACTCCTTATGTATTGGATTCTACGTATAAGTGCCTAAATCTTGGGCAAATTTTACTTTTTGATTGATATTTATATCAGGAATCATCTGCTCCATAAAAAGCACAATGGTTGAACCCATTTTAAACATACCTAATTCTTCTCCTTTTTTTATACTAATAGGAGTGCGGTAGGTGTAGCATATATTGTGTGATTTGGCATTACTTTGAATCCTGCCTTCAAAGTGCATTACCATACTGCCAACATTCAGCGCACCTACGGCAACAAAATAAATCCATTTATGAGATGATGTTTTTGCTACCACTACTACGCGTTCATTCCGCACAAAAAGGCTTTGATTTTTTTGTAAAGAAGGCAGATTCACAGGAAGTAACTCTCCTCCAAAATATCGCACTTCACAAATCTCCATATCACAAGGTGCGTGATAGCGATGATAATCTTTTGGTGAGAGGTAAAAATTTATATAATAAAACTCTCTATCAAGCTTTTGTCCTAAGAGTTCTTCAATAGAATACTCCATACCTTTGATTTGAAGAGCATTTTTTTGCGTGCTTTTGCCCATTTGAGTAATAAGAGAATCACAAGGCGCAATAAGCACGATAGGATTAGGGTTAATTGTGCGCTCACTTGTAAGTGCTCGTGTAAAAAGGGCATTGAGCGAAGCATAGCTAGAGGCTGGGGCAAACTCACTTAAATCTATATCAAAAATCTTTACATATACATTATTAATAAGATTCTGCAAAAAAGACGGGAATTCATAAGAGGCAAATCGCCCAAAAAGTCGTGAAAATTTGTTTGAAAGATTCATATTCTACCTCGTTTTGTAGTGATTTTTGGCTGCTTATATTTGCGTATTGCAAACATATAAAAAAGTGGCGTATCACAAAGAGCTAAAAAAGCTTTTATGCAAAAATCTGCTAAAAGCATCATTATAACCTGTTCCCACGGATACACAAATAAAAATGCAATATGAAAGAAAATCATTGTATCAATGAATTGTGAAATCATTGTGCTTGCATTATTGCGCAGCCACCATAAATGTGGAAAGCGGTTTTTAAGATAAAAGAAAATATACACATCAAGATTTTGTGAGATAATAAAAGCACATACACTTGCAAGTGCTATACGAGGCTCACTTGCTAATAAAGAAGGAATAAAAGCAAGGAATAATCCAACCCAAAGTATTTTTAATACTTGAATCTTATTATATTTCTCACTCAATATATCTATGAGTAAAAAGCTCATAGGATAAGTTAAAGCCCCATAAGTGAGTGGTGTGTTAAATATAGGATATTGCACGCCATAGTTTGCTAATACTACTATAGAAGCAAAAAGCAATGAACTTCCTATAAAAGTCCAAACACTCATCTCTCTCACTCTTTCTCCTTATTTATTTTCATTTTCTTTCTCTGTAGAAACAGATTGTATAGAATCTTCTTGAGAATCTATTGTAAATGAAAGTTTCTCTAATATTTGCTTTGAGAGTTGAGAATTATAACCAATAAGGCTGTTTTTTAGCTGAAGTTCCCACAAATCAAATCCTTCACGCATTTGCTGCTTAAATTCATCTTCATTTATCAATTCATCAACACTATTTATAGCATAATCACTTGCTACAAAAAACCCAATTGCACATAAAGGCGCAAATGTCCCACATAGAAGTGAGCCTCCTGTGCCTATCGCACCTCCCAAACTTTTTTTAGCGACACTTTTTCCTATGACTTTAGCTCCGCTTTTAGTGATAGCTTTTCCAGAAGCCTTAAGAATCATAGCTCCTACTACACTTGCTCCTAAAAGTGCAGCAACACCATCACTAGAGCGAGGATTGAGTAAATCAAGTTTTTGATTAAAATCATCAAAAGATATGCTTCGTGAGATGTGTGCATTCAAGGGATTTTTGTGTAATGTAAAAAAGCTAAAACTTTGCTCTAATCGTGTTTTTAAGGATTCAAAATGTGCATCATAAAGCCTATTTAGCCTTTCTTGCAAATCATAAGGTGTATGGGCTTTAAGTAAAAAAATAAATTGTTCTTGTGCAATGTCTTCTCCCTTGCCAATAGCAGCATAAAAAAGCCTTGTATATTCACCACGCACACTAAAATACCATTTAGAATATTCATCAATGATAATTTCTTTTTGGCTAAGATATTCTTTAATACTTTTTTCTATGTCAGCATTAAGGCTAGATTCAAAATGAAGCAGATTCTCTTTGAGTTTATGCTCTAGTGAAGGCAAATCATTAGAACGTATAAGGCTTTGTGTGCCTTGCATACTGATTTGAATATAGTATTCATTTTCTTTTAGAATCTGCTCACTTAAAAGTGGAGGAAGATTATGGTGTTTAGCTAGAGGTTGCAAATGAATACTTACATTAAAGGCGATATAAATAAAAATAAGAAAAAACACCATAGCAAAAAATTGCCTAAAAGCACGAGATTGTGTAAGTGTAAAGCTCTCTTGCTCATTTTTGGTATTTTGTCTTAAATATGTTTTAGGTGCGATGCTCCCTACACACATAAGAGAGAAACTTGCAAATGAAGCAAAATGCCCACAAGCAAAAAGTAGAATAAGCGCAAAATGCAAATAGCTATTGGCAATACTAAAATAAAGCACATCAAGCAATGCTTTTTTGAGTAATATAAAACCAAAGAGCTCTTGCCAAAAATATGAGTGCATTTGAGCAATATTATAGCTTTTCATAAGGGTGAGATAATGAGTATGTATATCATTAGATTCTAAAGTAATTGGCGTCAAATTATTGAGTATAACCTCACATATAAGCGCAAGTAAAGCAGCTATAAGCGCGGTATATTTTTTTGCTAAAATTGGCGCAAAATCAGGGCTTAAATTTGCATTACAAATAATATATACAAGTCTAAATCCATATACACTACAAGGCACAAGCAGACAAAAGATAAGAATCTCGCTCCCACTAGGAAATACAAGCATAAAAAAAAGTGAAACACTCCCTACAAGCGCAACAATAAAACTTACAATTTGAGTAAGAAAGAAATGTCCAAAGTAGCGGTGCAAAAATGAATCTATCTTGTAATAAGCCTTAATTGTGGCTTGTTTTCTTACTCTTAAAACTTCATAAGTATATACGAATAAAACCACAAAGATTCCAAAAAAAGCAGGATAGAGTAAAAGAGATAGATGAGGATAGAATCCTACACACAAGATAAATATGATACTGCAAACAAAAAGTAAAAGAAGAAATAGCTGTTTCATTATTTCAAATCCTTTTGCCTCTCTAGGCAAAAGGAAAGTATTATTTTGTGATAGCTGTAAGAGAGATTTCAACGCGGCGATTTTGTGCTCGCCCTTCAGGTGTTTTATTTGAAGCAATAGGCTCATCTTGTCCCATTCCTTCAATCACAAATCGTTCTCGTTTAACTTTTTGATTCTGTAAGTATGTCGCTACACTTTGAGCTCTTTGCTGTGAAAGAGTAAGATTTTTTGCCGCGCTGCCTGTATTATCTGTGTAACCTACGACAGAAACGATAGTTTTATCATATTTGTTAAGCACTTTTGCCACAGAATTAAGCACCTTATAAAAATCAGCACTTAAGTCTGCACTACCGGATTTAAATGTAATATCACCAGGCATATTGAGTATAACTTCATCACCATTTTTTGTAACGCTTACTCCTGTGCCTTGAAGTTCCTCTCGGAGTTTTTTGTTTTGTATATCCATATAACCGCCTACTGCTCCACCTGCTAATGCACCTACACCCGCACCAATAGCTGCACCTTTTGCCCTATCTTTTTTATTAGCTAATGCACCAATTCCTGCACCCACTGCCGCTGCACCCACTGCGCCAATAGCTGTTCTACTTATTTGTGATTCGCCTGTGTAAGGGTTGGTCGTGCAAGCCGCCATAAGAAGCACACCACAGAGTGCTATGGAAACTTTTGAAGTTGTTGTTTTTAACATAAACAATCCTTTTGATTAATTTTTGAATTCGCATTGTAGCCCGAAAGATATTGCTTTTGGCTTAAATGGCACTTATTTTATAGAATCGAGTGCAGATTCTGATTTTTCCATATTTAGTCGCTTAATACAAAGAGATATAGCTTTTTTGCGATGTGAAAGCATATTTTTAACACTTGGCTCTAATTCTGCTAAAGTTTTTTGTAAAGGATTGTCTGTGTTTGGCACAAATAAAGGGTCATAACCAAAGCCTTGACTTCCCCTTGCTTCGCCTATAGCTATACCATCGAGCCTTCCCTCAAAATGCTCTATTACGCATTCTTGCAGAGGAGGCAATGTGGAAGATTCGCTATAAATAAGTGCAATATTTGCGACAAAAAATGCAGGGGTTGGCGCAAATGGTGCAATTTGCTTAATGAGACAATGGAGATTCATAGTATCAGTGCTATTGTGTGTAAGATGTAAATCTCTTTGCTCTCCGTGTTCGCGTAAATTTTGTGAATCTCTCTTAAAGCCTTTATATTGTGCGTATCTTGCACTATAAATACCCGGCTCCCCACCAAGAGCAGGAATACATATTCCACTATCTTCTGCAATGAGAGCAAGAGGAAATACTAAATCACTCTGCTCTTTTTCTTGCGTATATTGTGTGTAAAACGCATTATAAATTGCCTTTGCTTTAAGTGCAGCATTTTCTGCAAAAGTTGCACCATTTTCCACAATATGCAAAGGTTTTAGAATCTCCTCATACGCATATATTCTTGCATTTTTATCCCCTAACATAGCTTGAAATTCACGAATTTTATGCATATTACTTGTAGCAAGTATGATAGTCATTGAATACTCCTTTAATGCCAATATTTTATCGGTGGTAACATATATTTTTTACGTGTAAATTCACCTATATTGCATACCTTAATCCTATGCTTTAAGGCTATTCTTTTAAGTCTTAATCTATCTTTTGGTGCAATAGCTACAAGCATTTCATAAGATTCTCCACTATAAAGTAAAGGCTTTAAATGTGGTGCAAAAAGTGGCATATTTGGTTTGAAATGAAGCTTATTTATTACACCTAACTTAGAAACATCACTTAAAATACCATCGGAAATATCCATACCACCTTTTAAAAATGATGCACAATCAGCGATGAATCTATCCCTAAGACGAGGAAATAAGAATCTACCTCTTGCCCTTAAATGTTTATTTTTAGGTCTATGGAGCAAGGTTTTTAGCAATTTATAACTTTGAGTGATAGTATATTTAGGATAAGTATCGCAAGTATAGTAAATAAGGCTTTTTGGTGGAATCTTATCACGATAAAGCGTGTGTTTGTGGGCTTTTGCAAATAATGTAATATGAATCTGTAAAGATGTAGCTCCTATGGTGTCACCGCCAATAAGTGCAATATGATGTGTGCGACAAAAATGAGCTATACCATTTACAAAATCTCTAATCTCTACCTTTTGCCACGACTTTGGCAATGCCACACTCAAAGTAGCATAAAGAGGTTTTGCATTCATTGCTATAATATCAGAATAATTCACCAAAAAGGCTTTTTGAGCGAGTTCGTATGGAGAAAACCAACTTTTAAGAAAATGCACCCCCTCACAAAAACTATCTGCTCCAATTACAAGAGATTTTAAGTCCTGTGCGTGAATGTGAGCTTTATGCTTATACGCTCGTGCAAAAGTTTGTGAAAAAGAAGAATTATGAATTAAATATCCTAGATTCACAATGCAACAATCATCACCTAACCCCTTTGTAATAGCCTCTTTTTCTAATAAAGATAAAAAATAAGATTCTCTATCAAAGCCTACTGCAAAGTTTGCCACTTTGTGCCTCTAGTTTTCAATCTTAAGGCTTAAATCAAGCCATTGTGCTTGATGTATGAGCGAGCCTACACTGATGGCATCAACCCCACTTAAAGCATATTCTCTTATATTTGTGAGATTGATATTTCCACTTGCTTCAAGCATAATATGTGGCGCATAGGTATTGCGATAAGCTACTACTTCTTGAATCTGTGCTATATTCATATTATCACACATTATCACATCAGCTCCTGCACTTATAGCTTCCTTTACTTTGTCTATATTTTCGCACTCAACTTCAATAGGACACATAAATGGCAATCTTTTTCTAGCATTGCTAATAAGTGCTTGTAAATCTTCTATATGCGCTAAATGTGTATCTTTGAGCATAAGCATACTATCAAGTCCAAATCGGTGGTTAGCTCCGCCACCATTGCAGACAGAATATTTTTCAAGCTCACGCAATAATGGACGAGTCTTGCGTGTATCAAGGAGTTTAATAGGAATATCTTTAATAAGATTTGTATAACTATGCGTAAGCGTAGCAATACCACTACTATGAGCCAAGATATTTAGCAATACGCGCTCAACCTGCAAAATTGCTAAATAATCCCCTTCTATATATGCTATATGTGTGCCTTTGCTAAAAGGTTGTGAATCTTTTAAAGATTCTATAAGCTTTAATCCAAAGTGAGCTACTAAAGCCTTGAGATATACTTCACCTGAAAAAATACCATCGTCTTTGGCTAAAACATAAGCCCTTACACTTTTGGTTGGTGCAAATAGTGCATATAAATCACCTCTACCTAAATCTTCGTTTAATGCCTGTGTAATAAAAGATAGAATCGATTGCTCTGTCATAGCATACCCTTGAAAATTGCTAAGATGATAACTAATTGAAGTAGCACTCGCTAAAAAGCTCATTGTAGCTCAAATAGCGAGTAAGAAGTAAGGTTATTTTTTATGAATCCCATTAATATAGAACTTAAATGATTGCATACCTTCTTTAATTGCCCATTCATAAGCTCTAGAAACAAATGCCCAATTAATATGTTTCCAATATGCTTCCAAATATGCAGGACGAGCATTTCTATGGTCAATATAATAAGCGTGTTCCCATACATCAACAACTAAAAGTGGCACTTTAGAATCTGTAGCCGGTGTGAGCGCATTGCTTGTTTGCACAATTTCAAGCTTTTTGCTTTGTATATTATATACAAGCCAATTCCAGCCAGAACCAAAAAGTGTTGTGCTTGAGGCAAGGAATTTTTCTTTCAAAGAATCTATTGAACCAAATTCAGCATTAATTGCAGCACTTAACTCTGCACTCACTGCACTTTCCTTAGGACTTAAGCAATCCCAGTAAAAATCGTGATTATATACTTGGGCTGCATTATTAAAAATACCACCACTTGACTTAAGAATAATATCACCAAGCTCTGCATTTTCAAACTCTGTTCCTTTGATGAGATTATTCAAATTATTTACATAAGTTTGATGATGTTTGCCATAGTGATATGAAAAAGTTTCTTCACTAATAAAACTACCAAACTCATTTGTGCCATAGGGCAACTTGCGTAATTCAAACATAAAATTCTCCTTATCTATTGTTGTTTGCGCTTCTTTGTAAGTTTTAAGATTCTCTAAAATTTATGATTTTAGAATCTACATAACTTTTTGATATAAAAAGCAAACGCATTATATCAATATTTTTTTAACCTTTTATCTACTACTCTTCAATTTGATAAAATGTATCTATTCCTATACTACATTGCTTTATCTCACCTTTTTGGCATAGTTCATCTAAGAGTGCTAATGTTTGTGTATCAAACATTTTTTTTGTATCTATTACGCTTAAAGGACGCCGTTTAAGTAAGCCTATTAGCTGGGGTTGTGTGTAAGATTTTGTATTTGATTCTAATGTTATTTGAGAATGCGAATCTGTATAAGAAAGTGATAGTTTCTGTGCATTATCTATGTGGGTGCGTTTAGGGAGATTGACTTGCAAATGTTTATAGACATAAAAACATTGTGCTAATTCTGCAAGTTTCTCCTCACTCACCGCCTCAACCTTATAAGCTGGTGGGCGATCAATGCTTCCTATATCTACGCGATGAAGTGGCAAACTTGCTAAAAACGCTGCAATCTCCTTAGCTTGAGTGAGATTATCATTTATGCCTTTGACAAATAATACTTCGGCAACAATCTCGCCCTTAAATTCCTTACAAAATTGCACGATACCTTCTTTAATTTGCCCTAAAGAAAGACTTATGTGCGGTCTATCAATATGTTTAAATGCTTTTTCTTCCAAACTATCACAAGAAAATTTAACAATATCAAGTCCCTTAAGACATTCACGCACTTCCTCTTTCCACAACAATGAACCATTAGTCAGTAAAAGCAATTTTACAGAATCTGGCACAATCTGCTTAAGATTGCTAATAAGCTCTTTAAGATATGGATAAAGTGTTGGTTCGCCATTTGCGGTAAGGGTTAGCACATCACATTCAGAGGTTTTGAGTGCATTTTTTACAGATTCTATAACTTGCGTGAGTGGCACAATCTGTCGCATAGAATCTACACTTTTTGCACCTTTTAGCTCACAATACACACAATCAAAATTGCATTGTTTAACAAAAGGAGATAAATCGACACCAAGTGAGCGTCCAAATCGCCGCGAATATACAGGACCAAATACTATATCCATAGCACTCCTTTACTTTACTTAAATCAAAATTATTAACCATCTCAAAATTAATGCGATAATGCTTATATATTAACAAAGTATAGCACATTATTATAGCGTTATCGTGAATCTTAACTTTTTACGATACAATGCCTCATTTTAAAATCAAAACAATTCAAGGTATCGTTTGAAAACAATAAGTTCTTTACATTTGAAACAAAGTATTATTCTCCTATCAATTTTTCTTATTTTATGCCGCTACAAAGCACTCATTTTTTATGTATTGATAATATTTACCATAGGAGTTTTTTATGGTTGTGCTGGAGCAAATAATGCTCATATTAGCATCACTGATGATCCATATTATGCTATAAATCAAGTTGCAGGTAACCAACTTAGAATCTCCGCAGAACAAAAAACATTATTGAGGAATATAAAAGAAATTAAACGACAATATACTAAAGTTGCTAACGCTCTTAGTGGCAATGTCGCTAAACAATGGAGCAATGAAGATATAAGCTTACCAAGCGCACAAACCTATGTAAAGTATTCTAATAACTATAAATCTAAAGCAAGTATAAACTTCAGCACAGGGGCTATACGCATCGAAACCATTGATACACAAAACCCTATAAAATCTTTAGAAAAAGCCATTGCACATACTTTGCTACTTCCTCAAGACCCAAGCAAAATAGATTTATATTCCGATGATGATTTTACTTTTGATGGAAAACCATTCCTTGCAGGATTGATAAAAGATAATGAAGGAAAAGACATCTTAACACAATGGCGTGCAGAACATTATGCAAAATATCTTGTTGAAAACGCACTCAAAACGCGCAAAGATAGCAAAGGAAAAAAAGTAAGTTATGTGGATTTACAAATGGTGGGAGATTATCAAAGTAAAAGCGAACATAGATACGAAGATATTGTGCGTAAATATGCTCGTAAATACAACATTTCTCCTGCCCTTGTGTTAGGCATTATCCAAACAGAATCTAACTTCAACCCCTACGCTGTAAGTGCAGCTCCTGCTTATGGGCTAATGCAAGTTGTCCCAAGCACTGCGGGAGCTGATGCGTATGAGCTTATCAATGGTAAAAAAGGTATGCCTACAAAGCAAATGCTCTTTAACCCTGAAACAAATATTGAATATGGCGTAGCATATCTAAGCATACTTTTTAATCGCTATTTGCCAAATATCAAGGACAAGCAAAGTCAAGAATATTGTGTGATTACAGCATATAATGCAGGAGCTGGAAGTGTGTTAAGGACATTTCATAATGACAAAAATCAAGCTTTTAATCGCATAAATGCACTTTCATCTGCTAAAGTGTATGATACACTGCGTTCAAAACTCCCATCTGATGAGGGCAAACGCTACTTACTCAAAGTAACTACATTTAAGAAAAATTACGAACATATCAAATGAGATTAGTTGAATTTTACTCTGAAAAAAAAGTGTGTAGCTATATAGATTCTAAGCAAAGCACTTTTAGGTATTTTCATATTCAAAATGTAACACCAAGCTTTTATTATGGATTACTTGAACGCGGTTGGAGACGCTTTGGTAATTATTTTTTCACGCCGATGTGCGAAGGTTGCACCGATTGTATTTCAATACGCACTTTGATAGATAATTTTACTTTTAGCAGAAATCATAAAAGAGTGCTAAAAAAGGCTGAAAATATTGATATTTACATACAAAAGCCCACTATTTCTCAAGCACATATAGAACTTTATAATCGCTATCATCGTGTAATGCGTGATAAAAAAGGTTGGGAATATGCTCCAATAACGCCAGAATCTTATATGGATATGTTTGTTGATGGACACCAAGACTTTGGCTATGAAATTCTTTACTTTATAGATTCTCAACTTGTAGGTGTGGGGCTTGTAGATGCACTTTTTGATAGTATTACAGCAGTATATTTTTACTATGACCACGCATTTGCACATCATAGTTTAGGCACGCTCAATATCTTAAAACAAATTCAAATTGGTAAAGAAAATGGGCTTAAATATTTTTATCCGGGCTATTGGATAAAAGACCATTATTGTATGGGCTACAAAGAGCGATTTACTCCATTTGAAGTGCTAAAAAATATCCCCGATGTCTTTGAAACACCTATTTGGGAGATGTATGAGGGTAAAACTAATCAAATTAGAGGTGGCAAGTGAAAATGGGGGAAAAAACTATCATAAATCAAGTAAGAAAAGATTTTTTTGATGACAAAACATTTAATAGCATAAAAGAAGATGAATGCAACATAGATTTTTGGGTGTGCTACAAAAGTGATACTCTTTTTCAACCTATTCACTTCCTTTGGGCAGAGGCGAAAAAGGACAAGGCAGATTTGATAGAATCCTTTGTGCAGCTTATTTTAACCATAGGTAAAAATCGCATTTATGAAAACGAGCTTCCACCGCTATTTTTGGGTGCATTTGATAGTGAGAAAATCGCCTTTATCCCCTACTATGCGGTAATGGACATTTTTAATCAAAATGACTTTAATTGGAATGTCCGACCAAGTGATTACAACACAAAAGAATTTAAGCAACTCTACGCAACGAACAAAGAACTTTTAGAATCCCAAAAATTGCAATTTAGCTTCAAAACAGATTCTAAAGAATTGCAAAAATTTATCAAAGAAAATTTCACACTTAACAACGAAAATATCCATAAAATCCAAATCACCAAAAACAACTTTAATCTTATCTACCAAAAATGGCTGCTAAAGGTAAAAGATTCTATTAGCATTAATTGGGACACTGCAAAAAGCGCGGGGATTTTGGACGCGGATTTTTATCTAGCCGATTTGCTAAGCAGTGAGAATCAAAGCCTATTAGATAAGCTTTTTGTTGTGCTTAAAAAACACAAGTATGAGTTTAATAAAAAGACCACCCTTATGGGCTCGGAACAAAAAGATGAAGCACATTTCAAAGACGACCAAAAAGCCCACACAGAGTTTTGGAATCTCTATGAGCGTCCGCCAAGACAAGAATATTGGGATTACATTATAGATAGGCGCGATTTGCTTGTGCCTAGCGACATACGAGAGCGCAAGGGAGCGTTTTTCACCCCGCAAATTTGGGTGCAAAAGGCACAAAGTTACCTAGAAAAAGCCTTAGGCGAGGATTGGCAGAGTGAATATTATGTATGGGATTGTGCAGCAGGGACAGGGAATCTCCTAGCAAATCTCACAGAATCGCAAAACCTCTATGCCTCCACACTAGATAAGGCAGATGTGAAGATTATGCAAGAATTAGCAGAGAACAAACACTTATCTCTTTTGCAAAATCATATTTTTCAATTTGACTTTTTAAACGATAAATTCTTTGATGAGCCCTGTGAGGAGCATAAAGACAAGTTAGATTCTGCTTGCAAAAATTGTAAAACTAAACTCCCCAAAAAGCTACAAAATATTTTACAAGATGAAGCAAAGCGCAAAAAGCTCATCATTTTTATCAATCCTCCCTATGCGGAAGCGGGAAATTCAAGGACACAAAGCAGGACAGGCGAACATAAAAGTGGTGTAAGCTTGGGCAATGCCACCTATAAAAAATATCAACAAACTTTGGGCAAGGCAAGTAACGAACTTTTCGCGCAGTTTTTTATGCGCATTTTCCTAGAGATTCCACATTGCAAGCTTGCGAGTTTCTCCACACTCAAATATCTTAATTCTAGCAATTTTATGAAGTTTCGTGAGACTTTCAAGGCAGAATTTCTTGCAGGTTTTCTATGCCCCGCCGATACTTTTGATAATGTCAAGGGGCAATTTCCCATCGGCTTTTTGGTATGGGATTTGGACGAAAACAACAAAGAAATAGGCTATAATACAAAAACACAAAGAAAAAGGAATCACAAATGAAAAGGCAAATCTCCCTAGACAGGGAAAGCTTTATGCGCTCTTTGAATCAAGAACAACAAGAATTAGTCAAGCAAGTAGATGCACTTTATAGTGACTTTGTAGATTTGCAAATCGCAAAAGAAAGATTGCAAGAATGGAAAGCAAAGGGCAAACCCAAAGGCTATACGCTTGATGAGCTTAAAAAAGAAATTTTAGGCATAGAATGCAGCTAGAGATTCAAGCCCCCGCTTTTAAAGAAATCCAAAAAGATTTTGATAGAAAAACACAAGAACAAATCATTGAAAAACTTGCCTATTTTGCGCAAAACTATGAAAGCATTATCCAAACAAAGAATGTAGAAAAACTCCAAAATTCTGATGTTTATAAATATCGCTTAAGTTTGGATATTCGGGCAATTTTCATTACTTATTATGAATATGAAAATGGTATTATAGTGATTTTAAGTGTTACAAGTAGGCAAAACGCTTACAAAAGCACAAAAATGCAAAAATACGAAAATCTAGCAAATGATTTTCTAAAATCACATAAAACACCTAAAAAGGAGATAAAATGACTTTGACACTTAAAAATGTAGATTCTGCAACTTTACGAGTGATTAAGTGCCTAAAAGCGTTTAGACCAGAACTTAAGATTAAAAAAGTAAGCAAAAAAGCGAAAAAGGTAAAAGCAAAATTAAGCATAGAAAAAAACGATGATTTTCAGTATTTGCGTGAATCTATGCTGCAAGACTTAAAGAAGCCAGAAAATAAAGCGGTTTGAGAGACTAAAAGACAAATGAAAACCATAGAACTTGATGTGTTTGAAAGAAATGGAGAGTTTGTAGGGAAAAAGGGATTCTACAATTATGATAAAAATCAAGCCAAAATCAATCAATGGCTTAGAAATTTTAAGCAAACACAAGGGGATATTCTAGGGATTCTAATGGCTGATGCGCCAGACTTTCAGCAAAGCGACCATATTGCAATACTTAATAATGCCAGAAATGCCCATTTGATATTCCAAAACATAGCTTCTAATAATCTTATTCTTACTGCCCTCTACTTCGCTGTCCGTCATTGTATCCCCGCCACTTGGCTAAACGACCGCGACCAATTCTTGTATCCCAATGAGGAATGGCAAAAAGATTCCACATTTCAAAACGATTGTTTGACTTTCACGCTCTTTCACGGACAAAATCGCATTACAAGCAAAGAGGGTATCAATCACTTTATTCCCTTTAGCGAATCGCAAGTAGGGGCGAAGGAAGCCTTTGAAAGCCATTTTATGAGTGAATTTATCAAAGGCAAAATTAAGCAAGATTCTATCCCTTGTCATTCTGAGGGCGATAAGCCCGAAGAATCTCAAGCCAAAGACTCCAAAACCGCAAAATTCAACAATACGCTTTTTAGCAAGGAGGACTTAGGGCAAACTTGCTTTATCCCTACAAAACCGCTAGAATTTAGCGCAGAGGCACAGGAAGTTTTCAAGGCAGGATTGGAGCTTTGGAAATATTATCATTCTCAAGAATTTAAGGATTCTGCAAATCCCTATAATCCCAACGCCTCTCTTTATGACATTAAAGCATATTTTCAAGGCTTTAGCGACAAGGGCAAGATGAATCCACCCCAAAAGGCGCAAGATTCTTATTATAAAGACTTACTAGGCACTCTCAATGCCGCACTTAAAGACTTGGCAAAAAGAATAGAACCCAAAGTCTATGAATATGGATTTTTAAGAGAATAAATACATAAGCTTGAAAAATAGGAAGAGAGATGAAACACATATTGCAAGGAATTTATGCCATTTCAGATGAGATTCTCACTCCTTATGAAATTTTGCCTCAATGTTTGGAATCTGTTCTCAAAGCAGGAGTGACAATCTTTCAGTTGCGTGATAAAAGCCATAGTGATTCTTGGCTTTATCCTAAGGCAAAGGAAATTATGGCATTGTGCGAGAAATATAATGCACTTTTTGTGATGAATGACCGCCTAGATTTAGCACTTAGACTTAATGCTCCCGCTTTGCATTTAGGTAAAGATGATGGGGCAATCGCTCAAGCAAGAGAAAGATTTAAAGGGATTCTAGGTGCTTCAAGTTATGCGGATTTGCAGAGGGCAAAAGATTTAGAATCTTTGGGTGTGGATTATGTCGCTTTTGGGGCGTTTTTTTCCTCTCTTACGAAGCCAAATGCCCCACTTGCACCTTTAGAGATTCTAGAATCTGCTAAAGCGAGTTTAAACATTCCTATTTGTGCTATTGGAGGTATTAGCACTCAAAATATACATTTGCTAAAAAATGCTAATATGTGCGCTGTAATAAGTGCCTTATGGCAATATAAAATACAAGATTCGCCCTTAGAGATTAAGTGTCAAAATATCTATCACAATGCCCTTGCCTTGATTCAACCTTTAGAATAAGATAAGACAAATATCGGTAGAATTTCCAAAGCTTAATTTTATAAATATTATAAAAGTTGGGGAAATTATGCGTTGTTTGCTCTTGTTTATCTGTGTTTTATGGTTTTGTGGTTGCGCTCATTTGAGCATAGATTCTAAAGTGGATTGTGCTAATGCAGAGGATTGTATGACAAAAGGCTTTGAATTTTATGATGAAGCAAACTTCACTCAAGCAGCACCATATTTTATTAAAGGTTGTGATTTAGATAGTAGAGGTTGCTTTATTTTAGGCACTCTGTATTATGAGGGCAAGGGTTTAAAGCAAAATTATCTAAAAGCAAAAGAATTATTTGAGAAAGTTTGCGAATTAGGTAATGAGGGTGCTTTAGGCTGTCTATCCTTAGGTCAATTATATTATGAGGGCAAAGGAGTAAAACAAGATTCTCTTAAGGCGATGGAGTATATCACAAAAGCTTGTGATATGGGTGAAATTGAAAGTTGCCATAATTTAGGGCTTTTATATCTAAAAGGTGAGGATGTCAAACAGGATTCTATAAAGGCTAAAGAGATTTTTACTCAAGTTTGTAATCACAAGATAACTGCAAGGCAAGGTGGTGGTATTAGTGTTGCAGACTTAAAATTTATGCCTATGGGCTGCACTGCTCTAGGCGATATGTATTATTATGGATATGGTGTAAAGCAAGATTATATAAAAGCAAGAGAATTTTATACTAAGGCATGTGAGAGTATAGTGGGTGTAGCTGGAGCTTGCACAAATCTAGGTATTTTATATGATAAAGGTAGGGGTGTAAAGCAAGATTCTATAAAAGCACGAACACTTTATGAAAAAGGCTGTGAGCTAGGGAGTGGAGCAAGTTGTGCTAATTTAGGTTTAATATACTTATATCAAGGTAAAAATGTCAAACAAGACTTCATAAAGGCTAGAGATTTTTTCACCCAAAGCTGTGATTTGGGCACAGCAAAGGGTTGTTATGAATTAGGTGATATGTATTATCGTGGCTATGGTATGAATCGAGATGATAGAGCTGCTTATGAGTTTTTAAGCAAGGCTTATGCTATTGATAAAAGCTTAGATTATAATAACTTAGGCTTACTCTATGCTTGGGGTGAAAATATTAAGCACGACTATGCAAAGGCAAAAGCAATCTTTAGTAAATCTTGTAATAAGGGTAATAGCATTGGCTGTGTGAATCTAGGTGTTTTGTATGACTATGGCAGGGGAGCAATGAAAGACTATACAAAAGCGGCAGAACTCTATGCACAAGCTTGTAATATGAATAATAGTGTTGGTTGTTATAATCTAGGAATGCTCTATATGGAGGGCAAAGGAGTTAAGCAAGACTATTTTAAGGCGAGGGAGTTATATACTAAAAGTTGTGATATAGGAAGTATCGATGCTTGTTTTAATTTAGCCCTAATATATAGCGAGGGTAAAGGCGTAAGGCAAGATTATATAAAAGCAAGAGAATTATACACAAAGGCTTGTAATATGGGCGCAGCGGGGGCTTGTAATAATTTAGGAGTTTTTTATACTTATGGAAAAGGTGTGAGGCAAGATAAGGCTAAAGCAAGAGAATTTTTTGGCAAAGCCTGTGATATGGGAAATCAAAAGGGTTGCGATAATTATAAAGACTAAAGGTTATATTTTGTTTTTTATAAGAGGGAGAGGCTAAATTGCAAGGATTTAGAATCTACCATTCCTCGCCAATGCCTAGCATAATACACTTATCAAATCGCGGTAATACGCAGTAAGCATAAATCTTGCGCCCTATGCCAAAAAAGTCTATATCACTCAAATATCGCCCATCAAAATTAAGATAAAAACTTTCTTCATCATTTGGTTTAAGCTTTGCACCAATACCTACACCGCCAAAATGGCTATATTTAATAAATTCACTAATAAATGCCCCCACAAGCACAAGCCCACCACGCAAAGATTCTCTATCTTGCTGTGAAAGCGTGCGATATGCACTATACTCCACAATAGGACGCACAGGCTTTGTTGAATAAAGTGGATAGTTTTTCTCTAAAGTTTGCTTTTTGACTTGCTCTAAATAAGATTCCAAAACTTCTGTATTGCGCTCTAAATAATATTCACCATTTTTTGGGAATCTAAAGGGATTTGGCTCTTCATTTTTTACAGCATTCCCCCCCGCTAAAGCTACACTAGCCCATACAAAAGCAATAAAAAAGTTTAAAATCCTCACAAATCTTGCTCTATCATCTTTTCAAAGCTCTCAAAATAAAGCTTTTGCATTTCCTCAAGGCTAATATTAATCTCATCAACGCAAAAAATATCCCCGCCAACGCAACCAATCTCCGTAAAAGCAACCTTATACTTTTTTGCCATTTGCTTTAAGGCATTGAGATTCTCTCCTGCTACCTCTACAATAATGCAGCTTTGAGAGGGTGCAAAAAGTAGCTGTGAGGGTAAATGCGTATGGACATTGCAACCTATGGGCTGATGCTCGCCATTGCCTAATGTCATTTGAGCAAGTGTAATGGCTAATCCCCCCTCACCTATATCTTTAGCCGAGATAAGCAAACGCGCCTCAATAGCTTCAAGCATAAGATTCCATAAACTAAGCTCTTGGAGCAAATCAATACTTGGAATCTCTCCATAGATGCGTCCTTCTAGTAGTTTTTGTGCCAAAGAGCCTCCAAATTCTGCCTTAACTTCGCCAAGTAAAATAATAGTATTTCCTTGTATTTGGAAGCTTGAAGGCACAATTTTACTCGCATCATTCATAAGCCCCACACTCACTATAGATGGCGTGGGATAAATATCTACACCATCACTTTGATTATGCAATGAGACATTACCACTTACCACAGGTGTATTTAGAATCTTACACGATTCTTTAATCCCTTCACACACTTGCTGAAAGCTCCATATCACTTCTGGATTATGTGGTGAGCCAAAATTGAGACAATCGCTAATGGCAAGTGGTTTCGCTCCATACACTATGGAATTTCTCCCTGAAGTTGCTACTGCAATCTTTGCTCCATTTTTTGGGTCAAGGTGGCAATAACGCATATTGCAATCCACACTCATACTTAAAGCAATATTGCTTTGTTTAATGCGAACTATACTCGCATCACCACTTCCTGCGGGAGTAATAGTATTGCTTTGTACACTACTATCATATTGTTGATACACCCATTTTTTATTTGCAATCTCTACACTTTCTAGTAAGGTGCAAAAAATCTCCTGTGTGCTTAAGTCTGTCTTTAGTGTAGTCGCTTTATCCTTTTGTGCTTGAATCTCACGCACAGGCATATCAAGTATTGGTGCATTCTCACTTAACTCCTTAATAGGAATCTCCGCACATTTTTGCTCATACCAAAAAAGCTCCATAACGCCACTTTTTGTAACTTCACCAATAATTGCTGCATCTACTTCCCATTTAGCAAAAATATCAAGCACCGCTTGTTCTTTGCCTTTTTTAGCACAAATGAGCATTCTCTCTTGTGATTCACTAAGCATTAGCTCATAAGGATTCATTCCCTCTTCACGCATAGGCACTTTATCAAGATAGATAATCATACCACTACCACTGCGTCCAGCCATTTCAAAACTTGAACTTGTAAGTCCTGCTGCGCCCATATCTTGAATCCCCACAATCAAATCTTGCTTAAAAAGCTCCAAACACGCTTCAAGTAAAAGTTTTTCAGCAAATGGATCGCCTATTTGCACAGCAGAACGCACTGCTTTTGAAGTGGAATTAAAACTATCCGAACTCATCACAGCTCCACCTAAGCCATCTCTTCCGGTTTTGCTCCCCACATAAATGACAGGATTACCTACGCCTTCAGCTCTTCCATAAAAAATCTCATCTTTTTTTGCTATTCCTAAACAAAAGGCATTAACCAAAATATTGCCATTATAGCAAGATTCAAAACTCATTTCACCACCGATAGTCGGCACACCCATACAATTACCATAACTACTTATACCCTCCACTACACCACGCAATAAGTAACGATGTTTGCGTCCTAATGCGCCTTTATCATTGACATCGCCAAATCGTATAGAATTAAGCAAAGCTACTGGACGAGCCCCCATTGTGAAAATATCACGCATAATGCCCCCTACCCCTGTGGCAGCCCCTGCGTGAGGTTCAATAAAGCTTGGGTGATTATGAGATTCTATTTTAAATACTGCACAAAGATTCTCTCCAATATCAATTACACCTGCATTTTCACCCGGTCCTTGCACTACCCAAGGAGCTTTTGTAGGGAAATTATTTAAATATTTTTTACTTGATTTGTAGCTGCAATGCTCACTCCACATTGCTGAAAAAATCCCTAGCTCTATCAGATTAGGTTTGCGTTTAAGAATCTTAATGATTGCTTCATAATCCTGCTTTGAAAGTTTATGCGTCTTGAGCGTTTCGTCAATATCGTTAATTTCATTTAAAAGATGTGTAATATTTACCACTATTCCTACCTCTTATGTCTTTTTCAAAATTTTACTTTTAGCAAAGTAAGTTTAGGAAGTTGTGGATTCTATCATAAGTTAGCTTTTTTTTGCTTTACAGAAAGTATACGGTAAAAATCAACTAAAAATTACGTTTTTAAGTTTGGGATAAACTTTTATTGACTACAATCTTTGCGCTTTTTAAAGTATTCATAGAGAAGGAGAAAGCACAAGATGAAATACATTAAGTTTTTCAAGGAACTCAATAATAAAGATGTCCCCATTGTTGGCGGTAAAAATGCAAGTATTGGAGAAATGTTTCAAGAACTCGTAAGTGAAGGTATTAAAGTCCCAAATGGTTTTGCCATTACAAGTGAAGCATATTGGTATTTATTAGATTCTGGTGGCATACGACAAAAAATTATTGATTTGCTTGATGGTGTTGATGTAACTGAAATCGATGTGCTTAAAACGCGTTCTAAAAAAATTCGTGAGCTTATTTTTGGCACACCTTTTCCTGCTGATTTGCGTGAAGAGATTTTTGAAGCATATAAAAGACTAAGTGAAGAATATGGAATGAAAGACGCTGATGTAGCAGTGCGAAGTTCTGCAACTGCTGAAGATTTGCCTGATGCAAGTTTTGCAGGACAACAAGATACATATCTCAATGTGAAAGGCAAAACAGAGCTTATCCACTATGTCAAATCTTGTCTTGCTTCACTTTTTACTGATAGAGCAGTAAGTTATCGTGCTTCTAGGGGATTTGACCACTTTAAAGTCGCACTTTCTGTGGGAGTGCAAAAGATGGTGCGAGCAGATAAAGGAAGTGCGGGAGTAATGTTTAGTATTGATACAGAAACAGGATTCAAAGATGCGGTATTTATCACTTCATCTTGGGGGCTTGGTGAAAATGTCGTAGGTGGCACGGTTAATCCTGATGAATTTTATGTTTTTAAACCTACACTTAAAGAAGGCAAACGCCCTATCATTAAGCGACAATTAGGACATAAACACCAAAAAATGGTTTATGCGCCGCGTGGAAGCGAACATCCTACAAAAAATATCAAAACAACTCAAAGAGAGATAAAAACTTTTTCTATTACAGATTCAGATATCCTCACACTTGCGCGTTATGCTATAAAAATTGAAGAACACTATACAAAAGAAGCGGGAGAGTATCGCCCAATGGATATGGAATGGGCAAAAGATGGTGATAGTGGCGAGATTTTTATTGTTCAAGCTCGTCCAGAAACAGTGCAAAGTCAAAAAAATAAAAAAAGTGATGGACAAAAACTAGAAAAATTTAAATTCGTTAATCCTGATGTCAAGAAAGAAGTTATTCTTGTAGGTAAAGCAATTGGAAGCAAAATTGGCACAGGAAAAGTGCGAATTATTAATGATATAGAACATATGGATAGCTTTAAAGAAGGTGAGATTCTCGTAACAGACAATACTGACCCAGATTGGGAACCAGCAATGAAAAAAGCAGCAGCTGTTATTACTAATCGTGGTGGGCGCACTTGCCACGCAGCTATTGTAGCTAGAGAGATTGGTGTGCCTGCGATTGTTGGTGCGATTGGAGCAACAGATAGGCTATATAGCGGTATGGAAATAACAATTTCTTGTGCAGAGGGTGAAGAGGGCTATATTTATGATGGCATACACGAATATGAAGTTGAGAGTATTGAACTCGATAATTTAGGCAACCCAAAGACAAAAATCTATATGAATGTAGGGAATCCTGAAAAAGCTTTTGGTTTTTCACAGATTCCAAATCACGGTGTGGGATTAGCGCGTATGGAGCTTATTATGCTTAACCAAATTAAAGCACACCCTCTCGCACTCCTTGATATTCAAAATGGCAATGCTAAAGGATTGAAAGAAAAATCAGAGATTGAAAAAATTATGTCTGGATATGAGAATCCAAAAGATTTCTTTACAAAAAAGATTGCTGAAGGTATCGGTATGATTTGCTCTGCGTTTTATCCTAATCCTGTTATTGTGCGCACGAGCGACTTTAAATCAAATGAATACAAAGGAATGCTTGGTGGTTCAGGATACGAGCCACACGAAGAAAATCCTATGCTTGGCTATCGTGGGGCTAGTAGATATTATTCCGATCAATACCGAACAGCTTTTGAATGGGAATGCCAAGCGTTGGCTATGGTGCGCAATGAAATGGGGCTAACCAATATGAAGGTGATGATTCCATTTTTACGCACACCTGAAGAGGGCAAAAAAGTGCTTGAAATTATGCGTCGCAATGGTTTGGAATCTGGTAAAAATGGCTTAGAAATTTATGTTATGTGTGAATTACCTGTAAATGTCATTTTGGCTGATGATTTTTTAAGTATGTTTGATGGGTTTTCAATTGGTTCAAATGACCTTACACAGCTCACACTCGGTGTAGATAGAGATGGGCAACTTGTAAGCCATATCTTTGATGAGCGCAATCCAGCAATGTTTGTAATGTTTAAAAAGGCAATCGAAGCGTGCAAAAAGCATAAAAAATACTGCGGTATTTGCGGACAAGCTCCAAGTGATTACCCTGAAGTAACAGAATTTCTTGTAAAAGAAGGTATTAGCTCTATTTCACTCAATCCAGATTCTGTAATTGCTACTTGGCAAAAGGTTGTAGAAGTAGAAAAAGCGTTAAAAAAGTAATGGGATTTTGTGCTAGGTTTTGCGTGAATCTAGCACAGAAAATAGCTAAACAAATCCTCAATTATTTTTTACGCACACACGATACAAATAGAATCTAAACAAATATCACAGGAATATCCGGATAATTTGGGATATTGGGATAATCTAAGCCTGGAAGTGTTGCGCTACCTTTGAGTGGTGTTGCATCATTTGGTATTAAATCCTTGCGTAAATATGATACCTCCAAAAGAGAAGAAAAAAGCAGATTCTTAGCAAATAAAAGTCCTCCATTATGATTAAAATGCGTATGGATAGGCACAAAATATTCATTTATCTTTTCTAATATGATGAGTCGCCTTTGTGTGAGGGCTTCATCATCGGGATAGCAATTATGAAACTCAAATAGAATCTGCGGGAAATATTTTGCAACAATACTTATATCAATATGTTCAAGTAATTCCCATTCCGCATCTTCAATATCACACTGCAAAATATTGTGCGCATTTGTGTCAAAATGATTATCCTTAATAATCTGTGCTAGAGTGATTGTGTCGTGAGATTCTACCGCACCAACAAATTTTTTGAAAAATTTAATATTTGGGTGTTTGGGATAAGGAGAAGACTTTATGCTTGCGTCATACTCAAGAACTTCATACCCCATATCTGCCATTTCTAAATCAAAAGGAGAATATTCAGATACACCTAATGAAACAACTTTTGGAGAAGAATTGCTTTTAATGGGGGGGGGGGCATAATAAACAATAGCCCCCATCAGTATTTCCACCTATACGGACAAATTTAAATGATGGTGAGCGAAAAGGACGCACAAGTGATAAAAACTTAAGCGCATTATCTGTATTGTATATCATCTGTGGAGCAATGAAAGCCTTTGATAGTTCTAGCATTGCATTGGGATTATCAATATATGCTGCCATTTGAGCCGAAATAAGTGCATTGTGAGCTGACATAAATTGCCGCTTAACATTTCTTATTTCATCATAAATTTTATGAATCCTAAAAGGCACTTTTAGCATATATTCAAAATAACGAAAAAATTTCATTTTTAAATCTCCTTTCTTTTAAATATATAAGAATATCATATTAATTTTATAAAAACCTTATAAGTAACTTCTTGCACCCTTATAAGCCTTGCTCCAATATTTAGAATCTAAACGCGCTTTGCTTACAACTTTACCTCTGCTTGGAGCGTGAATAAATTCATTATCGCCAATATAAATTCCCACGTGATTAATCCTTTTGCCTTTATTAGTAATAAAAAATACTAAATCACCCTTTTGTAATTTACTCTGTGATATAGAATCTCCTTCATTATATTGTTCATATGATGAGCGAGGGAGTAAAATCCCATTGAGGCGATAAACAGCGCGTGTAAGCCCACTGCAGTCGAAACCAGATTCCGAAGTGCCACCCCATTTATATGGCACACCAAGATATTGATGTGCGCTCTCTACTATATCATCTCTCATACCGCTTGATTTTTTAGGTTTAGAATCTTTGTTAGAGGCATATTTTTGGGGAGAAAGAATGAAAAACTCATCTATAAGCCCTTGTTTTTTATATGCTTGTGCTTGCATTTTTGCAGATTCAAAACTCTTATAGTTTCCAAAACGCACCTTATACATATTATGTTCTTTAAATAAAAATGCATCAAGCCCCTTTTGATTTAAAGCATCAACTAATCGTCCAGCATTTTCGACATTAGCAAAACTTCCTACCTGCACATTATACACAGGAGATTTTTGCAAACCAAAAGACGAACAACCTGTGTAAAAAATCACCATACTTAAACATAATGAGTATATACAATAAAAAATATTTTTCTTCACTTTTTTAAATCCTTATTTTGTATAAAATATTTCAATATCAATTTTTAACATTAAAACATTGGAGGAGCTAAAAATCGTAGTCCTAAAGACACCCAACTTTGTCCTCCATTAAAAGCATTTCCATAAGTGCCATCAAGCTGAATCTTATCTTGTAAAAGCCAGATTCTCAAACCTACTTGAAATTTTATCGGCTCTGTGCGTTCATACAACCATTCTCCTAGAATCCAAAAACGCTGTGTGATTTGCCGCTCTAATCCTAAACCAATATGATAAATATGCGGTTCATTTTCATTGCGTTTTAATTTGTATCCAAAATTTGAGTGAAAAAGTAAGGTATTGTCAAAAAAAGACAAACTCACAGGTAGATACAGATAATAATCATTACGATATGTGGAGTATAAAAGATTATACGCATTTCCTAACACTATACCATAGCTATATCCTTCAGTTTCTAAATCATTAAAAATCTTTTTCGCACCCATTACAATTTGTTGTGTGCCAAATTTCTCCTCTTTACCATCAATAGGGGCATTACTCATCATACCGCCTAAACTAATTTCAAGATTCCAAAACATATTACAACCTGGCACAGCCCAAAATTCGGTAACTTCTTTGCTATATAATCCCCAAGTCTCAAGCTGACACGAGTGTTTATCTACCACACGTGCATCATCAGTTACCATAGGACGCGCTGCATAAACCTCCATAAAACTAAGGAGCATAACAAAAAAGATTCTAAAAAATATTACCCATACTTTAGCATTCTCTCTTTTCACTAGAAATTCTCCCCAAACCAACTTGCTACATCACTTCTAATTGTCTGTCTTAATTGAATCCCAGCAATAAAATCATCATTTAATGCTTTACTTAAAAGACTTAATGCGCCATTACGGAATTTACTTAAATAAGGGTGGTCAATCTGCGCCCAATCTCCTAAAAATACAATTTTGCTCCCCTCACCTATACGTGTGCCGATAAGCTTAATAGTTGCATTTGAAGCATTTTGCACTTCATCAAAAATAACAAACTTATTGCCAATACTTATTCCTCTAGCGTGTGCGATATCTACTATTTCAATTTTATGTTTCTGCAGGAAATATTCTGTTGCATCTTGTTTTTGTATGCCATTGACTTCGCCACGATACTCAATGCGTTTTGCAAGAGACTGCTCTTGAAGTTTATCAATAGTAAAATTAATTGCGCTATAAAGTGGATACATAAAATATCCTAGCTTTTGATTCTCATCTCCCTTACGATAACCCAATTCAGCTTCTTTGTCATTCGCAGTAATTGTATTACGCATATATATAATGCCATCAACTCTACCATTTTTTACAAGAGTGATTCCAGCCTGAAGCGCAATCAATGTCTTGCCACTCCCTGTTGAGCCTGTGGCAATAGTGAGATTATTTTGTGGGTGAGTAAGAAGTGCATAAAGCATTTTTTGCTCTAAGTTGATAGGCATAATATAAGGTTGATTTATTTTGAGAATCTCATCTAAATGAAGCTCTTCAAATTCTTTACCTACTTTTAAACCAAAAGTCTTTTTTCCTGTCTTGTAAAGCGCACTATCTGTATTATCTAGCTCTTCAACCTGCACGAGACTCCATTGTGTAAGATTCTGAAATATATTATCATCTTTTAAATCAACTAAGGGTATGTCTTTATGGAGTTCAAAAAATGCCCAAAAATCAATATCACTTGGATTTTCAACCCTATCACGAAAAAGCGATTGTGCGGGGATACCTTGTGCTTGAGCACGCACTTTAAGCGAAATATCATTGCTCAAAAGTATTAAATCATAATCCCGTGCTATTTCAATGAGTTTAGAATCATTATAACTATGCTCTTGTGGTAAAAGTTTATATTTTGGGCGATAGATAAGCGTGAGTGGAATGGTAAAAGTTTCATATTTAAACAGAATGGTTTGTGTGAAATCATTATTGCTCTTTGCTATACTTTCAAAAGATTCTTTTAGTGGTAGTTGCAAATGCCCATTAATATTCCCACCATCACTATTAATACACCGAAAAAACTCACGTGCAAAAAAACCTGTTTCATTTTGTAAATCTTTCTTTTTATCTAATTCCTCAATCACAACATCAGATATAAAAAGTTCATTTTGAGCATTTTGCCATAAAAATATAATATTTTGCGTATCATCAAGAATAATAGAGGTATCAAGTAAATAGCATTTGGTATTCAATCAAATCCCTTCAGTTAAAATAATCTTGATTGTATCAAAAGATAAATAAAATAACGCAAAGGGCTTGTAATAACGAGGGTTTTTCAATAAAAATTCAAAGTAAATTAAAAAATACCACCATTGACACTATCAACAAATTTCATTTTATTCACAACAGAATCTATCAAACCTTTCATTTCTTTACTATGATTATCATTTGCTGCAATTCTATCAAATTCATCAAAGCTCACCTTTGAAGAATTGTTTTTTAAATAATCCATAGCAACCTTTTCATTACTATCAATCAAACCTTCTTTTCTTAGTGTATTAGAAAGTTTTTCAAACGAATTTTTATCCCTAAAACCACCTTCAAGATCACCACCAATTTCCCGCGCTTTTTGAAGCTCTTGTGAGGGAGAAAATCTATCTTCAATGCGCCGAGCAATATCAAAAGATTGTAATGAGCGGATACTTTGGTCTTCATTATTAACAGAATCTACACCATTTAACTTCTGCTCACTCTCTTTGCCTTCATTGATGTTTTGTGGTTGATTCTGAACATTATAAATATTTGCAAGCATTCCTTGCACACCGCTATGATTGACTTTTGTAATATCCATTGCTATACCTCCACACTTTAATGCTTTTTAATAGCCTGTTTTAAGCAAATACCATTCCTAAAAGTCCCAGCCAGAGCGCGACTTATCCTGTGCGCTCTTTTCATCTTTTTGTGAATCTTGTGTATCTTTTGCTGAGTCTTTTTGTATCTTCTGTGTATCTTGATTATCTTGTGCTAAAGGCATAAGAAGCGTATATGCTTCATCAATCTCCTTAATACGCAAAAGAGAAGTATCACGGAAAGTTTTATTAATATTCTTATTATCAAAGATATTTTGCTTGGCATTTTTGATTAACTCGTGATATTTTTGCTCTAAATCCTGCTTGTTTAAATCTTTTGAATCTTGTAAATCAAATATTGCCCTAGCCTCTTTCTCGCTCATAGTCCTCTCTTGTGCATAAGTTTGCTCGAAAGATTCATAGAGTGCATTAAAATCTTCATTTGCAAGCTCAAAAAATGCTGCAATATCAACAATACAATCTCTTTCATCATCGCTCAAAACACCATCAGCATAAGCAAGAGCAAATAAAAACTCCACTACTTTAAGCCGCTTTTTATACTCACCCTTTGTAAGTGCTACATAATCCTCACATAAATCATCAATGAGGAGCATAGTATCATTATTTTTTTGCTCCATTACTATTTTATTTAATTCTTCTTTGCTTAGCTTTGGATTTTTAGATTCTGCTGCCATATCTGTAAGTATTTCATCAAGCAATTCTTTTTCAAGCGGACATACTTTATCATCACTCCATACAAGATGACCTAAAATAGCAGCCAATACACCAAATTCACTTGATTTTACCTTATCTACTCGTGCCATTTCTTTATAAGGATTCTCGAAATCTATGGGTGCAATATCTACACGTTTTGTGTATGGTTGCTGTTGCTGTATAGGGTTTTTAAGGTATTCTTGCAAGGTATTATAAAGAAAATATATCACTACTCCTGCAATAAGTAAAAGCACGATTTCCATTGTGTTTAAATCCTTTATTAATATTTATGTGATTGTAGCAAAATTTACTTTCACATTGATTAATCAACGCTTATTAATACGTTTTTCAAAATCTTTTTTCAAACGCTCCTCTTGATCTCTCGCATTTTTCTTCAATCTTTTAAGTTCCTCTAATCGCTCATTTTCAAGTGCAATCTTACGTTCTTTACTATCACGAATCCTTTGCATATATTCCTCACGTCTCTTAGGGTCTTGATAACGTATAGGTTTCATAAACATCATTCCCAAAATAATGAGAAAGAAAACAAGTGCCATAGCTGCATCTTCCCCACCAAAGTGATACCAAGTTGCACCAATAATTGCTGCAAAGAGAAACTTCCAAAAGAGTTGCATTACAAAATCTCTACTTTTTGTTTATGGTAGGCAAAACCTAACTTATTCTTATCTTCCTCCCCAAATGCCAAAAGTAACACTTGAGGCAAGAATAGAATAGGTAAAGCAATATTATCACGATTATACACATTACATAATTTCTTGCGCTGAGAATCAAGTATGTCAAATTGACTTAGTGAATGTGTAAGGATAAAATCCACTCCCAAATCTGCAAGGTCAAAAAAGAGTTTTGCACTATTGTATAATGCACTTTGCATATTTACAGGAAGCAGGTGTGCGTAATATTGATATGTGATTGAACTCTCAAGCACTTTAAGATCAATTTGTTCATAGATTCTATGATTCGTGCTTTTTGGCACATAACTTTGATACGCTCCACGGACGATTGTTGTGCTAAATTGAGTAAATTTTTTATGGATAAAACTATCCAAATGCAAAGTGTTAAGTAAATCAGGCAAGTAAATCATCTGCACCTTACTATCATAAAGGAGATTAAACTTATGAAGGTATTGCGATTCAATCTCACGCATTGTTTGTGTGCTTGATTCTATAAGTGTTTTTGCATAAAAGGCATTTGCGTATGTATCTTCTTCTAAAAAAACAAGTGTTGCATCAGCTGCATTTGCCAAAGCAAGATTATAAGCAACATTACACAATAAATCATCTTTTTGAACTAATCGCGCCCAATACCCCCCACAATCAAACAAATCCATAGATGAGCTAGGAGATACGACTTCAAGATTAAGTGCTGAAAAAAGTGCTTTTGTGCTACAAAGCAAACTTGCGGAATTTTGATTGCTATCATATTTGTTATAAATCATATATTTCATTATCTTATCCTTTATGCCCTAGTCTTAAGTGTCGCTAAAGCCTTACGTTGTTTGGAATCAAAAGGAAATACAATATCACGCATAAAATCCCATATCTCTTCATCAAGTGCATCTGCACGTGGATATACCATATCTGCAATACTCACAAAATGCAAAATACCTCCTTGTGGATTTAAAAGCCATTGCATAATCTCTTGAATCTTGTCTGGGTGGCGAGAAATAAGCCATTTTAGATACAAGAAAAAACCATCACCTAAATAATGTTCATTACTCATTGGTGTGATAAGATTAAGCATAAGATATTTATCTAATTCCTCTTTTTCCTCTATACTCACGAAATCCACACACGCAAAAAAATTCTCATACTTTTTCCATAATGCTTGCCTATTTAAAAGTAAATCTTTAGATGCATAATATATGCTCAATGGTTCAATTTGCCACTCTGTGCCAAATCGCTGCACAAGATCTATAATGCTTAGATTCTCAAAAATAGCTATATTGTTTATACGCAAAGCTAAATATGCTTTATTATAACCATAATCATTTATTTCATTTTGCACAAAAGTGAGTATATCCATAAGGGTATGGTTTGGTATAAAGGAAAAAGACAATTTTGTATAATAGGGGAGATAATCCACTCCAGCTTCAAATCTAAATACTTCAAGATTCACTCTATCCATAATAGGCACTCCTTATAGGATTATGAGATAAGATAAAATATTTTTTAAGAATTAGTATCTTAACATATTTCATTTACACTCTCCCTTAAAAAGGTTAATCATTTTTTGAAAAATCTACTATTTTCTGGATTTGATATAAAAGCAAGCCTTGAATGCTCTAAGCCCTCTTCTTGCACAGAAGTAATAATATCTAATTCTTCCGTAGAGAGATTATAAAAGCAGGGGTGGCTTACATTAGTAAATAATGGAATCTCGCGCAATAAATCATTATCGTGCAACAATATTTGTACAATCCCTTCATATGTAATACTTACAAGACTGCCAATATTTTCATTACCAAAGCCTGCTTCAAAGCTTATACCCTTTTCACCCAATTCAATGCTTTCAAAAGTATAACCTGCAAGAACAAAAAGTGTAATATCATTAAAGGTATCGCTGATATGACTAGGAAGTTGTGGTGCAAAATGCGCCTGTTTCATATCACATAAAATATTAAAACTTATACCCTCTTTAAGCAAAAAAAGGAGAATATCTTTAAGGTGAGAAAGCATCATTCCTTTAAAAATCGGAGAGAACAGAATCTTTTGCATTAAGTAACTCCTTAAATTCTTCAAGCATTTTTTGCACTTCATTCATACCAATGAGCCAAAATTTATCACTCTCAAGATTAAACCCAAATGAAGCAATCAAATCCTTGGGGCTTTTACTCCCACCAAGTGTAAGAAATTCTGTATATTTTTGAATAAATTTTTCTCTCATACGAGGTGTTTTTTGAGATTTGTATAAACCAAAAAGTGCCAAAACAAGTAATTGTCCATAACTATACGCATAGCAATAAAATGGAGAATGCACAAAATGTGGGATATAGCACCACCACCCATCATAGTTTTTGCTAAGTTTGAGACTTTTACCAAACATTCGCTCATTTTCTTCACGCCATATTTCATCAAATTGTTCTGGTTTAAGTTCATCATTTTGTGCGTGGATTCTACGTTCAAAATGTGTCATCACAACCTGGCGAAAAAGTGTAGAAAAAATATCCTCTAGTTTTCCCGCATAAAGAGGAATAAGTTCTTCTTTGCTTAATGCTGTCTTTAATGTATCAAAAAGTAGCATTTCAGCAAAAACAGATGCTGTTTCGGCAGTAGTTAATGGTGTATCCATATTCAGATAACCCTGTGTTTTAGAAAGTTCCTGGTGTATCATATGTCCAAACTCGTGCGCAATTGTAAAAACATCTCGGCGAGAATTTGTATAGTTAAGCAACACATAAGGGTGTGCGCTTGGCACACTCCCGTGGCTAAATGCACCACCTCTTTTATGGGGTGTAGGATGAGAATCTACCCAACCTTTTCTCAATGCTTTTAGTGCAATATCCTTAAATTCCTTACTGAATTGTCCAAATGCCTTAAGCACAAGCTTAATCGCCTCATCATAAGGAAGCTCATTTGCCTTTGTCTCAAGTGGTGCATAACGATCATAATCCTTAAGTTCTTTCAAACCAAGCAACTTTGCTTTCATCTCATAATATTCACCCACAAGCCCATAATGCGCACTTGTTACATCAATGAGCTTATCTACACTTTTTTGTGTTGCAGCATTAGAAATATGACGGAAAGATTCAGGGAGCTTATATCCGCGCAACTGCATATTAATATACAAATCTTTACGCACCATATTGAGAATATAGCTTAAAAGATGTCGTGATTTATAGAGCTTTTTTGTAAAGATACGTTGTGCTTGCTTACGCACTTCACGCTTATGATGATGAAGCAAGCTTAAAATCTCCTCTTCATTAATTTTTGTTTTTTTTGTTTTATAAGATTTTTTGCTATTGTGAGATTGTGCTTTTGAATCTGCAAGTAATTTAGGTGATTTAAAGCTTAAATTTGCTAAATGCTCATCAAAAAGTCGTGAAAACGCATTCACTCCCACAGGAGAAGTGCTTAAAAGCACCTTTTCTTCTGCCAAAGACAATTGATAAATATCTTGTTCTACAAGCTTTTGTAAAAAATACGCATATTGTGGTGCATACGCAATAATTTCATCTCGCCTTTTAGCAGGAAGCTTACAAAATTCTAATTCAAAGAAAACTATAAGATTCTGTGCTTGTGTAACTCGCATTTCATATTTGGCATACATATCGCCTTGTGTTGTATCTTTTGCAAAACGCAAAAATACATAAGTCATCACACGCGCAAATCCTTCTAAAATCGATTCGTATTCTCTAATCACTCCACAAAAAGAATCTGTTCTAATCGTATCAAGCTTTTGCTCATATATTTTAGCAAACTGCTTAGCTTTACGTATATTCGCAGCAATGAATCTCTCTAAATGTTCCTCACTTTTAAAAAGTGCGTTTAAATCCCATTGATTTGCTTCTCTTCTCATAACGACCTCCTTATATCATTTAAATTCTTATCTCTTCCTCTCTATCTTCTCGAATAAGTGTGAGTGCTTTTAAAAAGCTTATTCTCTCTATTTGCATTCCTGAAGTCATATTTTTAAGTGTCAGTGTTTTTGAGCTAAACTCACTCTCTCCGATAACAATAACAAACTCGTGTCCTTTTGTATTTGCATAAGCAAACTGCTTTTTTAGTTTGCTTATTTCTGGATAAACTTCAATCGGCACTTTTGATTGGCGAAAAGATTCTGCAAGTAGATGCGCATAGCCAAAATATGTGCTATCCATACACACAATAAGTGCGCGTGCAGAAGTTGCTTTTTTAGTCAAAAGCCCTAATTCCTCCAACGCAGCTAAAAGTCTATCTATACCAATACTTGCACCCACACCACTCATTTTATCCTTAGAAAAAGTGCGGGTAAGATTATCGTATCGCCCACCAGAGCAAACACTCCCTATGCTCTTTAAAGCATTAAGTGTTGTTTCATACACAATCCCCGTGTAATACCCTAACCCACGCGCAATTGAAAAATTTATACGATAAGTATCTCTATCCATTTGTAATGATGAAAGCACTTTATGTAAAGCTTTTAAGTCATCTAAACCTTTTTTGATAGATTCGTTAAAATCTGCCATATAAGCAATACTTTCAAAAAAGCTTTCACTATCACCTTGTTGCTTGATTGAAGTATATTTTAATAATTGCTCTATACGAGTGCTATCAAGTTGTAATTCTTTGTGGAGTTCAGCTCGGACACCCTCTATTTGAATCTTATCAAGCTTATCAATAATCCGCAATGCTGTGTTAATATCCTTTTCTTCTATGATGCCACAGTATTCACAGATTCCATTAAGAATCCCGCGATGATTAAGCCAAATAGTAAATTCATCAATCCCAAGCCCTACAAGCGAAGCATAAATCACTTGTAGAATCTCTGCATCACACGAAATACTATTGCTCCCAATAAAATCAAAATCACATTGTGTAAATTCTCGATATCGCCCTCTTTGCGCTCTTTCTCCACGAAACACACTTCCTATAGCAAAACGTTTAAAAGGCAAATCCACCTCATTTTTATATTGCGAAACAAAACGTGCTAAAGGCACGGTCAAATCAAATCTTAACGCTACATCTCGCTCCCCGTGGTCTTTAAAACGATATAATTCTTTTTGAATCTCATCACTTCCTTGCTTCACTAACACATCGGCGTATTCCAAATGCGGAGTTTCAATAGGCACAAAACCAAAATTCATAAAAACATTACTTACTTTATTCAGCAAATGCGTTTTTGCAAGTGCTTCTTTTGGCAATCTATCCTTAAAACCGCTTAATGTGCGAGGGGTAACCAACGCCATTATATTTCCTCCTCTAAAAGTTTTAAATACCTAAAAGCATTTATTTTATCTTAAAAATGTTTTATTTTAGCTACATTAAAAGGTATTTTGGTGAAATTTTCACACTTCATAGCAGAATTTTAGCTTTTTGTTTCTACAATAATATATTTTAAGAATTGCATTATCTAAAAATTGTCTCAAATATATGGAGTATAATCAAAATGCTTTTTGCGCAAGATTCCTTTTTTGTCCCAACTCATTCTATCAAAAGCATACTTGTGCGTTTGCCAAATTGGTTAGGTGATAGCGTAATGGTTTCTCCCGCATTTGAATGGCTTAAAAAAAGCTTTGAGAATGCAGATTTTACACTTGTAGGCACAAAAGCAAGTTGTGGGATTTATGAGCGAGATTCTCGTGTGAAGCGCATTATTATTGATACAAGCAAATCCTCAAAATGTAGAATCTATGCCACAAAAAAACTTGCTAACCAAATAGGAGCGCACGATATAGCCATAACTTTTAGCAATACTTTTTTTTCTGCCTTGCTTTTATATTGGAGTAAAAGTGCTGTGCGCATAGGTTATGCTAAAAATGCTAGAAGTTTTCTCTTAACCCACGCTTTACCTTTATACAAATACGATACACAAGGAAACACTAAGCATCAAGTGCATCTCTATCTTGAGCTTATTGCTCTTTTAGAATCTGTGCAGAGACAAGCTTATAATATGTGTGAAAATCTGCTAGATTCTCAAGATAATATGAGTTTTTTAGCTCAAAACCCACAAAAACTACAAGAATGGCTTAAAGATATAGAAAAATTGCAAAATACTTCCACAGATTCTACGCTTTCACACGAAACGCATTTCAAGCTAGATTTGCTCCCTATTCTCGCTACAAAGCCACTTAGCCTTATCTCATATCCTTTGAATCTCGCCACGCAAAACACACAAGATTCACAAAATATCGCCATAGGTATCAATCCTGGAGCAGCTTTTGGTAGTGCAAAGTGCTGGGAAAAGTCTTATTTTATAGAGATTATTAAACATTTTCTTACACTCTCTTATGATGTGTATCTCTTTGGCTCAAGTGATAACTCACAAACCAACAAGCAAATAGCAGATTCTATTGCCAATCACTCAAATGTGCGCTTTTTTCATAACCTCACAGACAAGACAAACCTAAACCAACTGATTGATTATATCGGAGCTATGAATATTTTTATCACTAATGATAGCGGACCTATGCATATTGCTGCTGCTCTAAAAGTGCCTATGATAGCAATTTTTGGACCTACAAATATAAAAGAAACCGCTCCTTATGCTCCAACTCCGCTTATTTCTCTCCCTCTTATCAATGAAAATGAAAAATACACACAATCTCCTCAAGTGTCTAACACAAATTTATCTATTGAAGATTCTATAATGTATTCTCCCTATCATTCTTGTATATTATTATACAAATCTTTGCCTTGTGCGCCTTGTAAAAAGCGTGAATGCCCTTTGAAGCACCATAATTGTATGAAGCTCATCACACCACAAGAAGTTATCACTCACACAATAAATCTGCTAAAAAATAATGAAAAAGGCTAAATAATGATACTTGATACGCAAACTTCAACACCCTTACAAAATTATAAGATTCTAAGCAATACAATCACGCCTCGTCCTATTGCGTGGGTTAGCAGTATTTTCCCAAATGGTGGAATAAATCTTGCACCTTTTAGTTTTTTTGCCCCAATAAGTGTGAATCCGCCTATTTTTTCAATCTGTATGATGCAAAAAAGTGATGGGCTAGAAAAAGATAGCTTTAAAAATATCCACAATACACGCAAAGCTACAATCAGTATGTGCGATATTTCTCATATTCAAGCTTTGCAAGATAGTAGTGCCGAGCTTGAATATGGTGTAAGTGAAGCAAGTGAGTTTAATATACCGCTTGAACTTTTACAATCAGGTTATCCACCTGCACCTCAAGGCGTGAAAATCGCCTTTATGTGCGATTTATATGATGTGCTTGAAATTGGAGAAGACAAAAGTGTGCTTTTGCAAGTGAAGTCTTTTTATATAGATGATGAGATTTATAGGCAGGATTTGCATTTTTTACCCCATTTTATTGGACGTGTGGGACGCATTTATAAGTCTTTGGGAACTGAAATTATGCTTTCATCTCAAACCAAGCAAAAAAATCCCCTCCAAACCACGCGAGAAACTGCCCTCTATCAAGCACAACAAGGCAAAACCAATGACTAACGCTCCTCTTTTTTCAATCATTGTGCCTATCTACAATGTAGAATCTTATCTCAAAGAATGTTTAGATTCTATTTTGGCTCAAACTTATAAAGATTTTGAACTCATACTTATTAATGATGGAAGCATTGATACGAGTGGGGAAATAGCTAAAACTTATGCCAATTCACATTCTTTTATTACGCTTTTTAACCAAGAAAATTCCGGACAAAGTGTTGCGCGAAATAAAGGTTTAGAATCTGCTAAAGGACAATATATTGTTTTTATAGATGCTGATGACAGATTAGATTCTAAAGCTTTAGAATATTATGCAAAATGTTTCAAAAATGATAATTCACTAGATATTATCTATACAGAGTTTAATCTTATTAGCGATGAGGGACATTCACTCGGACATCAAAAATTTTGGTTTGATATGAGCACTTTAGCAGAGCAAATAAAAAGTGGTGATGAGCTACTAAGCACACTTTATAAACAAAAGGCTGTGCTTTTTACCTATACTTGGCAGGGAGCAATTGCAAGGAATTTTTTGGAGCAATACAATATAAGATTTTGTGAGGGCATTTTTCATCAAGATATTCTTTTTGGATTAGAATGCTTTAGCTACGCCCAAAAGGTATTTATAAGCCCAAAACGATTCTATGACTATCGGCAGTCTTTGCTTTCAACTACAAGAGGGGGGGGGGATATGAATAAGCTCCTTAAAAGTGCAAAAAGTTATGCCATTACCGCCAATCAAATTGTCCCCTTAAGTGAAAATGTTAAAAAATATGTGAGCAATGAAACCTATGCTTTTTATTACCGCTGTATTCGCACCTTGCTTAAACGCATAATGAGGATTCTAAACACTCTCCCTTGGAGTGAAGATAAAGCTGACATTATTCAAAGTATTAAACCTCTTTATGCTTATGCACCTTATCACACAAAGTTTTCAATGAATTTTCCACACTTAAGTGCTTTTTTAACAAATACACTTAAGCACCTTAAATTCAAAAAGGATTAATATGCCTCTTCAATTTTTACAAAAACTCATTACTTATCCCACGATTACACCACAAGAATGCGGGATTTATGAGCTTATCCTTAATAAATTAAATTCTCTATCACAAAACAAAGATTTTGAAGTGTTAAAAATTGAGCAAGAAAAAGAGAGTGTAAAGAATCTTTTTTTTCTTATTGCGCCTAAAGATATAGATAAATCAAAGCTACAGCACTTTTGTTTTGCGGGGCATATTGATGTTGTCCCAACCGGTGAGGGTTGGGACTTTGAGCCATTTTGTGGCGCACAAGATGAAAAGTATATCTATGGAAGAGGCGCACAAGATATGAAAGGTGGTGTAAGTGCCTTTATTTACGCAATTACAGAAACTTTAGAATCTCAAGATTTTAAACAAACATTTTTAGATTCTGCTTGTATGGTTTCTATACTTTTGACAAGCGATGAAGAGGGAGATGGAACTTATGGCACAAAATATATGTTAGAAGAGCTTAAAAAGCGTGATTTACTTCCCCATAGCTGCATTGTTGCAGAGCCTACGAGTATCAATAAAACAGGCGATATGATAAAAATTGGCAGACGAGGCTCAATCAATGGAATCCTAAAAATTGAGGGCAAACAAGGACACGTAGCCTATCCAGAAAAATGTGTAAATCCCATAGAATTATTAGGAGCTAAACTTGGCGCACTAGCAGGAATAGCACTTGATAATGGAGACTGCCATTTTTCACCTAGCAAACTCGTGATAACTGATATTCGCAGCGGTATGGAAGTCGTCAATGTAACACCACAGAATCTTAAAATAATGTTTAATGTAAGAAATTCTCCCCTAAGCAATGAAGATTCTATTCGCACATATATTAAGGAAGTTTTCAAAGAAACCCCTTATGAGCTTTCTTTGAAAACAAATTCCTTACCTTTTATCACAGATTCTCAAAGTGCGCTGATTGGCTTACTCTGTGAAAGTATCAAGCACATAGCCGATATTAGCCCTACTTTAAGCACAAGCGGTGGCACGAGTGATGCACGATTTTTTGCGCAATATGGCATAGATGTTGTAGAACTTGGTGTGCCAAATGATAGAATCCACGCTGTAAATGAACGCGTATTAATAAGTGATATTCTTTTACTATGCGATATTTTTAAGTATTTTTTGCAACTTTTTATACAAAGTGCTAAAACAGAAAATCTACACCAACATTAAATAAGGAGAAAATTATGGCAATTATTGGCAAACTCACGCATTTAGATTGGTTTTTTAAAACATACCCTGCACTTGAAGAAGCAAGGGAATATATGCTTAATGCGCTTAATCCCGCAAATGAGATTCACAAAAGAATCATAAATCTTAAATTAGAAAATGAGGAACGCAAGGAAATAACTTATTCACTCTCGCAAAATATCCGTGCAATCGAGCAAACCTATCACTTAAAAAGTGCCAAAAATGCTTTTTTTGAAACTCATCGTGCTTTTATTGATTTTCAGCTTGTGGTGGAGGGATATGAATATATGAGTATTGGTGATAGAGAGAGCTTCGAGGTGCAAATTCCCTATGATGAACGCAAGGATTTAATCGTGTATAACAACGCATTCAATCACCCTTATAATTGCTCTTACACAGAATCTAGCACTATAAATGATAATATGCTAAAAAATAGCCACACACACCCATTTGATACATACCTCAATGCACCTTATCACACAAATTTACTTTTACGTGCTGGGGATTTGGCAATATTTTTCCCTGAAGACACTCACGCAGGAGGTTTAGAGCTAAGTAAAGAATATGTAAGCCCTACATCTCAATACGCACAAGTTAAAAAAAGTGTATTGAAAGTGCCTGTATATCTGCTTAATTTATAGCAATTTATGTAATCTCATTCTTTATACCCTAAAAAACAAATTTGCAACCAAAAACACTTTAGATTCTTAGAATCTAAAGCAATATTCTCAAGATATTAAGATTTCATAAGTGCAAGAAACTCCTGCTCATTGAGTGTTTTTACACCTAGAGTTTGTGCCCTTTCTAATTTGCTCCCTGCCTTTTCTCCACAGATGACAAAATCTGTATTTTTACTCACGCTTGAGGCAATTTTTGCACCCTTAGATTCTAGAATCTTAATCACTTCATCTCGCGGCTGGCTCAATGTGCCTGTTAGCACTATACTTTTGTTAAAAAAAGGATTGCTGCTATCAACCTTTAGAAGCTCCACTTTTGGTTGAATAATGCGCAATAGCTCTGCAATAAGCATCTTATTAGCGTGATTAAACTCTACAAGTGAATATGCCATTTCCTCACCGAATCCATCAAGACTTAAAATTGTAGAAAGTTCAAGTTCAAATACACCAATTCCAAAGTTTTGGGCGAGTTTTTTACTTGCACCTTCACCAATATGCTCGATACCAAGCGCATTAATAAACCGCCATAACTCTACACCTATGGTATTTTGTATCGCGTAGATAAGATTATTTGCCCTCTTTTGCTTCCAACCATCAAGTGTGAGTAATTGCTCAACTTTTAAATCATAAATATCTTTAATATTCCTCACAAAGCTATTTTCAAAGAGTTGAACTACAATTTTTTCACCCAACCCCTCAATATTAAGTGCTTTTTTAGAGGCAAAATGAATGATAGATTCTATCACCCTAGCTTCACAGCTAAGATTTTGACATTTGATAAAAATTTCCTCAATCAACAATTCTTCGCCGCATACAGGGCAATGTGTAGGTTTGATAATAGGTTTTTGTGAACCATTGCGTAGATGTGTAAGAGGCTTGATGATTTTAGGTATCACATCGCCACTACGAATAATAATCACTTCATCGCCTAAGCGAATATCTTTACGCTCAATTTCACTAAAATTATGCAATGTCGCACGCGAAATCATTGCACCCTCAATCTCCACAGGCTCTAACTCCGCTACAGGTGTGATAATCCCTGTGCGTCCTACTTGCAAAGTTACAGATAGAATCTTGGAGCTTTTTTCTACTGCTGGAAATTTATACGCACAAGCAAAACGAGGTGATTTAATCGTCCAGCCAAGCTGCTGTTGCGATGTAATTTCATCAAGCATAATAACCATACCATCAAGCATTATAGGATAATCATTGCGTTTGGACAAAAGTCTATGATAGGTTTTTTCAATCTCTTCTTTATTAATGCAATGGCTTAAAAAAGGTATAGGGGCAAAACCAAAGCTCTCAATCTTACGCAATGCTTCATAAAAACTACTAAAGTGTATCAATCCTGCACCAATACCCCAAGGCATAAAACGGAGTTTGCGTTTTGCAGTAATTTTTGAATCAAGCTGTCTTAGGCTTCCTGCTGCAGCGTTTCGTGGATTTGCAAAAAGGCTCAGATTCTCTTTTAAACGTTCCTGATTAATACGCTCAAAATCATCTTTAGCTATTACTACTTCACCACGTATTTCAATCTCATCATTATAATCAATTTCAAGAGGAATGCTTTGTATTGTCCTTGCATTATGCGTTACAAGTTCTCCCTCTATACCATTTCCTCTTGTAGTAGCACTTATAAGCTTCCCACCACGATAAAGGAGGTTAAGACTTGCTCCATCAAACTTAGGTGAGCAAGTAAAAGTTGCGTGAGAATGCGTTTTGTAGATTCTCTGCACCCATTCTATTAAATCATCATTGTTAAATATATCTTCTAAACTCCACATTCTCTCTAAATGCGTATTTTTGCTAAAGGATTCTAAAGGCATATCACCTACGCGCTGTGTAGGCGAGCTAGAATCTATGAGGGTGGGGTTTGCTTTTTCAAATTCTAGCACTTGATGATATAAAATATCATACTGCTCATCAGTAGCAATAGGTTCATCAAGCACATAATAAGAATATGCCATTTTTTTTAGAATCTGCACTTGAGTGTAATATTCTTGCTTTGTCATAGTAATTTTGCCTCTAAAATTTTAAGTTTCAATGCTTATATTGTGTATTTTTGCGATAGAATTATATCATTTTTTAATATTTACTTAGTTTTTGGAGGTAAGCTTTGGCAAGACAGCAAGATTCAATAGACAAGACTACTTCTCTTCACCTCAATAATGAAGTGCAATTCCTCTGTTTTACACTCGAAGATGAGAAAGATGGCACAAATCAACTCTATGCAATGAATGTATTTAAAATACGCGAAATTATTTATTATGATAATGAGCTTACAGAAACTGCTGGGGATAATAGCGGTATTGTGCTAGGCTATCTCACTGTGCGTGATGAAACTATACCTCTTGTAGATATGAGACGATGGCTCTATTACAGCAGAGAAAATCCAGATAGAGATTTGAGGGAGTTTTCACTTAATACTAAAAAAAGCCTTGTAGTTATCTGTAATTTTTCTAATAATACCGTTGGGCTTAAAATCAAAAGTGTAAAACGTATTATTCACAAAAGTTGGAGCGATATTAATGAGAGTTCAGAGTTTGGTATTGATGGGAATTTAAAAGTTACAGCTACTACAAAATATGATGATGGTTCTGTGATACAAATTCTTGATGTAGAAAGAATGCTTACAGAAGCTTTCCCTTCAGTTAATGCTGCTGATGAGCTTGAACTCAATGATATAGGTAGTATTTCAAGTGATAAAATTATACTGTTGGCTGAAGATTCTAAACCAGCAGCAAAATCACTACAAAAAATTATCGAAAAGCTTGATTTAGAATACTTTAGTTTTCCTAATGGCAAAGCATTACTTGATTATCTCCATAATCCGGGTGTAGCAGCAAAAATTGGTGCAATTATTACAGACTTAGAAATGCCTATGGTATCAGGATTTGAAGTGCTTAAACGCATTAAAGAAACACCTGCAACTTGCCATATTCCTGTTATTATAAACTCATCAATGAGTAGTGATAGCAATCATCAAATGGCAGAACGATTAAAAGCTGATGGGTTTATTAGCAAATCAAATCCTATTGAAATCGAACAATCTTTGCGTAAGATTCTTACGCAAGTTAATTTCTAAGATTTTTTAAATTAAACTCTATCTTATTCTTATTTAAAGGAACATAATGCTAAGAACTCATTTGTGTGCAGAGCTAGGAACAGAATATATTGGCACAGAAGTGCAAGTGTGTGGGTGGTGCAATACTTATCGCGACCACGGTGGAGTGATTTTTATTGATTTGCGTGATAAAAGTGGGATTATTCAACTCGTATGCGACCCAAACAGCCCAGCATACAATATTGCTTCAAGTGTGCGTGATGAATATGTGCTTGTCGCAAAAGGTAAGGTGAGAGCAAGAGGCGCAGGACTTGAGAATCCAAAATTAAAAACAGGTATGATAGAAGTCGTGCTTAGCTCACTGATTATCGAAAATAAATCTCCCACACCTCCTATTGCTATTGGCGATGAAAATGTAAATGAGGAGCTAAGGCTCAAATATCGCTATTTAGATTTGCGCTCCCCTAAAGCATATAATACTTTTAAGATTCGTTCTGATATCGCAATAGCTACGCGTAATAGTTTGCAAAAAATGGGTTTTATTGAGGTAGAAACACCCATACTCACAAAAGCTACGCCTGAAGGAGCAAGAGACTATCTCGTGCCTTCACGCGTTCATCAAGGTGAATTTTATGCCTTGCCCCAAAGCCCACAACTCTTTAAACAACTGCTTATGATAAGCGGCTTTGATAAATATTTTCAAATCGCTAAATGCTTCCGAGATGAAGATTTGCGTGCTGATAGGCAACCTGAATTTACACAAATTGATATTGAAATGAGCTTTTGTGAGCAAGAAGACATTATCAATATGGCAGAGACCTTACTTAAAGACATTTTTAGTGTGTGTGGCAAGGAGATTCAAATACCTTTTATGCGTATGCCTTATGCGGAAGCTATGGAATCTTATGGGAGCGATAAACCAGATTTACGCTTTTGTATGCCGCTTGTAGAAGTGGGGGATTTATTTATAGATTCAAGCAATGCAATTTTTCAATCTATTGCACAAGATTCTAAGGCAAATCGTATTAAAGCTCTTTGTGTCAAAGGTGGCGATACATTCTTTTCACGCAAGACTTTAGGTGAAGCAGAAGATTTTGTGCGTAAATTTGGCGCAAAAGGACTTGCCTATATTCAAGTAAAAGAAAATGAACTCAAAGGTCCTTTAGTAAAATTTATCTCTCAATCTGCACTCAATGAACTTGTATCGCGCGTAAAAGCAGAGGTTGGCGATATTATTTTCTTTGGCGCAGGAGCTAAAAAAATAGTATGGGATTATATGGGGAGATTGCGTCTTAAAATTGCTGAAGATATGAATCTTATCAATGAAAATGAATACAAATTTTTATGGGTAGTAGATTTTCCTATGTTTGAAAAAGAAGATGGCAAAACAAAAGCCCTACATCACCCTTTTACAATGCCAAATAATTTGGATAAAGAAGATATTGAAGAGATTACCTCTGTAGCGTATGATGTAGTGCTCAATGGTATTGAACTTGGTGGAGGAAGCATTAGAATCCACAAAGATTCTATACAAAAGCGTGTATTTGAATTACTTGGCATTAGTGCTGATGAAGCACAAGATAAATTTGGCTTTCTACTTGAGGCATTACGCTATGGCGCACCTCCACACGGGGGTATTGCCATTGGATTTGATAGATTGATTATGCTCTTAAGCAAATCGCAAAGTATCCGCGATGTTATTGCATTCCCTAAAACACAAAAGGCGACTTGTCCTCTTACTCTCGCTCCAAGCGAAGTAGATAACGAGCAACTTAAAGAGCTTCATATCCGCGTAAAAAATGAGTCAAAATAAGGAGTGAATTATAAAGTCTTAGGACTTGAAAGAGGTGGTGTAGCATTAATTGGACGAGCAATAGTGTTATAATTATTTTTATTTTTACAGGCTTACCGACTCTTTTTTCTCTAAACTCACAAATTATTATGATACCTTAGTTTGTTGTGGTTATATGTTTTGTATTGTGTTAAGAATTATGGAATCCCACTTCACAAACAAGCACTTTTTGGAGGTTTGGGTTTTTAAGAGATAGCCAACGCACTTTAATAAGCGCGAAAGCTAAACAAGTTTTAGATTCTCATCTTAGAAGTTAAAAATATAGCGCGCACCAATGTTATATTGACGAGTAACTTCAATTTTTGTTTTATTGCCTCCTATGTCTCCATCAAATAATGTCATACCAATACAAGGCACTCTTACTATGGCTTCTAGGCTATGTTTAGAATCAATGACACTACGCAAACCAAGATTTAAGCTTACATCAAGCCCTGTTTTTTTAAGGCTTACGCCAGCTGATTCTACTTGACTAAAATCCCCATTGTCAATAGTATTCCCACCTACACCGATACCAAAAAATGCACCAAAATTTGCACTTCCACTTGTTATAAAATTAAAAAGTGCATCAACATTCACTCCATAATTTATTAAGGTTGTTTTGCTTGGATTCTCATCATAAAAATTTGCATAAGTAACATTTGCATAATAGCGCAAACCAACATTAGGGGTAAAAAATTGCTTATATCCTGCAATAATTTCATAACTTGCCCCAGCACCTACTGCTTTATTTTTTACTCCAGGCTCTGTCCATTCCCTTTTCCCTGCACCGTGTCCTATACCTATACCGACAAAAGCACCACTCTCTTCAGCCAAAGAAGTAGAGCTTGATAATACTAAAGCTGCGATTAAACTTATTAACAATTTTTTGCTCTTCATTAAAACCACCTTATAGAATTAATTTTGCATCTCTAATGTATTCATTCTACGCCCCTACTCCTAATTTTGCTTAAAGCGAAAGAAAGAAGTTTTAAAAAGATTCATAATATGAATAAAAGTAACATATTAGTTTGTAAAATATAATATAGATTTAAAGAAAAGAATAAAATATAAAGTATTAATGTTTAGTTTTTTCTCTTACCATTTGCACGAGAGTAATAGCATTCTCGCGTGGCAAATCAGGGAGCATTCCGTGTCCTAAATTAAAAATATGTCCTTCTTTACCCATAACTTTTAGAATCTCATCAACTCCCTGCTCCATAAAATCTCTGTCATATAAACGTGCTGGCTCTAAATTACCCTGCAACACATACTTTGTGCCGAGTTTTTCTTTTGCAAGATGTATAGGAGTGCTCCAATCCACGCCAAACACATCAAAATGACCATCAATTCTATCTAAATATCCAGCGATACCCTTAGGAAAAAGCATTATCGGTATATGTGGATATTTACCTTTAAGATAAGCAGCTATTTCTTTCATATATTTCCAGCTAAACTCCATATATACCTCACATTCAAGCGCACTAGCCCAGCTATCAAAAATTTGCACTGCATTTGCCCCAGCACGAATTTGATTTTCAAGATAAAATTTTAGCTCCTCACTTAATCGCTCAAGAAGAGCTTTGAGAATATGTGGTTGTTTATAAAGCATTGCCTTGCTTTTTGCATAGGTTTTACTCCCTTGCCCCTCAATCATATAGGTTGCTAAAGTCCAAGGAGAACCACAGAATCCTATGAGTGCCTTATCCTTTGGTAAAGCTGTGCGTGTGCTGCTTACAATATCATAGACATATTCTAAATGCTTATATGCACCCTCTCTAAGAGACTTCACATCTTCTAGGACATTTATTGTGTGTTTAAAATGTGGTCCTTCACCTGCCAAAAACTCTAAAGGTAATCCCATTTCCATAGGAAGCACTAAAATATCGCTAAACAAAATTGCTGCATCAACATCAAGAATCTCCACAGGCTGCAATGTTACTTCTGTGGCAAGTGGCACATTTTTACATAAATCTAAAAAGCTCCCAGCCTTTGCACGAGTTTGCTTATATTCGCTCAAGTATCGCCCAGCTTGGCGCATAAGCCATATGGGTGTATAAGGTGTGGGTTTTCTCAAACACGCATCAACAAAAATCATTTTTTCTCCTTAATCCTGCATTTGTGCCCATTTTATAGCAATTCTCACTGCATTTGTCGCTGCACCTACACGAATTTGGTCGGCTACACACCATAAATGTAAGATGTGTTTATCAAAATTATCCGCCCTAATACGCCCCACATAAGTTTGGTCTGTCTCACTTACAAAGCTTGGCATTGGGTAGCGATGACGCGCAGGGTCATCATAAAGCACCACACTAGGTGCATCTGCAAGAACTGCACGCGCCCTCTCAACGCTCACTTCTTGCTCGAACTGAATACTTATAGATTCACTATGACTACGCAAAATAGGCACACGCACACAAGTCGCACTCACTGCAAAATTTGTGTGCATAATTTTATGAGTCTCGTTAATCATTTTCATTTCTTCTTTGGTATAGTCATTAGGCATAAAAACATCAATATGTGGAATCACATTAAGTGCTAGGCGATGAGGGAAGACTTGAGCCTCTACTTCATCAAGTTTAAAGGCAAAAAATGCCTGCATTTGCATCACAAGCTCTTCCATACCGCGCTTTCCTGCACCACTTGCCGCTTGATAAGTGCTCACATCTACGCGCTTGATGCCAAATGCCTTATGCAAAGGAGCCAAAATATGCACCATTTGAATCGTGGAACAATTTGGATTTGAGATAATACCCTTTTTCCGCCATTGTGCTATATCTTGAGGATTGACTTCAGGCACGACGAGTGGTATATCTTTTTCCATACGAAAATGACTTGTATTGTCTATCACTACTGCTCCAGCCTTTGCTGCACTTTCAGCATAAGCTGCACTCACTGCACCTCCTGCTGAAAAAAAGGCAATTTCTACCCCCTCTTTAGCAAAAATTTCGTGTGTCGTCTCGAGTATGTTATATTTTTTTCTAGCAAATTCTATCTCTTTACCTACGCTGCGCTCACTTGCTAGTGGGACAATCTTTTTCACAGGAAATTTGCATTCTTCCAGCACTCTAAAAATTTCTTCTCCAACTGCCCCACTTGCCCCAACAACAGCAACAACATACTCTCGTGCTTTTTTCATCAACAATCCTTCTTAAGCTGAAAATAAGTCGCAGTTTAACAAGAATTTTTCAATTAATGGATAATTTTTAAATCCTCTATACATCTTTGGTGCAAAAATTTTTCTAAAATGTTCCTATCTCCCTCAATTCTTATTTTTACACTTTGAACTAAAAATTCATCTTTATACACACGCAATCCCCTTTTTTGTGCTTCATACTCACATAAAGAAAGCTTATTATATGGAATCTCTAATTCTACATTCTCGCTCATCACAAAATCTTGCAAAAGATTATGTGTTTTAGCGGTTTTTATAGCATTTTGCGTAGCAGCAGTATAAGCCCGAACAAGTCCGCCAACACCAAGTAATTGTCCGCCAAAATAGCGCACGATTATTACGCCAACATTGATAATCTCCTCCCCGCGTAATACATTCAAACTTGGCATACCACTACTTCCTCTAGGTTCTTTATCATCATCAAAAGATTCTATAATATGATAATATTCATCAAAATACCTACTTGCACTCACAAAATGCACTGCTTTTGGGTGTTTTGTGCGTAAAGTAAGAGATAATGCCTCAAAATTAGAAAAAGGAGTGAGAAAACTCAAAAACTTAGAGCCTTTAGATTCAAAACCACCCTCCACTTGAGAAAGAAGTATTTTCATTGTATAAATTGCTACATCATCTCTAAATAATATGTAATATTTTTGCTTTTTAGCTCCATTTGCCTGCCCTTTCTTTTTACAACAAATTCTCCTTGTAAGCCTCTTACAAAATTAAATTCATACACTCCACTTCCTTCAGAAAAGCACAAACGCCGTGAAGCACCACTATCACTAATTTGAAGCTTTTTGCCCCTAAGTTTAAAAGATGCGAAATAATTATTGCATACACTTACACCAAAAATCTTATCTTCACTAATATCAAAAGCCATATTTGATTTGGCTTCTTCCCACATAGGTGTAAATTCACGCCCATCTTTGAGAACAAATTTATATACACGCCATTGTTTCCCATCACCAAAAAGTGCTTCTTCATTTTCGTGCCGCATCACATCGACAAAACAACCACTTATACACATTAATACCATACTCGAAAATAATATTTTTTTAAGTTTCATAAATATACCTAATAATAGTCTCTTTGATTTATTTCTAAGCCATTTGTAAGCAAAGCATTATAGAATCCTATTATAAATAAATATCAAAAAGCTTAAAAAATCATATATTTTAATACTTAAGGAATATCTATGCATATTGATTTGCACAATCACACAACACTTTGCCACCACGCCACAGGCACAATGGAGCAATATATTACTCAAGCAATCGCACAAGGTATTGATATTTTTGGTTTTTCTTGCCACGCTCCTATGGCATTTGATGAAGAATATCGTATGGATAAAGAAGATTTGCCTCAATATTGTGAGCAAATTACTGCTTTACAAAAAAAATTTAAAGAAGATATCAAGATTCTAAGCGCATTGGAAGTAGATTATATTCTGCATAGAGAGGATTTAATAGAATCTTGTTTGCTTTCACTGCCTTTTGATTATCTCATTGGTTCAGTGCATTTTTTGGATACTTGGGGTTTTGATAATCCTGCTTTTATCGGTGAATACGCTAAACGCGATATAGAGCAGTGCTGGAGGGATTATTTAGATTCTATAAGTGCTATGGCACAAAGTGGATTGTTTCAAATTGTAGGACATTTAGACTTACTGAAGCTTTTTGGACATACATTGCCTCAATCTGTTCTCCCTAAACTTAATGATGCTTTAGAATCTATTGCAGATAATCGCCTTGCTATTGAAATCAATGCTGCAGGCTGGCGCAAACCTATCAATGAATGTTATCCGAGTGAATTTATTTTGCAAGAAGCCTTTAAGAAAGGGATTCCCATTACTTTTGGTTCTGATGCTCACGCGGTTGAACATATTGGATTTAAATACGAATCTTTATGCGCTTTGGCTAAAAAAGTTGGCTATACACACGCTCTTTATTTTCAACAAAAAGAGCCAATCAGTGTGGCTTTTTGATGCTACTTATATCTTACTTTTTACAAAGCTTTCCATTTCAGCTACGATTTCTTCAATACTGCGTTCGCCATTGATTGTCTGAAGCACATTTGCTTTTTGATAAAAAGATTCTATTTCCTTAAGTGGTGTGAGATATACGCTCATACGATTATTAAATACTTCTACATTATCATCAGCTCCCCTCGCCCTTCCCAAAACACGCTCACGAGCTACTTCTTCACTCACTTGCACTTCTATCACGCTAACAAGTTGCACTTGAGTTTGAACTTTAAGCTTTTCATCTAGGGCTTTCATTTGTTCTATACTACGAGGATAACCATCGATAATAATCACATCTTTAGGAGCCTTACTTATAGCATTCACAATTGTGCTTACAACAATATCAAGCGGCACAAGGTTACCTTTACTGATAAAGCCATCAATAATTTTACCCTGCTCACTACCACTTGCTACTTCCTCACGCAGTAAATCTCCAGTAGAATAATGCACAATACAATCTGTGTTATTTTTAGCTATAAGTTGTGCATCTGTAGTTTTACCAGAACCGGGTGCGCCAATAATCAAAAACAATTTTTTCATTCTCTCTCCTTAGGATTAGAAATAAAGTGAAGTAAGGATTATACTTTATAGAATCTTAAGAGAATATACGAAAGTTCTTTTAAAAGGCATTTAAATACTTGTTACCTTATCTTTATATAATACTAAAAAATTTTACAAAATTTTGCTCATTCTAAAAATACAAATTTCACCCTTATATCAAGTTATTGAAGTCCTAAGGAAAAAAATGACAAAAACATACACGAAATGGCGTTTGCTCTTTACTCTCATACTTATTCCTTTTATGCTCTTTGGTGATGATTTTGATAATGCCTCATTGCAATCTCAAAATCCCACTCCCTACACAAATCCCTATAATTATCAACCAAGTAATAAATTTGCTTATCTTGGCGTTAGCACAGGTATCATACTTGGTGGCACACTTGTAGGTGCAGGTGCGCTTTATCTTATGCCTGAATCCTTTACGAATTGGGATAAAAAAGAAATAGCAAATCTTGATGCAAATTGGCGTAGAAAAGTTTCACAAGGACCAGTAGTTGATGCTGATGACTGGTTTTTAAATTGGATTACACACCCTTATTGGGGTGCAGTGTATTATATGCAACCTCGTGTAGCAGGATTTAGTTGGGCTGAATCTGCTCTTTATAGTGTGCTTGCTTCTACATTTTTTTGGGAGTATGGAATTGAAGCCTTTGCAGAAGTGCCCTCGTGGCAAGACCTTGTTATTACTCCTGCGATTGGCTCAATTTTTGGAGAATTGTTTTATCGTGCCACACTTCATATACACAGCAATCAAGATAGACTTTTAGGCTCTAGAATCTTAGGCAAAAGCACTTTACTCCTTATGGACCCAGTGGGATTCCTTTTGCAAAATACCGGCTTAGCAAGATTTTTTGGTGTGCAAAACAAAAACGACATACAAGGTATAGTTATGCCATTGAATGGTAAAAATGGCAGCGGTATGCAAATGTATATTACTATGAGATTCTAAAATTTACTCACACTTTAGAATCTACAATCTTCTTTATTGCTTTTATAGTATATTCTACTTCTTCAATAGTATTAAATGCCCCCACACTTATACGCACACTTCCACCCTTATCAAAGCTTCCTATACTTTTATGTGTAAGTGGTGAGCAATGCAACCCTATACGTGTAAGAATCTCAAATTCCCTATCAAGTCTTAAACCCACCTCTGAAGGATACATATCCTCAATATTAAAAGCAAGATTCCCAACACATTTTCCCTCAACCTCATACACTTTTACACGATTAAGATTCTTTAATTCCTCATAGAGGTATTTACGCAATGTCATTTGATGAGTATGTAAAGCCTCAATTCCACGCTCTTTAATCCATTCTAACCCTGCTCTAAGTCCAGCAATGGCACACATATTTGGTGTGCCACTCTCATATTTATCGGGTAAAGTGCAAGGGTGAGTAATTTCTTCACTCAATGAGCCACTACCTCCTTGCATAAAACTATCAAGCATATTTTCATCAAAATGCGGATTTAAACTCATAAAACCAAGCGCACTTGGTGCATATAAGCCCTTATGGCAAGAAGCACAAATAATATCTGCATCATCTGCATTTAATGGCAAATGCCCTACTGCTTGAGAAGCATCAAGAATAAAAATAACATTATATGCCTTGCAGAGATTATAAAAGTGCTTAATCGGTAACACAGCACCACTCACATTATTTGCATACACACAGATAAAAGCCCTAGCTCCATTAAGTTTAGATTCCAATTCTTGCATATTGAGCGCACAAGTAGGCGAGGCTTGAAGCAAATCAAAATTCACATTATATTTACGCCCTAAAGTTTCAAGCGGACGCACCACACTATTATGCTCTAATGTTGTGCTAACTACCTTATCACCGCTTTTTAGCAAACCATAAAGTGCGCTATTAAGCATAGTTGTAGCATTTGCACCAAAAATTACTCGCTTTTCATTTGGTTGATGAAGTAGCTCTGCTAAGCCTACACGCGTCTCATAGAGAATCTTGCCAGATTCTATGGATAATCTATGTGCGCTCCTAGCAGGAGAAGCTCCTATATTACAAAGATAATCCCTTACTGCTTCAATGACACACGAGGGTTTAGGAAAAGAAGTAGCGGCATTATCAAAATAAATCATTACTCTTATACTTCTTTTAACCTAGAAGCATAATCGCTACATCACTCCCCACTTGCATACCTTGAGTAGCATAAATCTCTTTTACCACACCATCAATCGGAGAAAGCACCTCATTTTCCATTTTCATAGCCTCAACAATTGCAAGAGTATCACCTTGTTTTACTCTATCACCTACATTTACTTTAATTTTTGTAAGTGTGCCAGGCATTGGTGACTTGGCGTGTCCAGAAGTAGTAGCTTGAGGCAGAGAACCTGCTTTATGCTCTTTGACAACCTTGCCTCCTCCAGCAGGATTCATACTTTCGACAAAAACCTCTTTCAACTCACCATCAACGCGTATAAAAAATGGACGCACTTCATCTGTTTTTTCACCACTACCCTCAATTTTAATTGCATAATGCTCTCCATTGACAACAATTTCAAATTCTTTAGGTAGCTTATCATCACATTTTTCTTCATAAGATTCTAAAGGTTCAGGATTGAGTGCATTTGCGTTACGCTCTTGTAAAAAAGTCTGTGCAATAGCACCAAACATTGCATAAGATATAACATCGTGCGCATTTTTAGCAAATGCTTTGCTTTCTTCTTGTGCTTTTTGCAATTCAGGCTTTAATAAGTCTGCTGGACGCACACTTACAATTTTTTCACCCTCATTAAGAATCTTATTTTGCAATACATCACTTACAGGTGCTGGTGTGCGTCCATATAGCCCTTTAATTACATTACGTGTTTCAGTTGTGATAGTCTTATATCGCTCTCCCATAAGCACATTTAGCACTGCTTGAGTGCCAACAATCTGGCTTGAAGGCGTTACCAAAGGCACATAACCAAAATCTGCTCGCACATTCGGAATCTCCTGCATTACTTCTTCCATTCTATCAAGAGCATTTTGTTCTTTGAGCTGATTAGCCATATTTGAAATCATACCACCAGGTATTTGGCTAACAAGCACCCGTGTATCAATTTGATTATATTGAGATTCAAATTTTTTATACTTGCGGCGGTTTTTACGCAAAATCTCTGCTGCCATCTCCATAGAGGATATATCAAGCTTAGTATCCCATTGTGTGTCTTTAAGTGTAGCAACCATAGATTGTGTGCAAGGGTGGCTTGTGCCCTCACTTAAAGCTGAATTTGCCAAATCTAGCACATCAACTCCAGCCTCTACTGCTTTCAAATGTGATCCGAATGCAAAACCTGCGGTAGAATGCGTATGCAAACACAAATATACACCTATCTCTTCCTTAAGTGCTTTTACTAACTCATAAGCTGCAAATGGTGTAAGTAAGCCTGCCATATCCTTGATTGCAATAGAATCACAACCCATTGATACAAGTTCCTTTGCATAATCTACAAAGCTTGAAATTGTATGCACAGGAGAAGTTGTATAACAAATTGCACCTTGTGCGTGTTTGCCATATTTTTTTACACTCTCAATAGAAACTTTAAGATTACGAGCATCATTAAAGGCATCAAAGATTCTAAAAATATCCATACCTGCTTCAGCAGAGAGTTTTATAAACTCTTTTACAACATCGTCTGCATAATGCCTATAACCAATAAGATTCTGTCCTCTTAAAAGCATTTGCAATGGTGTTTTAACGCACACTCTTTTAAATTCATTCAATCGCTCAAAAGGATCTTCTTTAAGATAACGCAAACAAGTATCATAAGTCGCACCGCCCCATACTTCCATACTATGGAATCCTATATCATCAAAAATTTTTGCTGCTTCGATTAAATCCTGTGTGCGCATACGAGTAGCTAAAAGTGATTGGTGTCCATCTCGCAAACTATTTTCTGTGATTTTAATCATTTTTTCACCTTCATATTTGAAATTGCTAAATATGCTAGATTCTATCGTATTTGGCATTATGAATGGTAAAATATAGACTAAGAGAGCACCTCATAAGTCAATATTGTAGCATTTTGTATATATTCTTTTTTGCAAAAATGCAGATTTTCAATCTCTAAAGTGAGCAATTCATCAAGATGAGAAATTGCCTTTTGTGCTATGGCACGAGCATAAATACCACGATAAAACTTTGCATAATGACTTACTTTTTTGCCATTTTTTAAAAATACGATTTGGCAGTATTGCTTTGCATATTCACATTTATAAGCTTTTATATATGCTTCAGCGCGTAAATCAAGCACTTCTTCTCCGCTTAAAATTTCATCAATTTTAGCTTTTGAATTTACATAAAGATTTTTTAAGTTAAAAGCTCCTATACCCTTACCTTGATGAAGATTATAATATGGCAAAGGCTCATCTGCCCTCACTGCACCAAAAAGATTACTAAAAATATAGAGATTTTTATAGAGATAGTCTCGTGCTTTAGAATCTAGGGTTTCAAAATCAAGTGCTTTATACCCCACACCACTATAAAGTCTAATAGCCTCTACTCTTGGGGAAGCAAGGAGATTCTGAGAAAGAGCCAAATCGTGCATATCAAGAATCTTACTCCCAAAAAGTGAAGCAATTTCTTTTTCACTTGCAGTTTGCAAAAATACCATATACTCACGCACTGCTTGAGAATCTAATATGTAAGAAGAAGCATTATGCAAAGTCTTTGTCATATTTTGAGGCTTATTTTTGCCCTCACTTGGACTAAAGAGGATTTTTATACTCATTTTCTATTATAATACAAACAAATACGCATAAGGCGAGGAGGGATTGACAAAAGATTTTAAGTCATTATATGGAATATGAAGTTCTATTTCTCCATAAACATAAGGAGAAATCTCATAAAGATGCCATACAAATCTTATACCTTGTGGTGTAACAAAAAAAGTTTGTGGCAATGTTTTAAGTGGCAAACTCTCCTCAAAAAGTTTCTCTTTATATTTTGGTGTCTCTAGTTTTTGTGTGAGTATTTGCAAAAGTGCATTTGTGTTTTTCTCATCTAAAAGAAACAAATCCTCTAATTTGCTTGATAATCTTTCGCCACTTTGCAACGAATAACTTTCCATTTGTGTGTTCCATACCCCGTGTGCTCCTCCCCCATAGACATAAGAAAATTTAATTAGCGATATAATATGTGAATCTATCAAATCTACACGATATAATTTCGCGTATTCTGTATCAAACTTGTCTTTTTCTTGGCTATATATCTTAAAATCCTGCTTGGCTCTTGCTTTCAACCGCTTTCTCAACTCTAGTTCATCTTTTGCTCCCTCTGCAAGCTGTGTGTTGAGTTTCTCTATAATTTTAACTTCAAGCTTAGGATTATATGAGGGCAAAATGATAGGCTTTTTGTAAGTAGATTTAAATGAAACAACTTGCCTATCTGCTTTTTCAATAGATTGCGTATAGCTTTCCTGCACGAAAGTTACCTCATTTAAAGGCAATGTATCATCTTGAATAAAGCTAAATTTCTCTCCTGCAAAATAACTTTTTTGTCGCCAACCTTCAATATGAGGGTCATCATATTCCCATACACCACTTACCTTTAAAAGTCCTTTTTCATCTTTACTGAAAGTAATCTTTTGAGAATCAAGCGATGATATAAAATGTTCATTTTCTTCCATTGCTTCATTCCATACATTTGGCAAAACAATAGTAATCATTAAAGGAAAATCTCTTCTATCTTGCTTTAAATCAACCGTGTCTCTTTTTTCAGGGTCATTTTCTATATTCTCTATGCTAGATTCTATATCTATATCACCCTTTTTATCCTCCCACATAGATAAATACCCCACTTGCTCCTTATCACCCACCTTGCCTTTTAGCACATAAAAAGCTGTGTTATTTTTTTGGAGTCCTAGTAAATTTCTTACAGATTCACCTTGTTTGGCAATATTTTCCCACTCAGCTTTTTGATTTTTACTTTGATTTTCTTGCTCTATATGAGAATCTTGCTTCTTTTGGGAATCTTTAGAATCTCCACAACCTATTAAAATAAAACCTAAATGAATCCCCAAAACAATATATATTAGACTTGAAAATTTCATAATGCCCTCCCTTTATTGTAAAATAACTACCAACCACGTGAAATAATATGACAACTCACACAAGCCTTTAAAATACGCCCATACGTATCAACGCTTTTTACCATATCATCTTGCTTTAAAAATCGCTCTAGCATATCAATATTTTCTTCACTGCTACTTACAATTCTATTAGCAACATTCATATCACGCTTTTCTTTAAGGTAGAGGTTAGAATCAACACGTGCTAATTGTTTGTTAAGTTCTTTAAATTCATTAAGTCCTGCATCAATCCACTCTTTTTTGTTATACAAAAATCCTCTTTGCATTTGCTCCATTGCATATTCCATATCCTGCATAATTTTTGTAAGCTGGTGATTCTGTGCCAAAACACCACATATACATAAACAAATACTCAATAAAATTCTCATTTTGCCTCCTCAAATAATTTTGAACCAATCCGAACGATATTTGCTCCATAGGCAATGGCTATTTCAAAATCCCCACTCATACCCATAGAGAGAATCCTAGCTCCCTTGTCTTTTAGGCTATCAAACACATCACGAGTAAGCTTGAAACTCTTTTCAATATCAGCTCTTTTATCACTATGTGCGCCAATACTCATTATACCCTCAAGCTTGATATTCGGGCAAGTGGCGCATATTTGCTCATATATCTCCTTAGCAGATTCTACGCTCACGCCGCTTTTAGTTGGCTCATTTGCAGCATTGACTTGAAGCAATGCTCTTATTTTGCGCTCCCCTAAGCGTTTTTGCAAAGCAAGAGCGAGCTTTATAGAATCTAAGCTATGCAAAAGTGTAGGATTTAAAGAAAGAAATGTATTGATTTTATTTTCTTGTAAATTCCCAATAAAATGCCACTCCAAAGGCAAGTCATCTAAAGATTCAATTTTTGCGCGTAAATCCTGCACCTTATTTTCGCCAAATGCTCTTTGTCCGCATTCATAAAGGGCGCGGATTTGCTCCGTGCTTTGATACTTACTTACTGCAACAAGCGAGATGATTTGATGAGGACTATAGGCTAATCTAGCCCTTTCAATTCTACGTAAAATGCGTTCAAGATTCAAAGCTAACATATTCTTTCCTTACGATAATAAACGAAAAATATCATTATACAATCCTAAAAACATTAAACCAAAAAGTATTGCCCACCCACACAATGTAAGATAATAAGCAATATTTTCACTCGGTGGCTTCCTCATAATAATCTCATAGCAATTAAAGATGATATGTCCTCCATCGAGTGCAGGGATTGGTAAAAGATTAAGAATCCCTAGATTCACAGAAATAAGAGCAGTAAGCCAAAAAAGCATAATCCAGCTATCCTGTGAAGCTGAACCTATCACAGACACTATACTCACAACGCCACCCACTTCACTACTTGGCACGACACCACTTATAAGTTTCATAATGCTTTGTATAATAAGTGTGGAAGCCTTCAGGGTCTCATTAAATCCATAGCCTATGCTTTGTAAAAAATTATATTGCACTATACCCATCTCACCACTACTTGAAATACCAATCATATTGCGCGTAATTGTCTCACCAAAAATATTTTTTGTCTCTTGCTGTGTTGGAGTAAGTATGACTTCAAATAGGTTTATAATGTGTGGATTTGCATTCACTTCTCTTTGCAAGGCAACAAGCAATGCCCCTTGTGCATTCACAATGGCAGAATCTAGCTCTTCCCAAGTTTTAATCTCTTTATCATTTATACTTAAGATTCTATCCCCTGTCTTCATACCAGCCAAGTAGGCGGGATAATTTTCTTTCACTTCTCCTATCACAGGCAAAAGGCTTAATTTCCCACCTAAACCTACCGCCATATACAGAAAAAAAGCAAGGAGCAAGTTAAATAATGGTCCTGCTAACAAAATTGCAATACGTTGATATGGACTCTTGCTCAAATATGAATCTACCTCATAATTGCGGGCTTTTGGATTAGCATCATCTTGTCCTTTTAATTTTACATAGCCACCAAGAGGGATAAGTGAAAGGGCATATTGTGTTTGCCCTATATACATACTTGCAATTTTTTTACCAAACCCAATGCTAAAGACTTCTACGCTCACACCGCACATACGCGCTACAATAAAATGTCCTAGCTCGTGAAAGAAAACAAGAAAAGATAAGATAAGTAATGCGATAAAAATACTCATATACTTAAACTCTTAACATATTTGATTGTGTAATCAGCCCCAGAATATAAAGTCAATACTACGGCAATCCATAGCAACACCTCTCCACCGGGAAAAAAATCTGCTAACAAAAATGCTATTGCTGTTATTTGCACACCTGTTTTGTATTTGCCACTTTTACTTGCTGCCACACTTGCACCACTTCCTGCCACCATTACGCGCAATCCAGTAATAAAAAATTCCCTTGAGAGTATTAGAAATACCGCCCAAGGAGAAGCTCTATCTAAAATTAAAAGAGCAATAAAAGCCGATAGAATGAGCATTTTATCAGCTAAAGGGTCAAACACCTCTCCAAAACGAGAATGCACCTTGTATTCACGCGCAATATAGCCATCAAAAAAATCTGTTAATGAAGCTATACAAAAAATGAGGCAAGTAAGATAATTCACCCAACTCTTATCAACATAATGAGGCAATATTATATCATAATGTAACGCCACAAAAAGCAATAAAACTGCTAACAATATCCGTGAAATACTTAAAAAATTAGGTAAATGCTTCACTATTCTCCCTTAAATGCCTCAAAATATGTAACTTTCGACAGATTCTACACTGGATTCTTTAACTTAATACATAAAGTATCAAAAGTTGTGCGAGTTTTTGCTACAATCACGCTATTATTTTTGCCATATCACTTTATATAAAGGAGGATACAATGATTAATATATTCATTAGACGCAATGGATTAATTGTGCGTGAAAGCCTACACCTAAGCGATGAAAGAGTGAAAATGCTCCACGAACACGATAAGATTCTATGGATTGACTTATTTCAACCCTCCCACGATGAAGTGAATTACATCTCAAATACTTATAATATTGAAATGCCGAGCAAGGAAGAACGAGAAGAAATCGAACAATCAGCGCGTTACTGGGAAGATAGTAGAACAATTACCATTAATACCTATTTCCTTGTGCGCTCTAGCGAATCTGATTTGCATAACGAAACAATTACCTTTTTGATTTGCAAAAATATTCTCTTAACAATCCGTTATAGTGAATTTAAAGTATTTGATGAGATTCAAGATATTGTCCTTGCTACGCCTAAAGTTTTTGAAGACGGCTTTGATTTGCTCGGTAAAATTTTTGAAATACGCGTGGAAAAAGACGCCGACCTGCTTGAATCTGCTGCAAAAAATACCCGTGCATTACGCAAAAGAGTATTTAACTCTCAAGTGATAAATTATGATGAAATGCTTGAAGAGCTTTCCTCATTGCAAGAATTAAATATGAGTGTGCGAGATTCTCTTTTTGACAAAAGACGAGCCATTACCGCAGTGCTTAAAAGTGATAAAGCCGATACTGATGTAAAAAAGAATATTACCATTGTTTTAAAAGACTTAAATTCACTTGTAGAATTTACCGCAGTCAATATGCACGCACTCGATAATATTCAGACCATTCTCACAAATCAAATCAATATAGAACAAAACAAAACTATTAAGCTTTTCACCGTTGTAACAGTAGCGATGATGCCCCCAACGCTTATTGGCACAATTTATGGTATGAACTTTGATAATATGCCTGAACTTCATTGGGATTTTTCCTATCCTGTGGTATTAATCATTATGATTCTATCCACCATTTTCCCTATTATCTACTTTAAGAAAAAAGGTTGGATTTAATGCTTGATTGGATTTGGGATATTCACGCGTGGATAGCACTAGGCACGCTTGTATTTTTAGAAATCGTGCTTGGCATTGATAATCTTATCTTTCTTGCAATTATCATTGCACGTCTTCCCCAATCCCAACGCGAAAAGGCTAGAATTTTTGGTTTAATGCTTGCTATGCTCTCGCGAATTGCTCTTTTAGTCTCACTTTTTTGGGTAATGAAACTCACAGCACCACTTTTTTATATTGCTGATTTTGCTGTGAGCGGACGAGACATTGTGCTTTTTTTGGGTGGGTTATTTTTAATTTACAAAGCTACAGGCGAAATCCACTCAATGAGTATAGAAGAAGAGCAAAACAATCAAAATAACACAAAACCTTATAGTGCATTTGGTTTAGTGCTTGTGCAAATTATGGTGCTTGATATTGTATTTTCGCTCGATTCTGTTATTACAGCAGTAGGTATGGTAGATATTTTACCTGTAATGATACTTGCCATTATCATAAGCGTATTTGTTATGCTTTTTGCCTCAAAAGGCATTTCGCATTTTATAGAATCTCACCCAAGTATCAAGACTTTAGCACTTTCATTCCTTATCCTTGTGGGTGTAACACTCATAGCAGATAGTGCGCATTTTCATATACCTAGAGGATATATTTATTTTGCTATTATTTTTTCTTTAAGCGTAGAGATTCTCAATATTTACTTTATCAAATCACGCAAACAAAAGTGAGGGTATAGCGCATAAACTCCCCTTAAGACTTTTAAATTCTTAAAGGGAATTATAATGCTTAGAAGTTATAAATATAGCGCGCACCGATGTTGTAATTACGAGAAGCTGTAAATTTTGCTTGAGTGCCTGCCACATTTCCATCAAATAATGTCATGGCAACTAAAGGCACTCGAGCTATGGCTTCTAAACTATGTTTAGTATCTACCACGCTACGCAAACCAAGATTTAAACTCACATCAAGCCCTGTTTTTTTAAGGTTTATACCTAACACTTCTATATCGTCCAAATCTTTACTATCAATCGTATTTCCGCCTACACCCACACCTACAAATGCGCCAAAGTTTGCACTCTCACTCGTGATAAAATTAAAAAGAGCATCAACATTCACACCATAATTCATTATAGTTGTCTTGCCCGGATTCTCATTATTAAAATTTGCATAAGTGAAGTTTGCATAATAACGCAATCCAACATTAGGGGTAAAAAATTGCTTATAACCAGCAATAATTTCATAACTTGCCCCAGCCCCTACTAATTTATCTTTTGTTCCAGATTCTACCATTTCTTGTTTTCCTGCGCCGTGCCCTATACCCACACCAAAAAACACACCATTCTCTTCAGCCAAAGAAGCGGAGCTTGATAATGCTAAAGCCACAACTGAACCTATTAATATTTTTTTACCTTTCATTGAAACCACCTTTATGAGAATAAATTTGCATTAAATGCAGTTTCAATTTTAGCCCCCCCCCCCCCCCGATTTTTGCTTAAAAGCAAAAGAATTGAAGTTACATTTGGACTTTATATGCAAAAGTGTAACAATAAACATAAAGGGGATTGTTGTTGGGAGATAAACTAGGATAAGGCGTTTGTGAAGTGTGTTTTTATAAGATGATATATTTATGTGTGTGTAAAAGCAAAAGAAAATGAAGTCAAAGATTAGTAAGCAGCACTTTACTCACTAATCTTATATACTTAAGAGTTTGATTGGGCTAAAACCTCTTCTTATTCACATCATCTAATATATCTTTAGCTACCTTATCTACTCTCTCACTAATCTCTGCACTAGAATTAGCAATATTGACATTCTCT
>NZ_JRMQ02000049.1 GCF_000762845.2 Helicobacter japonicus | reverse complement strand
CGCCTTTATCTCCCCACCTTTAACAACTAATCCTTTAGAATCTATGACTACTTCTATTCCACCAGCTTTAATAATAACACAATCTCCCTTAGCAGTAATAGAAGTATCTCCTACTTGGTGAAGGATTTGGTTACCAGCATTAACGCTATAATTAGATTCTATTTTAGCATAACTAGAATCTGCTACTTGTGTGAGCTGTTTTTTTGTTTGTAGGCTAAAATCTTCAGTGCTTGATAAATCAATGTAATTTTTAGCACTAAGATTAAATTGTTGTTCTGTATTAAGACTAATACCATTTGCAGCATAAAGCTCATAACCTTTATTGATTTGATTTTTGCTATCTCCCCCTACATTCCTACTCTCATCTTGTTCTATACTTGTATTGAGATTTCCTTGTATCTCTACTTCCTTATCCTCTCCTACATATTCACTGCTATCCTTTGCTACTCT
>NZ_JRMQ02000005.1 GCF_000762845.2 Helicobacter japonicus | reverse complement strand
AGAGAATGTCAATATTGCTAATTCTAGTGCAGAGATTAGTGAGAGAGTAGATAAGGTAGCTAAAGATATATTAGATGATGTGAATAAGAAGAGGTTTTAGAAAACACTTAAAAGATTCACATATGAAAGGGTAAGTGGCTTATGTCTTAAGCCACTTACCCTTTCTTAATAAATATGCTATATTTTGATACTCTGCTCTTTTTGCAATTAATATCTATTCTTCTATCAAATACTTTACTTAAGATTTTTATCATCACATCTCAAAAAAATATATTATCTTGCATCACAAAGTGCCAAACAAAATGCAATACGATAATCTACAAGCACTTTTATAGCTTCATTAAAACTCGTTCCAGTTGTGATAATATCATCAAGTAAAATAAGATGAGAATTTTTAAGAGTTTTTTGCAAAACAAAACCCTTAGGATTTTCTTGTCGAAATTGCAAGCTTTTACCTGCATATTTCACATCATTTTGTGCTTTTAATGCTCCATAGTATCCCTTGAGTTTTCCCTTACTTTGCTTAGTAAATGCTTTTACTATCACACCCGTATGAGAATACGCGTAATAAGGATAATCATCTAACCCAATAAGTGCAATATTATGCAAAGATTCTGTATTTTGTGTAAAAAAATATTGCGCTGCCTTTTTAGCAAGGAGTGCTAGAATGCGTGAGCCAATAAGATGATATTTACTCTGCATAAGCAGAGCAACATCTTCATAACGATAAAAACTATATACTTTTATAGAATCTGGGAGGATTCTAAAGCGAGGTGTGAGGGGAATAATCTCTAGGCAATCCTTGCATATGACTTGATAAGAAAATTTCTCACATACAAGACATTTCACTCACAATCCTCCACACAATAATTTTTTTATATCTTCTTACTCACTTTTTCAATATGACTTATAATCTCATTACAAATCTCATCTCTCCCCTTATTTGCATCAATCACTATGTGTTGAAGTCCTATGCACTTAATAGATTCCAAAAGACGCTCTTGAATTGTGAGCATAAAATCAATACCCCTACTCTCAATACTATCGTGTGTCTTTTGTGCTAGTCGCTCCGTTAAATGCACACGCTCTAACCATAAAAGCACGACTAAATCAGGAAAATATCCCCTTAACACACTTTTATTAAAAGCAATACTTTGCATCATATCTATATCTCTTGCATAAGCAACACCTGAAATAACACTCCTATCGGAAATAAGCAATTTATTTTCATTTGGTTTAAGCACCTCATAATAATGTTGAGCCCTATCAGCAAGAAAAAGCATAAACTCTGCATAAGCATCAAGCACAAATTCCTGTCTTTGTGGTGCAAAGAGAATTAAGTCTCTTATACTCTCTCCGATTGCACTTCCACCGGGTTCTTTAGTAAAAATTGCTTGAGGGTAATGTGCTTTCAATAATTCAATTTGCGTGCTTTTGCCACAAGTATCTACACCTTCAATTGCTACATACATTATTTATTCCTTTTATGCTGTATGTAAAGTGTTTGAATAAAATCTGCAACATTTTGTGGCACAAGATGAGAAAAAACACCATTATGCGCAATGATTGTGCGGACAACAGAGGAGCTAATAAAGGCATTTTGCAGGGTTGGCATAAAATAAATTGTCTCAAGATTTGCATTCAAAGAAGCGTTTGCATAGCCCATTTGCAATTCATATTCAAAATCACTCACTGCTCGCAATCCTCGTATAACCATTCTCGCACCCTTTTGCTTTGCAAAATCTGCAAGGAGATTAGAAAAACCCTCAATATGTGCGTTAGGAATATCTTGTGTGCTTCTTTTTAGTATCTCAATGCGCTCTTCAAGCGTAAAAAGTGGATTTTTAGCTGATGAAGAAGCTACTGCTACAATTACATTATCAAAAATTTCAACAGAACGTTTGATAATATCCAAATGTCCGTTTGTTACAGGGTCAAAAGTGCCCGGATAAATCGCGAGTTTTCTCATTTATTCTCCCTCTATATGATGTTTCCAACGTTTATAAAGATTATTTGGAATCTTGAGCGCATCAAGCCATTTACCAACAAAAAAACATTCCATAGATTCTAAATCACTGGGTTTTGCATAATATCCTACAATTGGCGGAGCAACAATCACACCAAAGCTAGAAAGCCTACTCATTTGCTCTAATGCAATAGGACTTAGGGGCATTTCACGTGGAGCCAGAAGCAATGTGCGCTTTTCTTTTAGCATAATACTTGCGCAACGTGATATAAGGTCATCACATAATCCATTTGCAATTTTTGCTAAAAGATTCATACTTGTAGGCACAATCGCCATTGCATTCACACCAAAGCTTCCTGATGAAACACTGCTATCTAGCTCATCTTCATTATAGATTCTAAAATGTCGCTTATATTGAATCCTATCAAGAGCGTATTTAATATCTTCACCCATTTCATTCAAAGCCACTGCCTTAGCTCCCTCACTTATCACGACAAATAATTCAATAGAATCTGGGATATACTCAATAAATTTCAAGCCTAAATGCACACCACTTGCCCCGCCAATACCAATTACAAGCTTTTTTATTTCCAATTTATTCTCCTTGATACACATATACGCTTCTTTTAGATTCTACAATATTTCACCCTTGCCTACATCAGTAATTCTCACGCGAAGTATCTTCCCACTAGCAGGGTTTTTAGCATTGATTATTTCATCATATATACCATTTTGTCGTGCTTCTAGCATAACTTCCATTGTAATACCATTTTCATAACCTAGCACACGGATTTTATCACCCTTTTTTACAATGATTTTTGGTTTGATTCTATCTCGAGTAATGATACTATTAGCACGGATAAAAAATTTTGCACTACTTTTATAAAGCTCATTTTTACCTACATACTCCGCACCCATACGCGTAAAAGCAATAGATTCCATATAGGTATTATTTGAATCTAACACTTCATTTGTAACGATATTTTTTGTGCTTTTTAAAACTTGCAATGTTGCATCAAGACTATATAAAAAAGTAAGTTTTTTTATTTGTGTATTAGATGATGTGCGATATTTCATAGCTAAAGTGCCATTATGTTTTTTAAGTGCAGATTCGGGCAATTCAAAATGTATAATCTCATATTTTTGAGGCATATTCCCTAAGGGTCGTATGAGCACATTTTTAATATGAAGATTCTCACCATAGTGCTTAATATACATCTTTTTTAGAAATTCAAGTGCTTCATTCTCACGCATATCACTTACAAACACAAATTCTACATACTCGTTTTCAAAATCTACAATATCATAACCATAACGCATAAAAATAAGTTTTATATCCACGCTTTTAAGCTTGAAACTAAATTTATCCGTAGGAAATGTAGCTATCTTAAAGCGTTTATCAATCTGGGGAAATATATCAGTAGAATAAATATCGTTTTTGCTTATTTGATAGCTTTTTTGCAAATGTAATTTAGAATCTGGAATATACACATTATCTGCACCATTAAAGGCATTTAATCCAGATACAAAAAAACACATCATCATTACACATAAAGATATTTTTTTCAATCAATCCTCCTCTAGAGCTTGAACAAATGAGCTTTTTATTTCACGCTCCAATCCTGCAAAATTGATTTTGAGTTTGCATTGTGCGCCTGTGCCAATCACAGATTCTACAACACCCACACCAAAAAGCTTATGGCGCACTTGCATACCTTTAGCAAATGTCCCCTGCGTATCCTGCACTATGTTTTTGTGTGGCATTGTAGGCATATTTTCAAGCACATTACTTTCTTGTATGAAACGCGATTGTTTCAGCCATTCTCTCTTGCCCTTATAGAATCTACTTTTTGCTGAACATAAAGTAAGAAAATCTTTTGCGCGAGTAATTGCCACATAACCCAAACGCCGCTCTTCTTGCAAATTATCATCATCACTATACAAAGGAAAAAACCCCTCCTCTAAGCCAATCACATACACATATTTAAACTCTAAGCCCTTTGCCATATGCACACTCATACAGCTCACTGCATCGCCTACAACCTCATCGGTAGGGCTTGCAAGAGCCAAATCATTTAAGAAATCTGCAATTGTATTATCTGGATTATGAATGATATAATCACGAAACATTCCATAAAATTCCTCAATATTCCCTTGTCTATCGACTTCATCAAGCTTACTAAAACTAAATTCAATCTGTTTTTGCATATCTTCAATCACATCAATGATGTCTTCACAATGCTGCCACCGCTTGATATGTCCTATAAGCTCTATAAGCGATTCATAGGGCTTACCACCAAGTGCTTTAGTAGATTCTATGGGATAATTTTCAAGTGTAGCAAAAAGTGAGAGATTTTTATTTAAAGCAAGTTGTTCTAAATGTGATTGACCCACCTTGCCAATCCCTCTTTTGGGGCGATTAATAATGCGTAAAAATGAAAAATCATCGTGAGGATTCACAATTAATCGCAAATAACTCAACAAATCCTTAATTTCTGCGCGTTCATAAAAACGCACAGCCCCAATAAGTTTATATGGAATCTTAGAGCGATTAAATCCCTCCTCCACACTTCGAGAAAGCGCATTGATACGAAATAAAATAGCAATCTCACTAGGATTTACTCCTTGAGAGAGAAGTTTGGCAATATCTTTTGCGAGAAATTCTCCTTCTGTGCTTTCACTATCATTTTCTACAACCCTTACTTTCTCTCCTGCACCCTTAATACTTGTTAGATTCTTACCTAAACGCTTTGTATTATGAGAAATAAGAGCATTTGCAGCATTAAGAATCTGCTCACTTGAACGATAATTTATTTCGAGTTTAACGACATTTACTTCATCAAAGGACTCTGGAAAGTTAAGGATATTACGCACATCTGCCCCACGCCACCCATAAATACTCTGGTCATCATCACCCACTACGCATAAATTGCTATGGCTTATACATAATTTTTGTAGAATCTTGCTTTGAATGCCGTTTGTATCCTGATATTCATCAACCATAATATACTTATACTTTTCACTCATCTTTTTAGCAATCTCTTGCTCTTGTTGCAAAATCTTATAAGTAAGATAGAGTAAATCATCAAAATCAAGTAAATTTTTGCTCTCTAAATACTGCTCATACTCCACGTAGATTCTATTCATTAGCTTTGTTTCTTCACTATGGGCATATTCTTGTGCCTCTAAGGGTGAAAGGGCAACATTTTTCATATCCGAAATATAATAATCACATTGTGATGGCGGAATATACTTATTGCATATTTTTTTTAGTATTGCGCGTTTATCAGCAGAATCAAGCACAACAAAATTTGCCTCTCTCTTTAAAATATGAATATAAAAACGTAAAAAAAGTAAGCCAAATTTATGAAATGTGCATAAAAGTGGAGGTGTATCAGCAAAATCACCCAAAAGTGTTAAAGCTCGCTCTCTCATCTCTCCTGCGGCTTTATTGGTAAATGTAAGTGTGAGAATATTGTCTGCTGGAATCCCAACTTCATTAATAAGATAAGCCAGACGCGTAGTAATTGTCTTTGTTTTGCCACTTCCTGCTCCGGCAAGAATAAGCATTGCTCCATCAATATGCTTAACTGCTTGCACTTGAGATTCATTAAGCGAATTGATGGCTTCTTCAAGATTCTGTGAAATTGATAGAGATGACATTAAGGTTTTATATCTTTAAGACTTTTTTCCACAATAGAAAAATCTGGTTTTTGAGAAAGATAGGGTTTAACCTCTTCATTACTTAGCTTTTTCCAAATTTTTGTCTCACCCATAATGCCTGATTTATCGATGCTTCCACGCAATTCAAGTGTATTACCCTTTAGGGTTATCTTAGCATAATACTCTTTTCCTGTATCAAAATTATATACTTTACCATCTTTAAAAACATCGCTTTTACCATCTCTCACAAGATTATAAACAAACACACTCCCCCTATCAAAGCGTTCTCTCAAAGCTGGATTAGGATTATTTACATCTTTTTTGGGCGCACTTCCATCGACATTAGCAAAACCATAGGCATAATATTTATTATCTTGTTTAAAAAATTCAACAATAGCCTGCTGTCCTTTTTCGCCTTTATGAGTCATATAATATCCTTCTAGCTCTGCTCCAAAACATAATCCACAAAACATAAAACCTAAAATAAAACTAAAAATACGCATTTTTACTCCTTTTCAAATAAAGATTGACATATTAAACATTTGGCACGAGATTCGCTTCTTAAATCTCAAAATTATCTGTCATTTTTTTGCAAGTATAACAAAAATATATTAGAATAATGCAATTTTTATGCCAAAGACGAGCAAGTCTATGAGAAAGGAGCGAGATGAGGATAAAACTTTACGCTATGCTAGGGTGGCTCACATTATGTAGCATTATGTATGGAGCGCAAAAAGTGCCTGTGCAAGATTTCTCGCGCGACAAAGCACCAGAAGAAGTGCTAGGAAATGTCTCAATCACACGACAAGAGCTACTCTATGATATTAATGGCATTAAAATCAAAAAACCAAAAAATCCACGAGAAGGCTCTTATGCACTTGTAAGTCTTGGAGCTGTTTATACACCTTCACTTGGCACAAGTAGTATGCTAAGTGTAGAAGCAGGATATGATTTTATTTTTAAAAATATCCATTCATTACGCGTATTTGGATTTTTTGACCGCACAAATTATGGCGCATTTGGGGATTTAGAATTTGATGCTACACAACCTAATAAAATGCAAATTTATCGTGGAGGTATCTCTGCAGAATATAGAATCTATGTCTCTCGTTTTATAGGATTCCGTGTGCGACTTGGTTCAATAGGAGCATATAATTTTTCACGCACAGATAGCGCAGCACAACCTCTACTAAGCACAACCTATAAAAAATGGTTTTATCCTACTTTTGCATTTGGACCAATTTTTACTTATGGCATACATCACGAGCTTTTCATCGGCTATGATTTGCTTGATTATGAAACAAAAAGGGGTGCAAGTGTCAATTATCTCAAATACTCATACCGATTCTAATCTTACCATATAAGGAGTTATTATGCTTGATGTTAAGCAGTGCTACATAAATGCTAACGCTTTGCTTAAGGGACATTTTCTTTTAAGTAGCGGCAATCACTCTGACCATTATCTTCAATCTGCTCGTGTGCTTGAAAATCCAAAAGTTGCCGCAGAATTAGCAAATGCTTTAGCTCAACAAATTCTAGAATCTCATATCAAAGTTGAATGCGTATGCTCTCCCGCACTTGGTGGAATCCTTGCAGGATATGAGCTTGCAAGAGCATTAGGTGCAAGATTTATTTTCACAGAACGTGTTGAAGGGCAAATGCAGCTAAGAAGAGGTTTTAGCGTAACAAAAGGTGAAAAAGTGCTTGTATGTGAAGATATTATTACCACAGGCGGTTCTGCCTTAGAATCTGCTCAATGTGTAGAATTTGAAGGTGCGATTGTCGTAGCGTATGCAGGGTTAGCAAATCGAGGATTCTGCAAACGCGTAGGCTCAAACCTCCCCCGTAAAAAAGAAGCGCGATTACCAGAAGATGTCCCGCTTTTTGCCTTAGAAGATTTTGTGTTTAATATGTATGAACCACATTCTTGCCCTTTGTGTAAAACAGGAGAGCAAAAAGCAATCAAACCTGGAAGTCGAGGAAATTAGATTCTATGGCAACTCCTACGCGTTGGCGCAAAGTCAAATCAGCCAATAAACCAAAACAAAACATAGCGGATTCTAAAAGAGAAGAATCACAATCTCAATGGATAAAATTAAGTGAATTTTCACTCAAAAAACAGCTGCACTTAATGTATGCAAGTGAGCGCATAAAGGCTTTTATCACCGATATGTTTATGATAAATATGCCTCTTTTATATCTTACGACTTATGTTTTTTTAGATGGCAAAGAAGCTTTCACGCATAACCAAAATGTGATTTTTGCTTGTGGAATAGGCTATGGCGTAATACTTTCACTTTTTTTTGCATTTACCTCACAAACGCCGGGCTATCGCTATATGTGTCTAAAACTTGTGCGATATAATTCTCATCAATCTTATGGTGATGAGGCAGATTCTAAGAATCCACAATTTTTAGAATCTCAAGTAGAAAACAAAGCAGATTCTATAAACAACATAAACAAGGTAGGCTTTATACGCTCATTTGTGCGCTATGTAGTATGGGTATTTGGCACGAGCTTCCTTTTTGGGCTACTTATAGGCATTTTTCGCAAAGATGGACGATGTCTGCACGATATACTTTGTAAAACTCAGGTTGTGAGTGTTACATAAAGCAAGTAACGCTTTCTTTATTCAATGTTGGTTTGCCCTGTAACTTTTAAAATTTTTATGCTTTCTTTGGTTTTAGGCATTGCGATGCTCCTGCTTGAAATTCTTGCCTTATAGTTTCTCTTTGGGACAAAGCACTAAATTTTCATACTCAAAAATTGCACTATCACAAATTTTATCAATCAAAGATTCAATCTGTCCTTGTGTCACCTCCTCTCCAAACTTAAAAGAGGCTATATCATATATTTCCCCATATTCTAAAAACCGATACTCCTTTATATTTGTAAGTAATCCGATTTTTTCTTCATTGTCTTTTATATTCTCATTGACCAAATCCAAAAACTCCTCTAAAATCTCATCGTTTATGCCCCAAGCAGAGATGAGATTCTCTCTATCTTTTTGCCTTTTTGGCGTAATGCGATTCTTTTCTAGCACAAATTCTACTTTTAGTCTTTGCTCTGCTTCATTGTCAATATATCCTACTTTATCCACTTAAACTCCTTTTTATAATAAATCCAACTCATCAAACAACCCCACATTTTCCCCCTTTAAAACCCATTCGCCACTCTCTCGCACAGGGGTGGCTATGCTTTCTAAAACCTCTTTAATACTCTCTTTGCTGGGACTTACACCATTTTTAAGAAGCGGGATAATTTCCAAGCAAATATCATCAAAATAAGCCCTTTTACCTTGTCGTTTTGCCCCGCGCAAATAAGAGAGCAAAAAATACTTTGTTCTTAACTCTAGCGAGATTGCGTGGCTTTTAAATTTTTGCCCTTTTTTAATATGGTATTTGCTGCTTGTCTCATCAAGGTCAAAATTTGCGTTAATGAGCGGTGTTAAATCCTCGTAATCCTTGCCTAATTGATGCAAAAAGCCAAGTTCTAAGCCTTTGATAGTAATTTCAGCGTGGATTTCCTCCAAAGTCGCCCCATCATCTCTAGCAATCAAGGCTTCTGCGTGATTAAGCACAAGGGCGGTAATATCATCTCCCAAATGTTCCTTTGCTAGAGTTTTAGGGCTTTGCACTTTCTTAAAATAAATAATCAGTTGCCCACTTAACACAGAAGTTTTAAACTGCCTTTTTTTGAAAGTTGTTTGTCCATTGCCCTGCCTTACACTGCCAACATATTCAAAGCCAATTTTTTGCGCCTCCTCTACTAGAATTTGCCATAATTGCGGGTCTTGGTGCTGAAACACAAAGGCTAACCAACGATTCCATTTCAGCACACGATACATTTCTTTCAAACTTGCTATCATTAGTGCGTGGTATTCCTCCCTGCTTTTTTCTAAACTTCCTTTTTCTATGCACTCTTTTTCTTTTAAGGCGTTATCCACAAGCAAATCTAGCCAGACATTCCACATTGTGCTTAAATCCAAATAAGGAATCTTTGCCCCATAAGGCGGGTCGGTGTAGATAAAATCCACACTTTGGCTTTCTATCTCTTTTAAGTCTGTCGCGTCTGCTTGAAAGATTTTTTCGCCATTAATTTTTTGCAAAACCGAATCGGTTTTTTCTATATTTCCCCTTTGGTTTATCATAGAGCCGCTAAAGTCCTTGATGACATTTTCAAGCGGATAAAAATAACTTTGATAAAATATGCTTAGCGGAGATTCTAGTTTTTGTCTAGGTTCCAACTCTCTTTTGCCTTTAGTAATACGCTTAATTTTTTGCCTATAAATTACTGCAGTATCCAAAAAATGAGGTTTTTTTGCAAGTCTGTAACGCCCATAAAATGCAAAATAATTTCCTGCGCTTCCTTTGCGTGATTTAGTCTCGTGATAAGTCAAATTTATCAAACTCAAAGTATTATAAAACGCCAACATTAAAGAATAACGCATATTTCTTTTGTAGATTCTATTTTCCTTGCTTCCACTTGGTGTGGTGTGCTTGAAAATAAGCTTTCGTAAAAGGACGAGTTCTGCAAGTTGAGTGTCGCTAAACAGCCCTAGCACAGAATCTACATCACTGCCTTTGGGTAAAATCTCATCTTGTGGAATCCAAAGTGTAGAATCTTGCTCTTTTTGCGTGGCAATCTCTCCAAACTCGCTATCTAGCGCGTTAGGATAATATTTTGCATTTTTTAGCATTTCTTTTGCTTCTTTTTCATTTTTAGGCTTCAAACTCTCAAACTCGCTTAAAATGTCCTCGCTTAAATCATAAAGTGCACTTAAATCTACTTCCGCACTCAACGCCTTTGTCATAAAAATAGAAAGTGGATTTAAATCGGTGTGGATTCCAATTCGTCCATTCATCATCGCTTCTATCGCAGTTACGCCACTGCCCCCGAAACTATCTAGCACGATATCGCCCTTATCTGTGAAGTTTTTGATATTTTGGGTTACAATATCCCAACTCTGCCGCGTAAAGTAAGCAGTGCAACCAAAATAACGCGCTTTTGCTTGTTTTTTGGGATTTGTAATTACCTTTGGTAACTCCCTACTTAAATACCATTCATCAGGTTTTTTAGGTGTTTTAGAATCTTGCGTTAGAGTTTGCTTTAAGCTTTCTATGGGTGTGGTAAGGTATTGTTTCAAAAGCGCAAAATATTCATTTTTAAAGCCATTGCTAAAAAGTTCCTCGCAAGAAAATTCTTGCAAAAGATTCTGCCCATTGGTCTCAAAAAGTGTGAGATTTTTGCCATTGCAAAGTGCGTAAAAGGGAGCTTTTAACTCGGGGTTTATCGCATAATAAAACGCCTGTCGCTCTGCCTTGCTTTGAGAGTTAATCTCTACTTTTGGGGCTTTTGCGTCCAACACACAATGCGGTTTAGAATCTACATATAACACATAATCGGGAAAAGTGTTTTTATCAAAGGTGATTTTTTGATTGCTCCCTAGAATTGTGGGACTTTTAAGCTTTAGGGATAAAGCCATTTCTAGCTTAGAATCTTTGTTTGCTTCCTTTGGTTTCTTGCTAGATTCTCTAAAATCTTTGGGCACAAAGCCCAGCCCTTTTAAAAGTAGTGCAATAAGTAGCTCCCGCACGGAATCTTCTTTAAAATCCTCACTATCTAAAGCGGTAAAGTCAAAATGTGATGCTTTATACATTGCTATCCTTTTATTCAAGTGATGCTCTATCTATTTAAAAATATTATAATATACCTTGCCTTAAGCTTTCTTATCTCATTAAGCTTCTTATATAGGTGAGGCTTTATTTGGAATGTATTTTGCTTGAAATCATTACAAAAACAATATGAGGTGAAAAATGGCTATTGCAGATATTTCAAAGGTTTATCCTATCGTCCATAAGGCACTTGATTATCGTTCAATTCGTCAAGATATGATTGCTTCAAATCTTGCTAATGTTGATACACCTTTGTATCGCCCAAAAGATGTCAATTTTGAGCAATATTTGGCGAGAGAAAATCAAAAGCTATTTGACACTGCACCTAGAAGTTATAAGCTTGAACTTGCAAAAACTTCAAGCCAACACCTTGATACAAGACGAATAGATAAAGATACTGCCACAATGTTTTGGCGAGATGGACATTTAGCAAAAAATGATGGCAATAGTGTAGATTTAGATGTAGAAACAAGTGAAATGGGTAAAAATAGCACAATGTATCAAGCCCTTACAAGTGCTTTGAAACGGCATAAAGGTATTTTTAGCTATGCCATAGATTCAGGTAGAAATATTTAAAGTGTAAAAAGTTAAGGAGTAAATATGTTTCTCTCAAGTTTTGATATTAGTGGCTATGGACTTTCAGCCCAAAGGGTGCGTATTAACACAATTTCATCAAATATAGTAAATGCAAACACCACACGCACTGATGAAGGTGGTCCATATCGTAGAAGAGAAGTTGTGTTTCGTGCTTTCGATTTTAATAAAGTCTTAAATGAAAAATTGGGAAAAAATAACCAACAATTACGATATGAAGACCCATTACACGAGGGTGATTTGGGAAAAGAACCAAAACCTGCTATAATGAGCGTTTATATTCATAAAATTGCACGAGATGATAGGGAACCATTGATGAAGTATGACCCAAGCCACCCAGATGCAAACTCTGAAGGCTATGTCGCTTATCCTAATGTTAATCCTGTTGTCGAAATGGCCGATTTAATAGAAGCAACACGAGCATATCAAGCAAATGTTGCAGCGTTTCAAAGTGCAAAAAATATGGCAAGTAACGCAATTACAATGTTCCAAGCATAGGAGAAATAAATGGCTAACCAATTTGGTGTAATTACAAACAATATTCAGCCTATTGACATAGATAATCAAAATATACAAAACAACAAAGAAAAACAAAATGGACTTGACTTTGTCAATGCTCTTAAGAACTCTATCCAAGATGTCAATACAGAACAACAGATTTCAGAAAAAGCTCTTGCTGATATAGCAAGCGGACAAGTGAAAGATTTACATCAAGCAGCAATTGCAATTAATCGTGCTGAAAATAGTATGAAAGTAATGCTTGAAGTAAGAAATAAAGCAATTAATGCTTATAAAGAGATTTTAAGAACTCAAATTTAAGGGTTTGCGTGGCATATTATGCAAAAAAGACAGGGGTTGTTATCTCTGTTTTTTTCCTCATACTTCTATGTTTTATTATTTTTCTTAGTATCATTTATATCAAAATGATAACCCCACGCAAACTTCCCACACATAATGCTACCAAAATTGATACTTCTGTGCGAGGCAGTCTCTATACAAGTGATGGTTTTGAAATTGCATATAGCGATAAACTTTATAAAGCAAGTGTGAATACCCAAAGCATTGACCCAGATAAAAAAGAGTTATTTATTACGCTTTTTTCTATATATAGTGGTATTCCCAAAGAGCAGATAAGTAAAAAATTATCTCAAAAGGGTTATGTTGTGCTTTCTTATACGCTTAATTCTGCTGTAGCAACAAATTTAAAGAATCTCAATCTTATTCTTATCCGTTATGATGTATTTCGTGAATATGAAGATAAAAAAGGACGAGTTATACAAAAAATGGGACTTAGCATCGAAGTAAGCGGCAATAATAGAAACTATGTGTATAAAAATATACTCGAACCACTTATAGGCTATACACGCAAAGTAGAGAGTCAAAATATTACTCGTGTTGATGGTGTCAAAGGTGTAGAAAAATACTATAATGACATACTTTCTCCAAAACAAGATGGGAGTATCACAGGCAAACGCGACATAGGATTTAATATTATCGCTAATAAAACAGCCACAATACAAAGTCGCCAAGATGGTTTTGATGTTACTTTAAGCATACCATTGAGTTTGCAACGAAAAATTGAACTTGAGCTTGATGAAGCAAAAAAACGTTATAAAGTGCGCGAAATTATTGCGGGTATAATGGATTCTAAAACAGGTAAGATTCTAGCCCTAGCAACTTCAAATCGTTTTGACCCAAAGAACATTCAACAAAAAGATTATCCAAATCTTAATCTTAATGCCATTGAATATTCTTATGAACCCGGTAGCACGATTAAGCCTATTATTTATGCTATTTTACTCCAAAAGGGTATGATAAATCCAAATGATATTATTGATCTTGATAATGGCTACTATAAACTTAAAAGTTACACTATACGTGATACACACCCGCTCAAAAGCGCAAGTATTGAGGATATTATTGTGCGCTCTAGCAACATAGGTATGGTAAAAATTTCAAAAGATTTAAAACCTAATGAATATCACATTGCGCTTCACGCTTTTGGATTCGGGGAGTTAAGTGGGATTGATTTGCCCTATGAAAAAACAGGCTTAGTGCCAAGCCCAAAGACATTTAATAATGAGGTATATCGCGCAAGTGTAAGCTATGGCTATGGAATGAGAGCAACTTTTATGCAACTTTTGCGCTCTTATGCAATTTTTAGCAATGGTGGTTATTTAGTAACACCTCGTGTGAGCGAATATGTAACTTCTCCAAGTGGGGAAAAGTATATTCCAAAACGACTTGAGCCAATTGCTATTCTTTCTCCAGAGACAACACAACAAGTATATAATACACTTATTCAGGTCGTTCAAAAAGTCATTAAAGTAGCTCAAATAGAGGGTATTATTACAGGTGGTAAAACAGGCACAGCCAGAATCGCTCTTAATGGTAAATATGATAGTAAGTATAATGGTTCATTTTTTGGTTTTGCTCAAGACGAAAACAATGCCTATACGATTGGTGTTGTAGCTTTTGAATCTGATATAAAAGATGATTATTATGGCGCACGCACTGCTGCACCAATTTTTAGACGCATTGTAGATATCTTGCTTGAAGAAAATTATCTCACACCTATGAGTAAAACTACAGAGACTGCCACCCAAACAAATGAATCCCAAACAAATATCACACAATAAGTATCTCTATGAGACGCACACAAAATACCGCACAATACCAACCTCTTATCTATCTTGCCCAATGTGATACAACTGCGGGATTGCTTAGTGAAAATCCACAGATTCTAAATAGTGTAAAAAATCGTCCAAAATATCAAAATATACTTATGCAAATCTCTTCACTTCATATTCTTAAAATTCACACTAGAATACCTGCTGCACATAAAAATCGTGTCCGAAAATCTAAACTCTGCACTTTTATTTATCCTAATCAAAAAGCATTGAGGGTGATTAAGGATAAATACCATTTGCAATTTTTTGCTCCTTTTACTGCTCTTTATTCTACTTCGGCAAATCTCACACGATGTAGCTTTAATCAGCAATGGGCAGAAGAAATATGCGATGTGATTGTGCGCGATAAGAGAGGTATTTATGAGAATCAAGGCTCAAAAATATACAAAATTAATCAACATAAAATTAAAAGGATTCGTTAATGCGTATTGATAAATATTTAAGTAGTGTAAATATCCTCAAAAGACGCTCTATTGCCCAAGATATGTGTGAAAATGGTGTAGTAAGCATTAATAATATCATAGCTAAACCAAGCAAAGAAGTGCGTGTGGGCGATAAAATTACATTAAAATATCTTGATTATAGCAAACATTATGAGGTTCTTGCACTCCCTACGACAAAAACTATACCCAAATCTCAAAGTAATCTCTATTTTAAAGAGATTAGCCCAAATCTTAAAGATAAGAAGTTTATAGATTCTTAAGCTATCTATCACATAACTGCGTAAAAGGGCAATAATGGCAATTACTTCTTGTCTCTGTTTTGCTAAAACATATCTCGCCCTGCAAAGTTGTAAGATGTTCTACAAGAGCCTTTTCTTTTTCTGCTACAAACTCTTCTTCTATTTCTGTATTATCTTTTATATTCCAATAATACATTTTCACAGGCAAAGAAGCATATTGGGGATAATTTTGCTTAAAAGCATTTTTATAAAGTAAAAGTGCAAAATCTGTCATTTTTGACACATTTGTTTGCAGCTTAAAATTTTTGCGATATTTATAGTCAATGATTTCAATACACTCACCATTCTTTTGTATTCTATCAGGGCGCACTTTGAATCTAAAACCTTCATATTGCGTTTGCATTTCTTTTTCAAGGCAAAGAATCTCCACTTCACTTTTGCCCTCATAAGAATACAAAAATTGCTCAATTTCATATTCAAGAAGCCTTATATCAGCCTTTTGCAAAGCAGATAAATTCTTTTGTGTATTTTTGTAAGCATTAAGCCATAAAACCGCTTGGCGACTTATCTTTTGTATATCAAAACATATTTTTTGCCCCACATATTCACAATATACAGATTCTAAACATTCGTGTAAAACATTGCCCATAAATGCCCTATCTTGCCCCATATCACTTAAATATTCCACATATTGGTAAAAATATTTTCTCGGACATTCTAGTAGCACTTTAAGTTTGCTCGGACTTAATTCTAGTGAAATCTTACCCCTCATCTCATCTTCTTGATATTCTAGCTTCTCACCCTCTGCTAAAAGTGTAAAACACTTATCACCATTATGCTCCTGTATAGGTGCTTTTATATACGCACTCAACTCCTCAAGCAAGAGACTTTTATGTTTATCATCATTTTCTACATAAGAGAGCACTATCTCATCAGCTGTGCTAAAAAGAGTAGAATAATAATGCTTTTGCAGATTCTCTTTATCTTTGATTGTCGGCATTTTTAGACTTTCACGCAAATGTGAATTTAAAAATAAATCACTTTGAGCCACACTTGGTATTACACCTTCATTAAAATCTACAATTATCACTTTTTTACACATAAAGCCTCGAGATTCTAAAACACCCATTACGCGTATTTTTCCACCTGTAACATCATCAATGCTATATTCTTTTAACCCTTCAAGCAAAAGCTCCAAAATTTCCACAAATTTACAATGCCCAAAACCAATACTCTCCCATATAAACAGAATCTCACTCACATATTCTCGCACTCTTTGACTCTCTCTATCCGTATAAATTTCAAGGCGATTTTGTATCTCTTCACAGATACGCTCATAAGGTGAATTCATACTATCCCCCCTATAAACATTAAGCATTTCTTGCAATTCTTGATACACAAGGGAATGCGTTATATCCCTCCCCATAGCAAAATTTAAATTATGCATTTTGTCAAAGAGTAAAAGATATTGAGTAAATTGCTCATCTGGCACGATAATGACAATATCCTCCTCTTTTACACCATTTTTCAACCACTCATCAAGCATATAAAATACAAGTGCAACTTGGGATATACGGAGGGCGAAACTATAGGAACGCACTTGTGCCTTGAAACTTATGGGAGTTTGAGTAAGCATTTGTGCTGTTTTAAAATCAAAACTATATCGATTAAAGGTTGTGCATTGCTCTAAAATTTCTTTTGGTAAAAAAGGCAAACTCGCATTATAGTCATCATAACAAAAATGCACCCGAAGTGTCGTAAAACAAGCCACTTGAGAAAGTAAAGCAAGATGAGCCTTGCTTATAATACCCTCAACATACATATCAATAGATTCAAAATGAGAAATAAAAGTCTCATTGATTTCTAAATGTGCATTGGGAGGTAAAATCAGACCATCATAATATTTCGATTGCTCTAAATATGCTTTGTAATGTTTTTGAATCCATTCAAGCACATATAAGTGGTCTTCATAATCCCCATAAGTATCAAGGAGCGGAATCTCCTCTATACACACTTGTGCTTGAGAAAGCTCATCAAAAAATCCAAATAAAAATTGCGAAGATTCTAAGAAGGCTAGAAAACTCTCTTCAAAGATAAAATTCACTCTTTGAAGTTGTTCTGCACAACTTTTAAGAATCTGCATAGATATGGGCAAACGCATTGCTTGTGGTAAAGCTCTATAGTCCTTAATTATTACAATTTGACTAAAAAACTCGCTCATCATCATATGAGGTTCAAGCAAAATTCCTTCATCTAAATGCTGAATTAAAGAACGATGAGAGCTATAAACTTTGAGTGTTTGTTTCATTTTTAGTTTTTTTTAAGAATCTGCCTTGACTAACTCCTGCGCTACTTCAACAATATGTGCCACACTAAAACCAAAATGTTCAAAAAGCGCATCACCTTTACCTGAAGCACCAAAGCCTGACATACCAATTACATCATCTGCAAAAATATGCCACTCTAAGCCTCTTGAAGCCTCTATTGCAAGCACTTTACCTTTGCATAAACTTGCCTTATAACTTTTATCTTGTTCCAAAAGCAAATCAAAACAAGGCACACTTACTACTTGTGTCTTTATCCCTACTTGTTCTAAAGATTGAGCTGCCTTAAGTGCGAGACTTACTTCACTTCCGCTTGCCATAAGTGTAATATGAGGATTATCTTGCGACAAAATCACATATCCGCCTTTTTGCACCTGCTCCTTAAGTTGTGGTGTATAAGATTCGAGCACAGGGAGATTCTGCCGACTTAGCACAAAGGCACAAGGCATTTTAGAATCTAACCCCACTTGCCAACACGCAACATTTTCATTCGCATCAGCAGGGCGAAAAACAAGTAGGTTTGGCATTGCCCTAAAATGACTTAGCTGCTCGATAGGCTGATGTGTCGCACCATCTTCACCCACACCTATACTATCGTGCGTCCAAATGTAATATACTCTTGCTTTCATCAAACTTGCTACACGCACACTAGGACTCATATAATCACTAAAAACAAAAAAAGTTGCGCAGAAAGGCAAGAATAAGCCGTAATTTGCTACACCATTAGTAATTGCACCCATTGCGTGTTCTCTAATACCAAAATGCCAATTTTTACCCTGTGGGAAATCACCCTCATTCTCTAAATGTGTGTTATTTGATGGTGCTAAATCTGCACTTCCACCAATAAAACCCTCCATAGCCTGTGAAATAGCATTTAGAATCTTGCCATTACTTACCCTTGTCGCCATACTTTCTCCCACTTCAAACTGCGGATATACAATATGTGAGACATCTTTAGCTATCATTTTATCAAGTCGCTCTTTTGTAATCTGCGGGAGATTCTCATATTGTTTCTGCCATTGCACTACACTCAGCTCACCCCGCTCTTTCATAACTCCAAAGGCAAAAGCTACATCTTCGGGTATATGAAAAGCACTTGGCTCTAAACCAAGTTTTGCTTTGGCTTGAAAAATAATCTCCTCACCCAAAGGTGCGCCGTGTGCCTTATGACTACCTTCCAAACTTAGAGCATTTTTTGCAATTTTTGTCTTTGCAATAATAATACTAGGCTTAGGAGAACTTTTGGCACAAGAAATTGCATTATCAATTTCTAAAAAACTATGCCCATCACAAGAAAACACCTCAAAACCTTGCGATTCAAAACGTTTAGCAATATCCTCACTCATAGAAATGTTTGTATTTCCCTCAATTGTAATTGTATTACTATCATAAATTACAATAAGATTTGATAATTGATGATGTCCTGCCAAAGAAGCAGCTTCATAGCTAATACCCTCTTGCAAATCCCCATCACCACATAAACAATACACATAATGTGAGATAATTTCTTTACCAAAGAGATTCTGTGCATATTTACTCGCCATAGCCATACCTACTGCATTTGCTATACCTTGTCCCAACGGACCTGTAGTAATTTCAACACCTTGAGTATGTCCGTATTCTGGGTGTCCTGGTGTTTTAGAGTGAATCTTCCTAAAAGACTGCAAATCTGCCTTACTCACATCAAACCCCCATAAATGTAACAGCGCATAAACAAGCGCACTTGCGTGTCCCCCGCTAAAAACTAATCTATCACGATTGAGCCAAGTTGGATTATGAGGGGCAAGGTGGAGATGAAAACTAAGCACACTAGCAATATCTGCAAGCCCCATAGGTGCGCCAGGGTGTCCGCTATTTGCCTTTTGCACCATATCTGCGCACAAAAACCCAAGTGTGTGCGACATTTTCTGAAGCAAAGGTATGTCTTCTTTTGTAATATGAGGTGAAACTTGCTGCATACATTATCCTTTTATTTTTAAAATAAGCTTAGGCACGTAAAGTCGCCTGAAATGAATCTTGCAATATCTTAAGCACAGCGTGTGTAGCATTATTTAATTGTGATTCTTGCAAGGTGTCTTCATAAGATTGCAAAACAAGACGAATGCTTAATGCCATTTGCTCACCTAAGCTCTCATTATAATACACATCAAGTGGATAAACGTTTTGCACAAAGTCAATTTGAGCCTGTGTAATAGCCTCACGCACACGATAAAATGGAATCTGCTTATCAATAAGAATTGTTAAATCACGTGTAGATTTCTGATATTTTGAAAAATCCTTAGCCTGTGTCAAAGCCATATTATTCAAGCAAAGATTAATCTCACATATAAAAGTTTCGCTTATATCTAACTGCGTGGTAATTTGTGGATGCAATTTTGCGATAATACCAATAGGTTTATCATCTTGATATACAAAAGCACTTTGATAAGGGTGCAAGATTCTATCGTCTCTTAACCCAAATTCTGCTAAAAGTGTCTGTGAATCTTCTACATCACGTATATTTTTTAAACTTATCTCTCCTATACATTTTTGACACACAAGAGCAAAGGAGAAAAAATCCCAAGTTGTAGCTTTTGTATGAGGATAGCATTCATCTTTGCTTAAACCGCTTACCACAAAAGCTAGCTTGTTTTTCTCCTCACGCTTTATGTTATAAACGCTACCTATTTCAAAAAGTGCAATACTTTTAAATCCAAGATTTTCATTGCGTTTTACAGAATCTAAAAGTGCAGGAAGTAAGCTTGTGCGTAAAGTATCAAGCTCTTGTGTGATAGGATTAAGCAAAGCAAGATTTTCATCAATTTGTGTAAAGCCAAGATTCTCTAAAGATTGTGAATAAGCAAACACATAGTGGATACATTCATTAAAAGCATTGGCAATAAAATTATGAGCGAGATTGCGTGTATTTCTATAAGTAAAATATGCTTGAGAAATATTACAAGCTTGCAAATGAGGTAAAGGTGCAGGCATAAGATTATCAATGCCATAGATTCTTAATACTTCTTCAGCTACATCTTGAATACTTTGTATATCGTGGCGATAAGAAGGCACAACAATCATAAAAAAGTTTTCATCACCAGTTACTTCAAGTCTAAAAGAAAGCGATTTTAAAATACTTGCAATTTCCTCTCTCTTTAGTTCAATACCAATAATTTTATTAATTGCACTAAAGGTTGTTCGAATCATCATCTCATCGGTATGCTGTATGATACTATGTGAGCCAGAATATACAAGCACATTAGAGGCGCACATAAGCTTTTTACACAAAAAGTCAATACCTTGTTCTAAATATGGATTACTTCCTCTCGTGCTACGATAAGTAAGAGACGCATCACCTTTGATTTTATCCTCATAAAGTTTTTTAGCAATATGAATAGGATTCACATAACTTGCCTCTAAGATTAAGACTTCTGAACGTGTGCCAAAATGCCTATCTCCATAAGTCGTGCCAAGAATAGAAAGTTTCTCGTGAGCAAAAACTGCCTCTAAACCATTTTCATCTTTTTTGATACTTAGTTGTGCTACCGGGGAATCATCTAAAGCATTTTCCTTATCAATACAATCTTGCATTTTATAAGCATTTACAATAACGCCTGTCATATAAGTGGTATATTCTAAAAAATTACACACAATATCATCAACCAAAGTGCCATTACGCGCTAGAGCAAGAGCAATATCAAGGGGTAAATATGCTTGTTTTATTTCTACTACACGATAAAGCAAATATGCGTCAATTTTCTCATTTGTCAAAATACGCAACACTCTTCCAAGCCCTAAAGTAACAACATTATCCATATCTATTTCAGTCTTTAGGCGCAGATTATAATAGGCTGCAATTTCACGTGCAATTCCTAACACACTCAAACAATCCCCGCGATTAGGCGTGATATTAACTTCTATTACATAATCATCAAAAAGTGCTAACTCTCCTACTTCTTTACCAAGTATCAACTCCCCTGCCGTGTTATCAAGCACCATAATACCATTATTTATTTTTGGTAACCCTAACTCTGTGCTTGAACAAAGCATACCACAGCTCTCTACACCTCGCAAAGTAGCTTTTTGAATGACAAGCTCACCATTTTTTGTATGCGGTATCACTGCACCCACAAGTGCGACAGCTACATATTGCTCTGCCTTTACATTTGGCGCACCACAAACAATTTGAAGCTCCTCACTTCCTATATCAACACAACACACACTTAATTTATCTGCATCTGGGTGTGCATTACAAGAGCGCACTTTACCAACAACAACCTTTTGCGGAATCCTTATCTCATAAGCAGATTCTACTTCTAATCCAATATTGCTTAAAAGTGTGCAAAGCTTATCAAATTGTATATGTGAAATATCAACAAATTGTGATAATAAATGTTTTGTAAAAATCATTAAAACTGCTCCAATACTCGTAAATCTGTCTCAAAAAAGCTACGCAGATCATTTACACGATGAATAAGCATAGCAAATCGCTCCACACCAAGTCCAAAGGCATATCCGCTCACATCTTCATAACCTACTGCATCAAATACCTTTTGATTCACAATGCCACAACCTAGCACCTCAAGCCACCCTGTATGCGAACATACTCTACAACCCTCACCTTTACAAAACACACAACTTATATCTACTTCAGCACTAGGCTCTGTAAAAGGAAAAAAACTAGAGCGGAATCGGACTCGCACATCACCAAACATATAATGCAAAAAATCCTCTAAAATATATTTTAAATGCGCGAAATTTACCTTTTCTTTAGAATCTACAACAAGTCCTTCAATTTGGTGAAACATAGGAGAATGCGTCAAATCATAGTCTCTTCTAAACACACTACCCGGGGCAATCATACGAATAGGAAATGTATTCTCTTGCATTGTGCGGATTTGCACAGGTGAAGTATGAGTGCGTAAAAGCATAGAATCTTTAAAATAAAAAGTGTCTTGCATATCACGTGCTGGGTGATAAATGGGGAGGTTGAGTGCTTCAAAATTATGAAAATCATCTTCTATAAGCGGTCCTGTCTGCAAAGAAAAATTCATACTTACAAAAAATTCAATAATTCTATCCATTGTCTGATAAATAGGATGTCCCTGACTTTTTGGACGCAATGTGCTAAACAAACTCGCATCAACACAATCTTTAACAAGCTGCTCTTTCATTTGAGAAACAAGAATCGTATTTTTTTTGTTTGCAAGGAGAGATTCAAAAGATTCCTTATAAGTATTTAATTCTGCAGCAAAAGCCTTTTTTGCCTCTCCCTGTAAAGCTTTAAGTGTTGCAAATTGCTGTGTTAAAAAACCTTTTCTCCCTATGGTTTCTACACGCAATGCTTCTAAATCCTGCAGATTCTCCACCTGCTCTAATTTCTGTAAAATCTCTTGCATTTGTGCTTTCAATGCCTATCCTTCGTTAAAATATAAAATAAAAGCGATATTGTAGCATATTTAAAGTTTTTATTGTCCTTTATTGCTATAATAAAGGCTTTAGAATAGTTTAAAAACTTAAGATGTTTTTAGAATTCACACTTTAAAGGAGTGTAAATGGTAGAGAAAACGATTTTTGAAAAAATTGTTGCAGGAGAAATTCCTTGTAAAAAAGTAGCTGAAAATGAAAAATTTCTTGCTTTTTATGATATTGCCCCTCAAGCACCAGTGCATATTCTAGCGATTCCAAAAAAATGTGTAAAAGATTTTTCTTGTGCTTCAGGAGAACTTTTAGGTGAGTTATGTGTATTTGCACAAGAAGTCGCAAAAAGCGTAGGTATAGACAAAAGTGGATATAGAATCATCACAAATATTGGTAGTGATGGCGGACAAGAAGTGCCTCATTTGCATTTACACATTCTAGGCGGCAAAAAACTCTCAAGCATTATCGTGCGTTAATTAAGGCAAAATATGCAAGAAGATGCGCTTAAATGGAATGAGCGTTATAAAAATGGTTTTATGCCATTTGAACCAAGTGCATTTTTAGAGCTTGCCTCTCCCTATATTAAACAATGCTTTCCCTCTCTCTTAAATACACAATCGCACTCTCCTAAACGAGATTCACAACAAAGTAAATCTTTAACAGCACATTCTCACACACAAGATTCTCATCATACACGACCCATTGCTCTTGATATTGCCTGTGGTAATGGACGCAATGCAAAATTTCTCGCACAACTAGGCTTTGATGTTGATGGCATTGATATTTCTTCTGTGGCATTAGAACATCTTGCAAATATACCTCATATCACGCCTATTTTGGCAGATTTAGACAGCTTTAACTTAAAAACTTGTCATTATGATATTGTTCTTGATAGCTTTTTTCTTGATAGACGACTTTTTCCTGCGATAATAAAAGCACTCAAACCTCAAGCACTCCTACTTTTTGAGACTTTTATACATATTGATTCCCATAAACCAAAAGATGATAGAGCTTTGTATTTTGGTGAGCTAGAAGAGGTTTTTAGTAATAAAAAAGGCTTTCACATACTCTACCATCATATTTATGAATCTAAAGACGAAGATTCTCATAGAAGAGCGATTTATCCGCATATCGTGCAATTTATTGCAAAATATCACTAAAGTATCAATGATGACTTATAATTTTAATCAAAGAATGCATAAAATTTTGCGTATTGCGCTTCCCTCTGGAGGAAATTCTTTTCTCGATATTGCTAATATTGCTGTGGGAATGTATTTTATCGCGCATATTTCTACAAATCCTGAAATCACAAAACATAATATTGTCGCCCTAGGACTTGGTATGAACTGCTGGATGTTCCTTTTTGCTCTCACAACAATTTTTTATGTTGGCACAAATGCACAAATTTCACGTGCCTTTGGGGAAAGAAACTATCCCAAGATGAATCTTATCTTAAGCACAATGAGCATAGGTGCTTTACTTGTCTCAATACCAATTTATCTCCTTGCCTGTGTGCTTAATGAATTATATTTTGATTGGATGGATGTGGGAGAAGAGACAAAAACGCTTGGAATGCTTTTTTTGAGCCTCATTTTTTATAGTATTCCCGCGTTGTTCGTAAAAACAATTTTTATCTCCTCTTTAGCTGCCACAGGTGATACAAAAAGTGTATTTTTTATTAAAATTATGAGCACTCTTTTAAATATCCTACTCAACTATATACTTATTTTTGGTAGTAATTTGCTTAGTATCCCTCCACTTGGCATTAAGGGTGCTGGAATAGCAAATGTTATTGTCGCTTATTTTGAATCTTTTGTACTCTTTGGGATTCTCTGTGGGCTACATAGACATCTTAAAATAGCTTTTGTATTGAGATGGCAAAATCTCATCTCTGGGTTACGCATAGGTATTCCCTCCGGTATTGAACGCGCCTTAACGATTTTTTCACTTGTGCTTATCACAAAATTTATGACAGATTATGGCTTAGAAGTGATTGCAGGATTTCAAATTGGCTCAAGAGTAGAGAGCTTCATCTTTATGCCCGGCTTTGGTTTTCAAGTGGCAGCAATGTCGCTTGTTGGGCAAATGCTAGGGGCTAAACGCATAGACTTAGCTCAATCTTTTGTCCGCACTACCCTCCTTGTTTCCTCAATTATTATGGGCATACTTGGCATAGGATTATGTGTTTTAGGTAAAGAACTTTCTGCGATTTTCACTACCGAATCTGCAGTGATTTCATATTCTTTTGCTTATCTTGTCGCAGTGGGGCTTTCACAAGTGCCACTTATTTGGATTTTTGTGCTTGATGGAGCATTGAGAGGTGCAGGAGCGACAAAACTCTCACTTTGGATTAATACAGGAAGTATTTGGATTTTTAGAATCTTGCCAATGTGGTTATGTGTGCGCTATCAAATTGATGTGATATATATATTTGCTATTATTTGTTGCGAGACATTCTTACGTGCTTTTATCTTTGGTTACATTTTTCATAAAGGCGTATGGGAAAGATATATTGCAAAAATCTAAGATTTAATCCTGTATTTTCGCCATTTTACACATTTTTAATTCCTATGACTTTTTAGAATGCATAATAGTCTTAATCTTCTTCGCAAATGGTCTAATATAATATTTTTCTGTAAATTTTAGAATAAAAATAATTAAGGCTAGGCAAAAAGAAAAGGGGTTGTAATGTGTTATTTTGATTTTCTTAAGTTCTGTATTAAAAACAGGAGTTTGTAGAGCAATATCCCACCATTGCTTATAATATGGGTGAAAAATAACAAGCTTTTTATGGGATTTGATATTTTGAGCTGGAGTGCGCCAAGGCTTTGCACACGCATTATAATGTGCGATTTTAGTATAAGGGAGGATTTGCATATAGGTATTAACATACTCTTGTATCGATTGAGTATTGCTAATCCCGCAAAGATAATGCAGAGCTAAACCATATTCTGGAGGCAAAATCTTAGTTCTTCCATTAAGGACAACATTCAGTGCATCTTGGTCTAAATATAAGGGCTTGTAAGTTTTTAGAAATTCTAAACATTGAGATTCTATATTATTTACACGATAAAGGGGCATATTTAAAAGCATAAGTCCTGCACAAAAATAATAAGGTATATGTTTTTTACCTATATCAAATCCACTATCAACATTTTGCTCCTTTATAGATTCTAAAATCAAACTTTCAGGGCGTAAATCATTTGGGATACCTGCTTCATTCACACCAGCAATGCACCCTCCTAAATCTATTGCAAAGAGTTCTCTTAAATCACATAATACAAGCATATCTACATCAAGATAGAGACATTTTTCTATATCTTGTGGAATAATATGCGAAAGTGTAAGTCGATAATAAGTAGAATAGTTTTTTTGCTTTTCAAATCCCCATTTGCACATACCAATAAACATACTTTCATCAACACAATGTATGCAAATTTCACAAGGATAAATAAGGGAGAGTTCATTTTGAAGAAGTTGGAGTTTATTTTGAGTTTCTTGAGAGAGCGCATCACTTAAAATATGAAAGACATAACCCTCACTTTTATCACATTTTTTATTCTGAAGCTTTTGAGCTAAATCCCCCCCCCCCCAGATACATAATTTTCAAAAGTTTTACTTCTATCAGTATATTTAATAATACTTGTAAGAAGCACACTAAGGTATTTTATATAATTCTCATCGGCACTAAAAACTATATGAAACATTATTTGCCTCCCCTTTCTATATACTCCTCATAACTACCACGAAAATCAATGATTTTTGCCCCATTAGAATCTGCCACAATCTCTATAATTCTATTTGCATATGCATCAATAAGTTCTCTATCGTGGCTTACACAAATGATATTCCCACTAAACTTATAAAGTGCCTCACCAAGTGCAATAATAGATTCTAAATCTAAGTGATTTGTTGGCTCATCAAGCACTAAAAAATTCCCTCCCTCAAGCATAAGTTTGCTAAGCACCATTCTGTGTTTCTCTCCACCACTTAAAGCGTTTATAGGCTTTTCTTGCTCTTCTCCACTAAAAAGCATTCGCCCAAGTGCATTGCGTATCTCACCACTTTCTTTTTTCTTATCAAAGCCCCTAAGCCATTCATACAAGCTCTCCTCACCTTTTATCTCCTCACTCACATTTTGTGGGAAATAGCCTCTTTGTGTGGTTGCACCCCATTTAATTACACCACTATCTGGTGCAATCTCCTCAACGAGAATCTTGCAAAGAGTGCTTTTACCTACACCATTTGCACCAATAATGGCAATTTTATCACCGGGCAAAATCTTAAGATTCACATTTTTTAGCACACATAAATCCCCATAGCTTTTTGAAATATTCTCACATTCTAGAGCCTCATTACCAATTTGACGATTTGGTTTAAAAACAATGCTTGGGTCGCGCCTTGAACTTACTGCCAGAGCCTGAATATCGAGCTTTTCAAGCTGTTTTTGTCGGCTTGTGGCTTGTTTTGCCTTGCTCGCATTTGCAGAAAATCGTGCAATAAAAGATTCTAATTCTTCTTTTTCTTTAAGTTTTTTATTACGCTCCATTTCTTGTTGCTTGGCAATAAGAGTGCTTGCGATATACCAATCATCATAATTCCCGCTAAACTCACGCACAGAGCCAAAATCCATATCTAAAATATGAGTGCAAACGCTATTTAAAAAGTGTCTATCGTGGCTAATAACTACCAATGTGCCATCGTGTCGCTTAAGATTCTCCTCTAGCCACGCAATGGAATGCAAATCAAGATTGTTTGTAGGTTCATCAAGGAGTAAAATATCGGGCTTTGGAAAAAGCACTTGTGCTAAGAGAATCTTAAATTTATCCCCTCCTGTAAGCGTTTTCATTAGCTCATTGTGTAAAGTGCTCTCAAACCCTAAATCCTCCAAAATCTTCTCTATTTGCACCTCATATTCATACATCGGGTCTTCTTCAGCACAAATTATCTCAAGCTCACCAAGTTCTTCATTGACTTTATCATCACTTAAATCACCATTTTCATAAAGGTATTCTTTGCGTTTTACCGCCTCATAAAGTCGTGTATTGCCAATAAGCACAGCATCTTTTAAACTTAGTTCTTCAAAAGCATATTGGTCTTGCCCCAATACACCCATTTTCAAGCCTTTTTCAATAATAACTTCTCCACTGCTTGCCTCATATTCGCCGCTTAAGATTTTAAGAAAAGTTGATTTTCCTGCACCATTTGCACCTATAAGCCCATATCGTTTGTGCGCATCAAGCTTGATATTGACATTTTCAAAAAGTTTTTTTGTTGCATAGCGCATTGAGAGATTAATCGTTTGTAACATATTTTTGAATCCTTAAAAAATGAAAACAAATAATGATTGTAGCGCATTACATTAAATATAAATTATTAAGCGATTTATATCAAATTTAAGCCAAAAAATTATAAAATTTTTGTGAGTTATCCTTGAAGCTCAAACAACAATCACTCTTTTAAGGAGAAAAAATGCAGGCGAACACATCTCATACAGAAATACCTAGTATAGCACATTATCGCAATAAACGCTATATCATTTATGGTATCGCAACCTTGTTTTTACTTTCTTTTCCTTTTATAAAAATTAATGGTAATCAACTTTTTTTACTCTCTTTTGATCACAAACAGCTTCATTTACTTGGCACTATCTTTGACATACAAGAATTTTATCTTATGCCATTTTTGCTCATTCTTATGTTTGTGGGAATCTTCTTTATGACAACGCTCGCAGGAAGAATCTGGTGTGGCTGGGCTTGTCCGCAAACGATTTTTCGCATTCTTTATAGAGATTTATTACAAACAAAAATTTTTGGCTTACGCAAGAGAATCAGTAACAAACAAGAAAAAATGGATTTAAGCACCTTTAATGCAAAGGTTAAAGCGGTTTGTGCATTTTTAATCATTTCTGTGCTTTGCCTTGTGGCTTCTGCAAACCTTATGTTTTTCTTTACGCCACCAAGTGATTTTTTTGCTTATATAAGCGATCCACTTAATCACCGAATATTGCTTGGATTCTGGCTTGGATTTGGTCTATTTTTTATCCTTGATATTACTTTTATTCAAGAAAATTTCTGTATTTATATGTGTCCTTATTGCCGTGTGCAAAGTGTGCTTTACGATAATGACACGGTAATGGTGCTTTATGATTACAAACGTGGGGGTGCAGTGTATGACACAAAAGGTATGAAATTTGATGTCGCTCCAAAAAAACAAGACCCGAATAATGAATGCACAAATTGCAATGCTTGTGTAAGAGTTTGTCCTACACATATTGATATTAGAAAAGGTATGCAGCTTGAATGTATTAACTGCCTTGAATGTGCTGATGCGTGTAGTGATGTAATGGGCAAACTTGGCAGACCTTCACTTGTAATGTGGAAATCCTCTGCATCACTTGATAATGACGGAAAAGTGCGTTTTGTGCGATTCAAGACAATTGGTTATGTCATTATTCTAGCTCTTGTATTTACAATGCTCCTTTTTGTCAGCACCACCAAAGAAACTATGCTTCTTGATATTGCTCGTGATGCGGAGTTATATGAAACTCGTGCGCATCGTGTCGTGGATAATACCTACACAATGGTATTCAACAACACAGATTCAAAGCCACACGAAATATATTTTGAAATTCTTGATGCAAATGGCGGTGATACAGCTAAATATCTCAAGATTCTAAGACCAAAAGAGCCATTTAAAGTAAAGGCAAAAGAAAAGAAAAAGATAGTTGTAACACTCCGCACAAATGAAATATTGCCAGAAGGACACTATGATATTATCATTCACGCTTTTGCAGTCGATGAGAAAGAACGAGTCTTTGTAGAGCGCAAGACAAACTTTGTCTATCCAAATCATAATAAGCTCAAAGATTAGAGCTAGATTCATATATTAATGCCAGGAAATTATCCTAGCATTAATATATAATTTTTATCTTTTTTATATTAAACTCAACACAAATAGCCCATTCTACCATATATAAGCTACATATTAGTTTCACTTCATTACAATATAGTATTTTAATTATCACGGATATAAAATGATATTTCACAATAAAACTACACTTTACAAAATATCTTTTAGTTTAGACTTGCTCAATAGGTGCAATGGGGGGGGGGATAAACTAAGACTTTTTGGTTTAGCTACCCTCAAACACTCTACCCAAACTTACTTTATTGCATTTTGCTCTCCATTTATTAATTTAATTCCTATTTGGTTTGTGTATTTTGTCTCTAGGGAGGCAAAATGCTAAAAACTTATGCACCCATTATCCTTTTTACCTATAATCGCCCCAAACATACAATTCAAACTATCCAAGCATTAAGTGCAAATCCGCTTGCGTTAAAAAGTGATTTATATATCTATCAAGACGCACCAAAGCCAAACGCTTCAAAAGATATTTTACAATCCCATACACAAACAAAAAACTATATTCAAGATTTTATTACAAACAATACACAAAAGCCTCTTTTTAAAAGTATTACCTTTATTGAGCGCGAATATAATTTAGGACTCGCAGATTCTATTATCGATGGCGTGAGTTTTGTCATAAATAAACACGAAAAGGCTATCATATTAGAAGATGATATTATCGTATCACCTGTATTTTTGGACTATATGAATGCAGCATTACAAAGATATGAAAATGAGCCAAAAGTATGGAGTATTGCGGCGTGGAGTTATCCCATAGATACAAGTGGCTTGGGAGATTGCTATTTTTGGCGTTTGCCTCATTGTTGGGGTTGGGCGACTTGGGCAAGTAGATGGCAATATTATAAGCGCGACATCACTTGGGCATTAGAAAATTTCTCACAGAGTGATATTGATTATATCAATATTGATGGAGTGGCACACTATTACGACCACCTCCTTGCAAATGCTCAAGGCAAAATTAAAACTTGGGCAATTTTTAACTACCTCATTGGCTACAAGCATAATGCCCTGAATCTATGCCCTAGCACCTCATATATCAAACAAATTGGTTTTGATGGAAGCGGTGTGCATTGTGGGCAAGAGGGAGAAGTATTCAATACCTCACATATCAATACAAAATTTCCAATTACTTTTCCACAAGAGATTATAGAATCTCCACTTGCCTTAGAACGCATTAAGGCATTTGAACTTTCTCTTAAAAAACCTCTTCCATTACGAATTTATAAGAAACTCCGCAGAATCACACATTCTCTTAGCCAAAAAGTAAGCTATTTAAGCGGGGGGGGGGTAGTAAATAATATTCTAGCCCTTGATACACCTCCTTATTATGAAAAGGGGGCATAATGTATCAAAAGTTAGATACACCCTATGCTTGTGCTAATCCTATTTTATTGCTAAGCTTTAATCGCCTTGATACACTAAAGCGAGTGTTACAGATTATAGAATCTGTCCGCCCAAGTAAAATCTATCTTGCAAATGACGGCGCAAGAGAAAATAAAATATATCCTAATGGTATCAGTGAAAAAGAACAAGTGCATTCTGTAAGAAATTTTCTCATAGATAGCATATCTCATTTTGACTTTCCTTGTGAAGTCAAAACGCGCTTTTTAGACTCTAATCTTGGTTGCAAAAAAGCTGTAAGCTCTGCGATTTCTTGGTTTTTTGAAAATGAAGAACAAGGTATTATTTTGGAAGATGATTGTTTGCCTACACTTAGCTTCTTTAGATTCTGTGATGAATTATTAGAAAAATACAAAATGCAACACAATGTCTTTATGATAAGTGGTTGGAGTGCGCTAGACTTTGCCCAAAACACTTCAGTAGAAACACTCTCCCCCAAAGCGCGTTTGCAAGAAGACTATTATTTTTCAAAATATAATCACATTTGGGGTTGGGCTTCTTGGGCAAGAGCGTGGAGCAAATATCAACTAGAATTTAATGAAAATGAAATAAAAACACTCCATAATTTTTGTTCCACAAAAGAAAAACACTACTGGTATCATATATTCAAAACCTACGCTCAAGGCAAAATAGACACTTGGGATTATCCTTGGACTTATAATATTTGGAAACACAATGGCTTATGCATATATCCTAAAAATAATATGATTTCAAATATTGGGTTTAATCGTGTCGATGCCGCACATACCACAGGAGATTCTAAATTTGTATCTATGCCCTCTTATGAGCTATGTTTCCCTCTCACTCACCCAAAAACTATAAAACAAAATAGTAATCTTGATAAAGCAAATTTTCATATCATATTTAACACATTACCACTTCATAAGAGAATCTTAGTCAAATTAAAGCGCACATATAAAAAGTATTTTAATTTGATGTAAGAGTGCCACTTAGCACTTCTTAAATTAAAGTTTTTAATCATTAGCATAAGTTTCCTTACAATCATAGGGAGTAAAGAGGTATTTTAATGCCATTAATAAAGCTACCAATTTGCATTTTTGCTCCAAAAATCCACGAGTAATTACCAAACTCAAAGTCTTTATAAATTCTTGTTCGCAATGCATATAGCGCAAAATAAAAAAGCCCAATGGATAACATTTCACCAATTTGTTTATCTTTGATGATAAGTTTTCACAAATGGATAAGCCTTTATCTCTTTTAAACGCATTTTGAATGCTAAAATATCCTTATATACTTGCTGCTGTTTAGAATCCCCCATTTCATAAATACTCTGCTTTGCCATCGCACTCGCACTCACAAGATTAAACCAAGTAAGTGCTATATTGCTTTTATCCTCATTATCAAGCCTCGCATATTCGCTACTATTTGCCGACAAAATAAAACCATAAGCTTCATAACGCCAATGAGCGATACTCTCAAAAACATTACTCAAAGCATTACCCTCAATCACTGCAAGGCTTCCTGTAATCATAGGATTACTCTTCATAGCGTTTTGATAATCCCCTGCTTTGATGGCATTTTCAAGCATTTGTACCGCTATTTTATTAGTAGGAAGATAAATACCATTATCAAGTAAAAAGAGTATGAGAGTTGCCGCGTCTGTATTGCCCCAAAGTGCTGACTGCATAAGAGCATTGAGCGCGCGAGTATTTAGCCCAGAGAGTGCAAAATGCGCATAAGCACTCATAAATAAGAGAGAATCTTGCTTACTCAATCCCTCACACAGCAATGTTTCGCCACTCAAAGCATAAGTATCCAAACTCACAAGCCACTCTAAAAATACCTTGTTTGGTTGCAAATGTGTAAAATCTATAACACCCCGCACTTCTCTATCATTTATTTTTGAAGGCATAGAGCTTAAAATAAAGCCTATTTGCTCCTCTGCAACTCTTAGACAGGTCAAACAAGGGTTATGATAATCCACTTTTGCCAACTGCATAAGATACACTTTAGCAAGTGTAGAATCTTTTGCCAATGTCGCAAGCTCTTTGATGTGAGGTATTTTTTCTACTTCTCTTATATGCCTTGTGCGAGTTTGTATAATAGAATCTGTAATAAGAGATAAGGCTTTAGATTCTATTTTTGCATTATGATATGTTTTTGGCTTTTTATCTGTGCCTATCTCGCAAGTAAGTGTGCCGCCTAAACCTGCATTGCTTGTTTGCAAAAAAGCATTTTTCATAAACGCTTCTTTAAATTGAGGCACACTAAATTCACTCGCACACATTAAAGTCACAGACAAAACTAAGCCTAAAAACATACCGCATTGCCTCTCCTTGTAAAATTTGTGCAAGATTCCTTAATCCTACTGAAATTCACACATTGAATCTAAAGTGCATCACATCGCCATCTTGCACGATATATTCTTTGCCTTCAATACGCATAGCTCCAGCTTCTTTTGCCTTTGCTTCGCCACCATATTTAATGAAATCTGCATAACTAATACACTCTGCACGAATGAATCCCTTTTCAAAGTCTTTGTGAATCACACCTGCAGCCTTTGGTGCGCTATCGCCTTTTTTTATTGTCCAAGCGCGCACTTCTTTGACACCTGCGGTAAAATAGCTTATAAGTCCTAGTCTATTAAATCCCTCTCTAATAATTTGCGTTAATCCACTCTGCTTTGCTCCAAGACTTGCCAAAAACTCTGCACGCTCATCATCGCTCATATCCACCATTTCCTCTTCAATCTTTGCACACAATTTAATCGCTATTGCACCATTTTGCGCCGCATACTCACGCACTTTTTTCACAAATTCATTATCAGATTCTAATCCCTCCTCACTGACATTTGCGCCATAAATCACTTCCTTATTGGTTAAAAACCTTAGCTCTTTATTGAGCGCGATAAACTCCTCACTCTCTTTTTTAGCAAAGCTCCTTACAGGATTATTTGATTCTAAATGTGTCAAAAGTTCAAGTGCTAGGCTTAATTGAGCATTTGTGCCTTTTTGGGCTTTGCTTTCTTTTTGGAGTTTTTCAATGCGTTTATTTAGACTTGCAATATCTGCAAAAAGCAGTTCAAGCTCAATAATCTCAATATCGCTAATAGGGTCGATTCTACCCTCAATATGCGTAATATTAGAATCTTCAAAGCAGCGCACAATATGCAAAATCATATTGCATTCTTTAATATTTGCTAAAAACTGATTGCCTAACCCCTCGCCCTTACTCGCACCCCGCACAAGCCCAGCAATATCTACAAACTCCACGACAGAATGCTGAATCTTTTGAGGATTCACAATTTTTGCTAATTCATTTAAACGTGTATCTGGCACAGACACTACAGCCTTATTTGGCTCAATCGTGCAAAAAGGATAGTTTGCTGCTTCTGCATTTTGTGCCTTTGTGAGAGCATTAAAAGTTGTAGATTTGCCTACATTTGGCAAACCTACAATACCTATTGATAATCCCATTTATGCTTTTCCTTGTGCTAAAATAAATTCTACTCCTGCTCTCACACCTGCACCACTTGCACCACTTGGATTAATATCCCATTCTTTCTCTACATACGCAGGTCCCGCAATATCAATATGAAGCCATTTTTGCTTAAATTCTTCTCTAATAAATTCACTCAAAAATAACCCTGCACTTATCGCCCCACCATAGCGTGATGATGAAATATTACACACATCAGCAATTTTAGATTCTATAAGTTTTTTGATATGGCGATTAAAAGGAAGTGTCGCCATAAGCTCGCCACTCTCCAACGCATATTTTTCAAATTGCGCCTTAAGCTTATCATTATGTCCCATAATACCACTTGTATATTCACCTAAAGCTACTACGCACGCTCCTGTGAGTGTTGCAAAATCAATGAGAATATCAGGATTCAAATCTTGTGCATAACTCAAACAATCAGCCAAGACCAAACGCCCCTCTGCATCGGTATTTCTTACCTCAATGCTCTTTCCTTCACGCGAATACAGCACATCATCAGGCTTATAAGCATTGCCACCTATCATATTTTCTGCTGCGCCCACAATCGCGTGAATCTCAATATTAGTTCCAAGCTGTGCTATGGTTTTAATTATCCCCATAACCGCACAACCTCCGCCTTTATCAGCTTTCATAGTTACCATATAATCAGCAGGTTTGAGTGAAAGCCCACCACAATCATAAGTAAGCCCCTTGCCTACAAGCACTATACGCTTTGTTGCACCTTTAGGCTTATAGCTTAAATGTATGAGACGCGGAGGATTTACTGAAGCAGCATTGACAGCTAAAAATGCGCCCATTTTTTCCTTCTTTAAGTCATCTTCATCAAGGATTTTGCACTCTAGATTCTCTATCTCTTTGCTTATTTGCTTTGCGTGTTTAGCGAGATATTTTGGTGTAGCCACTTGTGGAATTGTATTCACTAGTTCGCGCGTTTCATTCACGCTTGCAGCAATGATTTGTGCCTTTTTTAAAATCTGTGTGTCTTTTATCTCACCCTTAGCATCAAGCAGATTCAACTCTTTTAGCTTTGACACGCTCTTTTTACTCTTGTAGCTCACGCATTCATATTCTCCACATAATGCACCTACAAAAAGCGCATAAGCCCTGTTTTCATCAAGCTTACTTTCAATTATCACATTTACACACTCATAAGGTAAAGCCTTAAAATATCGCGCAATACTCGCTCCTGTTTCTCTTATACTATCAATATCAAGTGCTTTTAAACAAAGCAAAAGTGTATGTGATTCTTGGATAAAAAATTTACCCTCTCCCTCAAATCCAAATGCTTTACATATTTTTGCATATGGAGATTTTTCAAAAGCACTTTTTGCTATAAGCACCGCTTTTGCGCTTGACCTTACATTTTTACCCTCTGTTTTGACAATGTTAATCTTCATTTATTACTCCTTTCAATAAAGATAATTTAACCTTAGCCTTTTTAAGCTTATTTTTCTCTTGCTTCAAGTTTTTCTTGAAGTTTAGCAATTTTCTTATCAACCTTTTTTGTTTGGGAATGAAAATACCACATTACACCCCCACCAATCGTAATAGCAAGAGGTATAAGCAAATATGGATGATTTTTAAACCAATCAAGCACGATAAAAATCTCCTCACCAAAAACCCAAGTTAATATAATTGTAATTGCTGCCCAAACCCACGCAGAAAAAAGATTAATAATAGCGAATTTAAGCGCACTATAACGCGTAGTGCCAATACTCATAGGGATAATAGTCCGCATACCATACATATAACGTTGAATAAAAATAATAGACCAACCATACTTTTTAAGCAGTAAATGTGCAAGAGCAAATTTTCTTCGTTGAGAAGTAAATTCTTCTTGAATCTTTTTACGATTGAATCTACCGATATAAAAATAAATTTGATCACCTACAAATCCACCAAGTCCAGCAACAAAAATAGCTATAAATAAATTCATCTTACCATCGTGCGTAGCAAGTCCAGCAAAAATAAGCCCCAGCTCTCCCTCTAAGATTCCCCAAAAAAATAAAATGACATAGCCCCAATCTTCTACATATTGATTCCATAAATGTGTGATAAATTCTTCAAGTGAGAATCCTGAACGTTTATAAAGAATAAAAAGTATAAGAATAATGCTAAGCAGTAAGCACCAAATCAAAATACGTTTTGGATTCTGTTTTATATATGTAATTGCCTTTTGTATAGATTCCATTATTTTCCTTCATATTCTACAATGCTAAAGACTTGTGTATAAGGAGTAAGCCTTTTTTCACCTTCTAAACCTTTAAGATTAATCACAAATGCAGCTTCAATACATTGTGCGCTCATAGATTTTATGAGTTTTACACTTGCTTCTGCTGTGCCACCTGTAGCGATTAAATCATCGACAAGCACCACTCTTGCATTCTCTACGCCTCTAAAAGCGTCTATATGCATCTCAACTTCATCAAAGCCATATTCAAGGCTATATTTTTCACTCACTGTTGTATATGGTAACTTGCCTTTTTTGCGTATAGGAATAAAACCTACGCCCATAGCATAGCTAAGTGCTGCGCCGAAAACAAAACCTCGTGCTTCAATACCGGCTACAAAATCAATTTTTTGCCCTTGATAGCGATTCTTGAATATTTCTATCACTTCATAGAAAATCTTGGCATCGCCTATAAGAGTTGTAATATCTCGGAATATAATGCCCGGCTTTGGATAATCATATATCGCTCGTATAGAATCTGCTATCTGTTGTTTATTCACTTTTTCTCCTTTATGGCTTAGAGTAATGCCTCGATTTTTTGCTCTAGTTCTTTAATGCGCGCTTTATATTTATCAGTCTCGATTCTGTATTGAGAGTTACGTGCCTTAAGCACTTTTACTTCATTTTTCAAAGCATTCATTTCTTGTGTGAGAATATCTATATTTCCCAATGCTCTCTGAAGCTGTAATTGATGTTTGCGAATGAGAATCTCCGCTTCATTAAGTGTAAGCTTCATAGAAGCTGAGGTGCGTTCCTCTTTTTGTGCCACAGAACGATAAAAAAATGTCCGCACAATCATATACAATACAAAAAGAATAAAACCTGTTAAGAAAAACCATTGTGTAATTGAAGTCCCTACAGCGTGCATTCCCTCTTCTCCTTAAGATTCAAACTAGCTAAGATTATTAAGCTTTTCTACGCGTTTAAGATGTCTGCCACCCTCAAAATCACTGCTTATAAAAGCCTCAAGGATTGACTCTACCTCACCTATTCCACTAATGCGCTCACCCATACAAAGCACATTTGCATCATTATGTGCGCGTGCCATTTTTGCCATATATGCATCAGTGCAAAGCGCAGCACGAATATGCTTAAAACGATTAGCAGCAATGCTCATTCCAATTCCACTTCCACAAATAAGAATCCCACGACAAAATTGCGAATCTATGGCTTCGCATACTTTTTTTGCATAATCAGGATAATCTACTCTCTCTTCATTTTGTGGTGCAAAATCAACCACCTTAAACCCCCTCTCCTGTAAAAATGCAATCACAAAAGCCTTGAGCTTAAATCCGGCGTGGTCTGTGCCGATGTAATAAGTCATTTGTATTTTACCCCCCTCTTGTTTTTCTTTCATTTAAAAATCTTTATTTTGGCTTCTCTTATGGCTCTTATTTAGGTATCGCTTCTCTCATTGAACGCTCTAAGCCATCTACACCCTTAAACATTCTATCCCAGCGGATTGTATAACGTTTGCTTTTATCCTCATCGGCACCTGCTTCTTGAGAATTCGCCTTATTTATACTAAAGTAGATAAACCACGGCTGACCTATGATATTTTTGTAAGGCACACTTCCCCAAAATCGAGAATCAAGGCTATTGTTACGATTATCACCTATCATAAAAAATTCATCATCAGCAATCTTTAAATAATACATATCACCCTCAAGCTTCATCATTGCCGTAGGAGTTCTGCCACTTTTCATCATCGTATAGGCAATATTAGTATCCTCAATAAAAGATTCTATAGGTTCATCAGTATAAACTCTGCTCCATAATTCACAATTCTCCTCCATATCACCGATATTTGAACTCATTTTGCCCTCTATGCAATTTTTTCGATAAAGTTTGCCCTCATTGTCAGCAAAATAAGAATCTCCATACGGGTACTTATAAAATACGCTTCTGTAAATAATGCCAGGGTGTTTTCCGATATAGGGATTTTTTACAAAAAGTTTGCCTAATCGCTCTACAACAATATGCGAAGAATAATGTTCTCTCACATATTCATCACCCTCAAATGGGTGGAGATATAAGCCATCTTTATCAAAAATCACTTCATCGCCGCCCACTGCAAAAGTGCGTTTGACAAAATATGTTTTTTCTATATGTGGTGGAATAAATACTACAACATCGCCTCTTTTTGGACGCTCACCATCAATCAAATGCCCATTACCCTTAAAATCAGGTAAAACATTCACTTCAAGCCAAGGGATTCTAGGCGTTGGAATTCCATAACTAAATTTTTTAACAAATAAAAAATCACCCTCAAAAAGTGTGCCAACCATTGAGCGTGTAGGAATTACAAATGCTTGCATAACAAAAAATATCAAAACAAGCACAATAATAATTGTCCCCGTCCAACTTGATATAAATGAACATAATCCATTTAAAATTTTTTTCATACCTTTTGACCCCTTCTCTTATCTTGCTCTAAGCGAAATGCTGCAGCCTTATAAGTATTTTGAAGTAAGCTAATAATTGTCATAGGACCAACTCCTCCAGGAACAGGTGTAATAAAACTTGTCTTTGGCGCAACATTTTCAAAATCCACATCACCGACAAGCACACCAGATTCTAAACGATTAATGCCAATATCTATTACAATCGCATCTTCTTTGATCATATCTGCAGTAATTAAGCCTACCTTTCCTACACCTACACACACAATATCTGCATTTTTAGTATATGCCCTAATATCACGTGTGAGGATATGACAACAACTTACACTTGCACCAGCATTCAGCATAAGACTTGCTAAGGGTTTGCCTACGATATTACTCATACCCACAATTACTACATCTTTGCCACGAACATCAATATTATAAGATTTAAGGAGATTCATTACACCAAGAGGTGTAGCAGAGACAAAGGTATCTATACCAATACTTAATCGCCCTATATTGAATGGGTGGAATCCATCAACATCTTTTTTAGGATTAATTGCCTCAAGCACTTGAGTAGTTTGAATATGTGGAGGCAAAGGTAATTGAACAAGTATGCCATCAATATTTGGATCATTATTTAAAATCTCAATAACAGACAAAAGTTCATCTTGCGTAATTTTTGAGGGCATTTCGTGCGTAACAGAATAGATTCCCACACGCTTACACGCTTTTGCTTTCATTTGCACATACGCACAACTTGCAGGGTCATTGCCAACCAAAATTACTGCTAATCCCGGCGTGATACCTTGAGATACAAGAGTAGCAATTTGTTCATTCAAATCACTTTCAAGTTTTGCACTCAAGGACTTACCATCAAGTAATGTCATTTTAAAGCCTTTATGATTATCATTGTGTTATTATAATATAAGATATTAAAAAAACATTATAGAAGTGAGGATTTATGAGCAAAAAACTCTTCTTACTTGTAGCAATAAATGTATTATGGGCAAATGATGAACCTTTAGTTGAAAACTATGGTAAAAATCTTTATGAGAATCCACGAGGTATAGCGTGCAATAAATGCCACGGAAACAAAGGAGAGGGTGGAGTTATTGCACATTATAAACATAAAGGTGTGAATAAAACGCTCCTTGCCCCACGCATTAACAATATTGAATTTAGCACTTTTAGTCAAGCTCTTGATGTGCAAAAAGGTGTTATGCCAAGATATTTTTTAACTGATGAAGAAATTACTGCAATTTATATGTATCTCTATCGCCCATAATTTTTAAGTAAGTTTGGATTAACTCTCCCCTATATTTAGGGAAGAGAAGGAGTAGTAAGAGTTTAGGGACACTTAGAGTATCCCTTTAAGTCTCAAGAGAACTTATTAGTTAAGTAGTCTTAAGATATTTTGCTGAATTGCATTTGCTTGAGAGAGCGCGTAGCTACCAGATTGAGCAAGGATATTAAGCTTACTAAATTCTGAACTCTCTGCTGCAAAATCCACTTCACGAATACCAGATTCAGCTGCCTTAACATTCACTTGAGTAATAGTAATGTTATTCACTGTGCTTACCATTTGTCCTTGAACAGAACCAAGGTCAGCTCTAATTTTATCAAGCATTTTTTGAGCAGATTCTGCAATATCCATTGTTACCATTGCACCTCTAAGGCTTGTAACACCAGCACCAAGGTCAGCTCCACCACTTGCAATCACTGCATTATAGTTTGAACCAGCAGCAGACTTCACATCAGCATTAAACACACCTGTAACATCTCTTAGGTTTGTTGTAGTTTGTGCTACTTGAGTTTCATCTTGGTATCCTGTTGAACTAATATTCACACCAGAAACAACGATATCTCTTGCATCAGTTCTTACCAATGAGAGACGTCCATAGTTAGTAGAACCTTGTGTAAGTTCTTGCCCACCATTAACCTTTTCAATAGCAACTGGACCATTGCCCACAGCACCACCGATTTTTAAATCAATACCGCGCCCGTCCATACTTCTTAGATTTAGTCGCCCTATATTGTCTGTATATGCTTCCACACCTGTATGCATTGTCGCAGCATTAAAAGCTTGCACCAAACGACCATCGCTATCGTTTTTCTTAATCCCGATAATATCACCGATTGAGATACCATTAATTATCACATTTGCCATAGAACCACTTGCGATAGATGAATCTGAAGTAGTAATCGCATTTGCTTGAGCACGGATACCTGTTTTATCAGAGTTTTTATTAATAACTTCAGCTAAAACACCAAGCCCTGTTCCTGCTGACGATGAAATTTTCACAGATTCTAAAGTTACATCATTCACACCATCAACATTCTTAAATGTTACAGTTACTTCACCAGAAGCAGTAACAAGCGCACCTGTTTCAATACGTACCTGCCCGATTTTATCAGATGTAGTCGCACCAATAGATGCCTTAATAGATTGGTTAGAATATGCGCCCACTTGAAATTCTTTATTAGAAAATGCACCAGAGAGTAAAGCCATACCATTATATGTGGTTGTATTACCAATATTATCCAATCCCTCAATAAGTCGCTTAATGTCCATTTGAATCATTGAACGAGATTGTGTGCTTTGCCCATCTTGAGCTGCTTGAACAGCTTTAGTTTTGATAGTATCTAAGATCTTGATTTGCTCATCCATTGCTTTATCTGCAATTTGGATAATCCCCATACCATCATTTGTATTTCTAATCGCTTGTCCTAACGCACTTGCTTGAGAGCGTAGGCTATCAGCAATGGTCATACCTGAAGCATCATCTGCTGCCTTGTTAATACGAAGACCTGAACTCAATTTTTCCATTGAATTTTTGAGGTTGTATTGAGTAAAGGTAGATTGTGCGTGCGCATTGAGCGCGTTAATGTTTGTATTGACTTGAAAAGCCATAGTAACTCCTTTTTTTGTTTTCCTTTTAGGCATCCTTGCCTTTTAGGTTGAGATACATATCGGGTAAGAACATAAAAATTTTAATAAATTTTGCTAATTTTGCCTATTTTTTGAATGTTGAAATGTTTTTAACTTGCGAATAGGTTACTTTTATAGACATTACAAGTATTAAAATTAATAAACTTACCTTCCATTTACATAGGTAGTAACTTTGGCATTGCATAATTAAGCTATTAAAGTTTAAAATAAACTTGTCTTTTAACCTTAATATTTTGAGGACTTTTAAGATTCTTAAGTCTATTTTCAACTTTGCTCTACATAAAAAAGATTTTATTTTAGAATTCTATATCTTAAATGTATAACAAGGAGTGTTGCAATGGAAGATGTTTTTGACCCGAAATGTTTAACAATGAGTGTGCTTGCTGCACCAAGTATGGCAAATTTTAGTGGCGTAATGCACGGTGGTGAGCTAATGAAGCTCCTTGACCAAGTTGCATATGCGTGCGCAACACGATATTGTGGTTGTGGTGTAGTAACCATAGGTGTAGATGGTATGGTATTTAAAAATCCTATCCCTATTGGTTCATTAGTGATTTTTCTTGCTTCTGTGAATTATGTTGGAAGTAGTAGTTGTGAAGTAGGGATTAAAGTCATCAGTGAAGATATTAAAAATCGCTTTGTTACCCATACAAATAGCTGTTATTTCACTATGGTAGCTATTGACCCTAGTGGTAAAAAAGTGAAGATTCCACCGCTTAATCCCACCACAGAAGATGAAAAAAAGCGATTTGAAGAAGCTATCAAACGTAAAGAGCTGCGTATGAAAATAAAAAATTAGACACGCAAGAAAAAGAAGCTTAGCCTTTGTAAAAATGTAGGCTTTTTATGAGAGTATTGAAGTAAGAGGCGGAGGATATTTTTGCGCCCAAAGAAACAGGCGCAATTCATTGGACTTAAGCCCATACCACCATCTCCATTGGGATTTGCACCATATTGAAGCAAAAGTTCTGCTATGTTATCATAACCCTTAAAACATACACCTGCTAGGGGTGTGTGATTTTTGTCATTTTTCTTATCAACTAATGCACCGCGCTTTAAAAGTAACTCTGTAGCTTCAAAATTCCCATTATACGCTGCCAACATAAGAAGTGTATTGCCGCTCTCATTGCTAAGATTCACATTAAGCCCTGCATCAAGCAGGGTTTGCAAAGATTCTACATCATTATGGCGCGCACATTCAAAAGCATATTGACACAATTCAGTGAGTTTTGCCTCTTCTTCTGCGCTAAGCGTAAAACCTTGATGAATTTGTGAATTCTGCACTTGTGGAGTTTGCATTAAATGCTGCACACTCATAGCCCTAAAAGCTCCGCTACTCTTTTACCATAGGCTGGGTCTGCCTTTTTAAAATGCTCAATTTGTCTTTTTTTAATCTCATCTGGCACACCTTCCATTGCATCTTTAATATTTTGGCACAATGCTTCTTTTTGCTCCGCATTCATTAAGCGATACAAATCTCCGGCTTGCACATAGTAGTCATCTTCTGTATCTCGATGATTATATCTATCCATTACATCACCCCCATCTATACGTAATGATGGTTCAAGTGCATTAGAATCTTCTGTATAATCATTAAATGCACTTGGATTATAATTTCTCTCTCCACCAAAATCACCCCTTTGCATATAACCATCTCTATGTGTATTTGCTACAGGTGCAATACTTGCATTTACAGGAAGTTGTGAGTGATTAATGCCTAATCTATACCTTTGTGTATCTCCATAGCTAAAAAGTCTTCCTTGCAACATCTTATCAGGGCTGTATCCAACTCCAGGCACAATGTTTGCTGGATTAAAGGCAGCTTGCTCTACTTCAGCAAAATAATTCTCTGGATTCTTATTAAGTTCCAAAATTCCTACTTCAATAAGCGGATAATCTTTATGACTCCATACTTTTGTCAAATCAAATGGATTAAAGCGGTAAGTCGCCGCGTCAGATTCTGGCATAATTTGCACACAGAATCGCCATTTAGGGAAGTTACCCTTTTCTATATTTTCAAATAAATCTTTTTGATGAGATTCTCTATCCTTAGCAATAATTGCCTCTGCTTCTTTATTGGTAAGATTATGAATTCCCTGCATTGATTTAAAATGGAATTTTACCCAAAAGCGTTCATTTTTTGCATTAATAAAACTATATGTATGGCTACCAAATCCGTGCATTTCGCGGTAACTTCGTGGAATCCCCCTATCACTCATTAAGATTGTTACTTGATGTAGGCTTTCAGGGTGCAAACTCCAAAAATCCCACGCTGCTGTGCTGCTACGCAAATTTGTCTTTGGGTCTCTTTTTTGTGTATGGATAAAATCAGGGAATTTAATTGCATCTTTAATAAAAAATACAGGTGTGTTATTCCCCACGATATCCCAATTCCCTTCATTTGTATAAAATTTGAGTGCAAATCCTCGCACATCTCGTTCTGCATCTGCCGCGCCTCTCTCTCCTGCAACGGTGGAAAAACGCAAAAATGCTTTTGTTTTTTTGCCAACTTTACTAAAAATATCTGCCTTTGAATATTGTGAAATATCATTTGTAATAGTAAGTTCTCCATAGGCAGCACTCCCTTTTGCATGGACTACACGCTCGGGAATTCTCTCCCTATCAAAATGTGCGAGCTTCTCTAAAAGCCAAGTATCTTGTAAAAGTGTAGGACCTCTGCTACCTGCTGTAATAGAATTTTGATTATCACCTAATGGTGTTCCTGTTGCTGTCGTAAATTTTTTTGACATATTGTCTCCTTTTAATATTAAATTTGTGGAGTGATAATATAGCCCATAATAATTAATGGATAATTATTATTATTTAATATTTTATTCTATTAAGCAAGATTCTATAACAAATTTAATATTTAATAAAATATTTTACAATGCAACTTCCTAAAATATCCCACAATACTTTTATGAATATAAGGAAAGATAATGAAATATGAAATATCAGAACAAGCCAAACTCCCAACGCGTTTTGGTAACTTTCTAACTAAAAGCTTTCGCGAATATGGGACAAATGGCATTCTTTTTGAACACCTTGTAGTTTTTACAGATACACTTGGGGAAACTCCTCTTGTAAGAATTCACTCTGAATGCTTAACTGGCGATGTTTTTGGCTCAAAAAAATGTGATTGCGGCAATGAGCTTGCCCTCGCAATGGAGCAAATCGCGCACAATAGCGAAGGTGGAATGCTTATTTATTTACGACAAGAAGGGCGAGGCATTGGGCTTTTTAATAAAATCAATGCTTATGCTCTGCAGGATAAAGGCTATGACACAGTGGAAGCAAATGAAAAATTAGGATTCCAAAGTGATGCAAGAAGTTATGAAATTGTAGGAGAAATTTTTAAACATTTTCATATTACACATATTAATCTCTTGACCAACAATCCACGCAAAGTAAATGCAATAGAGCCTTATGTAAAAGTCGTGCGTCATAGTATTATAACTCCTACAAACCCATACAATGAGGAATATCTCAAAATCAAAAAACAAAAGCTTGGGCATTTGCTTTAAACAACGCAATATCAAAAATAATAAGGAGTGATTTATGGCAGATTTTCCAACAATGGTAAGTTATGAACAAGCTTTAAAAATTATACAAGATTTACCTATAAAGCCACTTGGCACACAACAAGTGCATTTCAAAAATGCACTTCATAGAATCTGCGCACAAGATATATGTGCTCCTTATAATGTCCCTGCTTATCCCACAGCAGCAATGGACGGCTATGCGATACATTTTGATGATATACCTATGCTTTTACAAGAGGGGTTGAAGATTCTCCCACCAAACAAAGCAGGGAATCCTACACGTCCTACATTACAAAGAGGCTATGCAATCAAAACCTTTACAGGCTCTATAATGCCTCTAAACGCTGATACGCTCATCATTGTAGAACACATTACATTACAAGATAATAGAATCTTCCTCAATGTCCCCAAAGAGCAAGTGCAAAAATCTCAATGGATTCGGCAAGTAGGGGATAATTACAAAGAGGGTGAAATTTTATTGCATAAAGGAGATAAAATCGGTGCTTTTGAAATAGGTTTGCTTGCTGAACTGAATTATAACTTTATTCAAGTATATCAAAAAGTGCGTGTAGGTATATTATGCGTAGGTGATGAAATTATCGAAGTAGGCGAGATAAACCCACATAGCAATGTCGTGCGAAGTGTAAATACTCATCTTTTAGAATCTTTGCTTTTAGAGATGCAACAAGAACCTATTATCTATCCTATTGTCAAAGATGATAAGGCACTTATTAAAGCCGCTTATGAAAAAGCTCTTGAAGAATGCGATATGCTTATTACTACTGGCGGTATGAGTATGGGAGATTATGATTATACTCAAGAAGTAATGAAAGAACTTACTCAAATTCACTTTAAAGGTGTGCGACTAAAGCCGGGCAAACCTGTAACATTTGGCACATTTGCCAAAAAAGGAACTTTTGTGTTAGGATTACCTGGATTCCCAAATTCAAGTGCTGTTACCTTTTTGCTTTTTGGCTTACCTATTCTTGCACGATTACAAAGCAGAGTATATAAACCTATGCTTCTTCAAGCCAAACTCCTTGAAGATGTATATCGCACAGATTCTCGTATGGAATTTCGTGCCTGTGAGATTATCAATGATAATGGAATACTTGGCGTAAAATTTAGTGCTAAAAAATCCTTACAAAGCTCAATGATTAATAATCTCACACATAATACCGCTCTTGCCTTACTCGCTGAAAATGGCAGTAATTTACAAGCAGGAGAGCAGATTCAAATAATGCTTTTAAATGAGTTTTAACTTTAGCTTTGCTATGCTTTTTATTTCATTGGTTTAAGGAGAAATGAATGATTAAAGTTGATTTTTTAGGTCCTATGAGCAGTATTCCCTCACGCGAATTAGAGGCTAACTCCCTTAAAGAACTTAAAGAGATTCTAAAACAAGATGAATCGCTACATTTATGGCTTGATATTAGTGCCGTAGCAGTCAATGATGAGATTATTGAGGAACTCTCTCACCCACTGCAAAATGGCGATAGGGTTGCTCTCCTTCCTCCTGTATGTGGTGGCTAATGCTTAATCTTTATAAGGGAGCATTGCCTACTTGTGAGATTTATGCTAAATGGGAGAAACTCGCCCAAAGCAAAAATGCTGGAGCATTGAGTATTTTTACAGGTATTGTGCGTGCAGAAAATAACATAAGCGCATTGAGTTTTGATATATATGAGCCACTTTTGCAAAAATGGTTTGACAAATGGCAACAAAAAGCACAGAATCATTTTGATACATATATTTGTATGGCTCACAGCATAGGTGATGTATTATGCGGACAAAGCTCTTATATGTGTGGCATCATCTCCGCACAACGCAAAGGTGTGCTTGATATATATGAGGACTTTATAGAAGATTTTAAAGCAAATGCACCTATTTGGAAATATGATGTTATCAATCATCAAAGAATTTATGCCAAAGAGCGCAGCAAACCTTTGCAAGGTAGCGGTATTTTAGGTAGTCAAAATGACACATAATTCTAAACTCACGCACACTCCCATTGTCTTTGCCTTTAGCGGGGAAAGTAATAGTGGCAAAACAACGCTTATTTGCAAACTCTGTGAATATTTAAAGCCAAAGGCAAAAGTTGCTGTGATTAAGCACGACCCAAAAGATAAGGCAATTTTTGATACACAGGGCAAAGATTCTTATGAGTTTTTTCAACGCTCTAGTGCAGTAGCCCTTATCTCCCCTACTCGCACTATTTTACAAATAAAACACGATGTAAAGCCTCAACAAGATTCTCAAAACACACAAGAGTTAGAATCTAATGCTTTATTTAGAATATTAAAGCAACTTAAAGAGTATGATTATATATTTATTGAAGGGCTTAAAACCCTGCCTTTTCCGCGCATTGTTGTGGCAAGAGAACATATAGAATCTTCATATATTCCTTATGCAAATGCTTTTGCTATTGATGAGAGCGTGAAAAACACCCATATTCTCCCTTCTGCCCTGCCTATTCTTAATCTCAATGATGTAGCACAAGTTGCAGCATTTATCAACGCTTATCCCAAATCTACTTCATTCAAAGGAGAGTAAATGCAAAATATGCACACTATCAAAATAGGTATTTTAGTTTCAAGTGATAGGGCATCTCAAGGTATATATGAGGACATTTCAGGCAAGGCAATACAAGAAGTATTGAATGAATATATTCTGAATCCTTGCGAATATCACTACCACATCATTAGTGATGAGCAGGAATTAATAGAATCAAATCTCAAGCATTTAAGCGATAAAAAAGGTTGTGATTTAATCGTTACCACAGGCGGCACAGGACCAGCTAAAAGAGATGTAACTCCGGAAGCGACACAAAATGTGTGTGAAAAAATGCTGCCTGGCTTTGGGGAGCTTATGCGGAGTGTAAGCCTCAAATATGTCCCCACAGCAATTCTTTCTCGTCAAAGTGCGGGGATTCGTGGAAAAAGCCTTATTATCAATCTACCGGGTAAGCCTAAAAGCATTAGAGAATGCTTAGAGGCAGTATTTCCTGCTGTGCCTTATTGCATTGATTTGATTGAAGGAGGCTATATCCACGCTAATACTGCTAATATCCATATTTTCCGCCCTAAAGCATAAATTATTTAAATAGTAAATGCAAATTTTAATTAAAAATGTTACTTCAATACTGAACAAAAACAAAAAAACTTATTTTTTGAATACAATGTTTTATATCAAAATCCAAAGGAAAAACAATGACAAGAGAACAAGCAGAGCTAATCATCAAAGAGGAATGTTTGCAAGTCATTTGGGACAATGAGGCTTCGAAGCCCTTATGTGCGGGTATTAAGCACGATAAACAAAGAGATAAATATATTTCTTTTATCACAGATTCTAAAGCAGAAGTGATAAAGTGGAGGAGTATTGAGTTTGAGGGAGATAGATATAGTGAAACTTTTGAAGAAGTATTTAGTGATGAGGATACAGCCCTCTATGCGCTTATCAATCGTGCAAGAATGATAAAGCAAGGAAAGATTAGCTTTGTGTAGAATCTAAATTTCTAGATTCATAAAGACTAGCTCTTCAAGGCTTTGTAAATTGCCTCTCATCGACCTATTAAGTGCAATAACTTGCTTTCTTCTCTCTATATTCTCTATATCAAATTTAATATGTAATGTTTGAGCAAACATTTCTAAAAATAGCCTTGAAACTCTGCCATTACCCTCGCGAAATGGGTGCAAGAAATTAAGCCTAGCCCAAAGACTTGCTAATTTTTTAGCTATCATTTTTTGATATGTATAATCTCTTTGAGATTGCATAGATTCAATGTGTGTTTGGCTAAAATCTTTGGTATTTAGATTCTTAAATTCAAGTGTAGAAAATATCGAATCTGCATAGCTTGAAATCTCATCTCCGCGACAAAATTGAATAATATATTTGCTAAACTTACCGCTAAATCCTAGCTCATATCTATCTTGCCCCGCCCATTCAAAAATATCTTGAAAGACATATAAATGGATATGTTTATATTGCGCATAATCAAAATTATCGAAATTCCAAAAGCGAGTATTAGACTTTAACTCCAAAATTCTAAACTGCGTTAGCTCTCGCATTTTCAGCTCTAATGCTTCACCTAATAACCCAAGTTTATTATGAACTATAAGGCTATCAAAGTCGTTGTTATTTCTTAGTTGCATAGGCTCGCATTTGCTCTTTTAGCTCCTCCCATTCCTCAATAGGCATTATCTCTCTTATCCACTCATCTGGGTCAGTCTCATAGCGATAATCATCTTCGCCATCTTCATTCTCTGCATATACTGCAGGTTCGTCCCAAATCTCATTTTCCCATTGCTCCATATAGCTATCAAAACCCTCTATAACTGCTTCAACATCTCCGGCTTTATCTATCAAAATTTCTACCACAGGTGGCATTTTCTCATTGATAAAATCAAACTTCCACGCATTAAGAACAGAATATAGCACAACTTGCCCATTGCCAGATTCTGTATCTAGCAAACTCTCATCACTAATATTTTGTTCTTGAAATTGCTTTAAAATAGAATCTTTTGTATCCGTTAAGAAAAATGGAACTTCCATTTCTTCCTTTTCTTCATATTTGCCGTGTTTTTCTTGCCACCTATCTCTAACGCTATCAATCATTTTAGCTATATAAGCATTATCATTTTCATAGGCTATATTAAAAGGTGTTTTACCCTCATTATTGCGGATAAAGGGATTTGCATCAATAAGCATCGCAACCCCTCCTTCACTATTTAGTCTTGCTGCGTGGTGGAGTAGTGTATTGCCATCTTCATCTTGCGTATCAATACCTTCACTATCAACAAGAAAGATTTGAAGTTTGTTCACATCACCATCTTCTAGTGCCTTAAGTAATTCTGCAAATCTTGTTTTTTCCATATTTTTTCTCCTGTAACTCTAATATGTTTTGCGATACAAATTGCACAAACAGCAATTTGTAAAAACTCTTTTACCTTTTCCACATCATTTGTTAAAACGAGTGCAACTAATTCGCTCTCAAGAGCATTTCTTTGCCTTAACTTCATTGCCTCAATTTCCCCATTTATTCATTTATGTCTCCTTTGTCATAATTAAGGTTATTTTTTTTTTTTTTGTAATACTAAAGTTATTTAGCTTATATCAAAGTTAAAATATATAAGTGATATAAGCCAAAATTGATATAATGCTACGAGGTTTTATAAACTTTAATTTTAAGGAACAATATGCAACTTACTCATCTCAATAAACAAAATAATCCAACAATGGTTGATGTGAGTGATAAGCATATCACTACACGTGAAGCTTATGCAAGTGGCGTTATCTCAATGAGTGAGCAAGCCTTTGAATCCGCCATAAATCACACAGGGAAAAAAGGTCCTATTACTCAAACAGCCATTATTGCTGCGATTATGGGGAGCAAAAAAACAAGTGAGATTATCCCTATGTGCCACCCGCTTATGATAAATAAAATCAATGTGGATATAACCCCAAATCCTGCTAAACACTCTATCACGCTTGGTGTTTTAGTCAAATGTGAGGGTAAAACAGGTGTAGAAATGGAAGCACTCACTGGCGTGAGTATCGGGCTTTTGACAATCTATGATATGCTAAAGGCTATTGATAGGTCTATGGTTATAAGTGATATTTGCTTACAATCAAAAAGCGGTGGCAAAAGTGGGGAATATCATCGTGGAAATTGAGATTATTTTAAGTGCTTTTGTAGGGATAGTATGTGGAGCTGTGGGTGTATGGCTATGGCAAAAAAGAGTTATCAAAAATTTAGAATCCACCTTTAATGAGAAATTAGAAAAGCAAAGACTAGAAAACCAAAGCTTGTCAGTTACTCTTGCTGAATCTAAAGGCACTATGCAATCTATGGAATCTACCTTTACACAAAGAATAAAAGACTTGCAGGAAAATTTTGAACTTCGCTCCAAAGAAGAAAAAGCACATTATGAAGAGCGACTTATAGCAGAAAAGGCACATTCACAAGATATTTTGCATAAACTACAAGAGCAATACACTCTCACTCAAACCGAAAATAACAAAAAAGAGGAAGAGTTAAAAAATGCCTTTAAAGCCATAAGTGCAGATATTTTGCGTCAAAATACCCAAAGCTTTAATCAAATGCAACTCCTCTCACTCCAACCTTTGCGAGAAGAAATCACAAGATTCACCAAGCAGCTCAATGATAATCATACCTCTACACTCACACAACATACTGCCTTACAAACACAAATTGAGCAATTAAGCAAACTCAATATGCAGCTCTCAAATGATGCGCATAATCTCACAAATGCTCTCAAAGGTGGAAATAAAACACAAGGAAATTGGGGTGAAATCATCTTGCAGCGTGTATTTGAAAATAGCGGTCTGCAAGAAGGACGAGAATATGAATTGCAAACGAGTATGCGTAATGATGAAGCACAAATGCTCCGTCCTGATGCGATTGTAAAATTACCCAAAAGTGGCAATGAACAACGATGCGTGATTGTAGATTCTAAAACTTCACTTATAGCATACGAAAAATTATGCAATGCAGAAAACGAAATACAAAAATTAAGCGCGCAAAAAGAATTAGCACACTCCATACAAACGCATTTTAGCAATTTGAGTGCTAAAAATTATCAGCAATATTTACAAGGACAAAAACTTGATTTTGTGCTAATGTTTATTCCTATTGAGGGAGCATTTTTAGAAGCAATGCAATATGATTCTACGCTTTATGATAGGGCATATCAAAAAGGTGTAGTGCTAGTATCGCCTACTACAATTATGGCAGTGCTAAAAATTATCCATAATTTATGGCAGATTGAATATCGTGATAAAAATATCAATAAAATATTTAGTGAAATTAAAAAACTTTTTGAACGTATTGAAAAATTTGAAAATGTGCTAGAACAACTTGGACGCAACATTGATACGATGAAAAAAACTTATGATGATGTAATGACTAAATATAATGGAAAACAAGGCATTGCCAATACAAGTAAAAATATTCATAATCTGCTTAGGGGAGCAGAGACCCAAACACTTTCAGATTCTATAAATACAAATTATACGCTTGGCAATAACAATGAAAATTAATGCCTTAGGTGATAAAACAAAAAGGACGACTAAGATTCTATGCTTAAAAATATCTGCAATAAAAGGATAATTTTATGATAGAATTATCCTTTTTATAATATTTAAGGAGCATTCAATGGATACAGCAAGAATATACGGGGGGGGGGGATACACTAAAAACATCCTCTAACCTTAAAATCACTTCCAAACATTTTGTCCTCACAACAAAAAAACTCCCTACAAGACGCGGTGTCATTTGGCTTGGTCAAACTTGCAATCTCAATTGCTATTTTTGTTATTTTGCCGAACGCATTGCTGATAAAAATCACCCTGAACACGCATTTTTTAGTCTAGAAAAAGCTCAAGAAATTTGTAGAATCTTCGCACAAGAATATGGCTTAAATAGTATTGATATTCAAGGTGGTGAGCCCACTATTTATCCGCATATTTTTGAACTTATAACATATTGCAATAGCATTAATCTCAAACCAACTTTAATCACAAATCTTATATCACTTGCAAATTTTAAGCATTGTTTGAAATTTAAAGAAGCAGGTGTTTATGACTTTTTGGTATCTCTCCACGGCATTGGTGAAAATTATGACAAAGTAGTAGGTAAAAAAGGCGCATTTGAAAAGCAAATACAAGCTTTAGAAAATTTAAAACAACTTGAGATTCCTATCCGTGTCAATGCAGTGCTTTCTAATGAAATCATTAATGATTTAGAACAAATTATAAATCTTGCCATTACATATAAAGCAAGGGCTGTTAATTTTCTAGCTTATAACAACACAGGCGATCAAAAAATCTTACGTGATACACACAAAATCCCCTATTATGATATTATAGGAGAGAAGTTAGAACAATGTGTAGAGATTTTAGAAAGTCAAAATATTGAAGTAAATATTCGTTTTTTACCCTTTTGTGTGATAGGTGAAAAATATCGTAAAAATATTCAAAATAGCCTCCAGATGATATATGACAATCACGAATGGGAGATAAGCTCTCGTCTATGGATAGACAGACCAGCTCAAAGAAGAGCAAAAGAATCTATTGAAAAAAGAAAAAGTGTATATTATCTCTCTCGTATTAAATTTTCTAAATTTTATCGTGAAAAATCACTACAAGAAAAATTATGGTGGTTACGCTCACTTATAAAACCATTTTTTGGCTTTTTTATTCCTAAAAATTATAAAAAATATCTCCCCTATCAAAAACCTATACTCAAAAAAATACGCTTTTATACACCAGATATTGATGAAGCTTATATAAATGGGGGGGGGCATAAGTAAAATGGAAGCATTCTATATTGAACAATCAAAAATTATGGCAAAAGTCTCCTCTCATAAAATATACCATAAAAAATGTTTAGATTGCTCCATTTCGCATATTTGTGATGGATTCTATAGGGATTTTATAGATGAGTTTGGTAGCAATGCTATTAAACCCATTGAAATTCTCACCCCACAAGGCAATAAATGTCAAATTTATGACCCCACATACTACACACAACATCAATATAAAGTTATTGAACAACAAGAATTTGAATGGTTTTTTGATGAAGAAGAGAAAAAAGAAATAAAAAGGCAAATGGAGACTCTTAATGTCAAATAATACGCCTCATACAGAAAAATTACAAGAGATAAAACTCCCTTATGTTGGTGTTATTGTGAGCTGCTATAATTATGAATCCTTTATCACCTCTTGCTTAGAATCTATACTCGCACAAAATTATCCATATCTTACAATTATTGTTGTAGATGATGGGAGCAAGGATAATTCAACTCAAGTTATTCAAACTTTTTGCAAACGACAGGGATTAAGTAATATTCATCTCATTACACAAGAAAATAAAGGGCAATTAGGAAGTTTTAATACTGCTTTTCAAGCAATAAAAAATGAAGAAATTATATTTTTTATGGACGCTGATGATATGATGAAGCCTGATTATATAATAAAATGCGTTCAAATGTATCTTGCAAATCCACATATTGATATGGCTTTTTGCAATGTAGAATACTTACAAAATGATAAATATTATTTCAAACAAAGCCCACATCCAAATGGTCCTCTTGGTTTTAGTTTGTTTCGCTCATACTTTTTGAAAGATTATTTAGGGCATTCTACCTCCACGATAAGCATACGCACAAATACTCTTGCTCATATTTTGCCTCTAGAACTAGAGCAAGAATGGAAAATTCGTGCTGATGATTGTATTATTTGGGGTGCAAGTTTAGTTGGAGCGTGTATCTATCACTTAGATTTTTATGGCATTATATACCGCATACATCAATCAAACAATCATTATGGCAAACATTTTGACCTACACTACCTTTACAAAAGAGAGTTAAATATTGAACGACTTTTTACACATATATTGACAAAAAACCGCATTATTCTTTCGGTCTCAACACTTTATTTAGAATTTTTATCAAATGGCAATCGCTTAAAATATGCTAAAATCACCCTTTTAACACCTTTTACTTTTGTGAGAAAATGCCTTTTGTTAGTGCGGATTCTATGCAAAATAAAAAGATAACTCCTGCCGATTACTTTAAAAAACTAAAATCAATAAACTTTTTATTGAATAATGCAATGTATAATAAGTATATAAATGTCATTTTATGTCGCATAGGTGCGCTTTAGTGGCGTTTAAACTAAAAATAAGGAGCTTATTATGGCTAAATATATAGAGTTAAGTAACGACAACTTTGACACGGAGGTTATGAGTGGTGGCGTTGCATTAGTGGATTTTTGGGCACCTTGGTGTAATCCTTGCAAAATGCTTGCACCTGTGATTGATAAACTTGCTGAAAATTATGAGGGAAAAGCAAAAGTATGTAAGGTGAATGTGGATAATGAAGCTGAACTTTCAAAGAAATTTGGTATTAGAAATATCCCTACGATACTCTTTTTTAAAGATGGAGAAGTTAAAGATCAAATAACAGGTGCTCAACCTGAACAAGTTATTCGCGAAAAACTTGATGCTCTTCTTTAAAATATAAAACATTATTGCACTCTCACATTTTGGTGTGTAGAAACTAGTTTGAATCTTATAATTTGGGGATTTTCACAACAAAATCTCCAAATTAAACTCAAGTAGCGTTCTTACAAAAAGCAATGACACGAAGAGTTTCACACAGATTCTAAAACATAAAGTGTATTTGTCATTATGCCAAAACAAGCAATAATTTTATTTTACTAAGCTTTTAAAATGTTTATATCCTTTAAGAAATACTCTCTTTTTCATTTCAATTATCACATACTTATACTTGCTGTCGCAACTTTTATTGCTTTATGCCTTAACCACACCTTTAATACCACATTTGATAAAGTCGCTACACAAGTAGAATTTACCTATCTTACCTATTATGGAAGAATAATTCATATCTTTATACTTGCACTTGCACTTGAAATTTTATGCCTACGCTTTAGTGCCAAATATATCTTAGGATTTGTGTTACTCCTTAGCAGTGTGTGTGGATTCTATATGGATTCACTTGGCATAGTCATAAATGAAGATATTATTCAAAGCGTATTTAATACACATACTGATGAAGCTTTAGATATGATAAGCTTTGGCTTTATGGGTTATGTGCTAGGATTTGGTATTCTACCCTGCTTTGTATTAAGTCTTATCAAGATTAAAAAACCTACTTTTATTGCTTCTTGCAAACAAAAAATACTTGCTGTGGGGATTCTTAGTGTGCTCATAGCACTAGGCTATATCACTTTAGGAAAAGATATTATCTTTATTTTTAAAACACAAAAAAATATAGAAGGTATGCTTAATCCCATAGCACCTATCCGCTCTGGCATATTGTATATTCAGAACCAAGTAGAGCAGAGAGACTTTAAACCTGTTATTGTCGCTCAAGATGCGACCTTGGCACAAGATACCCCTCCACAAATTGTGCTTTTTGTCATTGGTGAAAGCACAAGAAGCGCAAACTTTGCACTCAATGGTTATACAAAACCTACAAATCCTTACACAAGCACACTTAATGTCATAAGTTTTGATGACTTTTATTCTTGTGGTGTTATTACAGCTATTTCTGTGCCTTGTATGCTCACACACTACACACAAAAAACCTACACAAATCGTAATTTATCTCTTTATACTAATAATATTCTTGATATAGCCCAAGATGTCGGCTATGAAGTATGGTATTTGGGCAATAATGGCGGTAAATGTGTAGGAGGCTGCGACAAAAACATCAAACATACAATTTATTACCCAAATGATAGCCTTGATGGCATAATGCTCCCTGATATAAAGCACATTATAGAAAATGCACAAAAAACAAAGCAAAATACCTTTATTATCGCACACGGCTATGGAAGTCACGGGGCTTCTTACGCACTTCGCTATCCTCCAAATTTTGAGCATTTTAATCCAGCGTGTAAGCAAAAAGAACTTTCAAAATGCACGTATGAAGAAATCGTCAATGCCTACGATAATTCACTTCTCTATAATGATTGGTTCTTGGCACAAATAATTCACACATTAAAGCAAACAAATATGCGCTCGATGCTTTGGTATGTAAGTGACCACGGAGAAAGCCTAGGAGAATTAGGACAATATATGCACGGAGGCTTAGGTTATACCCTTGCCCCAAAGTATCAAAAGCATATCCCCTCAATTATGTGGTTTAGCACCCAATGGGGTGAGATTCCTGCTCTCGCTTTGGCTCAAAAACATACAGAACTTAATCACGATTATATATTTCATACTTTACTCCATTTACTCGGTATTCAAACACAAGCTTATGATAAGCATCTTGATATTTTAAATCCTCAATAAAACAAGATTTGAAGATTCATACATTTTTTTTATTCGTATTAATATTAAAACTCTATTTACCTTTTGTAACTTTTATTTTTTAAAAAAAATACTTTTTATCCCTCTCAATTCTCAATATATTTTGAAACATTGTAAAATATAGTTAAACGCAAAACACAACAGAAAGGATTGCTATGAAAATACAAGATGCTCATCAGGAGTTGTTTCAAAAAGCTTCCAAAAGACTTGAGCGACTCTCCAAAGTTTCCGCCCACAATGCAGACAAAAACTTACTTCAAGAGTTAAAGTCTAAAGGATTCTCGCGCCGAGATTTTATTAAATGGTCTGGTATGATGACTGCCGCACTTGCACTTCCTGCAAGTTTTGCTCCATTAACTGCAAAAGCTGCAGAACTTGCGAACCGACTCCCTGTCGTATGGCTTCATATGGCAGAATGCACCGGCTGCAGTGAAAGTTTATTGCGGAGTGATGCGCCTAGCATAGATTCTCTTATCTTTGATTATATTAGTCTTGAATATCACGAAACCGTTATGGCGGCTTCTGGTTGGCAAGCTGAAGCAAATCTCGAAAATGCTATTCATAAATATGCCGGTGAATATATTCTTATGGTAGAAGGTGGGATTCCAAAAGGAAGTAGCGAATTCTATCTCACTATAGGAGGACACGGACGCACAGGTGCAGAAGAAGCTAGAATAGCAGCAAAAAATGCAAAAGCAATCTTTGCTATCGGAACTTGTTCAAGTTTTGGTGGGGTGCAAGCTGCTTATCCAAACCCAACAAATGCTATGCCTCTTAGCAAAATTACAGATCGCAAAGTGATTAATGTACCCGGTTGTCCGCCAAGTGAAAAAAATATCGTAGGAAATGTGTTGCATTTTATTCTCTTTGGTGAATTACCTACACTTGATGCTTATAATCGTCCAACTTGGGCTTATGGATTAAGAATCCACGATTTATGTGAGCGCAGAGGACGATTTGATGCAGGACAATTTGTAGAGCATTTTGGTGATGAAAATGCACAAAAAGGCTATTGTCTTTATAAAGTCGGGTGCAAAGGTCCTTACACTTTCAATAACTGCTCAAAATTGCGATTTAATCAACACACGAATTGGCCTATTGGTGCAGGACACGGCTGTATAGGTTGTAGTGAGCCAAATTTTTGGGATACTATGAATCCATTTGAAGAACCTATCGGTAATCGCCTCTATGCGACAAATTATAATGGAATGGGTGCAGATAAAACAGCAGATACTATCGGTGCAGTAATACTTGGAGCTGCAGCAGTAGGTATAGCAGCACACGCCATTATTAGCTCAACACAGAATGCAAAATAAGGAGTAAAAAATGACAAAACGTATAATAGTAGATCCAATTACAAGAATTGAAGGGCATTTGCGTATTGAAGTGATTGTTGATGATAATAATGTTATACAAGATGCATTTTCTACCTCAACTTTATGGAGAGGATTAGAAACAATTGTAAAAAACCGCGACCCACGTGATGCTGGATTCCTTGTGCAAAGAATTTGTGGTGTATGCACCTACTCTCACTATAAAGCAGGGATTGTCGCTGTTGAAAACGCACTTGGCATTAAACCGCCACTTAATGCAATTCTCACGCGCACATTGATGAATATCTCACTTTTCTTGCACGACCACGCAGTGCATTTTTATACTTTACACGGACTTGATTGGTGTGATATTACTTCTGCATTAAAAGCTGATTGTGACAAAGCAGCAAAACTTGCATTTAAATATAGTGCAAATCCTCTTTATACGGGGGAAAACGATTTAAAAGCTGTGCAAGAAAAAGTAGCAAATTTCGTAAAACAAGGTGCATTAGGACCATTTGCTAACGCATATTGGGGGCACAAAACATACAGATTTACTCCAGAACAGAATCTTATTGTTCTCTCACATTATCTCAAACTTCTTGAAGTGCAACGTATAATTGCCCAAATGATGGCAATTTTTGGTGCAAAAAACCCACATCCACAAAGCCTTACCGTGGGTGGTGTAACTTCTGTTATGGATATTTTAGATCCTAGCCGATTGGGTGAGTGGCTTTCAAAATATAAAGAAATAGTAGATTTTATTAATCGTGCATACTGGGCAGATATTATTATGGCAGCTGAATCTTACAAAGTTGAGGATTCTGTGCTTAAAGGTTGTGGGGTAAAAAATTTCATCAGCTTCCAAGAAATGCAAGTAGGTGAAGATGAATGGCTTTTTAGCAGTGGAATTGTTAAAAATGGTGATTTAAGTAAGGTATATCCTATTGATGAAAGTAAAATTACAGAGGAAGCTACACACTCTTGGTATGAAGACAATGAGCCTCTCCACCCTTATGATGGTAAAACAAATCCAAAATATACAGGATTCAAAGATGCTCAGACAATCGGTGCTGATGGCAAACTTGTAGATTCTAAAATTATTGATGAAAATGGTAAATATTCGTGGATTAAATCTCCACGATATGATGGAGAACCTATGGAAGTGGGACCTCTTGCAAGCGTAGTTGTAGGATATGCGAGTGGTAATCCAGCAATTGTAAAAGTTGTAGATGAATTTTTAAATATTACAGGGTTGCCACTAGAGGCAATCTTTAGCACACTTGGTAGAACTGCAGCACGTGCAATTGAATGCAAAGTTGTGGCAGACAATGGTCTTAAGGCTTTTAATGCACTTACTGCAAATCTTGCCTCTGGTGATAAAAGCACCTGCGCACCTTATGTTATAGATAAGCATAAAGAATACAAAGGACGTTATATTGGTAATGTCCCACGAGGAATGCTTAGCCATTGGGTGCGTATTAAAAATGGTGTGATTGAAAATTATCAAGCGGTTGTGCCTTCTACTTGGAATGCAGGTCCTCGCGATTCTAAAGGACAAAAAGGACCTTATGAAATGAGTTTGATTGGAACACAGGTTAAAGATATCACACAACCTTTAGAAATTATCCGCCATATTCACTCATTTGATCCTTGTATCGCTTGTGCAGTACATGTTATGGATACACAAGGCAATGAGCTAAGTCAATACAAAGTAGAGCCATCATTTGCAAGACTTCACTAAAGGAGACGATATGAATAAAGTTGAAATGTCTAAAAAAGAGCTCCATATGCACGAGGAGTTCTCTGGGCTCACTCGTATATTCCACTGGTTAAGGGCATTATGTATCTTTGTGCTTATTGCTACTGGATTTTATATCGCCTCGCCATTTATTATCTCTCAACCAGATATGACACAAGCCACATTGCAAGGTATCATCAAAGGAGATGTAGTGATTGAGCAATCAATGGGTGTGGCAGAAACATCATATATGCAAGCCTATATTCGCAGTGTGCATTTGATTATGGGATTTGTGCTTATTGCTATTTCAATTTTTAGAATCTATCTCTTTATCTTTGATAAGAAATCTTCGCCTGAGCGCGTATCTTTTAAACAAGCTATAGATTCAAAAGTGTGGATTGCACAAATTAAGACTTATCTCTTTTTAGGTTCTCACCCACATATCAATGGTGCATACAATCCATTGCAATTTATTACATATTTTTTTCTTGCCTTGCTTGTGCTACTCATCTCACTTACAGGTGTGGTGCTCTATTACAATGTTTATCACGATGGGCTTGGTGCAATTTTAGCTTTTTGCTTTAAATGGGTAGAGGTACTTTGTGGAGGCTTATCAAATGTCCGAAACCTACACCATATTCTTACTTGGGGATTTATCATTTTTATCCCTGTGCATATTTATATGGCGGTATGGAATTCCATTAAATATCCAAATGGTGGTGTAGATGCTATCGTAAGTGGTGTTCGATACACTGATGAAGTAAAAGTCTGATAAAAGCCGAAATGAAAATTCTTGTGCTTGGCATTGGCAATATCCTCTTTGGTGATGAGGGTATTGGCGTGCATTTAAGCAATTTTTTAAAGCTAAACTACCACTTTAGCGGAGAAAATCAAGTAGATTTTGTTGATGGTGGCACACTTGCCTCTATGCTTATCCCTCTTATCACTTCTTATGACAAAGTGCTTATCTTGGATTGTGTAAGTGTCAATAATGCTAACATTGGTGAGGTATATTATTTTGATTTTGATAATGTCCCAAATATTATTACTTGGGCAGGAAGTGCGCACGAGGTAGAAATGCTTCAAACATTGCGTCTCACAGCAATTAATGGCGATTTACCACCTGTTAAAATTATTGGTATTATTCCCGAAGTGATTGGAGAAGATACAGCCTTTACTCTTTCACATCCAGTAAAGGAAGGAGCAAAGCTTATGGAAAAACTTGCTCTGGAGTTTTTAGAAGAAAATGGAATCTATGCAAAAAAAATTGATAATAGAGATTTACAGGAAGTTGCTAATGGCTCATTTAGAGGCTATGAATGATTTATGATTTTATTTTTTCTAATACAAGCGAAGATAAGGATTTTTTTCTATATATCCTTGCTAACGAAGCTCAAAATCTACAATTAGAAGCTTTTTTTTATACACATAATCAACAAACACATTGCCTTATACCCAACCTCAAAACCCTTATAGAATCTCATTATAATTCTACAAACCTTTTAGAATCTTTTATAACTCAAAAAATATGCTTAACAGAAAACATTCTCACTTTTGCAAATAATATGACACATCTCTTACCTTTATCACTTTATTTTTCTTTTTTACAATTAAATCCCATAAATCCAACACAAACTTTTTATGAAACGCTCAACACACTAGATTCTAAACTATCTCTCAAAGATATTTTTATGCAAACCTTACCTCTTGTTATTCCTGATTATCCACCAAATGTTATTTTAGAAGATGCACAATCTATACTTTCTCATTTTCATATGCCTAAGACCTACTATTACACACCCTTGCAGACACAACAGATTCTAAATCCTGAAAGTGAAAATTTTGCACTGCTTAATCCGCCAAATGCCCCAACACATAAAGCCCTTACAATGCAGGATAAAACATATTTTATAGACATTATTCATTCTCTTAAAAAAGGGCAGAACATAGCTTTTTGCACCTCAAGGGGCACACAGCTACTTTCTCTTACACCCACAGCACACACTCATACAACTATTTTATGCGATATTGCTTCGCTAAAAACTTATTTTCGCACCAAGGAATCATATATTCATACTTTGGCAAGTTTTGAAAAGCCTCTCACTTATCTTGTGCCAAAAGAAGTATTTGAAAACCAATTTCCCCTCAATGAATGCGGCTTAGTGAAAGTCGGTTTGCCCTATGATATGCCTTTAGCACTCATTAGCGCACTTCTCTTGCAAGATGAAATAGGCTATTTTTTTCTTTCACACACGACAGAAAAACCATATTGTGATTTTTCACACTCCCCTGCTCCGAAAGAGCAGATTCTAAGTATTGCACAAAATGGTATGTTTATTGACACACATATTGCACAAAATCATACTTTGCAGTCCCTCATAGATACACATATAGAAGCAGATTCTAAAGAAGCTCATCTTGTGATTTATTTGAGCACCAAACACCCAAGTGCATTTCTTATCACGCACAACCCTCCTAAAATTTTGCTTGATATTAGCTTTGATAACAATCCACATTTAACGCTTGAAACTATTGCACGCTCCTATGAAAGTGGCGATGAACTTATAAAAAATTTTGGCACTCATTTTCCTCAGATTCTCTTAAATATTTTTAATCTCCCAAAAACATCTAGCCCTACTCATAATCTCATCGATATATTTGATACTTGCGCTTTGATTTTGGGATTACAACCTCACACAGCTACAAACACGACTAATAAAAATACTCTATTCCATTATGCTTATCGTTTTGTGCGTGAGAGAGGACCTCGCATTGATTACAAACTCTTGCGTGAGGGCAATAATCTAAGCCTTGATTATCCTCGTATTGTCCGTTCCTGTATTAGTTTTAAGTGTGCGAAAATGGAAGATGAAATCCTAAGTTTTGGAATCTTAGATTCTCTAAGTGAATTTATTGCTACATTCGTGCGAGATTGCTCAACAAATCTTGCGCTTCACAATGTCCTTTTACTTGGTGATATGCTAGGCAATCATATTTTTCTTGATAAAATTTTAGAATATCTCCCTAAAAATATACGACTTATCCTTCCAAAAAATGGTTTTATCGATTACGAGTAAGTTACCGAAAATAGTTATAATTTTTGGCAATTTACAAAAAAGGAGAGAAAATGAAACCTATTCTCTATATTTCAACATTAGGACTTGTAGCTTTTATGATAAATGCTTGTAGTAGCGATAACAATGCACTTAGCACCAATGAATGTCCCCAAAATACACTTTGTCTTTATACAAATGTATCTGTCTCGCAAAATATTATGCCAAATGCTTACAAAGCAAATATCCGCATTACAGAAAGCGATACTTTACGCAAAGGTGGTGAAATAGAGCCTACTACAAAAAAAGATATTGCTAACACACTAAACGACATTATTGCCTTAAGTAAAAAAAGTGGATTCTGTGAGGGTGGTAATCACGATTTACGCCCAAATATTCAATATAAAGATGGTGCAGCAAGAGACACAGTAGGCTATACATTAGGCTTTAGCCTTGAATGTGATGTGCCAAGTAAAAAAAAGAAAGAATATGATAGCTTCATTGCAGAAATCGATAAAAAAATCAATAAAAATAAATATCTTAGCTTTCTTGCACCAAATGTGAATGTCATCGCCACTTCTGAATCTTTGCAAGAAGCACAAGATAAAGCCTTTGAAAAAGCACTCAAACTTGCCAAAAACAAAGAAGATGAATATTCTAAAATTGCAGGTAAAAAATGTGCTCTATCAAGTGCAGATTCACTCAACACACATTCTATACAACCCAAATTTGCTCGACTTGAAACAAGCAATATGAGTGCTTATGCCGATACAAGCTGGGAGCTTCCTATGCCCAAAGAGCAAGAAATCACAGCGAAAATTCAAGTTAAATATATTTGCAAATAAAGGATAAAGTATGAAAAGCCCACTTGATACACTTCTTATTCACGGCGGAGCTACCACAGACCCACGCACAGGGGCTGTGAATCTCCCTATTTATCAAACTTCTACCTATGCCCAAAGAGCATTAGGAGAGAATCTGGGCTATGAATACTCACGCACCAAAAATCCCACTCGCGATGGAATTGAAAGCCTTATTGCTGAATGCGAGGGTGGAAAATTTGGTTTTGCTTTTGCCTCTGGTATGGCAGCTATTGGCACAATTTTAAGCCTTTTTCAAAGTGGCGATAGTATCATTATTTCAAACAATGTTTATGGTGGCACTTTTAGAATCTTAGATAAAGTTTTTTCACACTTTAAGATTGGCTATAAAATCATTGACACACGCGATTTAAATGCTTTAGAAACTGCTATTACTCCAGAAGTTAAGGCTGTGCTTATAGAAACTCCAGCAAATCCGCTCTTAAGCGTTACACCCTTAGAGCAAGTTGCTGCCCTTGCTAAGAAAAAAGGTATTTTAAGCATTGTGGATAACACCTTTATGACTCCTTATTTACAAAAGCCTTTAGAACTTGGCATTGACATTGTCGTGCATTCAGCAACAAAATATCTTGGAGGACATAGCGACCTTGTAGCAGGTCTTGTAGTTGTCAATGATTCTATCCTTGCTGAAAAGATTGGATTTTTGCAAAATAGTATTGGTGGTGTGCTTGCTCCTTTTGATAGTTTTCTTCTCATACGCGGTATGAAAACCCTAGGCTTAAGAATGCAACGACATTGCGAAAATGCACTTTTTCTTGCTCAAGCCTTAAGTGAAAATCCAGCAGTGAAGAAGGTGTATTATCCTGGATTGCCTACCGATGAAGGCTATAAGATTCAAAATGCACAAGCACGCAGTGGGGGTGGAATGTTAAGCTTTGAACTTAAAAAAGAGTTTGATTATAGAATCTTTTTTAAATCAACTAAAATCATCGTCCTAGCTGAAAGTCTAGGAGGAGTAGAATCCTTACTTTGCCACCCTGCATCTATGACTCACGCTTCAATCCCAAAAGATATACGTGAGAGTATGGGTATATCCGAACATCTTATCCGCCTATCAGTAGGCATAGAATATGCGCAAGATTTGCTTGATGATGTTAATCAGGCTATTGAAAAATCAAAGAGGTAAGATGATTTTTTACTCAAGTCTTGAGCTTATTGGCAATACACCACTTTTAGAACTCACACATATTCAGATTCCAAACAAGAATCGTATTTTTGCAAAATTAGAATCTTGCAATCCCGCAGGTGGTGTGAAAGACCGCATAGCATTATATATTTTTCAAAAACTCTTTAAGGAAGGAAAACTAAAAAAAGATTCTGTAGTGATTGAAGCAACTGCTGGAAATACAGGACTTGGAATCGCTTTTGTTGCACAGCGTTTTGGTTGCAAAGTAAAACTTGTTGTGCCCGATAAATTCTCAATAGAAAAGCAAACACTTGCTCGGGCACTTGGTGCAGAAATTATTCAGACTCCAGCAGAAAAAGGTATGCAAGGAGCAATAGATAAAGCTAAAGAACTTCTTGAAGCCACTCCACAATCCTTTAGCCTTAATCAATTTGAGAATCCACAAAATCCATACGCACATTATCTCACCACAGCCGCAGAAATTTATACTGATATGCAAACACTTTACTCTACTCGTATGCCAATTTTTGACTATTTTGTTTGTGGAGCAGGAAGTGGAGGAAGTTTTAGTGGCTGTATGCGCTACTTTAAAGAGCAAGATTCTCACATACAAGGTGTGCTTTGCGACCCTATTGGTTCTATCATTGGTGGAGGAAAAGAAGGTTGTGCAAATATAGAAGGCATTGGCAATAATGTCATTCCTCAAACAATGGATACCTCACTCATTGATAGCGTAGAAAAGATAAGCGATGAGGAGGCTTATCAAGGATTAAGAATCCTCGCCAAAAAAGAGGGGGTTTTAGCAGGAATCTCTTCTGGAGCGTGTCTGCAAGCTTGCCTTAAACTTGCTAATAAAGTGCAAAATAGCATTATAGTAACACTTTTTGCCGATGATTTAAGTCGCTATTTCAGTCGCAATTTGATTTAATTACTCTCATCTATCACCTCGCAAAATAAACAAGTCTCCTCTGACACACTCTCATCTATTGGTTTATGAATCCTAAAAGTATAGCCAAAATTAAGCTCTTCCAAAAAAGGTTTGATACCAAAAAAATCACTTCCTTGATGATAAATACTTACAAGCATTGCAGGTTTTTGTGTCTTAATTGTCTCTAATGCACCTTGTAAAATGGCATTTCAAAGCCTTCAATATCTACCTTAATAAAGCCTACTTCAAGATTATGTTCTTTGACAAAAGCATCTAAAGTCATCATTTCAATCCATTCAAAATCATCACTTCTAAATATAGCTGCACTTGATGCGCCACCATAACGAGCAATTTTTATCTGCCCAAATCCCGCACCCAAAGCCTTTTTAATTGGAATGACATTGTTTATGTGATTAAGATTAAGGGTTTTACACATCAAATCATAGTTTTTACTCATAGCCTCAAAAGAATAAATTTTTTTGATTTGTATAATTTTGCAAAATAAGTGTGCTATCACCGATATATCCACCTACATCTATAATATTCTTTTGTCTTATTTTATCCCAATTTTTTATCATATAAAGGCTATGTTTGTGCCAAAATACACTGACCTCAAAATGTTTAATAGGTAAAAAATAGCCATTATAAAAATAGCAATCTTTAAGTGGCAAAATATGTGGATAAAATTCATTCTTTAGACGCTTGAGTGTGCGCTTCTCTTCTTTGGTGAGTGCATAAATTTTTTTATTTTTCCAATAAGATGCGAGGTTTAAACGAGCTAGAATCCTATTTACACAAGCTACACTTTGTGAATCTAGTCCTGATAAAAGTTTCTCTATTTTTTGCTTAATATCATCATTTTGTAATTCTTGTGCAATATTTTGCGACATACTACTTGAAGCATCTAATGTGTATTTACTTCTGCGTGAAGTACCCCCCCATAATAAGATTGTAAGGTTCGTAATCTCCTTTTCAAATGCTTGAGCCTTCTTTTAACCAAATGTAAAATATCCATTGTAATTCCTTTTATATGAAATAGTATATTATACACATTTTAATCACTCAAAATCCTTTTCTAACTAAATCTTTTTATGAATCTTTTATATTTCTATTTGACCTGTATAAGGATAAATTTGATTGAGCTAGCTTTAATATTTATAATCTTACCTCTTTTTCAGCTTGTATCTTAATCCAATCATCACAAATAATTTCATCATTGCTATGTAACCAAGGTGTTGGAGCAATGATAATCTTGTGAGGATTTTCTATCAAATAAGCAGCCCACCAAGAATAAGAACTATTTGCCACTATGCCGTGCTGACAATGCGCCATTAAGATTAAATCCTCAAAATGATTATCTAGACTTATATTCTCTGAAGTCATATCAATAAAAGGATAACCTAAGTCAAGATTGTGTGCGAATTCCCTATCTGCGCAGAAAAGAAAAAAATGTGGATTCTCTATCTTATTTACAATAGTAGCCACAGCTTTTTTATAATACTCTATATCTATTTGCCAAGAAAGTGAAAGATAATCTCCTCGCCGAATGTGAATAAAAATGCTGTTTTTAGTATTTAGAATCTGATCAAGTTTGGAGAGATTTTCTAGACTTTTAATGGGGGGGGGGGATAATGATTCTTTAATATAATCATCAATGCCTTGATAGTATCTCGGATTCTGAAAATAGCCGTGAAAATAGGTAATATTATTTGACTTAAGGTACTCTGCCCTATACTCAAAAGGTGGAGTAGAAAAAGTCGGCTTTTTGTAACCTAGCCACTTAAGAATACTCCTTAGAATTTTTGGCTTACGCTCAAATGCCCGAGATTCTGTGAGTTGCTCTATATTTGGGTGATTTAGGGCTTCAATCACTTGTGTTTTTGTCGCATAAACTAAGTCCATATGAAAAATATCTAAGCTCAACATCTTTGCGTTTTTTGGATTGTCATACCAACTTTTATCAAGCAAAATCGGTATTTGTAAATGATGTTCTAAACTCTTAGCAAAGGCATATTGAAACATTTGATTACCTAATCCCCCCATAATCTCTACGACTTTATATTCCACTCTCACTCCTTCATTTATTGCTACTATGGCTTAAACGCATTGACAGATTCTATTACTGCACCCACTTGTTCATCACTCATCACAGGACTTATGGGGAGCGAAAGAACTTCACTATGAATTTGCTCTGTGATAGGCAAACTTAAATAATTATACTGCTTATAGGCTTGCTGCTTATGGGGTGGAATAGGATAATGGATAAGTGTTTGAATTCCATTTTGTGCCAAATACTCCTGCAATTTCGCACGATTTTTTGTGCGCACAACAAAAAGATGCCATACTGCTTCCTCTTCATTTTTGGTCTGTGGGAGAATAATATGCTCGTTTTGAATCTGCTCTCTATAAGCTCTTGCTATTTCTTGTCGTCTTTTATTATCGCTATCAAGGGCTTTGAGCTTGAGGCGCAAAAATGCTGCTTGAATCTCATCAAGCCTTGAATTAAGCCCAGCATAGAGATTTTCATATTTAATATACGAGCCATAATTTCCCAAAGCCCTTATTTTATCTGCCAAAACCTTATCATTTGTAACCACACAGCCACCATCACCTAATGCTCCTAGATTCTTGCCCGGAAAAAATGAAAATCCACTCACATCGCCCAAACTCCCTACTCTCTTGCCTTGATATATCGCGCCGTGCGCTTGAGCACAATCTTCAATAATTTTTAAATCATATTTTCGTGCCAAATCCCATATATGCTGCATTTCCACTGCCTGTCCATAGAGATGCACAACAAGAATAGCTTTAGTTTTTGGTGTAATATGTGCTTCAATTAAATTCACATCAATATTATAAGTCTCTAGGCTTGGCTCTACGAATACAGGTGTGCAGCCATTATCAGTGATTGCCAAAATGGAGGCGATATAAGTATTTGCAGGGACGATAATCTCATCGCCAACGCCAAATCCAAGTGCTTTAATGCTAAGTCGCAAAGCGTCCAAACCATTCGCACAACCTACACAATGATTTGTCCCACAATACGCGCTAAACTCACGCTCAAAGCTTTTACCCTGCTCTCCTAGAACATACCAACCACTATTTAGCACTGCATTAAAGGCAGATTCAAATTCAGCTTGAAATCGTTTATTTATCGCTTTGACATCAAGAAATGGTATCATTTACAAACCTCTTTATTTTAAACTTTTCAAGCACTTGCATTATCTTTCTTTTCATATAAATGCGAATTAGGATTATTTTTATCAATCAATTTTTAGCACAGCTAAAAATGCTTCTTGCGGCAATTCCACGCGCCCGATAGCTTTCATTCTTTTTTTACCCTCTTTTTGCTTCTCAAGCAATTTTCTTTTACGCGTTATATCCCCACCATAGCATTTTGCAGTTACATTCTTACCCATAGATTTTACACTCTCTCGTGCAATGATTTTGCTCCCTACACTTGCTTGAATTGCCACTTCAAAGAGCTGTCTTGGGACAATTTCTTTCATAGTTTCTACCAAAGCTCTACCCTTTTCATAACTCTTTGATTTATCAACAATAATTGAAAGTGCATCTACCACTTCACCTGCTACTCGTATATCAAGCCGCACCAAATCACCTTGACGATTTTCTATAGGCTCATAATCAAAACTCGCATAGCCTTTCGTGCAAGACTTAAGTTTATCATAAAAATCCATTACAATTTCATTGCTAGGAAGCGCATACACAAGCATTACACGCGATTGATTAAGGTATTCCATTTTCTCTTGCACACCTCGCCGATTTGAAAGAAGGGTAATGATATTACCTACATATTCACTAGGCGTAATAATATTTGCCCTCACATAAGGCTCATAAATAGATTCTATCTTTTGAGTTTCTGGTAATTCACTAGGATTTTGCACAAATACCTTTGAACCATCGGTAAGATTCACTTCATATATCACCGTTGGTGCAGTAGCAATAAGTGAAAGTCCAAACTCACGCTCAAGTCGTTCTTTCACTACCTCCATATGCAAAAGCCCCAAAAAACCCACACGGAATCCAAAACCTAAAGCTACACTTGTTTCAGGCTCAAAGCTTAAAGCAGAATCATTGAGCTTAAGCTTATGTAATGCCTCACGCAACTCTTCAAATTTATCCGTTTCAATAGGATAAATACCTGCAAACACAAAAGGTTTAGCAGGACGAAATCCCTCAATAGGTGTTTTTGTAGGATTTTTAGAATCTGTGATTGTATCACCCACTGCCATATCTGTAAGCGTTTTTAACCCAAGTGAGATAATGCCAATCTCACCACACGCAATGCTTTGTGTGGGAATCTTTTGGACAGGGTGAGGATAATATAAACTTAATACCTCATATTTTTTGCCACTACTCATCATCTGCACTTCTTGTCCCACACGCAATACACCATCTTTTAAACGCACCAAAGCTAATGCTCCCAAATAGTTATCAAACCAACTATCATAAATAAGTGCCTTTGTAGGAGCATTAATATCGCCATTAGGAGCAGGGATACATTCTATAATACGCTCAAGAAGTTTCTCAATACCCTCACCACTTTTAGCACTCACACAAAGAGTATCTGTGCAATCAAGTCCGATTGTAGATTCTATATCCTCACACACACGCAATGGGTCGGCTGCAGGTAAGTCAATCTTGTTAATTACGGGCAAAATTTCAAGATTATTTTCCATAGCAATATATACATTTGCGATTGTTTGTGCTTCCACACCTTGACTTGCATCTACCACAAGTAAAGCTCCCTCGCAAGATGTCAATGAACGTGATACTTCATAGCTAAAATCCACGTGTCCAGGTGTATCAATGAGATTCAGCGTATAAATTTGTCCTTTATAAAGATAGCTTAGGCGCACAGATTGTGCTTTAATAGTAATGCCTCGCTCTTTTTCAATATCCATAGTATCCATAATTTGTGCAGTCATTTCACGCTCACTCACTGCTCCACATTCTTGTATAAGCCTATCTGCAAGCGTAGATTTGCCGTGGTCAATATGAGCGATAATTGAAAAATTGCGTATATATTCTTGTGGCGTATTTAAAGCTTCCATCGCTTTCCTTATTTACTCACTTTATAGAATCTTAGAGTGTTTAAATGTGTGATTGTATCACACTCGTAGGTATTTGTCTATATGCGATATTCTCTAAGAACCTCATTCGATGCCCTATTTTTTAGATTTTACTCTATTTAAAGGAAAATATCTTTTTATAACGCTCCTCTTGCGTTACATCACCCATAAGCCCACCGGAGAGAATAAACACAATGTCCCTGTGTCTAAATACTTCCAAATGCTTTTGTAAAACACAAAATGCAGGGCTATCATAGATTAAATCACAAGCTACACCCTTACTTGCAAGATACGCTCTCATCTCCCATATCTCTCTATATGGCTTAGCAAATTTAAAAGGAGATTGCAGAATCCGCATATGCTCCACATTATGAACCTTGCTTTTAGCCTTTAGTTCGCTTCCTGCGCAATCAATAGCAACTAAATCAGCTTGTGGAAAAAACCTATCCAAAGCCTTTTGAAGAGCAATCACCCCTACACCACTCCCACTTGTATAAAAAATCACAGGCTTACCACCAATACTTTGAGCTAACTCCATAGCAAGGGAATTCATACCTTCCAAAGCACCATCAATAATACCACCTTGCGGAATAAAAAGACTATTCTCATCGATGAGTTTTTTGGCATAAGATTCTAAACTTAAGCAATTACTCCCTGTTGGCAAAGTATAGGTTTGCATACCCCATTGAAGTGATGAGGCAAGATTCCCAACGAGTAAATCTTGATTGGTATGTAAGGAAGGAAGAGAAGGCATTACATACTTAAATACCACACCTTTCAAATGAGCAAGATAAGCAAGAGCAAACATTGCATTAGATTGATTACCCCCATAACTTATCCAAGTTGTGTATGGCAGAGATTGCAAAAGATAAGCAAATTTACGCGCTTTGTTGCCATTGCAAATAGGGTGGATAAGTTCATCGTGCTTAAGCCAAATTGAGCGTCCAAATAAAACTTTTTGTTCCATAATGGAATGTGAAAAATCAAATCTCATTTTCCTAGACAAAATGTGCCAAAAAGCTTATCAAGAAGCTCTGTGCTTTCATAAGGGTGCGTAATACGACTTATAAAATCTAGTGTATCACGAATACAATATGCAAAGAGTTCAATCTCACCACTTTCAAGCACTACATAAGATTTGCATAGAGAATCTAACGCGCTACTCATACACTCAAGTGCGTGAGTAGAAGTGAGGACAAGACTTTCATCGCCAACTTGTGTATGAACAATCTCTTGCAAAGATTCTCTCACCTTTTGTGCGCCATTATTTTGTATGCTTATATGCAAAGGATAAGGAAGCAAAGCTTTACTATGTGTAGCAAAAAAATCTTTTAAATACTCCTCATCGCAAAGCAATGGCAAATCAGTTTTATTAAAAATAATCAAAATATGCTTATCATTGCAAGTGTGGAGCATATCAAGCACTTCTTTATCTTTTTCATCAAATGGTTGAGAAGCGTCAAAAAGAGCAAGGATTATATCGCTTCGTTGCAATGCCTCTTTTGTTTTGGTAATTCCTATACGCTCAATCTCATTATCACTCTGCCTAATACCAGCCGTATCAACTAGACGCACCAAAGCACCATTAATATGCAAATTCTCTTCTATCGTATCGCGCGTTGTCCCCTCTACATTGCTTACAATGGCACGCTCATACATTAAAAGCGCATTCAGCAAAGAACTTTTACCTACATTTGGCTTTCCTACAATACTTAATGTATAGCCTTCAAGCAAAGCAGAGCGTGAGAGAGAAGATTCATAGACACGACTTAACTCATCTTTTATATTACCTAAACGCTTGAACATCTCATCTCTATAATCTTCATCAATCTCTTCGCTATAATCAATATTAACTTCAGCAAAAGCAAGAATCTCAAGTAAAGATTCTCGTATGCGATTTACAAAAACACCCACATCACCCTTAAGCTGGCGCATTAGAATTTTGTTTGATTCTATACTTTGAGAGGTGATAAGTCCTGCTATAGCCTGTGCTTGAGACAAATCAAGTCGTCCGCCCAAAAAAGCGCGTTTAGTAAATTCTCCTGCGTGAGCTATCCTTGCCCCTAATGCGATGCATAATTCAACAATCGCCCTAGCACTCACGAATCCTCCGTGGCATTGCACCTCACATACATCTTGTGTTGTATAACTATGTGGTGCAGGAAAATACAACACTATGGCTTCATCAAGGATTGTTTCTTGTATATCATAAATATGACATAAATGCGCATATCTAGGCTTAAGTTCCTCTCTGTGAGTCAAGCGTAGAGCAATACTATACGCACTTTTTCCACTTAATCGCACAATACTAATTGCTCCAACACCTACAGGTGTAGCAATAGCAACGATTGTGCTATCGTCTAAACTCATTGATGATGATATATTTTTCATCAGCCTCAGTTTGTCGCAAAGATACATATTTATCAGGGAATATATCACGCAATTTATTAAGCGCAATATAGACCAAAATCCCTTCAAGCGTTTTTGTTTGTGCCTTGCCATTTGCCTTGACAAGTCGCACAATATCTTTCAAATATACATCAATCATTTCTTCTTGATTTTTCAAAAATTCTGCAATTTCTAAGCGTAATGTGTAGCCATATTTTGGGTTAATCCAATTAAAAAGTAAGTAAGAAAGTGCTTTGTAACGATAACCTCTCTCGCCAATAAGCAACGCACAATCGCGTCCATCAATATAGACAGAAAGCTCATTATCCTCTCCTAAAAACACATCAAATTTATCAATTTCAAAAGGAAGCATTGCAAAAAGCTCTTTAATTTCTGCACAAATTTGTGCTACATTCGCCTCATCATCTTGATGCTCATCACTTTGCACAAAGATTTCTTGTTTGCCCCAAATATCTTGTGAAAAATCTTGTGTATATGATTCATAGTTTAGAGTTTTTGAAAAATCTCTAGGAGATTCTTTTTTCTCTTCAATGTGCTCTTGGTGGTATTTTGGCTCTTTATATTCTATAGATTCTAAAGATTTTGTATATTCTGCTTTTAGTGCCTTGGTATTTGCTTCTTTAGTTTTTGTATCTACAATGATAATTGCATTTTTTTTGCCTAGATTCAAAAAACCATTACTAGGATTTTGCACAATTTCATATTCTAAATCAGCAACTGAACAACCAAGCTCTATTGACGCCTTGATAAGGGCTGCTTCTAAAGTCTTTTCTTCAATTTTTTTCATTTTATTCCTTTTTTATTTGTGTTCTTATTTGTATGCTTTTCATTATGATGATGGTCATTATGATGTTCTGCAATCTCTTTTGCCTTACGTGACTCCATAACCTTATTTAAAAGGATTTGCTGGATAATAGAAAATACATTATTAATCGTCCAATATAGCACAAGCCCTGCTGGGAATGGAAAAATAATGAAAAATATCGTAAAAATAATAGGCAACATTTTAAAGATTTTCTCTTGCATAGGGTCTGTAAAATTTGAAGGTGTAAGTTTTTGAGAGAGATACATACTTGCCCCCATAAGCACAGGTAACACAAAATAAGGATCAATTGCAGACAAATCATTAATCCATAGAATCCAAGCCGAACTCTTAAGTTCTACAGCATTGTGTAACACACGATAAATTGCAAAAAATACAGGAATTTGTAAGAGTAAAGGCAAACAGCCCCCGAGTGGGTTTGCGCCGTGTTTTTTATACAAATCCATCATATGTATTTGAAGTTTTTGTGGGTCATCTTTATAACGCATTTGCAAGTCTTTCATCTTAGGAGCTAAATCCTTAAGTTTTTGCATTGACATCATACCCCGATAAGTGAGAGGATATAACACAATACGCACAATAAGTGTCAATAGCACAATCGCCCAACCCCAATTTCCACATAAATCATAAAGATACTCAAGTAAGACAAAAAGTGGTTTAGCAAAAAATGTAATGCGTCCATATTCCACGACATCAGTAAGTGTCTCATCAATACTTTGAAGTTCTTTATAAATTTTTGGTCCTATATACCCAGCAAAACTTGCATTACCTTCAAAACGCACATAGGGCATAGGATTATGTGCATTATCTCCACTTACTACTACATACAAACCTTGTGGGTTATCTGTAAAAAATAAACTCGCATAATATCTATCCACACTTGCTACAAAGCTCGAATGACGCACATCAAGTGCGGTTTTAGCAAGATAATCGCTACTTGCATCTCCATCTTCAATTTTTGTCAAAACAGAATCTAGAGTATTGCGAGTTATTACACCTCTAAACGCATAAGTATCAGGGTCAGCAGTCGGGCGCATACCATTGCTTACAAAATATTCTATATGAGGCTGATTAATCTCTATGCGCACATCATAGGCAAGATTAGGGTGAATAGTGAGATATTTTGTTAGCACAACATCATCAAGATTCTGTGTAAGAATAATCTCAATAGGAGCATTCTCTAAAGTGATATGCTTTATATTGGTCGTATATGGTGTATTAAAAGCTTTTTGGTTAAGACTAGAATCGCTAAAGCGCACTTCCATTGTATGCAAACCATTTTCATCAAATAAAGGAAGTTTTTCTAATGTCTCTCTATGAGATGATTTGAATCCTAAAACTTCACCAACCATACCAAAAAGACTTTTTTGCTCACCGCGAGTGAATTGCTCATCTTTGAGATAAACCTGCTTAATCCTCCCTAGCGCATCAATTTCAATGTCAAAATGTTCTGATTGAATATGTGCAATGATTGTCTGCTTAAGAGATTGTGGATTATTTGTTATAGGAGATTGTATAGCCTGTGCAGATTCTACTGAAGATTGATGAGGAATCTGCGATGAGGGAAAGGAAGGAGATGATATATCTTGGGTATTAGCATCTGTTTTTGCATCATTTGAAGCATTTATCTCTGTTTTTGTAGGAGTTTGTGTAGGTTTTTGTGGAAAAAAATATGCATAAACAGCAAAAAATGCAATAGATAAACCAACTGCGAGAAGCACACGCGAAAGTGATATACCATTATCTTGTTCATTTGGACGATACATAATTTTACCTTTAAAAAAGTGATTTAATAATATAAACTCGCACAATGTAAGTTTGATTAAAAGCATTTATTATATCTAAAAAACTTGTATTTGTAGTGGGGACAAACCAATATTTTACCTTTTTGGGGACAAACACAATATTTTTAAACAGAATCTTTGCTTGGGGATAAGCAATACCTCCTGCAAAAAGCTGATTACAACGCAAAATCCTCATAAAAGATTTACCTAAAGCATAAAAAGGATTATCAAACATTAAAAGCCACAAAGTGTATTCAGAACAGCTTGGATAATAACGACAAGCACCTATTGTGAGGGGAGAAAAATACTTTTGATAAAATCTCACACAAAGAATACAAATCCAACGCACTCTATACATCTAAAATTTTCTACCTTAATTAGGAATTGATAATCTCTTGTGTTTTATCAAGAGCAAAAAGTAAATCCTTCTTTAAAGTCGCAAAATCAATACAAGTAACACCTTCTTTTGCGACAAAAACGCACACAAGCCCCTCATATTTTATGCGGTTTTCATACATAATCGCTTTAACGCGTCTTCTTAATAAATTGCGTTTATTTGCCTTGCCAATTTTGCGAGAAATACTAAAACCAATATGAAGTGCTACTTGATGAGATTGAAGTGTGTGTAGGATTTTTTTTTCTTTAGGGTGATGAGAGTGATAATGAGAGATTCTCAACACATAAAGCACAAAATATTTATGAAAAAATTTCTTTGCATTCTTGTAGATAAAGTCAAATTCTGCCTTTGTTTTAAGAGAATCTAACCTCATCTAAGATAATTCCTACACAGAAAGTCTTTTACGACCTTTTGCTCTCCTTGCATTGATTACACGGCGACCATTTTTTGTTTTCATTCTTGCACGAAAGCCGTGTGTGCGTTTTTTTGGTGTATTGTGAGGTTGATAGGTTCTTTTCATATTTTAGCCTTAAAATTAGGATTAAAGTAAAGTGGGGGATTATGCCTATTTTATACTTAAAAATAGGTTATTTTAACTCAAAATCTTTACTAATATCAAGGATTTTAAGCAAATCTTTATTTGCTTTTGTAATCACTCTAAACTCCACTCGTCTTGATTTATCATCATCCTCAAGTGGTTTGGCAAAAGATAAACCATTAGCACGAAATACCTTAACCAGCCATTCTTTGTAAGAATTAATACTTTTAAGATTAAAACAATACTTTAATACTTCTAATGCTCTAGCTTGCGAGAGTTCAGCATTACCAAGATAACGCTCTTCAAGTGTATTTGCTGCAAACCAAACTTGCGAAGTATGTCCCTCAATACGAATCTCCTCAATACTATTTTGAAATTTCTCTAAAGCTAAAATCTTCACATATCTCGGAAAAAAATCATCTAAAATATCCTTAAAACGTTTTTTGACTTGCTTTGCTCCTATATCAAAAAGCACTTCAGGTTCGTTAAACCGAATTGTATTGTCTTCATCAATAGATGCGTCCCACACCTTCAAATCCTTACCAAATTCCTTCAATAGTGCTTCATACAATTCTTGACGCAAATCAGAATAATCTTTTGCAATGCTACTCATCGCCTCATTAATTTCTAAGAGTTTTTGATTTTGGACTCGTAAATCTTCTTGTGCTTTTTGCGTAATTAACATAAAAGACACTGTGATAAGCAAAAAAATCATCATAATACCAGCCATCATATCAGAAATACTAATCCATTGATTATACTTCATAGTTTATACCCTTTTCATTCTATCTTGAGCCAATAATCTCACGCACACGGCGTAAAAACCACTCATAATTCTCCTTGAAATTCTCCATACTTGCACTCATTTGCGTATCTAATGTATCAAATGTGCCCTTAATCTCTTTTTGCAAGGATTTATTGCCCTCTATATTTTCATTTATAGTATTTTGCACATTGCGATAAAGCTCAATAAGCTGCATACTATTATGTTGAATCTGTGCGTTGAGATTTCCCAAATGTGAAAGGAGATTATGCTGCAGTGTGCCAAAGTCTTTTACTACCTGCACACCCATATCTTTTGGAACTGCTACTGAATCCTTGGTGAGTTTTTGTATAATTTTTAAATATTCGGTTGCAAGTTTTTTAACAAATCCGCTTACTTGCTCATATTGAGCATTGACATAAGCATCACTTTTTGCGCTAAGCTCACCTAAACTTTCTAGCCTCACCTTTATCATCTCTTGCTCTTTATTTAATGTGCTATCCATATTGTTTTGCATAAGCACAAGATATTGCTCTTGCATTTCTTTTAAACCTTTTACCATATCTTGCATAATTACCTCATTATGTGAATTTACATAAGTAAGGCTAGATTCTAAACTTTGCACGATTGCGCTATGATTCTTGGCAATATACTCCCTTAAACGCGCAAACTCTTGAGCATTATTATCATTTAGCTCTGTATTTTGTGTAATATTTTGTTCCAAAAGTTTGCTCAAATCTACAAGATGTGTATTTGCACTATTTACAATCTCTTCAAAGAATCCTTTACTTTGTTCTGCAAACTTATTGCATTGTGAGCTAAATCCTGCACTATGAGTTTCAAGTATTGTGCTAATATTATCTTGTGCTACATTTGAGCTATGCTCTATGAACTTCTCCAAACGCTCCATATTTTGCTCCGCATATGAATCTAGCTGTGTAAAATAAGTGCTAACCTGCCCTTTTAGCTCATCAATATGTTTATTTGTGCTATCTTCTAATGCATCAAGATTCTGTGTGGCTTTTGTAAAGAAACTATCCATATTCTGAAGGCATTGCTGTGCGTGTGCGCCTAATGTAGCTACTTCTTGAAGTTTGGCATTCAAGATTTCACCTTTATTTTGCATATCCTCTATAAGTTTTAAAGTTTGTGCATAAAATTCCATTGCACTTGTATTTTGTGCGACCACAGATTCTAAAGTTGCTTGTGTATTATTCATCGCATTTGCACTATCTGTCATCATTTTGTTTGCTTGAGTAAGCAAATCCTGTGTTTGCTCTATACTTTGCTTGTAATTTTCCTGCCAAGAAAGAAGTCGTCCTACTGCGTTGTTCAGCTCCTTAAAATTCTCACCAAATTGATTCTGTAAGTTGTGATTAAAATCACGAATAACAAGCTCTAATGCACCGATGAGCTCCTTAGAAGCTCCTGAAGCAAGCTGTGTAATTGTCGCCTGCAATGAAGAATCTATCTTGTGTAAAAGAGCATTTGTATCTGCATTCATCATATGCATATCCTCTATACTAGGCAGGTCTTTAATCTTATTATTAATCTCTACAAGTCCCCTAAGATGGTCAAGATGTCCCATTTGTGTTACAACATAGTCCATATTCATATCTTGCGCACTTTTTATACCTTTTGCCCTCTGGATAATAGAAAGAGCAATCGCTAATCCCATACCCACAATAGAAGTATAGAATGCTGTTTTTAGCCCATCAAGAAGAAGAGGCACAGAATCTTGTAAAGCAAGGGTATCAAAACCCATAAGTCCTATAAAGATACCCACAAATGTCCCAAGCACCCCTGTGCTCATAATAACTGCCTTAAAATCCTTGTGTGTAGGCTCACCAAAGGTCTTAAAATCCCATACAAATAAACCCACCATTAAAATCGTAAAACAAATATTGAGAAGCCAAATAATTTCTTGCATATAACCCTCCTTGTATTAGATACTATTTATGCTCTGTGCTAACATATACATCATCAATACCTTTGTCGCGTAGCATTGTGGTAACTTCGAGAAAAAACTCCAAATTGCTTTGCCTATCGCTATAAATAATCACCTGTGTATTTTTATCAAACTGCCCCACTTGTGCCTTTAATTCATTGAGAGACAAAGGTTTATTATCGAGAAAAAAATGTCCTTGCTTATCAATAGTAATAGTATGAGATTCTTTTTTGTGCGTGCTTTGCCCCTGTGTATCTTCAAGGCGAGGCACATCAACTTGTATATATGAACGCACAACAAATGAAGCACTTGTGAGCACAATGACAAGCAATACAAGCATAATATCAATAAAAGGAATAAGATTAAGAGAATCTATTTTTTTCACACATCATACCTTGTTGTTATTTTAGTCTTTGGCGGGGGATTATGTGCAATATCCCAAAGTGCAAGGATAACCTCTGTTTTACGCAATAAAAAATTATAAAATACAATAGAGGGAATCGCCACAATCAATCCAGCCGCCGTTGCCTTAAGTGCAAGGGAAAGCCCCACCATAATGCTTTGAGTATCAATAAGTGCATTTGAGCCAATTTCCACAAAAGTTACCATAATCCCAAAAACCGTTCCTAAAAGTCCTATGTATGGTGCATTTGAGCCAATAGTTGCAATAAGAGTAAGCCGCTTATGAAGCAACAGCTCCAAGATTCTTTTATCATCAAAACGTGATACATCAATTTTATGATACACCCACAAACGCTCAAATGCCACACCAAGCACTACTATACTCAAAAAGAGTAAAAATCCAAGCACACCATAATCGACAACTTCCCTCACAAAACCACTCCTATATTTTTCTACCATAATCTTTCATATTTGCTCTTGCTTCGCGTTCAAGCATTTTTTTCTTAATACTTTCTCGTTTATCGTGTAATTTTTTTCCTCGCACAAGTGCAATGGTAAGTTTAATTCTATTTTTTTGATTGCAATAAATGTTTAATGGCACAATACTTAAACCCTGCGTGCTCACGCTACCAAAAAGTTTGTCAATTTCTTTTCTGTGAAGCAAAAGCTTACGTGGAGCGCGTTCATTTGGTTTAAAATATGTATAAGTATGCTCCAAAAATGAAATATGTGTATTAAATAAAAATGCTTCGCCCTTGATGATTTTCACAAAGCTATCTTTAAGATTCACACGTCCTGCACGGATACTTTTCACTTCACTACCAACTAAAACAATGCCGCTCTCTAAGGTTTGTAGAATCTCATAATCAAAATATGCTTTTTTGTTTTTAGCAATCATTTTTTGCTGCATTTTATGCCCTTAAGTTTAAAAAAACTACTACCACTACCGCTAAAATACCACTTATCTCCAAGCTCACGCGCAATATCTTTAAGCATAGGGTATATAAAAGTCGCACTCACAAACAAATCATTCATTACTTCTTTTGTTTCACCTCTATCAAGCAACTCTTTACTTGTAAGCTTAAAATACTCATTAGTAGGTGTGCTATAAGTAATACCTTGACTTTTAATAGCAGCCGCATAGTGTTGATATACTTTTGCTGTATCACAAAATATATTTGGTGTATAAATATCATAATTCAAAGGAGATTCTACAAAAGATTCAATATCTTCACCTCTCCCACGCACATTTGCACTCGCTGCACCACTTGCAAAAAAACTCACATCAGAACCTACACTTTGTGCTATTTGCATAAGCTCACCCTCTTTTAAACCAAGTGCTAAAAACTCATTCGCAGCTCGTAAAAATACTCCTGCATTTGCGCTTCCACCACCAAGTCCTGCACCTTGAGGAATAGCTTTTTGCACTTCTATATGAAGAGATTCTAAATCTTGCACTTTTTTTTCTTGTGTGCTTAAAAACTTCTGCATAGCACATTTTGCTTTAAATATTAAATTATCCTCCATAGCACAATTAAAATTGCCCTTGAGCACAAAGTGAGAATGTGCTTTTATTTCCATTTCATCATAAATCTCCCCATAAGCTTTCACAAAGCGAGAATTAATCTGATGGTATCCGTCTTGATACCCTATGATTTTTAAAAATATATTTAGTTTTGGGTAGATTCTAAAAACCACTTCGCACACCTATTTATCTTTGACCTTTAACAAAGATTGAATCTGTTTGAGAGAGTGTTTATCAGCATTTTGCGAAGCTTGTTTATTTGCTTGAGTAATAGCATCTTTAAGCTCTCCACGTAAAATCACATAAGATTCTGGAGCGGAGAATCCTAATCGCACACTGCCCTTATCAATAGAGACAACTTTTACCTCTATATCATCGCCTATTATTATACTATCATCTTGTTTGCGTGAGAGAATTAACATATTCTATCCTATTTAAAATATATTCGATACAACCATTTTCACAAACCTTTATTATAGAGAAAAATTCATCAAAACACACTATATATTTACCTTTTTGTATATTTTTTAGAGTGATTTTCTTTCCATTATACAAATCTTGCGCATAAAGAGACATATTGTCAAGCTGTGGATAAGGTAAATACTCCAAAGGATTAAGAATCTTAAATCCTTGATGAGATTCCACACTCATAGCTCCTTCACTTACGCGCTCTAAGCTTGATAATACGCCTTGTGTGCCTAATCTATGTGCTATCATCTCACCAATGCTCCGCACATATCCTCCCTCACTCACACTCACTTCAAAATGCACAAAAGGGTGGCGATATGATAGCAACTTCATAGAATAAATATCCATTTGCGTTTCCTTAAGTGTGAAATCTTGTCCTGTTCGTGCTAGCTCATAAGCCCTCTTACCATCAATATGCTTTGCACTAAACTTTGGTGGAATATAGGTAATTTTACCTCGTATAGAAGTAATGACTGAAACTATATCACTCTCATCATAGACTTGAGGGATACTCACAGATTCTATATTTTCAATGTCTAAACTCGCAGATTTCACGCCAAGCCATAAGGTTGCCCTGTAAATTTTAGGAGTCTTTTGCAAATGCGGAAAAAGTCGTGTATAAGAGCCAAATCCTACAACAAGTGTGCCTTTTGCAAAAGGATCAAGTGTGCCAAGATAACCTGCCTTTGAGATGCCAAAATACCTTTTTAAGTAAGAAAGATAGGCATTTGAGCTTATAAAAGGTGGTTTATAGGCTGCTATAAGCAACGAATCTCCCATAATACTCCTTTAATTTTACAAGGTATCACAAAAATCAAAAGTATATTATAGCATTTTGGTATTCTAAGGGAGTTTTTAGAGTGCTTGTGTAATAATCAAACTCTATCTACCACTTCAAGGAGCAATTATGGCACAAGAGATATTTCTCAAAGATAATACCCTCATCACTTCCAAAACCGATTTGAAAGGAATGATTACTTATGGCAATAGTGATTTTGTGCAGTTTAGTGGCTTTAAAGAAGATGAGTTTTTAGGCAAACCACACAATCTTGTGCGTCATCAAGATATGCCTCGTATCGCATTCAAGCTATTATGGGAGAATATACAAAACAACAAAGAATTTTTTGCTTTTGTGAAAAATTCCTCAAAGGATAAAAAAATTTATTGGGTGTTTGCCAATGTTACACCCTCTTACGATGATAATAATAAAATTATAGGCTACTATTCTGTGCGTCGCCGCCCGAGTAAAGATGGTGTAGCATTTGTGAGCGATCTTTACGCAAAGCTTTGCAAAGCAGAATCTCAAGGTGGTATGAAAGCCTCCTTAAAGCTTTTACAAGATACCTTGCAAGAAGCGCAGACAACATATGATAAGCTTGTTATCAATTTGCAAGAGTTAGGCAAAACACAAGGTTATCATTAAACTACTTTGCTCCAGATTCCAAAATAGAGAATCTACCAAAGTTTGAGTTCTGTGCTTGTTTTTTTATAAAGATTCTTATTTTTTCCCTCGAGGTCATATTCTACTGCAAAACCATACTTAATATCTGTTGTGCCGGATTTTTTAAGTCGGATTGCCTCATAAGTATCAGTAGGAATACTCAAACTCCCAACTGCTGCACTTGAATGTGGAGGAATTTTTTTATTTACCTCACTCTCACTTATTAAATCTCCATTAATATAGAGTGCCATATAGTTAATTGTGGCAAATTTCTCACTCTCATTGCTTATAGTGATATTTACACTTCCTTGTCCTAAATTAAACGCAGAAGCCTTTAATGTAATATCATTATTTTTAATACTCACAGCAGGTAAGGAGCGATTAGCAAGAATATAACGCGCTGGTGTATCTCCTTTAAAATTTTCTGCATACATATCCGCACCATTAGATAAAAGAAGTTTTATCATTTCTGGATTTTTTTTCATTACTGCATAATGAAGTGGTGTATTTCCTAAATGTTCATCAGCTACCCTTACCTTTGCCCCTTTATTAATCAGAGCTTGAGCAAACCTAAGATTATTAAGAGCCACAACCTTAAGTAAAGGTGTCTCACCGTGGCACACTGCATTTACATCAGCTCCACGTTCAATAAGTAAATGCAAAATCTCCATATTTCCCTTACGCGCTGCATCATAAAGCGGTGTGCTTCCACGCAAACGCGCTTCAATATCTGCACCAAGATTAATGCCTTTTCGGACTTCTGTATAATTATTGCTAAAAAGCAAATAGTTATATCTATCATTTGCTCCATAGCTTGATACACATATCCCCATAAATACACATATCCCCATAAATACGCGTGAAAAGAAATGATATTTTGCTTTCATTATATTCCTTTTTCAATAAAATATTTTGCACCTAATACCTTGATTTTCGCATACACACTATCAAAATCCATTCCATAAGTGCGTGCCTCACCAATACTTGTTATAAAATTAGTATCGCCTAGATAACGAGGCACAAAGTGCATATGCAAATGCTCGGGTATCCCCGCTCCACCTGCTTTTTTAATATTTAAACCCATATTAACACCTTGCGCACCATATTCATAAAGCACATTTGCTGCCTTATACGAGAATTTATGCAAATGTAGCCAAATCTCTAAAGGTAATTCTTCAGGTGAATCACAATGAGCCAAAGGAATAAGCATAAAATGTCCGGGCGTGTAAGGATAGAGATTCATAACGCCAAAAATCTTATCATCACGATAAATAACACGATTTTTCTCATCATCTTGTGGATTACTTGCAATAGTACAAAATACACAGCCTTGCGCACAAGAGCCAAAATACTTACTCCGCCAAGGCGCATAGATTCTATCCATTGCTTTCCTTTACCCTTAAATATAACTTGGTGCGTCATTACTAAAAAGCACCAAATCGTGAGGTTGTGTGCAAGATTTTAGCATATCTTCAAGTGCAGCAGCTTTATCTTTCAAAATAAGAATCTGCGCCCTATGAATATGCTCTCTTAGAATCTTACTATTAAGCTCACCTGTGATAATAGCAATATCAAATACCTCATCAATAGCTTGAGCAAGTTCAATATTAGCCTCTGGTGTGCTTTCTACTATACCGGGTGTTACAATAATTTTACGCCCATTATAAAGGGAAGAAAGCCGAATAGCCTCTTTCATACCCTTAAGATTCCCATTGAAACTATCATCGAGAATAAGTTTTTCATTTGCCTCTATCTTATGTAAGCGATGTGGGATTGGCTCTATACGTTTTGTCGCCTTTTGCATATCCTCTATCCTAAGCCCTAGTTCCACTCCTACATAAATAGCTGCGCTTAGATTTACAACATTAAATCTTCCAAGCACCATTGTCTCAAAGCGATACCATTCATCTTTGATAAAAAGCTCAAAACTTGTGCCATCAAGATTTGCCTCGATATTACGCACATTTTCAGGAAAATACTGAATCTTTTTCATCGTGCTTGGCTCTATGTGCGATGGCTTAGGATTATCTTTAAAAACAAAGGCTTTTTTTAAACGAGAACTCTCTAATAACTCAAATTTTGTTTCTACGATATTATCAAGTGTTTTGAAATATTCTATATGCTGCTCCCCTATCTCACCAATTACAGAATAATGAGGATTCAAAAATTGAGAAATAAGAGCAATATCCCCCTTACATCGCGCACCAGCTTCAGCAATATAAATTTCAGTAATATACTCAAGATTTGTATTAATATCTGCAACAATACCTGTATGCGTATTAACACTACGAGGTGTGGCATATACGCGATATTTTTCTTTTAGAATCTGTTCAAGAAAGTTTTTTATACTTGTCTTACCATAACTTCCTGTTACACAAATAATCAAAAGACGCGACATAACTTCAAGTTTCTCATTTGCTAAAGCTATAAAACGATTAAGCAAAACCCTTTCATAGATACGGGAAGTGATAAATGCAAAAACAAGAGACATAAGGTCAAGTAATGTGCTCTCTACCCCAAGGTTATAACACAGGGTTTCATTAAACACCATAAAAATAAATAAAACAACAAAAAACCTCACAATACGCTTTGTTGCATTGAGTTTTTTATCAAGCTTCAAATGCCATACAAGAATCATTACAGCATATATAGCACTTAAACCTATTAACACATAATCACCTACAGGATGTGGAATAAAAAATATACCTATATATACAATAAGAGGTGTTACAAAGTAGTAAATATGCCACATATACTTATGGTGCATAAAAACCACTCTCTTAAGGCTATAATTATACCATTGCAAATTTGTTGCAATATAAAATGCAACACAACCTACAAATACCCATTGTGCTAACATATCAACCAATAGCATTATCTCTATTTCTCCTGTCTTAGAATCTCAAAACCACTTAAATTCTCATCATTTTCTAAGAGTGTGGATTCTACACGCTCAACCACACTTCTAATTGTCCCGATTTTGAGGAGCTGTTCTAATTTATCTAACATTTGCACTTCTGATTGTGCTACTACACGCACACTCCCATCTTCAAGATTACAAATATGTCCGCTTATAAGTTCAATTGGTTGATTCATAGAATCTACTTTTGCTTGAATAAATCTACGAAAACCTACACCTTGCACACGACCAAATACCCTAAACTCCCTACATTCTTTCATACTTGCTCCTTATATAATTGCTCGACCTTAGCACCCTGCTTTAAAAAGAAATAGTGATCTCCTTCTAAAACAAAAAATCGACTTTTTGCCATAAGCTCCGCTATCTTTTTGCCACAAAAAAGTGGTGTAACATTGTCATCTTTACCCCAAAAAATACTTGTTTTACCCTTATACGCACTAAATTCTAAAGAAAAATCTTCATCAACAACATTTTTAAATGTTTGATACATTCCCTCATTCATTGTTTTTACATCACTTGAACGAAATATTTTATTGAATTTGCTTAATCCAAGCTTTCCCATAATTTTTGCAGTCATAATCTTAAATCGCACTTTTAAGCTTTTTGGCACTCTAATTCCAGCAGAAGAGAGCAAAATAAGCTCTTTTGGCTTACATAATACCCCCACTTTTCCACCAAAACTATGCCCCACAACAATAGAATCTTCTGTGGTAGGAGCGTTTATATCGATAAGAAATTGACATACAATTCCTGCATAATCCTGTGTATGCAAAGGCTTTTCATTAGGGCTATTACCAAAGCCGGGCATATCAAGATAAATATGCTCGTATTCAGCAAAACATTGATTAAAAGCAATTTTCATCACATCTTTATTGCTTCCCCAGCCGTGCAAAAAAAGTATCATCGGAATAGAACTCGATTCTATTATGTCTATATGCAAAGGTTTGCGCCTTTCATAACTTAACTCAAAACATTCACCTTGATACTCTATGCGCCTTTGTGCCATTAAATCATTTTCCTTTTGCGTGATGAATCTGCTCTATATAATTGTAGCTTACCTTGATAGAATGTCTTTTTGGCAAATTACAAGCTAAATCCTCTAGCACATTTGCAAAATCTTCAAATAAATAATTCGCCATAGAACCCGGAATTGGATTAATTTCATTAAGATACACCTCATCATCAATAACAAAAAAATCACATCGTATCAACGCACCCTCAAAAGCATTTTCATAAAGCTTAGCAAAATTATCTTTAATTTTATTTTCAAGACTAGGCGTAATGTCTGCTTTTAGAACTTGTGAAGTGCGTGAAAAATCCAAATATTTGTGCTCAAAGTCGAGCAATTCTTTTTTGCTTGGCTCTTCAATAATTGAATATTTAAAAACATATTCTGCACCCTGTTTTATCTTGCAGCCAGCAAGATTATATTCTTTAATCCCGCTTTTAAAATTCTCCACCACAATACTATCATCATATTCAAAAGCTAAATCCATAGCATAATCCAGTTCCTTTTCTTCATTTACCACACTTACCCCTATGGAACTTCCAAGTCGTGCAGGTTTTAGAATTAAAGGATATTGCAAATGGCGCACTTGTGAATCTTGACGCGTTAAAACCTCATAATCTAAAGTCTTTACTCCCCTTGCATTTGCATAAAGTTTTGTAAAAGCTTTATTAAAACTCATCACGCTAGATTCTATACGCGGACCAATAAAAGGAATATGGTAAAAATCAAGTAATGCACTTATAGAGCCATCTTCTCCATCTGCTCCGTGAATAAGATTCACAACACAATGTGGAGCAATAGGACTAAAGCCAAAAAAACCTTTTTTACAGAATCCACCTTGCTGTAAAAATAATTCTGTGCATTTCTTATACGCGCCAGAACTAAAAAATTTCGACTTCATACAATCAGTGGGAATAAAATAGAATCTATGGCTACTATCTATAAAAATAAAAGATGCAATCCTTTCTCCTAGCACTTTTTTAAGCGCAATTGCACTCACAATACTAATCTCGTGTTCAAAACTCACACCGCCAAACAATACATCAAATTTCATTTTCGCTCCTTTTTTGTATGTTTTGATAATGTTTTATCACGAGCCAACTCTTTAGCTAAATACTTACCTGTATAGCTCCCACTTTGAGTATAATTTTTACTCATATGCACTACAGATCCACAATCAACAACTTTTCCGCCACCTGCCCCACCTTCTGGTCCAATATCAACGATATAATCCGCATTCTTAATCATATCTAAATTATGTTCAATCACAATCACGGAATTTCCCAAATCCACCAAATGATGAAGCACTTTTGTCAATCTATCCACATCAGCAAAATGTAATCCTGTCGTTGGCTCATCAAGCACATAAAGCGTTTTTCCCGTGTCTTTACGACTTAATTCTTTAGCAAGCTTAATCCTTTGAGCCTCGCCACCACTTAGGGTAATAGCATTTTGCCCTAGAGTAATATAGCCTAGCCCAACATCTTGTAATGTTTGCAACCTTTGGGCAATTTTAGGCACTTTAGCAAAAAATTCTAGTGCGTAATCTACGCTCATCGCTAAAACATCAGCAATATTTTTGCCTTTATAAAGAATCTCGAGTGTTTGTGGATTATATTTTGCACCCTTACACGCATCACATTTCACCATTATGTCAGGTAAAAAATGCATTTCGATTTTAATCTCACCTTCACCTTGACATTTCTCACATCGCCCACCTTTGACATTAAAACTAAAACGTCCTACATTATATCCACGCACTTTAGATTCTTTAGTTTCTGCAAAAAGTGCGCGAATATCGTCCATTACTCCTGTATAAGTTGCAGGATTACTACGCGGTGTTCGTCCAATGGGACTTTGATCAAGATAAATGACTTTATCCAAATGCTCTAATCCTACAATTTCTACACCATCACATTTTTGCACTTTTTTAGCGTTATTAAGTAATTCTTGTGCTACAGGAAGCAATGTCTGTAAAATAAGTGAGCTTTTGCCTGAACCACTTACACCCGTTATACATACAAATTGAGAAAGCGGAATTGATACATCAAGATTATGGATATTATGGATATTCACATTATAAATCTTAAGCCACTGGATTATATTACGCTTATGCGGATAAGAGATAGTTTTCTCACCCTTAATATATTCTGCTGTAAGTGTATGAGATTGCAAAAGCTGCTCTACATTGCCACTAAAAACAACTTTTCCGCCACGCAACCCTGCTTCTGGTCCAATATCAACGATATAATCCGCATTTAAAATCGTCTCTTTATCGTGTTCAACAACAATTACACTATTGCCTTTTTCTTGCAAACTCCGCAAAGTTTTAATCAAGCGCAAAGTATCTCGCTCGTGCAAACCAATGCTTGGCTCATCAAGCACATACATCACACCTGTAAGCCCACTACCAATTTGACTAGCAATACGTATGCGTTGGGATTCCCCACCGCTAATACTTCGCGCATCTCTCCCTAAAGTAAGGTAACCAAGCCCTACATCATAGAGAAAAAATAATCTCTCGCGAATTTCTTTTAAAATAGGTTCAGCAATAAAGCGTGCTTGAGCATTGAGATAAGTAAAATTACTCTTTTTGTCAAAAAATTCATATACCTTTTGTATAGGCATATCAATAAGCTCTCCAATCCCAAGTTCGGCTACTTTCACGCTTAGAGATTCTCTTTTTAAACGATGTCCTTTGCAAGTAGGACATATCTTTTCGGTTGTGTAATCTCCCAAATCCTTATCGTCCTTAAACATATCGTGAGCAATTTGCAAAATCCCTTTCCACGGGCGTTTAATTGTGCTTGATTTCCAAACAATCTCTACTTCTTTTTCACTTCCATACAGCAACGTGCTCTGCTGCGAATCGCTCAATTCATCAAAACTCAAACTCGGGTCGATATTCGCACTTTTGCAAAATGCATAAAAAAGCTCGGCATAATAATTGCGATTAAAACCAAAAATAATTTTAATGCCTCCCTTATTTAAAGGCTGTGATTTATTGAGAATCTTTTTTAAATCAATGGCGTATTTTGCCCCAAGCCCCAAACAATCCTCGCACGCACCTTTAGGAGAGTTAAACGAGAATCCAAGCGGTTCTAGCTCCTCAAAACTCACTTTACATTTAAAACACGCGAAATGTTCAGAATAATGCAAATATGTCTTTTTCTCATCTTCTATAAGCTCTATTTCAATCTCACCATAAGATTCTTTCAGAGCCTTTTCCACACCTTGCGCGATACGCGTATGATTATCCACAGAATTTACCACCCTATCAATGACTGCCTTAATGGTATGTTTTTTGTTTTTTGCAAGATTCACTTCTTCATCAAGTCGCACCATTACACCATCAATCATTGCACGCACATAGCCCTTTTGACGCAAAGATTCTATTTTGTCATTAAAACTACCTTTTTTTTCTTTTACAATCGGAGCAAGAAGAATCATCTTAGCATTTTGAGGAAGGGCAAGGATTTGCTCAATAATATCTGTTGCACTCATATGTGAGATTTTCTCTCCACAAATATGGCAATGCTGCACTCCCACACGCGCATAAAGGAGGCGAAAATAATCATAAATTTCAGTAATTGTGCCAACGGTTGAACGCGGATTCTTACTTGTTGTTTTTTGGTCAATAGCAATGGCAGGAGTAAGTCCCTCAATTTTATCCACATCGGGTTTGCCTACCTTATCTAAAAACTGCCGCGCATAACTCGAGAGGGATTCTATATAGCGGCGTTGCCCCTCTGCATAAAGTGTGTCAAAAGCAAGTGTAGATTTACCAGAACCTGACAAACCGGTAAAAACAACAAGTCGGTTTTTAGGAATGCTAAGATTGATATTTTTTAGGTTATGTTCGCGTGCACCGCTTATATGAATATGATTATAATCTCTCAATCTCTGTCCTTAAGATAAAAATTAGGAATATATTATATCGTGCTTAATATGTTTTTGTGCTAATAGGGTATGAATAGATTCTATAAACTCTGCTTTATTATCTTCTTGAGAATCCTCACTCCATTTTAGAAGCACAGCAAGATTGCAATTGTTGCTATATTCCCTAGGCGTAGGGACAAGTTCTAGGCTAAAGTTATATTCAGAAAGAAGGGGGGAACTTAGGATTCGTTGAGTGGCAAATGCGCTTGTTGAATCTTCAAAAATAAGATAAACCTGACAATGCAGAGAATCTTGCATAAGCCACCAAAAATATGTGATTTTAGGTTCTACAAATTAAGCATTTTCACATTAAGTGCAGCAGGTATTTCTCCAAGCTGTTTTAATGCTTCAGCAGGCACTTGAGAATCTACTAAAATAACTGCCATTGCCTCTTTATTTTGACGAGCAAGGCGGAAATCTGCAATATTAACTTTATGATTGCCTAAAATACTTCCCACAAGTCCTATTACACCAGGCACATCGGTATTTCTAAAGAGAATAATGCTTCCCTTTGGCTCAATATCAAATTGAAATTGATTAACAGAAGTGAGACGCAAATGCTTATCTTCAAATACCGTGCCACTAAGTGAAATACTCTCATTTTCTGTGCTTAATGTAATGCAAATACGATTTTTATAAGTATCACTCTCTTGTTTTGAGCAAACCTTCACATCAATACCACGTTCTTTGGCAACAAAAGGTGCATTTACATAATTAATCTTATCTCCTAAACTTGCATTAAGCGCACCTACAAGGGCAAAAGTTTGCAAAGAATCCGCATACTCACCCACTTCACCTTGTGCCTCTATATATATAGAAGTAATCACACCCCTATTCGCCTGTGCTGCCAAAAAGCCAAGTTTTTGCATAAGCTCAAAATAAGGCTTCATCATACTTGGCATTTCAGATTCTTTTATAGGGAGATTGAGTGCATTAGGATAGCTTGAGCCACGTGCTGCTTCAATAGCTGCTTCTGCTGCTTGAATAGCAATTTGCTCTTGAGATTCTAATGTATTTGCCCCAATGTGTGGAGTTACATAAACATTTGGCAAATCAAGCAGAACATTATCAATAGCTGGCTCTTTATTAAACACATCAATCCCTGCCCATTTGATTTTACCACTCTTAAGCGCATCATAGAGATCTTTTTCATTATACAAACCGCCTCGTGCGCAGTTAATCAAAATCACGCCATCTTTCATCTTTGCGATTTGGGCAGCCTTAATCATATCCTTAGTTTCAGCATTTTTAGGAGTATGAATAGTGATAATATCACAAGAGAGAATCTCATCAAAATTTTTCGTATAAGCGATGCCTAAATCAGTCGCTTTTGAAGCTAAAATATAGGGGTCATAAGCCACAACCTCCATCTCAAATGCCTTAGCACGAATCCCAACGCGAGAACCGATATTCCCAAAACCAATAATACCAAGTTTTTTGCCTTTAAGCTCAATACCATACCAATCCTCACGCTTCCATTTGCGCTCATTTTTAAGTTGTGCGTTTGCACCGGGAAAATTCCGCACAGAATTGATAAGATGAGCCATTGTAAGCTCTACTGCAGCAATTGTATTTGCAGTTGGAACATTCATCACGACAATACCTTTGCGAGAACAACCATCAATATTGACATTATCCACGCCCACACCAGCACGCACTACTGCTCGTATATTTCCAGAAGATTCTAAAAACACCTCATCAACATCGGTAGAGCTTCGTGTAATCACCACATCGGCATCAGCAATTTTAGTAAGTAACTCACTTTTAGGTAAAGAGGCGAGATTTTCCATTTGAATATCACTCTGTGTGCTAAGCAAGTCAAGCCCACTTTGATGGATATGATCACATACTATGACTTTATATTTCATATTCACTCCTTTTGTGGTTTAAATTATTGTATGCTAAATTCTAAACGATAATACTTCAAATCTGCCAAAAGCTTCTCATACATCGCTTCATCACTCACAAATACCATCAGCTTAAGCATATTTCCAGATTTGTAATAAGCAGATTCTATATTATTTTGTGCTAATACCTGCTTAACACAAGCAAATTTATATTCATCAAGGTCATCAATGCTAATAACTGAAGGGGTAACGCGTTTAGAATCTGTCGGAGCAAAATCAAAACGAATGCTAAGTTCTGTCGCAGGATAAGCATAAGGAAGCTCGTTACTATCAGGAACTAAACTAAGCCAATGCTCATCTTTATGTTCTACTTCACCACCTACTTGAGGGAGTGTCATAGGTTGAGCCTCAAAAGGTGGTGGAGCTGATATTTTATCTAAATGCAATACACCATAAATTGCCCCACCTATAACGATTAAAAGCCCTACAAGAAACGCAAGCTTTTTCATTATCTCTTACAATCTCCTATAAGCGATTTTTTAGCTTATCGCCGAGTGTCATTTTTTCTTCAGAGTTACTAAATGCCTTAAGTGCCTCTTTCTCTTTTTGTCTCTCGAGCTTTTTAACAGAAGCACGCACTTTATTATTCTCCTCATCAATATGAGCTATCACGCAAGAAATCTCCTCATCTAGCTTAATTTCTTCTTTTTTAAGTGGATAAATATCTTCATTACGAATAAGTGCTTCCATTTCATCGATTTTAACAAAAATACCAAAATCTTTTATATCTATTACTTTACCTTTCACAATCTCATCAACTTTATGTTTTTGTGCAAATTCTTTTGCTGGAGAGCGCAAGAGAGCTTTTTGAGATAAAGAAATTTTCTCATTTTCCTTGTCAATCTTAATAATTTTTACCTCTATCTCATCACCTTCTTTTAGCTTGTCTTTACACTTAATATTTTTATCCCAATATGCATCTTCATTATGAAGCAAACCATCGACACTACCCAATTTAATAAATGCACCAAAATCTGTCAAAGTAGCTACTTTGCCCTTAATAATGCTTCCAACCTGATATGCTTTAATAAATTGTGCAAAAGGCTTTTCAAGAAGTTTCTTAAGTGAAACACGCAATCTTCTGTTTTTTGTATCGATTTCAATAATCTCAACATCAATTTCTTGCCCTTCCTTGAGATAGCGAGAAGGATGCTTGATATTTTTATCCCACGAAATTTCTGAAATATGCAAAAAGCCTTCAATATCATTCCCTAAATCCACAAAAGCCCCGTAAGATTCAATATTGCTCACACTCACTTTAATAGCATAACCCACTTCAAGCTCTTTTTCTATTTCTGTCCAAGGGTCATCACTCAATGCTTTCATTGACAAAGAAAGTCGTCTCTTTTTTTCATCAAAACCAAGCACTTTTACCTCAACCTTATCACCTAGCTTGAATTTTTTTTCTGGATTGATAGGTCCCTTATGGCTAAGTTCAGTATAATGCACAAGTCCTTCTATACCTTCTACATCAACAAATATTCCAAAAGGAGCAATTTTTGTAACAATACCCTTTTGCACAGCATTATTTGCAAGGAGTTTATTACTTATTTCTTTACGTTTCTCGTCATCAATTTCAAAAAATCTCTTGCGTGATACAATAATTGAATTATTTTCTTTATCAATTTTGATAATAGCTACTTTGTAAGTTTTGCCTGCAACCTTAGAATCTTCACGAATAGCAGAATCTCTACGAGGCATAAATACATCTATGCCATCATATTCCATTATGTATCCACCCTTGTTTTTCTTTATCACTTTTGCTTCAATCACTTTATCCTTGTAATCATCTGCAAGCTGTGCAATTTTTTCGGCAACTCTTTTCATCTTTTGTGCTTTTACATATGAAGCAATTGGTCCTTGCCTACTGGGTGATACAAAAACTTCAATTTTATCATTTTTCTTAAAAAGCACATTACCATCTTTGTCAGTAATTTCAGAAACCCTAAGTTTTGCTTCACGTTTTTCATTTGCAATAGCTACCATTGCGTATTCATCACCAATTTCTACAATCTCGCCATTTTGTATTGCACCTTCAATAACCCTATTCTCACTCGCTTGAAGCAAACTTACAAATTCCTCTTCTCCTTCGACAGCATCACACAGATTCACTAACATCAATACCCTTTTATCTAAAAAATTAAAATCTAAAGCATTTTACCAAAGCAAACCTTGTCATAACTTAAGAAATGACACTCACTTAGAATAAAATCCCAACAAAAACTCCTAAATTTGCTCAATCTTGTCCTTTACATCTTTAATAATCCAATCAGGCGTAGAAGCACCTGCTGTAATGCCACATAGCTTCTTATCTCTAAACCATTGCATATCTAACTCATCTTTATCCTCAACCAAATAGCTGTCTTTGCAATGCTTTTGAGCAATCTTTAAAAGTTGCTTCGTATTTGAGGAGTTTTTACCCCCTACCACAACCATTACATCAACTTCTTTGCTTAATTCAAGCACAGCTCTTTGATTTTCAAAAGTCGCATTGCAAATTGTGTTAAAAATACGCACCTCATTCGCTCTAGAGACAAGAAAGGCAGCGATTTTGCCAAATTGTTCCGCCTGTTTAGTTGTTTGAGATACAAGAGCTACTTTGTTTTTCAAGGCATATTGAGCTATTTCATCAACATCTACCGCAATCACAACATCTTTTCCATAACTTGCTACACCTTTTACTTCTGGATGATCTTTATCACCAAAAATAATAATTTGATAGCCTTCTTTTGACATTTTTTTGACAATATTTTGAGGCTTTGTTACAAAAGGACAAGTGGCGTTAATCACATTATTACCACCCTTTTTTAGAATCTCCAAATCTCCCTTTGTAATACCGTGTGTGCGTACAATCACATCTTTATAACCCTGCACCTCCTGCAAGCTCTCCCCTAAATCTACACCAAAATTCTCTTTTAAGCGTCCTATCTCTTTAGCATTATGTATAAGCGGACCAAAAGTGATGGCACCACGATTTTCTTCTGCAATTTTAATAGCTCGCTTTACACCAAAGCAAAAGCCATACTTTTCAGCAAGTTTTATTTTCATTGAATATATCCTTTATTTACTATATCAATCCTCGTTGATATTTTCTACAGATGTGATTTGAGCCAAATAAGTAAGAAATTGTGGAAAAGATACATCAATACACGCACTATCTTGTATCTCCCCACCACATAAAAGTTGGGCTATGGCAAAACTCATTGCGATACGATGGTCTCCAAAAGAATCTACCCTTGCCCTCTTTAGTTCCCCACCACGCACACTGAATCCATCTTCAAATTCCTCACATTCTATCCCCATAGCACGTAGATTTGTAATTGTAGCGTGGATTCTATCACTCTCCTTAACGCGTAATTCTTTAGCATTAGCTACCCTTGAAGTCCCATTTGCCAAAGCAAAACAAATACTTAAAGCTGGTATTTCATCAATAAGCCACGCTATCGCATTTTCTACATTTACAGCTTTCAGGCTATTGCCATGCACTTCAATATCCCCCACTTCTTCATAAGAAGAACTATAAAAAGTATAGATGACTTTTGCACCCATAGATTCTAGAATCTTAAAAGCCTCAATACGTGTTTTGTTTAAAAGCACATTTTTAAGTTTTACTTTAGATTGAAGCACACACGCTGCTACCGCAAAATAAAATGCACTCGAAGGGTCAGCAGGCACTTTTATATGAAAAGATTCTAATTTTTTATGCGGTTGTCCTTCAAATATAACCTCATACTCTCCATTTTCTCGCTCCTTTGTGTGCATTTGCACTCCCATACCACATAGCATATTTTCTGTGTGATTACGACTTAAAAATGGTTCTATAAATTTTGATTGCCCATTTGCTTGTAATCCTGCAAGTATCATCGCACTTTTTACTTGTGCTGAAGCAATCTTGCTTGTATAGTTAAAAGATTCTAATTGCGCCCCTACAATACTTAAAGGTGCATAGGCACTATCTTGTCGCCCTACAATATGCGCTCCTATACTATTTAAGGGCTCAATTATACGTTTCATCGGACGTTCATTTAAATATTCATCGCCACTTAAAACAAAATGTCCTTTGATACCGCTAAGCAATCCCGCATAAAGGCGCATTCCTGTCCCTGCATTGCCACAATCAAGCACTTTGTGTGGCTCTTTAATCTCTTTTGGAGGAGTGAGTTTTAGCTTATTGGCTTTTTGCTCTACTATAAGCCCTAACTCACGTGCAATCTGTAATGTATGTAGTGTATCCTCCCCCATAAGATAATCTTCCACCTCACAAGATGTATGAGCTAAAAGCGCAAACATAACACTACGATGCGAAATTGATTTATCTGTAGCAATCCCCTCAAATTCACGCTCAAATCGCTTAGCAGGGGCAATTTTTGTAACACGCATTTTCTCTCCTCAAAATGAGCTAACGCATTATAACAGCAAGTTTATTAGCTTTTGGCAATTTTCACATAAAATATCTTTTCATCTTCACTCTCATCAAGCGAAATAGAGCCATTATGCGCATTCACAATCTGCTGACATAGTGCCAGACCCAAACCATTACCCTTAAGTTTAGTTGTTTTAAATGGCTCAAAAAGTATATTTTTGTCAGTAATGCTTTCTCCATTATCGCTAAAAATAAAACACCAATACTCACTAGATTCAGTAAATTTCACACTCACGATGCCATTTTCACACTCACCCTCTTCAATCGCATCAATCGCATTTGATAAAAAATTTTGTAACACCATACTAAGCAAATCAAAATCCGCGTAAATATTCACATCAGATTCTAATTCAAACACAAAATCAATAGGTTTAGAATAGGTGTAATGCTCCACATTTTGCATAAGTTCATTATGAAAATCCCTTAGGCTATGCGATGTGCGGTTTGCTTTCACACCCTTTGTCCAAAGTAAAGTTGTATTAATCAAACGCTCTACACGCCAAATTGCCTTTTTTATCTCTAGCACGAGGGGTTTAATTTGCATTTCACCCCGTTTTAAAAGCGTAGAAGTAAGAAGTGAGATAGAGCCTATGGGATTACGAATCTCGTGTGCAAGATGAGCAGAAATTTGCCCCATAGAAGCTAATCGCTCTTGTCTTTTTTGGTTTGTGATATTTGTCGCACTCATCACTTTTTTATCATTTTTTATACTTATTTGCAAGAGATAAAACTGCTCTTTGTAGGCTACCTCACTCTCGCATTCCTGTAAATGTGCAACATTTTCAAACATATCTGCAATTTTACTCGCCTCTGCATTTTGGTAAAACACACTACCATCAGATTCAAATACACAAATAGCTTGAGGAATAAGCTCAAGCACCCATTCATAAAGTGCCTTAAGACTATTAAAATCATTTTGTAGCTTAATAAACTCCTGCTCCGTGCCATAAGTGCTTTGGATAAGCGTAGCTAAAGATTCTAATAATACAGCCTTATCATCACTGCTTAAATGCTCTAAAATATGAGGATCTATGAGACTATTTTGATTGTCCATAAGGATTACGTGTCCCTTTGTGCGCAAGACTATCTATCCTGTTAGCTTTGCCTACATTTGCTTGCTCTTTAAGAAAGTTAAACAATAGCTCACTATACCCAAATCCTCCACTTAACTCCTGGCTTAATTGATCAATATACATAGAATGATAAATATCACTTCCTGCTTGTTTAGGATAGAGTGTTTCCTCATTTTTTATCGCATTTTCAAGCATAAATTTAAGCAATATAGATTCAAATTGATCAGTTTGCTCCTTGAGTGCTTTGTCTTCTTTTATCTCATTTAAACGCGCTTGAGAGAGTTTAGAATCTTGCGCTTTTTGATAGCTCATCATCGCCATAGAAGTATTTACAGAATTTATCATATATGCTCCTTTAACTTAAATTTTATCACATCACTTCAATATCAGCACGTAATGCGCCAGATTTTCTCATACTTTCAAGAATTGAAATCACATTACGTGGTGTTGCACCCATTCTTTGCAATGCTTTAACTACACTTGAAACCGTTGGTTTTGTGCCATTTGTGCTACTAATCGTGCCTTGAGCCCTACTCATCATTGTGCCATCTTCAAGCTTAATAGCTTCAGGGTCATCGGGCATCTCATCAGTAACCTTAATCGTAATGTCCCCGTGTGTTACAATCACAGGTTCAATTGTAATACCTACTCCCGCCACAATTGTGCCAGACTTTTCATCAATGACAATACGCTCTTTGTGTGTATAGTCTATTTCCACCTCTTCTACTAACGCTAAAAATTCTACCATACTTAGATTCTCTGGCTTTGTAAGCCTAATCGTGCGTGCATCAACCGCCACTGCAATAGCATCAGAAAAAACCTCATTTAAAGCTTGTTGAATCTTAATAGCATTCTGCAAATCAGAATTTTTAAGACTTAGCGTTGCACTTTGCTGATTGTAGAGATTATAGCTCACTTCACGTTCTACACTTGCTCCACCCATAATTGTTCCAGATAACGCACTCCCGCTCTCACCTAAGACAATATTGCCTTGTGCCAACGCATAAATATTCCCATCAACACCTGTAAGCGGTGTCATTATGAGTGTTCCACCAGCAATAGATTTTGCATCGCCAATAGAAGACACAAGAATATCAAGTTTATCACCTTGTCTTGCAAATGCAGGAAGATTTGCTGTTACCATCACTGCAGCAACATTTTTTGATTTAATATCATTTGCAGAAAGTTTCACATTAACACTCTCTAGCATATTTGCCACACTCTGCATAGTAAATTTTGAGCCACTCTTGTCTCCTGTGCCATTTAACCCTATCACTAAGCCATAGCCTACGAGACTATTCTCTCGAATACCTACAATTTGTGCTATTTGAGAGATTTTTTGTCCATAAAGAAAAGTTGAACTTGCCACTATCCCTAGGAATGCACACAATACGAATCTCACCATTTTACTCATACACGCTTCCTTGCCTTTATAAGTTTTACAATGTAAAAGCAAATTATATTCCTTAAAATCCCTTAGTCTCAACTCGGATTCATTAACAAAATTCGCTATAATAAAGCCCTTATCTTCTATAAACGGAGTATAGCGCAGCCTGATTAGCGCGCACCCTTGGGGTGGGTGAGGTCGTGGGTTTGAATCCCGCTACTCCGACCATTACGAAAATACTTCAAAATCTTAAATTATCTCTTGCAATATTTTATACTATCTCACTCAAATAACCTCTAAAACCTTTATTCTATGATATATGCTTCTTTTGATTTTGAGAGACAATCACGCATAATCTCATTAAGATTACAAAAAATACCACAAAATATTTTTTTAGTGGGGACAGATTGGAGACAGAAAAACTATATTATCAACACTGCTTGTTCTCTTATTATATTTTCTTTAATGTGATTGGGTTAATCTTTATATCTAAAAATTAAAGATATGGGAAATTTTATATAGTTTTTGGCAGATATTTAAGAAAAAAATCAAATTTTACATTTTACAATATAAAAAATGGCACGATTTTTTCTTATTTACAACATATAAATGTATTAGGAGCAGATAAAGCAATGTTGAGATATTTCACTCTATCAAGCCTATTAGTATTAGCAATAAGCACGAGTTTTAGCCTAGAGTTTGGCTCAATGGGGCAAGTATCTGCTGGTATGGGTGGAGCAGGAGTAGCACTTAAAGATTCTGCTTGGGGATTGTATTATAATCCTGCACTACTTGGAGCAGATAGACGTTCAAAGGCAGGTTATAGCTTTGGTGCGCAATTTAAAGAACAAAATCTCCTTCAAATGGCAGCAATTAATGTAGATAATCTTAACGACCTTCCAAATACGCTTAATGACCAACTTCTAAGCGGGAGTGGCAAAAGCGTAACGATTAATGGGACAATCATTGATGGCGCACTAGGTGGCGCACTCGATGCGCTTTTTCCAAATCCCCAAACTCCCGGCACAATTAGTGCAAGTGATTTATCAAATCTCCTTCAAGAGCTTGACCATACAACTGCTGCTTGCAACGATTTCAAGGCTTGTGCGACAACCATTAGTGGCAATATAAACTTAGCAAATAAACTTAAAGACAGACTCACCGATGCAGCAAATAAAGGTGGTAGCCCTTTGATAGGAGATATTATCTCTGGTATTGATGCAACTAAACTTGGTGATGTGCTTGATGGACTTAACACTGCAGGTGGCACAGCTGATGTTGCTGAAAAAATTTTAGAAAGTGCTGGCACTCTCACGATTAAAAAAGGTGCAGATTCTGTTATTGATAAACTTTTAAATGATTTTGGTGTTATTGATAGAGCAATGAAAGGCAATGATGTCGTGCTTAATACACAAAATGGCTTTGTCTTTCAATTTGCTGGAGACAAAAAGCAAAGACGGATAGAGAGTGATATTGTAGGGAGTATCGATATACAAGAGGTAGATACAGGACGCGGAGCCGTAGGCATAGGGCTTTTTGCTTCTGCATTTTCTAATGCTTCTGTGGCACTTGACCCAAATAATAATCAGCTTATTTTTGAGCTAGGTGGCAAATACTATACTGCAAATGCAAATGGAGATAGCGTCTCCCTAACATACGATGCAAACAAAAGTGACCTACAAGGTTCAGTTATGTATGACCAAGCACAGCATACACTTTATGCAAATGCTCTCGCACTCATAGAAATCCCCATAGGCTATGGACATACACTCTTTACACCTCTAGGCGATGTAAATGTTGGTGTAGCCGTGAAATTTATACAAGCCATAGGTTACGGACAGAATCTTAAATTTAGTGTGGGTAGTTTTCCTGAAGTGTCTTTTAATAAAGATGACACAGATATGGCACAAACTTTTGGATTTGATTTAGGTTTTCTCTATACGCCAAGAACAAACAAATCATTAAACTTTGGACTTGTAGTGAAAAATCTCAATGCGCCTGTTATTAAGCGCACAAATAATCTTGCAGACATCACACTTAATCGCCAAGTGCGTGCAGGTATAAGCTATAGCCTAATGAATTTCCTTACCTTTGCCTTTGATGCGGATATTATGCCTAATGATACTCTCTCTCTCTCAAGCCCAAAAAGTCAATATATCGGCGGAGGAGTAATGGCAAACTTCAAAATGATAGATTTTAGATTGGGAGCTATGCGAGATTTACGCTCAAATAGTGGTGAAGGCACAATACTTACCGGTGGTGTAAATCTCCTTGGATTCTTAGATATAGCACTTCAATATGGACTAGGACAAAACATTACCCTTTATGATGTGAATGTATCAAACTATATGAGTCTGCGTGTAGGTGGGCAGTTTAGCTTCTAGTTGGTAGCCAATTCAAACAAATTTGCTCATTTTTATTTTCCTAGTCTCTGCAATCTCTTTCTTGCTCCATCAAAGCCCATAAGTTCTATTTGTGAAGTGTGAATATAGCCTATGATTGCTTTATGCACATCTTTTATACGAGGTGGAAAATACAACACTTTTATCCATTTATCATTTGCATTATTAAAAGAAAATTTCTTATCAATCAAATACTGCCACGACTTGCGCGTATTATAAATACCAATAATCAATACATTTTCTTTATCTTTCGTATAAATGCGCTCTAAAATCTTACCATTTGGAGTTTCTCGCAGATTCACAAACTCATCTGTTACGCTTATCTCATAACCTCTTAGTCCTAGCATCAATACATTTTCATACGCGTCTCTATTACTTGGTTTTTCAGAGATTTTTTTGATAGTGAAATTTGACACATTGATTTTATCATAACTGCCACCATTACAAGTGTGATGCTCATATTTAAGTGCTACTAAATCGCTATGTGGCACAATATTTTCTGCACCATCACCATCAAATATAACACGTTCTTTTCTATTTTCTATTTCAAAACTCACTTGGAATCTCACCTCGCCAAGCAATCCATCTAAAAACCATTTGGGCAAAAGATTTTCTATTTGTTTTATATCCTTATCTGCCACACTTAAACGCGCGGTTTGTAAAAATGAAAAACCTCTTCTTTTTGGATAAAAGATTGAGGACATCGTTTCATTATCATCACATTCACTAGGTTCTATGTTCGCAAAAACAATCTCACCACTTAAGCTCAAAGGCTTTATAAGCTTATAATATGTATAGGAATCTCCTGCTGCGTCATTATTACCCTTGCAAAGTTGTGTATTGCAATTGAGCTGCCCCCAATTACAACCCTGCAAAAGCTTAAAATATGTAGAATCTATCTCATCGTTTGCCACCAAAAAATAAAAGCAAAAACAAGAACCCACAATAACCTTAACTAAACCCTTCATTAATTCCTACTATTGATTTGATAATCTCACAAACTCCTCTAGCACATCAAAAACGCGTTTAGATTCTATAATGTCCCTTGCTAAAAAATATCCCTCTTTAATACTTTCTGCCTTACCTGCAAGGTATAATGCTGCACCGGTATTAAGCGCAACAAGCTGTGTTTTAGGAGAACGTAATGATTGGGGCGAGGCAGAAAAAATATCGAGGCTAATGCGCTTATTTTCCTGCACATCTCCCCCACAAAGCTCTGTATAAGGGACAAAACTAAGCCCAATCTCACTTGGATTAAACACATAACTTTTAATCACACCATTATTAAGCTCTGTAATTTGTGTGGGTGCGCAAAGTGAAATTTCATCATAATAATCAAATCCGCTTACAACCATTGCCCTTTTTATACCCAAAATATCAAGTGCGCGCGCCATAATCTCGGTATATGCCTTATCAAATACACCAATAAATTGATGCGTAACATTTGCAGGATTTGAGAGAGGACCGATAAGATTAAAAGCTGTCTTAAAACCAAGCGAAGATCTTGCAGGAGCAGCAAAACGCATAGCAGCGTGAAACTTTTGAGCAAACAAAAATGTAATACCAATATTTTTATAAACATCAATACAAGTTTGCACCTCCATATTGATATTTACGCCAAGTGCGCTTAGCAAATCTGCTGAACCAGACTTTGAAGTAATCGCCCTGTTGCCGTGTTTGATAATCTTTACTCCAGCAGTTGCAAGAAGCAATGCACTTGTGGTAGATACATTAAAGGTTTTATGAGGAGAGCCTCCTGTGCCTACCATATCAAGACGCACCTCATTGCTTAGTGGTAAAGGAAAGGCAATGGCTTTTTTCTTCAATACACTTGCAAATCCCGCTAATTCCTCTGCATTCACACCTTTAATCTCAAGGCTTGTCAAAATACTGCCAATTTGTGCATCGCTCATATTACCCTCTGTGATTTCGTCCATCACATCATAGGCTTGTTTAAAGCTAAGACTTTCACCCTTTAGAGTGCTTTTGAGATATTGCTTGATAGGAATAATCTCACGCGTATAGTGCAAGAAATTTAAAAGCATTTTCTCACCCTCAATTGTGCCAATAGATTCAGGGTGGAACTGCACACCCACAAGATGATGAATCTTGTGCTCAATCGCCATAATTTCTCCATCTTCACTCCACGCACTCACCTCAAGGCAATCAGGCAGTTGATGAGATTTACCCACAAGTGAATGATAGCGCACAATAAGCGTTAGCGGAGTGATATGTCTAAAAAGCCCTTTTTGATTATGATGAAGTGGCTCAACTTTACCGTGTGCAATATTTTTAGCATTGACAATATCCATACCAAAAGCCGCCATAATCGCCTGATGTCCTAGACAGATTCCTAAAATTGGATACACACCTTGAAACTCCTGCACGATTTGGATAGAAATACCCGCTTCTTTTGGTGTTTTTGGACCCGGACCGATAATGATATATTGAGGATTGATTTCCCTTATCTCTTCAATGCTAATTTTATCGCTTCTTGCTACTTTAATAGGAAAACCAAAACGATAAAAAGCTTGATAAATGTTATAAGTAAAAGAATCATAATTATCAATAAGCAAAATCATTTTTTATCCTTTTGTATGCCAAGCATATCAAGCTGGGAACGAACTTTATTTTGTGTTTCAATATATTCCACACTAGGAATTGAATCCTGCACGATTCCCGCACCTGAACGCATATAATATATACCATTTTGATATACTGCGGTGCGAATAGCAATAGCAAAATCCATATCTTCATCATAAGTAAAATATCCTATTGCCCCACCATATATACCTCTGGCGTGAGATTCTAAAGATTCAATAGTTTTAATTGCTTGTATTTTTGGCGCACCACTAAGTGTCCCTGCAGGGAAAACAGATTTAAACACATCATTTTTAGTAAAATGTTTAGAATCTAGCTCACCTTGCACTTCGGATACAATGTGCATAACGCGCGAATATCGCTCAATTTTATTACGTGCTAAAACTTTCACTCCTCCACCCACACTCACTTTACCCGCATCATTACGCGCCAAATCAAGCAACATTAAATGTTCTGCTTTTTCTTTTTCATCATTTAAAAGTTCTTTTTCAAACTCTAAATCTTGTGCCACACTCTCTCCCCTAGGGCGTGTGCCTGCGATTGGGCGAAGTGTAAAAAATGATTTGTCCTGTTTAGTTTTAAGTCTTAACATAATCTCCGGACTAGCCCCAAGTATAATAAAGTCATCAAAATCATAATAAAACATATAAGGACTAGGATTTTGATGTCTAAGATTCCGATAGGCTTGAAGTGGGGGTAAAGAAGAGCGGATAGACATATATTGACTTGGCACACATTGGAGCAAATCCCCTGCATAAATAGATTTTTTGATTGTCTCCACCATAGTTTCATACTCACTTTGACTTGTAGCACTCTCAATGATATATTCATCTGCATTATGCGCTGAATGAGGAGTGAATGAAGTTTGAGGGAGATTCTGTAATCTTGCAATAATATGCTCTATGCGTTCATTCACATCTATACTTTCTTTTTCGTGCGCATAGCCCACACTCACAATATGCAATCTATCAAAAAGATGGTCAAAAATTAAAAAATCTCGCCCAAAGATAAAGGCACATTCTGGTGCATTATAAAGCGGTGGATTGCTAAAAGTTACCTCCTCAATCTCGGCAAAAAACTCATAGCCGATATACCCTGCTCCGCCAAGAGGCAAGGGCAAATAGGCTGGAATCTTGTCAGTAGGATTTGGTGCAAGAGTGCGTATAAATGCAAGAGATTCTAAAAAACCCACTTTATCTACGGACGATAAGAGAGAATCTAAAAATGTATAATCTGCCAACGCTTCCTGTAATGGTATTTTTTGCTCTTGATAAATAAGAAAATATATGCTATTTTCTTTATAGATTCTAAAGGCTTCGTTTAAAATTACAATAGAAAATCTATCCTTGCCGGTTTCATTATATGCAGATTCTAAAAGCACTTTTGCATTTAACCCTCCAAGCACTGCTAAGGGTGTAAGGTTATCGCATAATATCTCTTTGTGAGCAATTACCGCCTTATGTGTATTAGCAAAATCAAACATCAAATACTCCTTTTATACTATCACTTGCCTTTATAGTAATCTCATTAGCGTGTGCTTATCTCGACAATCTCAACGCCTTTTGGTGGAGAAAAATGAAAAACTTTATCATTGATTGTGCCATTTATTTTAACATTACTCAAAGTCAAAATACTCTTTGCTCCCATAGAATCTATAAAAACTATGCGCTCGGGCTTGTTATTTTTATCAACAAAAAGCGTGTATTCTATGCCTTCAATAGTTGTATGATAACTTCCATCTGTTTGTTTTTTGGCAGATTTTAAAATAGATATAAAATCGCTCTTTGTCCTTAATCTTGAGTAACTCACCTGTTCAAGACTTGGCTCATAAATCATCACCTCATTATCAATCATATAAATTTCCTTTTTAAGAGGTATTTGATAATCCCATCTTGCTTTGTTTGGCGATTTACCCAAAATCTTGCCTCTATAAAACATATCCATACCATCTTCATTTTCAATGCGCTGTTCAAAATCAGCCTCTATGCTTTGTATATTCTCACCCCACGCAAAAGCTACTTCACAAAAAGCAAAAACAAGTATAAAACACATTCGTAGAATACACATTTATCTATTCCTTTATGTCTATCTTAAAGGATAGAGATTGTAGCAAAACTCTCTAAAAATGTGCTAAAATTACACGCAATTTTTTCTAAAAGGCTTAGTATGATTCAAACTCTTGTCTCAAAAATTTTAGGCTCACGCAATAATAAACTTATTAAACTTTACAACAAAGAAGTGCAAATTATCAATGCTTTAGAATCTACCTATCAAGCCTTGAGTGATGAGGAACTTCAAAACGCTTTCAATGAGTTAAAAACAAAAATCCAAAGCGGTGAGGAAACGCTTCAGTCAATCCTACACAAAAGTTTTGCCATCACGCGAGAAGCGAGTAAGCGCACACTTGGTATGCGACATTTTGATGTGCAACTTATCGGTGGTATGGCACTTAATGATGGGCGCATAGCAGAGATGAAAACAGGAGAGGGAAAAACGCTTGTGGCAACTCTTGCAGCCTGTCTTAATGCACTTTGTGGGCGAGGTGTGCATATTGTAACCGTTAATGATTATCTAGCAAACAGAGATGCGAGGGAACTAGAACCACTATATAATTTTCTAGGCTTTAGTGTGGGTGTGATTACAGGTGAGATACACGATGATAATGAGCGTCTAAAAGCCTATGCGTGTGATGTGGTATATGGCACAAATAATGAGTTTGGTTTTGATTATTTGCGTGATAATATGAAATATGATTTAAGTCAAAAGGTGCAAAGAGAGCATTATTTTGCAATTATTGATGAAGTAGATTCTATTCTTATTGATGAAGCACGCACGCCTCTTATCATCTCTGGACCTGTCAATCGCACATTAGAACACTATCAACTTGCTAATAGCGTAGCTCAAAAACTTAAAAATGGAGAGGATTTTAGCATTGATGAAAAAAATCGTGTCATTCTTCTTAATGAAGAAGGCATTAAAAAAGCCGAGAATCTTTTTAAAGTGGATAATCTATATAGCATTGAAAATGCGGCACTTTCTCATCATCTTGACCAAGCACTTAAAGCCAATTATCTTTTTATCAAAGACAAAGATTATGTCGTGCAAAATGATGAAGTAGTCATTGTTGATGAATTTACAGGACGACTAAGCGAAGGTAGGCGATTTAGTGAAGGACTGCATCAAGCCATAGAGGCAAAAGAAAAAGTAGATATTAAAGAAGAAAGCCAAACACTTGCAGATATTACCTTTCAAAACTATTTCCGACTCTATGAAAAACTCTCTGGTATGACAGGCACAGCACAAACTGAAGCAAGTGAATTTTTGCAAATCTATAATCTTGAGGTTGTGAGTATTCCTACAAATGTCCCTGTGCAACGCAAAGACCTCAACGACCTCATTTACAAAAGTGAAAAAGAAAAATTTAATGCTGTGGTAAGTAAGATTCAAGAACTCCACAAAAAAGGACAGCCTGTGCTTGTAGGAACTGCAAGTATTGAAAAAAGTGAGATTTTACACGAACTCCTTAAAAAACATAGAATCCCTCACACCGTGCTTAATGCAAAACAGCACAGCAAAGAAGCTGAAATCATTAAAGATGCAGGAGTAAAAGGAGCAGTAACAATTGCTACAAATATGGCAGGACGTGGCGTAGATATCAAAATCAATGATGAAATACGCGAACTTGGAGGATTGTATATTATTGGGACTGAAAGACACGAGAGTCGCCGCATTGATAATCAATTGCGTGGAAGAGCTGGAAGACAAGGCGACCCAGGTATTAGTCAATTTTATTTAAGCCTTGAAGATTCTTTGCTTAGAATCTTTGGGAGCGATAAAATTAAAGGCATTATGGAAAGGCTTGGGCTTAAAGAGGGAGAACATATAGAATCTGGGCTTGTTACACGTTCTGTAGAAAACGCACAAAAAAAGGTAGAAAGCCTACATTTTGAATCAAGAAAGCATTTGCTTGAATACGATGATGTCGCTAATGAGCAACGCAAAGCTGTATATAAGCTAAGAAATGAATTACTTGATGAGCATTGTTCTTTAGAAGAACGCATAAAAACTAATCGCGAACTTAGCGCACAAACATTGCTTTATAAAGCACAGATTCTACCTGGTGATGATAGTGCGGATTTCAATCTCTCATCACTCAAGGCTCAAGCATTAGAGGATTTGGGACTAGATATAGGAAATTGTGAGAATCTTGGCTATGATGATTTACTTACAAAAATTATCACACAAATGGAGCAAGGCTACGAAGACAAAATGTCAAAGGTTGGCACAGAACAAAGGGCTCAAATTGAGCGTATCATATATTTGCAAGTGCTTGACAACTCGTGGAGAGAGCATCTTTACACAATGGATAATCTCAAAACAGGCATAGGACTAAGAGGATATAATCAAAAAGATCCACTCGTTGAATACAAAAAAGAAAGCTATAATCTTCTTTTGGAATTTGTAGAAAATCTTAAATTTGAAACAACCAAAATGCTTCAAATCATTCAACTTAAAGAAAAAGAGGAAGAAGAAACCAATAAAATGCTTCAAAATATGCAAGAAGAGCTTGAAGAGAATTTGCAAAATGTTAGCACAAATGCAGATTCTAGTCCTGCACCTAAGGTAAAAGTATCACGCAATGACCCTTGTCCTTGCGGAAGTGGTAAAAAATACAAAGTGTGCCACGGTAAAAGCGGACCTAAAAAAGGTTTGCTTGCATAATGAAAACGCTTATTCTCTATCTTTTACCGCGTTATTTGCGTTTTGATAAAACACAACCTTTTATCTCTATTACTGCACTACTTGCATTTTTTGGTGTAGGTATTGGCGTTATGGTGCTGTGTGTAGCAATGGCTATTATGAATGGTATGTCAAAAGAATTTGAGCGCAAACTCTTTGTGATGAATTATCCTTTAAGCGTGTATTCTATGACTTATCAAGGCGTAGATGATAAAATACTTGAATCTTTAAAAAAACAATTTCCTCAATTTCTTTTTAGCCCGTATTTGCGCTATCAAGCAGTAAGTAAAGTAGGTAATAGTATGAATGCGGCTATGGTTTTTGGTGTAGATATGAGTGCAGAATCTCAACTCAATGAAGTTGTAAATAGAGCCTTTGAGCCTCAAAATAGCGAATCTCTCACGCAACAAGAGAGGGAAAAGCTAAAGGCAGAAAATATTGCAAGATTCAAAGAAAGGACTTTTTCAATTCTCATAGGCAAAGGTTTTGAAGATTTTTTTAATCTTGAAACAAATGACAAAATTGACTTATTCTTTACGCAGCTTGAGCCTTCAGGCTTTAGCTATACACCCATCAATAAGCGATTTCATATCGCAGGATTCTTTGAATCTGGATTGCGTGCTTATGATGAGGCTTATACCTATACAAATTTAAGTGCCTTGCAAAAAATTCGCCGCTTAGATGAGGGTATATATGATGGCATACATATTTTTACGCCAAAGCCTATGCAAGACATTCACGCCATTGCCGATTTTCTTATCACAGAATTTCCAAATCGTGCAGGAATTGAAGGTTGGTGGCAACAAAATGGCAATTTTTTCTCGGCGTTAGAGCTTGAAAAACGCGCACTTTTTATTGTGCTTATGCTGATTATCGTAATGGCAAGCTTAAATATCATTAGCTCCTTGCTTATGGTTGTTATGAATCGCCGTAAAGAAATTGCTTTGCTTCTCTCACTTGGTGCAAGCAAGCAAGAGATTAAGTCTGTATTTTTTTGGGTAGGGAACGCTATTGGGCTAAGTGGTATCGCGCTTGGTATAATCCTTACAGGCATTGCGATGTATGTGCTTGATACCTTTCCTATTATCTCACTCCCTGCAGATGTTTATGGTAGCTCAAAACTTCCACTTGATTTGTCTTTTCTTGATTTTTTTCTCACAATCATAGGAGCAATTATTATCGTATGTCTTTCATCATATTATCCTGCAAAAAAAGCTTCATCGGTAGATACTTTGCAAGTTTTACGCAACGAATAACACATTCAAGGCTGTTTTAAGAATTTTGTAAGTAAATAAATCATAGCATATAAACACACCTTTACTAATAATAATGCAGGGGTTGATTACTTTTTTAGGAGTTCCTTTGAAAACACTTTATGTAGGAAATTTGGTTTATGCAGTTACGCGCGATGAGCTTAAAGAGCTATTCTCTCAATTCGGTGAAGTCTCTTCTGTAAAACTTATCAATGATAGAGAGAGCGGCAAACCAAAAGGTTTTGGTTTTGTAGAAATAGACGATGAAGGCGCACTAAAAGCTATTGATGCATTGAATGAAAAAGATTTTCGCGGACGCAATCTCCGTGTCAATGAAGCACGACCACGTGAATAAACTAAGACTAGAGAGATTCTAACAAATTCTAGGGAGAAGTTCTCCTTGTGGATATTCCAAATAACGTTTTCCACCCCACGCATTATACAAAATAACACGTGCTTGATTTATATCTTGCACTTTATGTGATACGCGACCAATGACACAAGCATTTGCACCAAGCGGGTGAGATTTAAGTAATGCTAATACTTTTTCACTTTCACTTGGGGGGACAGCCATCACGCATACCCCCTCATTTGCCAAACTCAATGCTTCAAGTCCTAAAATCTCACATACACCTTTGACTTGCTGTAATATGGGGATATTCTCCTCTTCAATGATAATCTCTGTCTGCGTAGCCCTAACCCATTCGTTGAGCACTGCAGCCAACCCACCTCGTGTCGCATCGCGCATTGTATGTATATGATAGTTATGGAGGGATTCTACCATTGGATACAGTTGCGCACAATCACTTTGCAAATCACTCTGTAAAGCAATCTCATTTCTTGAGCAAAATATTACTGCTCCGTGTGTGCCAACAGGTGCGCTCACAATAATCTCATCACCCTCTTGTATATTTTGGACACACCAATTTACTTTACTCACCTCACCTATGGCGGTCGTATTGATATAGATTCTATCTGCCGCACCTTTTGGCACAACTTTTGTATCGCCCGATAGAATCTTTAAGCTTCCATTTACCGCTTCTGTGCGTATAGAATGGAGAATCTTCTCTAAATCTGCCACACTAAATCCCTCTTCTAAAATAAATCCTAAGCTTAAATATCTAGGCTTAGCCCCGCGCATAGCAATATCATTACTTGAGCCACATACACATAGCTTACCTATATCACCACCAGGGAAAAATATCGGACTTACCACATAGCTATCTGTGCTTAGTGCTATTTTTCCTTTGCTTTCGCACACTCCAGCATCTTCCCCGCCATCTACAATTATATCCCCTAGAATCTTATAGATAACCCCCTCAATAAGCGCATTAGATTCCACACCTCCACTACCCTGTGAGAGAGTAATACACTGCTCTTTCATTGTCGCTCCTTTTTAATTGATTGCACTCATATTATTAATTACGTGAGCGTGCTGTAAAATCGCCCAAATCAACTGCCCTTTTTGCTTACTCCAAAATGTATAATCGCATACAATAAAAAAGCGTTTTTTAGTGCGTGAAATTGCTACATTCAGCGCATAAAGTGCGTGAGTTTGGTTAGAATCTGTGAGGTGGTAATGCAAACTCACAGGAGAAAAAATAACATTATCAAACTCTTGTCCTTGAGAGCCGTGAATGGTAAAGATTCTCTCTCTTGGCATATGGCGCATAAGTCTTTGCCTTTGCTTAACAAAAGGTGTAATTATTGCATAGCTTTCTTGGTTAAATTTTGCACATAAATACTCGCACGCACGAGCTTCACTCTCACTTATATGCTTATCTTGCTCACTCTTTTTCCCACTATCAAGCACAAAAAGCTCCATTTGCTCTCCATTACCCTCTAATCCAATATGATAAATATATGTATCAAGAATATGTGCGAGATTATCTCCATAACGATAAGTTTTGCTTAATTTACTCATACGCATTAAAGAAAAATAAGGTATATCGCAAGTTTGCCCATATTTTTTTATAATTTCTTTTATAGATGTGCCTTGACACAGAGATTCTATAAAAAGTGCAGAGAGATTCCATATATGCGCACTTTCATTTTTTGGCTTCATAAGCTCATTAAGAGGCATTTCGCACACAGGAGAGAGTTGTTTATGGTCGCCAAAAAGTGCAAGAGGCGTGTTATCAATACATAATGCACAAGTCTTAATCAGCGGGGCATAGGCACATTCATCTAAAAAAATATGTGAAAACTTAAGCTCTAAAATTTCATATCTTTTAATAAAGCCATCAAGCGTTACTCCTACGACAAAAGCATTTTTAAGACGAGTTTTGAGCGTATCTTGAAAATTAAAAAGATTTGCTCCATCTTTTTGCTCCAATAAGCTCGGGTCGCAAGTTTGTGGAAATTCTTTCATATAATGTAAAGTAGGTGTGCCTAATCGCAAAATATTCTTACGCTCTAATCCTAGAGCATCAAATTGCTTAATAAGTGTGCGAAGAACCTGTTCTAGTGCATTATTTGTAGTAGCAATAACAGCAACTTTTTTGCCTTGCTTGATATAATACAAAAGTGCCTCAAAAAGCACTGCTTGAGTTTTGCCTGTGCCCGGAGGTCCCCATACATAGCTCAAAGGATTTGTAAGCACCATAGATAGTGCTTGGTTTTGCTCCTCGCTTAAAGCTGATATATAAGGCACTTCATTGGCTACAATAACCTGAGGCAACGTAACTTTGTGTCCATATTTACTAAAAAAATCCTCTACATTCTTCACTAAAAACTTCAAATCACTAAAAAGTGCAAATGCAATATTATTCTTTTGTGCCTTGGATAGAATCTTTGCCATATCAAGAGATAAAGAAAAATAAAGCACTTTTTGTTTCTCATCATAAAAATGTAATTGTATAGGCTCTTCTTCTGCAATATTATAGAGCTCTTCCCCCACACGTAATAACAAAGCCCCCGTAATCTTTAAATCCATATCTACTACATTGTTTTTAAGCCATAGTATCAATTCATCATTTTTTAATTCATAACGCGCAATAGCAACTTCGCTTAATCCTAGATTCTTATCCTGCAAATATTCATAATATTGCTGCGCTGCTTTTACGAGGACTTCTTGCAAATCTTCCATTGATTACATTACACTACCATATTTATAATACGCTGCACAAGCTCCCTCGCTACTTACCATACAGCTTCCCAAAGGATTGCTCGGCGTGCAAGCCTTGCCAAACACCTTACAATCAAGCGGTTTTGCTACACCTCGCAAAATATCACCACAGCGACACGCCTTATTATCAGGGATTGGTTCTTTACTCAAAATATTTTCAAACATAATTTCAGCATCTAAGGGGGCATATTCTTTTTTAAGTTTGAGTGCGGAATGCGTTATGTTTCCAAGCCCTCGCCACTCAAAATTCTCTCTTGTCTCAAAATACTTCTCTACCATTGCTTGAGCTTTAAGATTCCCCTCCATAGTAACTACACGTTTATACTGAATCTCAAGTGCTACCTTTTTTTGTGCTGCAAGTTCTGTAAGAATATAAATACTCTCCATCATATCCACTGGCTCAAATCCACTCACCACAATAGGCAAAGAAAATTGACGCATAATATCTTCATAAATTTTTGCCCCACTTATTACACTTACGTGAGAGGGAGCAATAAGCGCATTAACGCGGCATTGCTTAGAATCTAAAATTGCTTTTACAGGTGGTGGCACAAGCACGTGATTAATATGAAAAAACACATTTGTAAGCTGAGATTCTATAACTTTTTCAATTAATGCCGCAGTCATAGGTGTAGTCGTCTCAAAGCCAATAGCAAAAAACACAATGCGCTTGTGTGGATTTTCTTTTGCAATTTTTAGCACCTCAAAAGGTGAATATAAAAATCGCACATCAGCTCCTTTTGCCCTTGCACTTGCTAGGCTTCCGTTACTGCCGGGCACTTTTATCATATCGCCCAGAGTGAGTAAAATTACATCTTTTTGCATAGCCATTTCATAAGCTTGATTAATGCGATTTTTGGGCATTACACACACAGGACAACCCGGTCCGTGTATAAACTCAATATTTTTTGGAAGCAGATGGTGTAATCCATAGCGCATAATCGTATGTGTATGTCCTCCGCATACTTCCATAATATAAAGTGGCTCACTTAAACATTGTGCTACCTTTTCTATACGCTTGGCATAGGCTAAGATAACATCTTTATCACGAAAATTTTGTATGAAATCTAATGGTTTTACACTTTTAAGCACGATATACTACCCCCCCCCCCCGCTGATAGAATCTAAAGCAACTTTGGGTATAATGAGGCTTTTTTTGTTAAAAGTTAAATATATTAATCTTTTAACTTGAAAAATTAAGCGGGTGCATTCTCTTATAATTTTTAAAGGCAGTGGCGGCTTACTCCATCGCCCTGAAATAGTGCTTTCTATCTCTACTTCACCCATTATAGATTTTATACAAATTGTAGGAATATTGTGAATATAAAACATTCCCATATAATCATCTACAGGACGATACCACATTTTAGCAGATTCTATAAAAGCTTTTGCCCCAATAGGCGTAATATAATAACCTTGTGTTCCTACGATTTGTCCAAAAGTGATGTAAAAATTATCAGGCAAAATAAGAGCTTTAACTTGTTTATTTAAAAACATTAATCGCACATACGCATATTCACTCTTGCTTATACGAGCAATTTCTGTCCAAAAATTCTTAAGAAACAAAACATCATCTTCTAAAACAACAATAGGCTCATTAAGTTCTACACATTTTTGCCATAGACTATAATGACTTGCAAAACACGCCCTCTCTCCATCGCTCATTTCTTTCCCACGAAAAAGCAAACTTGCAATTTTAGAATATTGGCTAAAACGCAAATGCTCTCCCGCTTTCGCATCAATAGCATCAAAAAAGATAATCTCAAAACCTTTTTTTTCCTCATTACTCATTCTATCAAATTGCTCTTGCATAAGTTTTCTACGCTCTTTAGCTCGTTTGAGATTCACAATAAAAATTTTCATCTATTCTTTTTAAGCCTCCTCTTTTTCAAAAACTCACTAACTTTTTACCACTTTTAAAATCTTATTGATTTGCCCTTGCTAATTCCTCTTCCTCTTCTTGCATAGATTCCAAAATCTGCTCATACAGCCTTAAACTCTCTCTTGCACTCTCTTCATCAATCTTACTCATTACATAGCCAATATGCAATAATACCCAATCACCTATTGCTGCCTTTTCATCGAGCAAATCCAAACTCGCCTCACGTTTGACACCTAATGTATCTACAACTGCCATATTATTCTCTTTCAATTCTATAACTTTAGAAGGGATAGCTAAGCACATAAAATCTCCTTAAAATTGATGAAGTGAGTGATAATTTTGTGCTTTTTTTTGCATTATAAAATCACGCACTTTTGCAATACTCTCACACTCTTTTTTATTTGTTAAAAAAATTGGCACATTTGCCTTAAGACGTGCTAAATCATTTTGCACTCGCTCCAAATTAAAATCAAAATATTCTATCATATCCGCCTTACTTATAATCACCGCATCAGCACACATAAACATAGTAGGATATTTTAAAACCTTATCATCGCCTTCAGGTGTGGAAAGCAACACGATATTAAGACTTGCACCCACATCATAGCTTGCTGGACATACAAGATTGCCTACATTTTCAATAAACAAATAATCCATTTGCTGCATATCACACTGCTTTTGTAGCTCAAAAAGAGCAGATTCTATCATTGAGGCTTCTAAATGACAAGCCTCTCCAGTGGTTATTTGATATGCGCTCACACCTTTTGCCTCTAACCTCTGCGCATCGCGGTTTGTTTGCAAATCTCCTTCAAGCACACAAAAAGCAAAATCCTTAAACTCGCTCAAAGCTTCTAAAAGTGTTGTTTTACCACTGCCCGGAGAACTCATAAGATTTATCACATACACACCTAAATCTGCATATTGCGCACGCAATTCATTCGCTTTCATATCATTTTTGGAGAGAATCTTTTGTGCGACTTGAATCGATTTTTTATTTAAATTTGGATTATTTTCTAATCGCTCTTTGCGACTTAGATTCATTATTTTCTCCTTGTTAATGTGCTAAACACTGCTTGTCCAAAGCTAATGTTTGCGTCATTGCACGGTATTCTTTCGTGCATATAAAAAGGAAACTGATTATTGACAAACAAAGTATAGATTCTATCACAAAGAAACTTATTTGCAAATACGCCACCACTAAAATATATGTTTAATGGCATATTTTTTTGCTGTTGAGCTTTTTGAGCAAGGGCAAGGGCAATATGTGCAAGTGTATGTAAAAAACGATGAGCCGCCCTCTCAACTCCTTGTGTATCTCTATCATCAAGCACTCCTTGAATAATCCCTCTAAAACAAATTGTGTCTTTTATAAAATTAAACTCATAAGGCTCTAGCTTGCTTCCATATTTGCTACAATCGCGCAATGCGTAAGATTCTATTAATGCTCCACTTTGCCCCTCATAACTTTGCACCTCTAAAAGTCCGAGCAAATAAGCAACAGCGTCAAAAATCCTACCTACTGAACTTGTTTGTGGATAAATTCCACTTTTAAAGCTACTTTGCAAAAGTGCCAACTCTGCGGGAGTAAAATGCACTCTATTTTGCGCATTATCCAAACCATAGTGCCATATAAGACTTAAGGCAAGTTTGCCAATATCTTTTATCGCACTCTCTCCTCCTAAAAGAGTAAATTCCTCAAAATACCATAATCTTTTCATATCTCCTGCATTCTCATTTGGCTCATAAATAAAACACTCTCCTCCCCAAATATGCCCATCTTCGCCAAGCCCTGTGCCGTCCCATATAATACCAATCCCCGCTTTATCTAAATCATTAGATTCTGCAAGGATTGCATAAAAATGCGCCTTATGATGAGAGAGGGAATATTTTTTTACTCCTTGAGATTCCACCTCTGTGGCAAAATGTGTAGAAGCATAATAAGGATGCAAATCACAACCTAATGCCTTAATCTCTTGCGTATAAAGCTTGGTAAAAAAATCATAATGCAATGTATAGCGTATGAGTGAATCTACACTATGTAAATCCCCAATATATGGGCTAATCACAGCTTGACAATCCACATTTGAAGTTGTATTTATAAAGCATAGAGTTGATTTTTGTTGCGCACCCACACCTATGATAACACCCTCTTGTGTATCGTGGTGCTGATAAAAAGAGGTGTTTTTGTTATCTAAGGGAAGCGTAAAGCTTAAAGAAGCAGGTGCATAACCTCTTGCTAAGCGCAAAATACGCATTTTCCCTGCCATAAAACGCACAATGCTATCATCAATAGGATTACAAATACTACGATTATAGTCAAGTGCAACATCATATACTGCATTTACACCCCCTAGCTTTTGTTCTAGTGCTGAAAAATCAGCAATGATTGGCTCACCAGAGAGATTAGCACTCGTGAAGATAAGAGGCATATCAAGGTAGTCAAAAAGCAAGTGCATAATGCCATTATAAGGCAAAATTGCTCCTAAAGTATGCACTTGTGGGGCAATAAGTTCTAAAACTTCCTCATTGAGAATCCCACCCTTAGTAAAATGTTTCTCTAAAAGCACAATAGGAGCTTGTGGGGATAATAATGCACTTTTTTCCTCTTCGTTTATATGGGCGACAGAGTTTATATCTTGCAGATTCTTAAACATAATCGCAAAGGGTTTTTTTGGACGATTTTTACGCTTACGCAGAGTTTTAATTGCTTGAGCGTTGTTCGCATTTGCAACTAAATTGAATCCACCTACACCTTTTATTGCAATAATCTTACCTGCTTTGATTTTTTGTGCGATGAGTTCTATAAGCTTTATAGCATCTTGAGATTGGCTAAAAGAATGCTTTGTGCCATACTCATCAATCACACACATTTGTATAGCACACCTATGACAGGAGTTTGGTTGGGCGTGAAATCGCCGATTAAGTGGATTCTCATATTCACTTTGACAAGATTCACACATTACAAAATCACTCATAGAAGTGTGGATTCTATCATAGGGCAAGGCTTTAATAATAGAATATCGCGCCCCACATTCCGTGCAGGTAGTAAAAGCATAATGCAAAAAACGCTCCTTACTTTTCATATCATTTAAACACTGCTCACAAATACGCATATCAAGCGGTAAAAGTGTCGGTAAAAGTGCAGAACAATCAGCAGATTCTCTAATTTCAAAACAATCACTTAAAATATGAGGAGTGCTTATAGGTGTGATAGAATGTCGCGTAATGTGTGCATTAGGGGGAGGAGAAGAAAGAATATGCGATATAAACTCCCCAAGTTGCTCTTGAGATGAGACTTCAAGCACAATAAAAAGCTTATCATATTGATTTTGCACATAGCCCTTTAAACCCATTTTATGTGCAAGGCGATACACAAATGGGCGAAAACCCACACCTTGTATAATACCAAAAAGTTCTATTGCGTATGTGTTTTTCATATACAAAGTATAACACCTCTTCTCAAATCAAAATCTTCTATAAAAGACTTTTATTTCTCAATATTCTATGCTACAATAAATGCAAGGCAATTTAAAAATTTCTTAGATTTCATAGAAAGGCTTTTATGCAAGAGAATTTTACATCACCGATTCTTGATAAACATCGCGTCATCTCCATAGCACTTTTAAATCAACATATCAACACAGATTCACTTAAAGCTTTAAGCCTGCGCTTGAAACAGAGGTTTGCATATTTTGAGATTCTCTTATTAAATCCTATTTTGAGCCTCAATACACCAAATAATAAAAAATATGCTAAAAAGGAATATATTACTACCCCCCCCCCCCGATAGCATAGATTCAAGTGATAATGCAAACGCGAAAAATCTCACAAAAAATTCTCATATAGATACACTTCTTAGCTCTGTGGCAAATGTGCGGATTCTGGAGATTATCTCTCCTGTTGGGAGTTATGAGAATCTCGGCTCATTGCAATATGAGATTTTTTTGCAAAACTGCATTGGCGATTATTTATTATTTATGGATTTATCAAGTGATAGCCTTGATGATTGCCTCGCTATGCTTACACTTGCACAAAACTATGATATGGTGATTGCCACAAGAAAAGTCAAGCCTCAAAGCTTTATGCAAAAAATAGGCTCGAAGCTTTTTTACAAAACACTTGCACTCTTTGGTGAAAGAGTAAGAGAGGATTATAGTGAGTTTTGTGTCATTTCACGCAAGGTTATCCACACGCTTTTATCAAATCACCACGACATTAAACTTTTAAGACTATTACATTTTGATGCAACACTCAATATTTATGAATATCCCTATACGCCCTCGCATTCACCAAAAAGAAAGTTTTTAGATTCGCTCTTTCTTGGACTTGATATAATCTTTGGAGAATCTTACAAGCTTTTAAGGCTTGGCACTTGTATGTGTCTGCTCCTTGCTTGTGGAAACGCACTCTATGCACTCTATATCCTCTGTGCTTTTTTCTTTCTCCCCTCTATCGCAAGTGGCTGGACTTCTACTTCGCTCTATATGGTGGCAATGAATATTGGCTTATTTTTAATGCTTTCAATCATTGGTGAATATGTACGTATCGTGCTTTTAAGGCTAAAAGATACGACACCCTATGAAATCATAGACGAAAAAAGCTCTGTCGTGCTTGATTTTCAAGAAAAAAACATACAAAAGGTGCTGCAATGATAGAATCTAAGAATGCAATTTTAAATATCATCATTCCTGTTTTAAATGAAGAAAAACGATTACAAAATGGCATACAAAAAGCCATTTGCTTTTTGAGAGCAGAAAAAATCCCCCATATCCTTAGCATTGTAGATAATGGCTCAACAGATTCTACACCACAACTTGCAAAGACATTATGTGAGAATCTCAACAAAGAGGCAAGTTCTACCTTTTCTTGTGTAGAGTATTTACGCTTAGAGGAAAAAGGTGTTGGTTTAGCCTTAAGAAGCGCGATAAAGCACAATGCTGCAAGAAGTGAGCCTTGTTCTTTCATTGGTTATATGGATTTAGATTTATCAACGGATTTATATCATTTAAAAGAAGTATATGAAAATCTATGCAATGGAGTAGAGATTATTGTCGGCTCTAGGCTTTTGCAAGATTCTCAAGTTATTGGGAGAAGTTTGACAAGAGAAATACTCTCAAGGGGGCTAAATTGTATTGTAAAAATTGCGCTCAAAACGACATTTAGCGATGCAATGTGTGGCTTTAAGTTTTATCAATCCTATATTGCTGAAAGGCTTAAAAATTTGTGTAATGAGGATAAAAGCTGGTTTTATTGCGCACAAATGCTTATCATAGCGCAATATCAAGGTTTGCCTATTAAAGAAATTGCGGTCAAATGGGAAGATGAAACAACAGAATCTAAAGTCAAAATCTTTTCACTCTCGCGCATTTATTTGAGTGAAATTTGGCGTTTATATAAGCTTTTACATAGAAAATAAAGGAGGAGTATGCAAAAGGCAGTATTGATAGGCAGAGGCTATTGGGGCAAGATTTTGCATTCATACATACAAAAGCATTATGAAATATGTGGCATTTTTGGCAGTGATACGCAAGAGCAGATTCTCAAACAAGCATTAAACAAGGCAGAATCTGCATTTATTGCCACGCCACTTGCTTCACATTTTATGCTTTCAAAACTCGCTTTAGAACATCACTGCAATGTCTTTGTTGAAAAGCCAAGCTGCGCTACACAAGATGAGTTTAAAACTTTGCAATTACTCTCAAAGGCGCATAATAAGATTTTCTTTACAGATTATATTTATACACTTTCACAATCTATCCTCTATGCTATGCAAATGTTGCAAGATGACAAAGCTCAAATACAAGCCATTGAAGCGACAATCACACAATATGGTAATTTCTATGAAAATGAGAGTGTGTTAGAAGTCATTGGCGTGCATTATTTGAGTGTGTTTGCCTTAATGCAAGAGATTGGCTTATTAGAGAATCTCTGTGTGCAAGAGTGCAAGTTTTTAGATTCTAAAAAACAAAGTGCGTTACTTAGTCTTTACGCACAACAAGGCAAGAGGCAGATTCCACTAAAGATTCTCTGTTCATTACTTTCAAATGAGAAAAAGCGGATTTTAAGTATTCAAACGCAGGATTTTACACTCCATATTGATATGCTTTCACAAAATCCCTTACAAGTATATATTATAAAACAAACGCCCTTACAAGATAAAATATTACCAATCTTTGATGAGAGTAATAATCTTAACTTTGCACTTAAAAATTTTAAGGATATGTGTGAAAATAGACACGACTATAAAAGGCACTTAAATTTCTCTCAAACAACGCTCAATCTACTCGCACAAGCCCATAGTAAAGCTATTTGAAAGTCATATAATGCCAAAACACAACACATATGATTGTATCATTATCGGTGGCGGATTCTTTGGTGCATATATTGCGCTTTATCTCAAGCAAAAGTTTCAATCTATTTTGCTCATTGAACAAGAAAAAGATTTGCTTTTGCACGCAAGTATCAATAATCAAGCTCGCGTGCATAATGGCTACCACTACCCACGTAGCCTTAGCACAGCTATAAGCAGCTCGCGTCATTTTCAAACTTTCTGCAGGGATTTTAAAGAATCTATCAAAGATGATTTTCAAAAATATTATGCGATTGCAAATATTGGCTCAAAAACCTCTAGCACACAATTTTATAGACTTTTTAAACAATTTAATATTTATATACAATCTGCTCCCTATCATATTAAAGCAATGTTTAATCCTAATTTTATAAGTGATGTATTTTGCGTGCGTGAATACGCATTTGATGCTACTATCTTACGCGCAATGCTAAGGGATAATCTTGATTGCAAACATATAGAAATAGCCACAAACACTCAATCTCTTTATGTGAAAGAGGATAAAAAGGGTTTATACGTTGCGATTACCCCATATACAGAGCAAAACAAAATACAGCAAACAGATTCTAGGAATCTCTATGCACCTTTAATATTAAACTGCACTTATGCTGGGATAAACAGCTTACTCAAACGCTCACATTTACCATTATTACCACTCAAATACGAAATGACAGAAATGGCTTTGGTAAATATACCTCCTGCCCTTAAAAATATGGCTATAACAATTATGGACGGAGCATTTTTCTCTCTTATGCCCTACCCACCAAAGCAATGCTATACTCTAAGCCACGTGCGATATACACCGCATTTTGCTTGGCAAGATTCTAATGCCATAGAATCTTATAACCCTTATGCAACACTCAATGCTTTTAAGCAGAAGGCAAAAAGCAATTTTCCACTTATGTTGGCTGATTGCAGACGCTATATGCCACTATTAGAATCTTTAGATTATAGAGATTCGCTTTATGAGATAAAAACTTTACAGATTCAAAATGAAATTGATGATGGCAGACCTATTGTGTTTGCAAAGGATTATGGACTAAAAGGCTTTTGCATAATTATGGGCGGTAAAATTGACAATATCTATGAGATTCTTGAACTGCTTGCAGTAGAGTTTAATATTTAAACTGCTAAAATAGCATAAAACTTTCTCAAGGAGCAGTTTAATGAAAGAAACAGGCATTGAACTTATGAAAAATACAAAAAGTGTGCGAGATATTGAAATAAAAGATAAAAGAGTGCTTATTCGTGTGGATTTTAATGTACCAATGGATGAGGATTTTGATATTTCAGATGACACACGTATCCGTGAGGCACTGCCAACTATCAACTACTGCATTGATAATCACGCGCAAAATATTGTCCTTGTAAGCCATTTGGGACGCCCTAAAGGAAGAAGTGCGGAATTTTCGCTTAAACACGTGCTTAAACGTGTAGAACGCCTTTTGGGGCGAGATATAGCTTTTGCAGAGAGCATAGAAAATGTAGAATCTTTACAACAACAAAGTGAGAGTGGCAGTGTAATTTTACTTGAAAATATCAGATTCTATGAGGGAGAAGAAAAAAATGATGATGAACTCTCTGCTAAACTCGCTTCACTCTGTGATATATATGTCAATGATGCCTTTGGGACAAGTCACCGTGCTCATTCAAGCACTTGTGGTATTGCCAAATATGCTAAAGAGCGAGTAGCAGGACTGCTCCTTAAAAAAGAAATAGATTCATTTGCTAAAGCTATGGCAAATCCGCTCAAACCTGTGTTGCTTATCGTTGGTGGAAGTAAAGTTAGCTCAAAACTTGCTCTTTTGCATAATATCCTTAATGTTGTGGATAAAATTATTATAGGTGGTGCGATGAGCAATACTTTTCTTAAAGCACGAGGCTTTGATATGCAAAAATCTCTCGTGGAAGATGATTTAGTAGGTGATGCACGAAAAATACTTGATAAAGCAAGGGAAGGAAAGGTCAAAATCTATCTTCCCGTAGATGTGGTAAGCACCGATGATATAAAAGAACATCGCAATATTAAGATTACTCCCGCACAAGATATTCCAGAGGGCTTTATGGCAGTAGATATGGGACCTGCGACAAGCAAGCTCTTTAGTGAGGTGGTGCGAGATTCTCAAACAATTATTTGGAATGGTCCGCTCGGTATTTATGAAATACAAGCTTTCTCGCGTGGAACATTTAATCTAGCTCACGCTGTGAGTGATACCTATGCCTTTAGTCTCATAGGTGGTGGGGATACTGCTGATGCAATAGATAAAGCAGGAGAACGTGATAATATGAGCTTTATCTCTACAGGAGGTGGAGCAAGTTTGGAGCTTCTTGAGGGAAAAATCCTCCCTGCTTTTGAGGTGCTCGAGCATAAGTAAATTTTAAAGTATAAAAATGGGCGCAAAAGCGATAATTAGCATTGTTTATATAGCAATCGCAACGCTTTCAAGTGTTTATATCCCGCAACCGCTTTTGCCTCTTTTGGCACAAGAATTTCATACCTCCACACAAAGTGCTTCAGCAATTATCTCCATTACACTTTTGCCTATGGCATTTGCACCACTTTTTTATGGATATTTCTTAGAAAACAATCAGCCTAAAATAATTCTTGCATTTTCTTTGCTTGTTGCAGGAGGTTTTCAAATTCTCCTTGCTTGGTGCGATAATTTGCAGCTTTTTTTATATCTGCGTTTTATACAATCTCTCTTTTTTCCGGCGATTCTTACGACCCTTTTAACCATTCTCACACGCTTACAAAGCTTCTCCTTGCAATTTAATGTCAGTATTTACATCGCCTCTACGATTGCTGGGGGCTTAGTTGGCAGAATGGGCGGGGCATATCTCACAGAAATATTTTCGTGGCAAATATGCTTTATCATTCTTGGTATATCTTTGATTTTGGGAGGTTTTTTTACATTAATTTGGATTGGCACAACACAACAGATTCTTTCAAAAATCTCTTTCAAACAAATGCTTCCTTTTCTCACCAACACAACCTCGCTTATTATCTTAGGCAGTGTTTTTGTAATGTTTTTTAGCTTTCAAGCTGCACTTAACACGCTTCCTTTTCACGCGAGGGATATTTTCCCACATATCAGTCAAAACGAGATTGGGCGACTCTATCTAGGGTATAGTGTGGGGATTGTCGTCTCACTTTTAGCTAGTCATATCACGAGGTTATGGGGTGGCAAAGAAAAAACAATTTTTATAAGCCTTAATGTATTTTCGTTCGGGTTGTGCGTATTTTTGATAGATTCTATTGCGTGGGTATATGTGGGAATGTTTGTAATGTGCTTTGGTTCTTTTATCGCACATTCCGTGCTTAATGCACTTAATAGCTCCCTGAGCACACAACACAAAGGCGTATTAAGTGGCTTGTATTTGAGCTTCTACTATACAGGCGGCGCACTTGGCTCTTATCTTTCATCTTTTATTTTTGAAGAATTTGGTTGGCAGATTCTTATCATCTCCCTTGCCGTGCTTGTGAGCCTCACTTCAATCATTTTTTACATACACACTAGAAAGGGCATAAATGTTTTTTGATATGCTTTTTGACACACTCAATGCCAGCACACCAGAACAAAAATGCGCACGATTAAACGCATTTGCCACGCGCTACAAAGATACTTTAGAATCCGCGAGTATTTTAGAATCTCATCAAATGTTAGAATCTACCCATATTTCAAAACATCATATTTTAGATTCTCATAGTGCCACAAAACCTACCAAAGAGTTAAATTCTCAAATTTTAGAATCTAACCTTGAATTTTTAAATGATAAAAATGTCCCCATCTATCCGCTTCAAAATCCATCTTATGCAGGATTTTGCACCATTACTCACCCCACAAAAATCCGCCGACCAAAGCACATTAAGAGTGAGCAAAGCCTCGCTAAAGTCCTACATTCTATTGTGCATATCGAGTATAGCGCGATTGATTTAGCCCTCGATGCAATGTATCGCTTTAGAGGATTACCGCCATCTTATTATTATGATTGGCTTATAGTGGCACTTGAGGAGGAACTACACTTCCGCCTGCTGCGCGAGTGCCTCAATGGATTAGGTTATGAATATGGCAACTTTCCGGTGCATAGCCAACTTTTTGATGCACAAAAGGCAACTTCTCACTTAAGCGATAGAATGGCTTTGCTTCATCGAGGATTAGAAGCAAATGGGCTTGATTCCAATCCATTTATTGTTCATAAGGTGCAAGAATTTGAGCATACAACCACACCACAACTCCTTGAAGCGTTGGCAATTATTTTGCGTGATGAAATTTCACATGTAAAAAAGGGTGATAAATGGTGGAAATATAGCTGTGCTTCCCCTACAACACAAAATTTTTTGGCGACTTTGCAACATTTTCGCACTTTTTATCACACTCCCAAAACATTAAATATTCAAGCACGCCTTCAAGCTGGTTTTTTACTTGATGAGATTGATGCAATGCAAATGTATTTTCAAAATAAAATCCTATAAACACAAGAATCAACAATTAAAAACCTCATAACTTTGTGCCAAAAATATCTTTGTATTTAAGCAATAATTGTAAATAATAAGTATAATTAACATTTTACAAATAGATTCTAATGCTTACAAACCATAAGGAGGGTTGTTATGGAAGAGACTAAACCATCTCGTTTGCAATATTTTCCTGTGATGATGTTTGCTATTACAATGGGGCTTGGAGGACTTGCGCTAGACTATAAAAAAGCTATTGAAGTGCTTTCTTTTCCACCTATTTTATTTCAGATTCTTTGTGTCATTGTTTCAGCTCTTTCATTGATTATTTTTTGCTTTTATATGCTTAAATTTTTGAAATATCCACGAGCCATTTTGAGTGAATTTACTCACCCTGTAAAACTCAATTTTTTTGCTACAATCTCTATGTCGGCTTTACTTCTTTCAAATATATTTCACAACATTGCCCCTCTTTCTCGCACACTTTTTTTCCTCGCTGCAGGATTCCAAATCTTCATCGCCCTTTATGCCATTACTTATTGGCTCAACAAAGATATAGAATTTGCGCATTCTAATCCTGCTTGGTTTATTCCCGTTGTTGGAAACCTTCTTGTAACAACGGCTGGGGTAGGATTTGCCAATCACACTCTCTTGATGTTTTTCTTTTCTTTAGGAATCTTTTTTTGGATTATCCTTACGGCAATTTTATTTAATCGCATTATTTTTCACGGAATGTTAGCCCAAAAATTTCTCCCCACACTTGCTATTTTTATTGCCCCTCCTGCTGTTGCAATGCTAGGCTATCTTAGAATCAACAATGGAGAATTTGATTTATTTGCTGAAATTCTTCTAAATATCGCCATCATTTTTGCCCTTATTCTCTTTGCCCTTGCAAAAAGCTTCTATAAAATTAAATTTTTTATCTCGTGGTGGGCATTTACCTTTCCCTTTGCTGCCCTCACATTAGCACTCCTTGTAGCATATGAAAAAACCTCTATCTTGCTATATTATTTCTTAGGTTTCTTTTCTCTTATACTCACAACCTGTATTATCATATTTGTAGGAATAAAAACAATTCAAGCAATTTTTCGTGGAGAAATTTGCAAAGAAGAGTAAAAACAAAATAGAACTTCTTTAATTTGAGATTTAAGATATACGCATTTAACCCTATAGCTTTAAAATTTAATCCTTATAAATTCACTATGAAAGTGAACCAATTAGGCTTTTTTTCTCTTCAATATTATAAATACAATTACAATAAAAG
>NZ_JRMQ02000048.1 GCF_000762845.2 Helicobacter japonicus | reverse complement strand
ATTCCTACTCTCATCTTGTTCTATACTTGTATTGAGATTTCCTTGTATCTCTACTTCCTTATCCTCTCCTACATATTCACTGCTATCCTTTGCTACTCTTAGTTTATTGCTTGCTCCTATGTTGAGAGTATGGCTTAATCCTACAATGGTATCTTTAGATAAAGCTACATTGGTATTATATTCTCCTCCAATACTTACAATCTTTGCTAAGTCTATGGTTTGAGTATGAATCTTTTTAATCCTTTCATTATAAGCTCCCTCTACTTGAGATTCTTTATTGTTTTGTATGGTTTGAGTGAAGTTATGCTTAATGAGTTCTTCATAATCTCTTTGTGCTTGGAGATAGATGTGTTCTTTATCTTTGAGATTGGAGAGTGTAATTTCATTTAATCCTTCCTCTATGCTCTCACTCTCTTCATTAAGGGTTCTTGCGCTTAAACTTGTTTGATGAGAAGCTAAGGGTAAAGAGGGTAAGGTAGGATTACTTTGGTTATAGAGACTTCCACTCACATAAGGCTTATCTATATCCTCATCAAAGAAAGAAACAATCACTTCATCTCCAATTCTTGGAGTATGGTAAAA
>NZ_JRMQ02000004.1 GCF_000762845.2 Helicobacter japonicus | reverse complement strand
AATCTTGTTTTATGCTTATGTATTTGAGTATATGAAAAATAATCCAAACACAAGGCAAAAAAGCAAAGATAAATGCAAAAGAACTAAAGAGCATAGAGAACCTTTATGGGAGAATAAAAAATGTTATCAAGTTTTTATTAAATTGTATTAAAAGCTAAGAATATTATAGCATTTATTGGTAAAGGTAAGATTAAAGCAAAGATTGTGGGTGATAATTGAAAATACAAATTTACTCACCTTGTTTAAGGTGAGTAATATATTTTAAGCGATAGCCTTTGATTTTATCTCTCGCAAGTTTTTGCATATCCGCAGTTGTATCAAATTCATCAATAATTTCTTCGCCTAAAAGTGTCTCAATCACATCTTCTAATGTTACAATACCAACAAATTGTCCATAAGTATCCTGCACAATAAAAAGTTTATCTTGCCCGTGAGTAAAGAGATTGAGAAGACTCAAAACCGAGAGATTAGGGGGGATAAGATGCACGGGTAGCATAATCTCTATGAGTTTTTTATTTTTTTCTTTTTTGACACCTTCTTCTAAAATATGCTGTGCAGATACAATGCCGATGATATTGTCAAGCGTTTCTTCATAGATAGGGATAAGTGTGTGATGGTAAATGCCCTCAATCTCTAATACCTCTTTAATTTCTGCATCGTGTGGAAGTGTAAAAACTACACTACGAGGTGTTAAAATATCAATAGCTTGGTATTTTTTGAGTTCAAGAAGATTCTCAATAATGCTTTCTTCACGCGCACTGATTGAGCCTTCTTTGTAGCCAATTTGACTTGCTGCAAGGATTTCTTCGCGACTTATAGCATTGCTGTTTGTTTGTGGTTTGATAAAACGCGTGATAATCTTTGCGATCCACACAAATGGAAAAGTAACTTTGAGAAGATAGTGAATGCTTAATGTAACAATAGGTGCAAAATTTTTCCAATAAGTTGCTCCTAAGGTTTTAGGAAATATTTCACATACATAAATCAGCACAAGTGTAAGAAGCACCACTCCAAAAGTTTGCCATTCTAAGCCAAAGATATGTGCTATTTCAATACCAACACCTGTAGATGTGGCTGTAACGCCAAAAGTATTAAGCACTAAAATTGCTCCTTCTGCATCATCTACATTATTTTTTAAATATCTTAAATATCCCCCAATAGTGGGATTTGTTTTTTCATAGCTTGCAACATATGAGGGTGTGATAGAGAGAAAAACAGATTCCATAATTGAGCATACAAAACATACAATAATGGCTATTGTGCAGTATAAAATAAGCAATCCCATAATCTCTCCTATTTGTTTTGTGTGCTTTTAGTTTGGATATCACCCACACTAAGAGTGGCGTGTATTACATCATCAAGGCTTACAATTCCCACAAGTTGTTCTTTTTTATTTATGACCACGAATAAATGTTCTTTTTTACTGATGAATTTCTCTAAAAGGTCAAGTAGATTAAGATTCTCATCTACTCGTGAAATTTGTTTTGCGAAATCTTTGAGTGGTTTTTTCTTTTTTTTGTCAAGCATTGCTCGTAAGATATTTTTGCGATATGCAACCAAGCAAATATTATCGAGTGTATTTGAGTAAAGCGGAATGCGTGAGTATTCATGTTTGTTTGTAACTTTGATAGCTTCTTTGATTGTCATTTCTTGATCAAGTGCAAAAATTTGTTCTTTTGGTGTCATAATGTCTTTGACATTTAAGGATTTTTGTGCGATTAAATGTTCCAAAATATCACCTTCTAGCTCATTAATCGAGCCACTTTGTTCCCCCAACTCCATTACAGCCAATACTTCATCGCGACTCATTTGATTTACAGATTTATTTTTGATTGATTGTGTAATAGCGCGTGAAATATATACCAAAGGAAAAGTAATCCAATATAAAGCTAATATTATATAGCACGCGGGAAAAATAAGTGTTTTCCAATAAATTGCTCCAATGGTCTTAGGCACAATTTCGGAAATATACAAAATGCTTATTGTCATCACAAAGGCTACTATGCCTTCCCACGCTTCACCAAATACTCTAATTGCTTGCACGCCTACGCCTGCTGCACCTACGGTATTTGCAAAAAGATTCACAATGAGAATTGCTCCAATAGCATTATCAATATTGGCTTTAAGAAATTGTAGAATCTTACCATTTTTTGGGTGAATCTTAGAGTGGCTCTCCATAAAAGGTGGTGTTACGGAAAAAAGCACTGCTTCTAAAATTGAACAAATAAAAGAAACACTAATTGCAAATAAAAAATAAGCGATAAGCAACCCCATCTAAAACCATATCCTCTTAAAATTAATTTGAAGTTGAGAAAGTAGATAAATAAAGTTAAGTATTGTAGCATAATGTGAAAAATACGCTAGTTTTTTATCTGAATTTTGTATAGATTCTAAAATTTCTCTTTGTATAGGTTTATTTTTAGAATCTATTGTTGAGAGAGGTGATATTTTCTTAAATTTTAGCTTTTTAAAGAGGCATTAGCTCTGATTTTTTTGTTGCATCAAGGAATATATACCCAAAAGAGAGGGAGAGACCGATAAAGAGATTATCTCCTTTTTCTCTAATGTGTCGCCCTTGCAAGGCATAATACTTAACAAAGGGTGCAATAGCAAGTTTTTTATAAAATTTTGTATCAAGTCGTATTTCCATTTCAAGTTGATAGAGAGGGTTATAAGTTTCAGGTGCAGAGCTATATAGATAGTAACGAAAGTTTGTGTAGTAGTAAAATTTTGAATGCGCATTAAATTTATACTCTAATTTGACACTACCCTCCCAGCCATAGTTTTCAGCTGCGGTGCTTCGAGCAAAATCTTTTTCAGTAAAAATATTGAGATGTAAATCTTTAAGATAAACTCCATCAAAGATTTTCATACCAGCATTTAAGCGTGTAATTTGTCGTTTATTTTCAAATCCACTCTGATAACTTCCCTTAACAAAAGGACCTATTTCGAAGCCTCCTGCAAATGTGGGGACATACCAGATTCTATGTGTATAGTCTGTGGATAGGAGGATTCTATCAAGTGTAGTGTTATCAATGCGTTTATTATCAACATTAAGGATAGTGCGCCCATATTCTGCAAGAGAAGAGTTAAATATTACATAGCGGGGTGCATAAAAATCAAGCCCCAAATCAAAATGTCCTTGAGCGATAAATTGAGAATCTCCGCTAATGCGACTATCCGAAAAATCTGCATATTCATTTTGTCCTTGTATTGAGGTGGAGCTAATATTTGTGGCAATTCTTTTGAGTTCAATATGCCAACCGCGTTTATCAGGATTCACATCAATTCCCACCCCATATCCTCTTGAAATGCAAAAGAGAAAGAATAGGGGTATTATACAAAGGCGACTATTCATTATTATGCTCATCTTTTGGTTCTTGTTTGATTTTTGAAAGCCATTCATTGAGTGTTTTTTCAAAACCTTTTGTGGTAGATTCTACAAAATGTAAATCTTCTGCATCGTGGCTTTGTGGGAGATAGTTCTGCTCTACATAGCCTCCAAAATTATGTGGATAGAGATAATGTGTAGAATAAGGCATAATATGTTCTGGCACTTCAAGCACCACGCCATTTTTAATTGAATCTAAAGCCTTATTGATTGCATTATAAGCCGTATTGCTTTTTGGTGATGAGGCAAGATAAATGACACATTGAGAGAGGATAATGCGTGATTCGGGATAACCAATCTTGCTTACAGCAAGCATAGTGCTTGTGGCAAGATTGAGTGCATTTGGATTTGCATTACCAATATCTTCGCTTGCCAAGATTACAAGTCGCCGTGCGATAAACTCGGGATTTTCATTCCCAGCGATAAGTCGAGCTAAATAATAAATACTTGCTTGCACATCACTTCCTCGGATAGATTTAATCAATGCGCTAATAAGGCTATAATGGCTCTCTGCCTCGCTTGCACCATCGTGCAGGGCAAAGGGGCGTAAGGATTGTAAAGATTCAAGAGTGATATGATTTTCACCCGTGCTTAATGTTGCATCAAGGAGGTTGAGTAATGCACGAGCGTCTCCTGCACTAGATTGGATAAGATACTCTCTTGCTTCTTGTGTAATATGAATATTTTTGTGAAAGTGATTTTTCACATATTGTATGCCACGCGTAAGAATAGAATCTAAATCAGTGAAGCAAAGAGGCTTAAGCTCAAAGAGAAAGCTTCGTGAGCGAATCGCATTTGTCAGGGAGGCAAATGGATTATAAGTGCTTGCCCCAAAAATAATTGCGCTATAAGATTCCATAATTGGTAAAAGCACTTCTTGCTGTGTGCGATTTAAGCGATGAACTTCATCAATAAAAACAAGTGGTTGATATAAGCTCCCTTCATAACCCTTAATGAATTGACGTAGTTCTTCGATTTTAAAACTTGTAGCATTATATGTGGCAAATGGCTTTTTTAGCTCCTCTGCGATGAGTTGTGCGAGTGTTGTTTTGCCTACACCGGGAGGTCCATAGAAGAAACAATGCGTAATAGCATTATTTTTTAACATTTTAAAAAGAGGACTTTTGGGTGAGAGAATATGCTCTTGGGCAATAAAATCCTCTAGTGTGGTGGGGCGGAGTAGTTGGGCTAAATTAAACAAGAGATAACTTTATTTTTTTTGAAATACGATAATCTCATAAGAGCTTTGCTGTGTCTGCAAAATATTGTTTTTACCTTGATGTTTTGCCAAATCTTCACGCAAATCACCAGTCATTTTATCAAGCTCATCAAGTTTTTCTTTAAGGCGCAGGATAATATCTACTCCTGCAAGATTCACACCCATATCACGTGTGAGCTTCAAAATTGTTTTGATTTTATCTATATCACGTTGTGAATATAGGCGCATTTTCCCATCGGTGCGTCCGGGTTGGATAAGCCCCTCTTTTTCGTATTGTCGTAGAGTTTGAGGGTGGATTTCTAGAATCTTTGCTACAACACTAATAAGATAAACGGGTTCATCATAACTATACATAGGCACTCCTTTAATTACACAAGCTGTTCTTTAAGCATTGTTTGTAGTTCCTGACTTAAGCTGTCTGTATGAGGTAAGATAATGTTTGCCTTGACATAGAGATCGCCTATAATATTTGTTTTGCGATTTTTAATACCTTTGCCTTTAATGCGGAATCTTTGGTTATTTTTGGTATTTGTGGGAATAGTGAGTGTTACATCACCATAGAGTGTAGAAAGGGTAACTTTTCCTCCAAAAAGCGCAGTTTTGAGTGGAATATCAAAGCTTTTAGACAAATCATCTCCATTGCGTTCATATTCTTGTGATGAGGCAATTTGCACCTTAAGGAGCAAATCACCACTGCGTCCATTATGTGAGTTTCCTTTACCTTTAAGGCGGATTGTCTCACCATTTTTGATGCCAACGGGTATTTTGATATTAAAACCCCCATTTCTTCCATTATAGTGATAGCTTCCACCAAGTGCTGCACTTTCAAATGGAATCTGAATACTATCTTCAATATCAAGATTTGGTGCATTAAAATCATTAAAATCAAAACCAGCATTGCCCCCACCAAAACCACCAAAGTGGAATCTACTTCCATTTCCTGTGCCAAATCCACCTTGACCAAAGAGCGAAGAGAGTAAATCATCAAGATTCACATTGCTTCCCTGTGAGCGGGAGAAGTCGTGAAAATTCTGTCCGCCAAACATTGAATCACCAAAGCGGTCATATTGTGCCTTTTTGTTTTCATCGCTTAGCACTTCGTAAGCGGCATTGACTTCTTTAAATTTTTCTTCTGCTCCAGGGTCTTTGTTGATATCTGGGTGGTATTTGCGTGCAAGTTTGCGATAGGCTTTTTTAATCTCCTCATTTGAAGCATTTTCGCTAATTTCAAGTGTGTCGTAAAGACTTTTTGACATTTTATAGCTCCTTTAAAAAATAAGTATAAATGATAAATTTAAGTGTTATTGTATCATAAAAGTTTAGTAAAGTATAGTCAAGGTTTGTATTTTGCTAAAAAATATTGTTTTTAAGCTTTTAACTATTTAAGGTATAATACACTTAAAATATATATTTAAAGGATATAAGTGGCAACACATAAACAGGCGCAATTTTTAGCCCTCAAGGCTTCAGCAGGGAGTGGCAAAACCTTTTCTCTTGCCTTGCGTTTTATATATCTACTTTTTTGTGGTGCAAATCCGCATCAAATTCTTACACTTACCTTTACTCGAAAAGCTTCAAATGAAATGCGCCATAGAATCCACGACCATTTGCATACTTTAAAAATATGTCTTGCTGATAATACCTACCAAAATAATATCATCTATAAAGATTTACACGAAAAAAAAGGATTAAGTCATCAAGTGCTTAGTCAAAATATTGAGAAAATCTATGCAAACTTTATGCAAAGCAATCCACGCATTACAACTATTGATTCATTTTTCCACACAATTTTGAAAAAATTTTGTTGGTATGTTGGAGTATCGGCATTTTTTGAAGTAGGAACTATAGATTCCTATGCGATAAATGAAGCCTTTTTGCACTCTTTGAATACAGATGAAATCGATAATCTCACACAATTTTGTTTTAAGCACAAAATGAATGTTTCTAGCTTTTTAGACTTTTTGCACCTCCTTTCAAAATTTCCCACGCAGGATATTAAGAACGCACTAGAAGATGGTTTACAGCCTATTAGTCTTAGTTTTGAAGAGATTGATGATGAGATTAGAATGAGAATGGAACGCATTAATGAATATATCCAGTCTGTTGAGAAAGGACATAAAACATTAAAAAAAGGTTTTTTAAAAACAAGTGCGAAAGAGCTTATAAAAAGCCCTACTTACATTTTGCAATGGAGAGAGCATACTTTTTTTGCCAACTATGATTTAAGTGCATTTGACACTGTGCGTGAGGAGATTTTAGGTCTTCTTAAAATATATTTTGTGAAAAAAGAGCAAGATGTACTTCATTTAATCCGCGGGTATCTTTTGCGTTTTGATAGATTTAGGCAGCAACAATCTCGGCTTGAAAATTATTTGAGTTATAATGACATAATGCTTAAAAATCACGAGCTTTTGATACGCAATATTGATCGTGAATTTTTCTACTTTCGACTTGATGATAAAATCACCCATATTTTGCTTGATGAGTTTCAAGATACAAGTATTACACAATATCAAATACTTAAACCAATTATTGATGAGATTAAATCTGGCGATTCGCGCAAGAATATTGATGAAAAAAGCCTTTTTGTTGTAGGTGATGAGAAACAGAGCATTTATATGTTTAGAGGGAGCTTCACAGGGGTATTTGAAGAAGCCACTATAGATTTAGAAAAAGAGAATCTCCCTTATAATTTCCGCTCAAAGCCACGTGTGATTGATTTCAATAATCGTGTATTTGAGAAATGCTATCCTGCTTATGTCCCTAGCCAATGCCCTAATGATGATATACAGGGTGGATATGTGCGTGTGCTTGAAAGTGCAGAAGATTCTCAATCTTTGCAAGAGCAGGTTTATACGGAGCTTCAAGCTTTATTACAAAAAGGTGCAGATGAAGATAATATCGCAATTTTAGTATTTCAAAACAAAGATGCTGTTTATTTAAAAGATTATATTAATGCGCAAAATCCACATATTAACATCGTAACACAAAGCAGTATGTCGCTTTTTGCTAAAAAAGAGGTGAGACTTATTCTTAATGCACTTCAATACATCAACCTACTACGTGCTAAAGCCAAAATAATAGAGAATCCTTTAGAGTCTGTAGGGACTTTGCGAGAGGTGAATAATGCGCTCAAGCTTTATGAAAAACAAATATGTAAATTGCAAGGCAAGGCATATATGGATTCTGCTGATGCAATAGAGCAACTTGCCCCATTAGCCTTGCTTACCTCTGTGCGTCCTTCTCAAATTGTGCTTGCTTTGATTGAAGGATTTAATATTGCTAATAGCACGACTATGCGCTTTTTGGAGCTTAGCTGTGAATATGTGAGTATTGATGAATTGCTTGAAATAGAATCTAAGATTCAATGTGATGCCCCCACACAAAGCAATAAGGGTGTAAAAATTATGACGATTCATAAATCTAAGGGCTTAGAGTTTGAATATGTGATTGTATGTGATAAAATGAGTGATCCACAAAATGATACAGATAAGTTTGTGTATGCCTATGATGGGTTAAAAATGGGGCGTATATATTATAAGCATACGGCGCGTGAAAGTTTTGATTGTGAGTATAAAGAAGCATTGGAAGCATATCGCAAACGTGTAGAACAAGAATCTATTAATGTGCTCTATGTGGCTTTTACTCGTGCAAAATATGGCTTAAGTATTGCACCAAGAAAAAGCAAATCCACAAAGCAAGATTCGCAAAAAAATAATTCAAGTTTTGCAAAACTTGAATTAGAATCGGTATGTGATGATTTGCCACAGCTTAGCTCCATAAATCAACAAGAAATCTCAACAAGTCAAAAACCAATTAATGTGCTTCAGTCATTGCAATATTTTGGGCGTCAGAGTGCATTTATTAGACAAGAAAAAGAGCAAAAATATAGAATCTTTGAGAGTGATAAGTGGCATAATGTTATCTTTGGAACGGCTTTGCATAGCGTGTTTGAAATGCACTTAGGCTATGGTATGAGCAGAGACAATATATATCATATCGTGCTTAATCGTTATGGTTTTGCTTTAACTCACGAGAGTATTACACAGGTGCTTGCATATGCGTTTAATTGTATGCAAAATCCGCTTTTTACTGCGCTTCTTATGGGTAAAGAGGTTTTATGCGAGGTGAGTTATATTATAGAATCTTGTCTTTATCGTATAGATACGCTTGTGTATGATGAGAGAGAGTGCTTTGTGCTTGATTATAAAAGTAGCACAGGACATCAAGAAGAACAAGAAGAGCAAGTAAGGGGCTATATGCACTTTTTGGATACTTTTTATAATAAAAACAAATATGTGCGAGGATTTATTATATATCCACTCAAACAAGGCAGTGAGCAAATAAAAGAAGTGATATGATTTTTTAAGGCAAAGATTCTCTATGTCGTATTTCACAAGAAATATGAGGATTATCACTATTGAGCCTCTTATCTTTATTTTGCAAATATCTACTTATAAAAATGGTTTGTCGGACCATTGCCTTTGCCAAGATTGAGAGAATATAAAATTGCATTAAAGACATATTCTTTTGCCCTTTGTATCGCGCTTAGGCTATCAAAGCCTAGAGCAAGATTACAAGCAATAGCTGAGCTTAGCGTGCAACCTGTGCCGTGTGTATTTTTGGTGTTGATTTTAGGCGATGGTAAGATATGGAAGTCTTTCCCATTATAAAAAATATCATCAGCATTCTCTTTGCTATGTCCGCCTTTGAGCAAAATAGCTTTTGCTCCCATATTATACAAGCATTGAGCTGCTTTTTTCATATCTTGTATATTATGTATATCAAATCCGCAAAGCTCTTGTGCTTCTGGGATATTTGGTGTTAGCACATCACATAAAGATAGAATCTTTTGCTTAAAATGATTGCGGATTTTTTGAGGCATAAGAGGAAAGCCATTTTTAGCAAACATTACAGGGTCAAGCACGATATTTTGTGGCTTATAAAAGCGTAGATTATTTGCGATGCAGTCTATAATAGCACTTGAGCCAAGCATTCCTATCTTTGTAGCACAGGGCGGAATATCCTCAAAAACTGCTTCTATCTGCTCATTAATAGCACTAATAGGCACATCATAGCTAGAAATCACCCGTGAGGTATTTTCAGCTACCACACTTAAAATCACGCTCATACCAAAGAGTTTATGCGCACTAAATGTCTTTAAATCCGCTTGAATCCCAGCTCCACCACTGCAATCACTCCCCGCAATAGTGAGGATAGGGATAGCACATTGTGTTTGAGGTTCTAATATACGAGATTCTGAATCTTTGGCTTTATTTTGTGAAAGAGGATTAGGGGTATTCATAATATATTCCTATGGTTTTGTCGTTTTAGTATCGTGTCTATTTGTTGCATAGCTAGTCCTACCTCTTTTTTGTTTTTATGCGCCAATAGCCTACATAGGCTATAACACATATAATTACAAAGCCTAATGTGTATAGCCCTGCTTGTTTGACAATATTTTTAAGCTCTATTTCTTCCTCTGTCAGTGAGATAGAAGTAAAAGCGTGAATAATAGAATCTATATCCATTTGTGTGAAAATTGCTCCTGCATAATAGCCTATAAATGTGAGAATAACAACCCAAATCCCTGCGCCAAGGGAAGTATATATACAAAATTTGGTGAGATTCATTCTAGCAAGCCCAGCAGGAAGGGAGATATATTGCCTTACTATTGTAATGAGCCTTCCCACAAAGGTGCTGATTGGTCCGTGTTTAATGAAAAACGTCTCTACTTTTTGCATTGTTTCTTCTGTAAAAAAGACATATTTACCATAGCGGATAAGAAATTCTCTTCCTAGTTTTAATGCAAGATAATAATTAAATAAAGCCCCAGCAAGCGAGCCACCTATCCCACAAAGCACAGCAATAATGGCATTCATTTCACCCTTAAAAACTAAATATCCAGCAGGTATCATTACAACTTCAGAGGGAAAGGGGAAAAAGCTAGATTCTAAAAACATCATTATAAATATGCCTACATAGCCTAAAGTGCCTACAATTTCTATAATCATATTAATAATACTACCGAGCAATTCTCCCAATTTTTACTCCTTAAAATAGATAAATCTTTTATTTATATCTTGTCATTATTTTAGTTTGATATAATATCTTAGTATATTTAACTTGTTATAGATTATAGAATCAACTAAGTTGCAAAGCTAAGATTTAAGGGGTATAAAACCTATGAAGGAATTATTTGAAGGGGCAATCAAGTTTCGCGAAGAAGACTTTAATGAACATAAAGAATTATATGAAAGCCTTAAAAAAAAGCAAGAACCGCATACATTGCTGATTACTTGCACAGATTCTCGTGTTGTGCCAAATCTCATTACAAATACATTACCGGGTGATTTATTTGTCATACGCAATATGGGGAATCTTGTCCCACCTTATTTGGGGAAAGATAAAGGCATACGTGGAGGATATTTGGCAACGACTTCAGCAATTGAGTATGCACTAAGTATTTTAAATATTAAAAATGTCATTATTTGCGGACATAGCGACTGTGGGGCTTGTTCTGCGATTTATGAGGATTCACAAAAGCTTGATAACGCACCATATGTAAAAAAATGGATAGAGCTTTTAGATCCAGTTAAGCAAAAAGTAGATGAACTAAAGCCGAGTTCAAAGGCAAAACGCACTTGGCTTATGGAACAGATGAATGTCGAGCATCAGCTTGAGAATCTAATGACTTATCCATTTGTGGAAGAAATGTTTGATAGGGGAGAGCTTAATGTCTATGGTTGGTATTATATTATTGAAACAGGAGAGATTCTTAATTATAATATGATAAAGCGAGAATTTAAGCCAATTAATAAAATTAAATCATAAAGGAGAAAAAATGATTTTGATGAGCGGACCTTGTGTCATTGAAAGTTATGAAGCCCTAAGTGCGGTAGCACAAGCACTCAAGCCTTTAGCAGATAACCCTCACATTGATTTTTATTTTAAGGCAAGTTTTGATAAAGCAAATCGCACAAGCCTTGATAGTTATCGCGGACCTGGATTGGAAAAAGGACTTGAATTACTCTCGGAAATTAAAAAACAATTTGGATATAAGATTATTACTGATATACACGAAAGCTATCAAGCAAAACATATTGCAAAGGTAGTGGATGTAATACAAATCCCTGCATTTTTGTGTCGTCAAACTGATTTGATTGTTGAAGTAGCAAAAACAGAGCGCATTGTGAATATCAAAAAAGGGCAATTTATGAATCCAGCTGATATGAAACATAGTGTTTTAAAGGCAATCAAAACGCGTGGAGGCACAGAGGCTACATATGAGCAATCCCAAAAATATGGTATATGGCTTACAGAGCGAGGAAGCACCTTTGGTTATGGGAATCTTGTCGTAGATATGCGCTCACTTGTGATAATGAGAGCTTTTGCACCCGTGATTTTTGATGCAACTCATAGTGTGCAAATGCCTGGTGCTGCAGGAGGTAAGAGTGGAGGTGATAGCTCATTTGTGCCATATCTTGCTAAAGCTGCTGCTGCTGTGGGTGTAGATGGATTTTTTATGGAGACACATTTAAATCCAAAGGAAGCTTTAAGTGATGGACCAAATATGGTGCAGACAAATACACTTATCTCGCTTATAAGGCAGTTACAAGATATTGAGAATCTAAGCAAATCATAAATGATTTTAAATCTACTAAGGAGCAGACAATGAATGTTATTGAGGGTAAATTACAACTTATGGGTGATGAAAAAATTGCAATTATTAGCTCTCGCTTTAATCATCTTATCACTGATAGATTGGTAGAGGGAGCAAAAGATTGCTTTTTGCGACACGGCGGACGCGATGAATTGCTTGATTTGGTGCTTGTACCTGGCGCGTATGAAATACCTTTTGCATTACAGAAGATTCTATCACAGGGTGAGTATGATGGCATTTGTTGTTTGGGTGCAATAATACGAGGTTCTACACCACATTTTGATTATGTGAGTGCAGAGGCGACAAAGGGTATCGCAAATGTTACGCTTAAATATGGTGCGCCTGTAACTTTTGGTGTTTTGACTACTGATAGTATTGAACAAGCTATTGAGAGAGCAGGGACAAAGGCTGGAAATAAAGGTTTTGAAGCAATGGCAGGACTTATTGAGATTATCAACCTCTATCGTAAAATTGGAGCTTAAGAAAATCTATGGCGACACGCACACAAGCAAGAGAAGCAGTTATTGGTATGCTTTATGCCTATGATTTAGGGAATGAAAATATTACACAGATTGCTCGAAGTATGCTTGAGGAAAAAAAGATTAAAAATAAACAACAAGATTTTGCTTTTTCACTTTTGCAGGGTGTAATAGGGCATTTAGACGAGATTGATAGAGTGATTGCACCTTATTTGAATGAATGGGATTTTTCACGACTTGGTGGAATGGAGCGCGCTATGTTAAGACTCGGAGCTTATGAGATTTTATATACACAAACAGATACGCCTGTAGTGATAAATGAAGCAGTTGAGCTTGGCAAACTCTATGGAGGCGAGGATAATGCACCTAGATTCATAAATGGTGTGCTTGATACACTAAGCAAAGCATACAGAGCTGGAAGAGTAAGTATAGATTCTATAAATGTGCAAAGTAGAGCAGATGATTTGGCAAGGGATAGGCGATGAAACTCTGCATAGCCCTTGATAATCCATATTTGCAAGATAATCTTACTTTGCTTCAGTCATTAAATATTCTTTCTCAAGCACAAAAGCGCAATATATGGCTTAAGGTGGGCTTAAGAAGCTTTATTCGAGATGGTATCAGGGGCATAGAAATGCTTAAGAAATACGGGGATTATAGAATCTTTCTCGATTTGAAGCTATATGATATTCCAAATACAATGCTTGATGCGATTGCAGAGTGCCAAAAAATTGGTGTTGATATGCTTACCATACATACAAGTTGTGGTTTCGAGACAATGAGGGTTATTGCAGATATAAAATGTAAGAGTGCAAATATGCCTTTAATTGTAGGAGTGAGCGCACTTACAAGTTTTGACAATAGCGAGTTTATGGAGATTTATAATGCTTCACTTTTTCCACACACACTTAAACTTTCAAAATTAGCTTATCAAGCAGGAATCGATGGGGTAGTATGCTCTGTGTGGGAGAGTTTAGCAATAAAAAAAGCAACTGAAAATAGATTTTTAACAATTACACCCGGTATTCGCCCATTTGGTGAGGAGAGTAGCGACCAAAAGCGTGTAGCAACCTTGCAAGAAGCTAAAGAAGCAATGAGCGATTTTGTGGTAATTGGACGCCCGATTTATAAGGCTGAAGAGCCGCTTAAAATGGTAGAGAAAATACTTAATATTGAGTGTATGCGATGAGTGTAGATTGAAAAGGGCTGTAAAATTTGAGATATTGCAAAAACAATCAATAAAAAATAAAAAAGAAGTATTGCTAGAATGGATAAAGATAAAGGAGGAGAGATGAATCTTATACAAAATGTCTCGCAGATGAGAGATTATCGCTCAAGCCTTGCTCAAAATAATCAAAGTATAGGTTTTGTGGCAACAATGGGTGCGCTTCACCAAGGGCATTTAAGTCTTATACAAACTTCTTTAGCACAAAATGACTATACTATCGTATCAATTTTTGTGAATCCTACGCAATTTAGCGAAAATGAGGATTTTGGTGCGTATCCTCGCACACTAGAGCAAGATTTAGCTTTATGTGAAAAAGTAGGTGTGAATGCAGTATTTGCACCAAATACACAAGATATGTATAGCACTGATGAAATAAGTTTTAATCCTCCTTGTAAAATGGGCTATATTTTAGAGGGATTTGACCGCCCCACGCATTTTGCAGGGGTTTTACAAGTAGTTTTGAAGCTCTTTCATCTTATTATGCCCCATCGTGCATATTTTGGGCAAAAAGATGCGCAACAGGTATTGATTGTTCAAAAAATGGTAAAAGATTTATTTTTACCTATAGAGATTGTGCCTTGCCCTATACAAAGAGATAATGATGGATTGGCTCTAAGCTCACGCAATATTTATTTAAGCGCAGCTGATAGGGAAAGAGCATTATGTATCCCTCATACAATTATGTGTATTAAAGATGAGATACAAAAAGGACAAACTGAAATAGCGCATTTACGTGCTCTTGCTTTAGAGGGTTTGGAAAGTATGGATAGAATCTTCTATGCAGATTTTTATAATCATTCTTTAGAAAACCTAACTCAAATTGTAAGCGGAGATAGTATATTTTTGGTGGCAGTCAAAATTGGGCAAACACGCCTTTTAGATAATTTATGGATTTAGGTAGGGATATGTATAGAAAAATCATTTTAATCATTGTGATGTATGGAAATATATGGGCTTATGATAGCATTGATGAGGCTTTAGAAAATGGTGTTTCAAGCGGAGATATTACATTTTATGGAAGTTATACAAATGGTATAGATTCTATAAATAAAGCTAAAAATGATTTAAATGAATCTGGCTATATGGTAGGTTCTGTGGGTTTAGCTTATCATTCTGCTTTTTGGAAATATCTACGTGTTGCTGTGAGTTTTCGTGCAGTTGGGATATTATATGAGCAAGATAAAGATTCGCAATGGAGCAGCAATGCGCTTTTAAATAATCCGGGAAGATATGGGAATGGAGATGCTTCAAGGGATTTTTATATGAATGACCGCACAATGCTCGGGCAGTCTTATATAGAATATTTTGATGGTAATACAAGCATTAAGGTGGGGAGAGTCTTTGCAGATTCTGAATGGGCAGATAGGCTTATAGATGGTGTGAGTGTGCGTAATCGTTCTTTGCCTAATGCATTGATAGAAGCATTATGGGTAAAAAATAATGGCTATGTGCAGTATAACAAAATGACAGGATTTTATAATGTAAATCCTCATAGCTCATTAGGGCTTACACAGGCAAGTTTTAAATATTATATTGGTGAAAAATTTGATGTGAAGTTTTATGGCATTGCTAATCCATCAATTTTTTATGCCGCTGGAGTAAAAGCAAGTGCGCGATATGAAAGCTCACAATCCTATATTGGTTTAAGTGGGCATTTTGCGACAAGTTTTGAGCAAACTTATGGCAGACTTAATGGTGAAAATGGAAATGGATATAACACTGATATTAAAGTATATGTGGGTGTTAAAGATATGGCTGAAGCAAGTGGAGGTTTTATAAGTAGTGGTGCAAATGTTGGCTGGGGTTCTCTTAATACACTTGGTAATAACATAAGTCCATTTTTTATGTGGGGTGGAAGAGCGTTACTTGAAGGTGTTGATGCGAGTTTGTGGTATGGTAAAGTGATGTTTGCCATTGATAGAGTGAGTTTCGCAGTAGTTTATGGTAGCACGAAGTTTCGAAGCGTAAGCGTTGATAATCTGCAAAATCCCTATGATAGAGTAAATGAGGTGAATCTTTTGGTTGATTTTGGATTTACAGAACATTTAAGCGCACTTTTAAATATATTAAATACTCACGGAGGAGCACAGAGATACTATCCACATACTACAAATGTAAATCTTGGTATGAAGTTAGCATTTTAAAAGTAATTAAGAATAAATATTAATTTTATTGACTTCAGTTTTAAACTAAGCTAAAATGTTGCTCTAAAATCAAAGTAGGATATAGAATGAGACCAATTAGGATTGTATGTGTAGGGCAGCCAAATGTTGGGAAAAGTTCATTAATTAATAAAATCTGTGGTGTGCATTTAAAAGTAGGAAATTTCACAGGTGTAACGGTTGAAAAATCCGAAGCGCAACTCACTTATAAGGGTTACAATCTGCAAATTATTGATTTGCCTGGCATTTATTCGCTTAATGATTATTCACTTGAAGAGCGTCTTACAAAGCATTTTTTAGAAAATGAAGAATATGATGTGATTTTAAATGTGCTAGATTCTACAAATTTGGAGCGATGTTTATTTCTTACCACTCAGCTTTTGGAGCTCAATACTCCTATGTGTTTAGCCTTAAATATGAGCGATGAGGCAAAAAAGGAGGGCATTAGCATTGATAATACGCTTTTAGGGGAAATATTAGGCGTAGAATGCGTAAGTGTGTCGGCTTTGCGTGGAGAGAATCTGCAATCCTTGCTTGATGCAATCATTAATGTTGCCACTCTCGCTCCTAAAGCAAGTAAGCGTGTTTATGCAGATTTTTTAGAAGAAGAAATTGGAAATTTGCACACATTTTTGGCTCAAAAACATTATGATGATGTAGAGAGACTATTAGAAAAGAAACATAAAGGCTTACAGAGTTTGCGTGATGTAGCCATTAAACTTCTTAAACAAGATAGTTTTATAAGCCAAGCTTTGCACGATAAAGGGTGTTGGGTAGAATTAAGCGAATACACACAAAAGTGTATTCAAAGGTTGTATGCCCAAAGTGGTGAAAAGAATGTGCGTGATATTCTTAATAATGATGCGCTTAGTTTCGCAAAAGGTGCAAGTATGGAATCTAGTTGCTTAAGTGCGCCTACAAAGCCATCTATCACACAAAAAATTGATACTTTATTGCTGAATAAATATCTTGGAATCCCTATTTTTCTACTTTTGATGTGGCTTTTATTTCAGGTTACTTTTTATATAGGAGAGTTTCCGAAAGTGTGGATTGAGGAGGGTGCAGCAGATATTGGTGCGTGGATTGAGGAGCATTTACCCTATGAATTTCTTGCTTCTTTGCTCTCTGGAGGGATTATTGCAGGGGTTGGAGCAGTATTGAGTTTTTTACCTCATATTTTAATACTTTTTTGTGGAATTGTATTTTTAGAAAGCACTGGATATATGGCACGAGTTGCGTTTTTGCTTGATGGATTCTTTCATAAATTTGGCTTACACGGCAAGAGTTTTATACCTCTTGTAACAGGTTTTGGTTGCTCTGTCCCTGCATATATGAGCACACGAATGCTTAAAAATCGTAATGATAGAATGCTCACACTTTTTATTATTAATTTTATGAGTTGTGGTGCGCGTTTGCCTGTTTATACACTTTTTATTGCTGCTTTTTTTGCTCCACAAGTAGCTGGAAATGTGTTGTATGGAATCTATATTTTTGGCGCACTTGTGGGTCTTTGTATGGCAAAGATTCTAAAGCTTACTGCATTTAAAGGCGATGATGAGCCTTTTGTAATGGAAATGCCTAAATATCGTTTGCCTACTTTAAGACTCATAGCTTTTAGTGTATGGCATAAAGCAGTAAGTTATGTAAAAAAAGCAGGGACTTTTATTTTGCTTGCTTCTGTAATTATTTGGGTGGGGACACAATTTCCCAAAAATTCAGTTTTAGAGGAACAGATGGCACAATCAGTGCAGATTCTAAAAGAGAATATGAAATTTACGCAGGAAAATGACGCATTACAAGATGAAATTGATGAAATCTATCATAACTATCAAGCAGCTTTAGTGGAGCAGAGCTATCTAGGGCGCATAGGGCAATTTATTCAGCCTATATTTGCACCTATGGATTTTGACTGGAAACTTTCTGTTTCACTTCTTAATGGACTTTTAGCAAAGGAGACAATTATTTCAAGTATGGGTGTATTATATGCACTTGGCGATGATATAGATGAGGATAATACTACGCCATTGCGCGATGTGCTCCAAGAGCATATTAGTCTGCCTAGCGCGATTGCATTTATTTTGTTCATTATGTTTTATAATCCTTGTTTTGCGGCAAGTATTGTCTTTGGCAAAGAAGCGGGTGGAAAGCGATATATTGCATATTTATTTATTTTTACAAGCGTGGTATCGTATATATTTGCGCTTTTTGGATATGCCCTAACATATTTTTTATTAGAGTATTAACTTAGAATCTACTCAAAGGAAAAGCTTGAAAATCCCTCTCTATTCAAATTTAAAAGCAAAGCTAGAATCTAAAGGATTAGATCCTATTATAAGTGGGCAAGTTGCGTGGTTTAGTAGTAGTATTATATATGGGATTGTATGCGCGCTTTTTTTAAAGTTTTATAATTTTATAAGTGGTATAGAATTGTTATTTTTTGGACTTTCAATAGTTTTGTTCTTATCTTTTTTATATAAATCCACTTTAATAATTTCATTTTACGCTCTTTTAAGTATTATTTGTGTTTTATTTGTTGGCGAAGCATCGAGTATTATGTTTATTGTTTTTTTTGCTTTATTTTTGTTTTGTGTCATAAGCTTTATATTAGTAAAAAAAGCAAGATATGATGTATTTATGTTTGTGGTTTATTTATGTATGTGGTTAGGGTTTATTTTTTTATTTTTTCATCTATATATTAGGTTATGAATGTATTTGGGTAGATAAATGATAAGAATGTGAATCTTGCGTGGCACGCCCGAAGGGAGTCGAACCCCTAACCCCCAGATCCGAAGTCTGGTGCTCTATCCAATTGAGCTACGAACGCGTAAGTGTAAAAAGTAATGGGGTGGGAGATGGGGCTCGAACCCACGACCCTCAGAGCCACAACCTGATGCTCTAACCAACTGAGCTACACCCACCATAATGAAAGAAAAAGAATGGTCGGGGCGAAAGGATTCGAACCTTCGACCCCTTGGTCCCAAACCAAGTGCGCTAACCAGACTGCGCTACGCCCCGACATAAAGGGCGATATTATAATACAACCCTCATTTTTTGTCAAGGATTCCAAAAAAGTAAAGATGATTTAGAATTTGCTTTTAAGAAATGCTTGTGCTTTATATTGCAAAATGTTGTTATAATATAATGAGATGCAAAGATAAAGGATACAAATGGAGATAGATATAAGTCTCTATACGCTTTTTGCTTTGATAATAGTTGCATTTATAGCCGGTTGTATTGATGCCATAGCAGGGGGAGGAGGTATGATTACAATCCCAGCTCTACTTATGGCAGGAATCCCTCCACTTGAAGCACTTGGGACAAATAAGTTTCAAAGCAGTTTTGGCAGTTTTGGTGCAAGTGTGCATTTTTATAAACGAGGACATATTGAGCTTAAAAAACATTTACCTTTTGTGGTTGTCGTATTTTGCGCTTCTATGTTGGGGAGTCTTTGTGTGCAAAGTTTTGAATCTACATTTTTGCGTAAATGTATTCCCTTTTTATTGATTGTTTTTGCGCTTTATTTTCTCTTTGCACCAAAAATTACGCAAGATTCACATCGTGCGCTTGTGGGAGCATTTCCTTTAGGTATAGTGCTTGGAGCAATTGGTTTTTATGATGGTTTTTTTGGTCCGGGAACGGGCTCGTTTTTTATGTTAGCTTTTATCGTGCTTGGTGGGTTTAATATATTACAATCACTTGCGCACGCAAAATTATTAAATTTTGCTACAAATCTCGCTTCTGTGCTTATTTTTGCATTTAGCGGGAAGATTCTATGGATAGTGGGGTTATGTATGGCATTAGGGCAGTTTGCAGGTGCAAATCTTGGCTCACATCTAGCTACTTTTTATGGTGTGCGCCTTATTAAGCCTCTTGTAGTTATTGTATCACTATGTGCGTGTGCTAATCTTCTCTATAAGGAATATTTTTAATTCACTTTGATTTCATACTTTTGCTATAAGATTCTTCAATCCGTAGGGATAAATTTATTTCAAAAGGAGTTTGTGATGAAATATACAGGCATCAAGCTTTGCGTAATGGTTATAGCTTGTGGTGGTTTGCTTTGTGGCACACTTAATGCAGCAGATTTTAGTAAAAAAAGCGATACAGATTTGATTAAGCTCTCTGGTGTTGTAAAGGTTGAGGATTTCCCTGATTATAAGATTGAGGTTACAAAGCGACTTAAGAAAAAATCAAGTAAAGATGCACAAGATTTTAGAGAAAAACTCAAGATTCAATACGAGAAAGCTACCGAAAATATGAGTGTAAAAGAATTAAGGGCGTATAAAAAGGCAACACACGAAGCAATGGAAAAACGCATTTCATCAATGAGTGTGCAAGAACTTAAAGAGAGCGGGTTAAAGGAATATAGAAATTCTCCTAAATGTTCTATGGACGAGAAAAATCATAAAGATAAGAAACATAAAAAAGAGAAAAAAGATTCATAAAGGACTTAAAAACTCTTGCTCCTTGATATAAGGGGTAAGATTTAAATACAAGGAAAAGAAAAATGTCAGCAAGGATTTTGTTACTCGAAGATGATTTTGTTCTCTCAGAGATTCTGCTAGAATTTTTAGAGGAGCAGGGTTATAGTGTGCAATTGTATGATAATGCCAAAGATGCAATTAATGCAATTTATGAGCAGTATTTTGATTTATGGATTCTAGATGTGAAAGTGCCTTTTGGTAATGGTTTTGATATGCTTAAAGAATTGCGAGAGAGCGGAAAGGATACACCAGCAATTTTTATCACCTCACTCGATAGAATTGATGATGTTCAAAATGGTTACAAAGCAGGTTGTGATGATTATTTGAAAAAGCCATTTGAGCTTTTAGAGCTTAAATATCGGATAGATACATTACTGAAACGTTCATTTTCACACACGCAGCAAGATTATATAACTTTGCCTAATGGTTTTAAATTTGGCATTCTCACGCAATTGCTCTATGATAGCACGGGTGCGATTATACCTCTTACACAAAAGGAGATTCTCCTTTTGTCTCTGCTATTACAACATAAAGGGCAGTATGTGAGTCAAGATATTATTTTTGAGACATTATGGGAGTTTAATCAAGAGCCCAGCGAGATGAGTTTGCGTGCTTATGTAAAAAACTTGCGAAAACTTTTTGGTAAAGAGAGCATTATGAATCAACGCGGATATGGCTATTGCTACAATGCAAATTAGACTTGTACATTTGGGGTAAATGATGGAAAATTCAAAAAAAGCAATTCTTAAAATTTTATGCCTTTATCTTGGCACAACAGGAATATTTTTGTGTGTTTTTTTTGGGTTTTTTTATATGAAAGAAAAGCGTCATCTTTTCGTGCAGCAGGTGAGTAATTTACGTGAGGTGAGCCTTGAAGTTTATGATATTTTGTATATGAATAAAGATGATTTGCCCACTGCACTAGAGCAAATTGAGACACATATCACCCACCCTTTGAGAATCTACAATCGTAAGGGGCAGGTTGTGTATGATACGCTTAGCACTACGCTTAGTGAGGAGGAGATAAAAAGAGGTATCGCATTTCGCGGAGATAAGGTGATTATAGAACCAGCAATGCACGAGCATTTTCCAAAATTTCAATCAAATAAAGAGGAGAAGGCACAACAAAAAAGTGAATATGACACACCTTTATCAAAGATTCACAAAAAGCCTCGCTATCAAGTATTTATACAAGATACTAGCTTAGATTCTCAATTTTTCTTTGTGCGAGTCAAACTTATTTCGTATTTTCTTTTGTCTCTTTTTGGTATAGGAATTGTCGCGTATTTTTTGGTGCGCCTTTCACTTAAGCCTATGCAAGAAAAAATCAATTCACTTAATAGTTTTATTAAAGATTCTACACACGAGATTAACACACCTTTAAGCATTATTTTAATGAGCATTGAGACTTTACAAACTGATAATCTTACCCCAAATCAGCTACAAAAAATAGAACGTATTAAACTTGCCTCAAAGAATTTGAATCGTTTGTATAGGGATTTGGTAACCTATAACTTTCCTCACGCTATAAGTGATAAAAATGAGAACCTTGCTCTTCATTCTCTTTTGCGGGAGCGTTTAGGGTATTTTACACCTTTTTTTGAGCAAAAATGTATTCAAGTTCAAAGTGAGATAGAATCTAGCCATATTGTCGCAAGTGCAGAAAAAATGAGTTGTGTGATTGATAATCTTTTAAGCAACGCAATTAAGTATAATAAAAAAGGTGGCAAGATTTGTATTGTCTTAAAAGAGGGTTATTTATGTATAAGTGATAGCGGTTGTGGTATGTCTATGGAAGAGAGCAAAAAGATTTTTGGACGTTATGTGCGGTGTAATGACTTTCAGGGTGGCTTTGGTATAGGATTGACACTTGTTAAGCGTATTTGTGATGAATATCATATTAGAATTGAAGTGAAAACTCAAGTGGGGCAGGGTAGTAGTTTTACGCTTTTATGGAATTAAAGTTTTCAAATTTAAGTGTAAGGATAATAAAAAAAAGTAAAATAGCACTTTGATTTGAAGGAGTGTGATATGCAAGAGCCTATTATTATGATTGAAAAAATTGTTCTTTCATCAATTTTTTTCTCTCCGGAAAAATTTGAAGAAATTGCCGCAGAAATTAAAGCCGATGATTTTCTCCTCCCCTCTCATCGTGATATTTTTGAAATGTGTGTTTATTTGAGTAAAAATAATCTCCCTATTGAAAGTGAGATATTATTAAGCAAAAAACCTCCACACAAAAAAATCACACAAGAAGAATTGCTTGAGATTCTCGCACTTAATCCAATCGCAAATATTGAAGCATATATAGCTGAAATTAAAGAGGCAAGCATAAAACGCGAGTTGCAGACTTTAGCAAACTTTTTGCGTGAAAAATCACTTGATAATAATCAAAATGCTACAGAAATTATTGATGAAGTGGCACGCAAACTTTCTGATGTGTCGCTTGGTAAGGCAGAAAGTAATGTGTATGGCGCAGAACAAATTGCAAGTGGTGTTATCGATTATCTCATCGAACTTAAAAATCGTGGTAATAATGTTGTGGTGGGGCTTGATACAGGTTTTAGGGAGCTTAATCGATTGACGACAGGGTTTAATAATGGGGATTTAATCATTATTGGTGCTCGACCATCAATGGGAAAAACGACTTTTGTTTTGAATCTTGCGCAGCATATTTTAGACTCACATAAGGGTGTGGTGATTTTTAGTCTTGAAATGCCTTATTTACAGCTTGGTATGAGAATGTTAAGCGCGAAAGCTTCTATTGCTTTGCAGAATTTGCGCACTGCAAATCTCACAAATGAAGAGTTAAGCAAACTTACTGAAGTAGCGGACAAAATGGCACTCCAACCACTTCATATTGTTGATGCGTCTTCTTTAAGTATTGCACAACTCAAAGGAAGTTTGCGCCGATTAAAAAGACAGCACCCTGAAATTAGTATAGCTATTATTGATTATTTGCAGTTGATGAATGGGGGCAAGGGTGAGCAGAGCAAGCAATTAGAGATTGCTGAAATTTCACGTGGGCTTAAGATGTTAGCGCGTGAGCTTGAAATGCCTATTGTTGCACTTTCCCAACTTAATCGTCTTTTGGAAAGCAGAGATGATAAACGTCCTACTCTTTCGGATTTACGAGATTCTGGGGCGATAGAGCAAGATGCCGATGTAATTTTATTTTTATATCGTGAGGATATTTATAAGAAACGTGAAGATAAAGAGCGATATGCAAGGTTAAAAAAAGAAGGCAAGGAAAAAGATTTTAAACCTGAACATCAAGAGCGTGAAATTGAACCTACTGAAGTTATTGTTGCAAAAAATCGTAATGGTGAAGTAAAAACTATTGAGATTCAATTTAATAAACGTTATACGCGTTTTGAGGATAAACCAAAAGAAGCAGAGTATGATATGAGGGAGACAAGCATTGATGGTGAGGTTTTTATGCAGCAAATGCAACAAAATAGAGAATCTGATCCACAAGTTGAAATGCCAAATATTTTTTAAATCGTGCAAGATTCTCTTAAACCCAACCATTCCCCCTTTAATGTGGAGCTTTTTAGTTCTAGGGGGCAGTGGGCTATTTTTATATGTATTTGTGCTTTTGTATTTGCAGTGAGTATTTTGCAAGAATATCGCTCTTATACGCATTTTACTGCTCCACAAAATACACAAGAGATTTACGCACAAGTGCTTGCACAATACACGAAATACAAAAATGGCAAATCTTATCAGGTGTTAAAACTTAAAACAGAGCAAGGTGAGATTTTTTACACAACAAGCAAGGAGGATATCAAAGATCTCTCTCATCGTTTTGTAAGAATCTATGGTAAGAGATTAGAATGTTCTTTTGTGAGTTATTTGCAGCATTGTTTTTTTACCTCTTATTATATGTCTTTGCTGTCAAAGCGCGATTATAGGGATTTTTTACGCAAATGGATAGAGTCTCAACATACTGAACCTTTGATTGCTTCTTTGTATAAAACACTTTTTATGGCTGATTTTCTTCCAAAGCAGTGGAGAGATTTAAGCAATAAACTAGGAATTGCACATTTAATTGCTATTAGTGGATTCCATTTAGGGATTTTAAGCTTTGCACTTGGTGGGATTTTTACCCTCATATACAGAATCTTTCATCAAAAACTAAGTTATCGCAATAAATACTTTGATATAGGATTTGTTGTGTTAGCGTGTCTTTTTGTGTATCTTTTAGTGCTTGATTTTTCACCTTCTTTTTTGCGTTCGTTTGTGATGGCAGTATGTGGATTTTTAGTCGTGTATAGCGGGATTAATCTTGTGAGCTTTCGATTGCTTTTTGTTGTTGTATGTGTATGTTTGGCACTTTTTCCACGTTTAGTTTTTAGTATAGGCTTTGGGCTTTCTGTAAGTGGCGTGTTTTTTATTTATCTTTTTGTGCGCTATATCCCTTTATATCGTGGATTTTGGCAAAAAATGGGATATGCACTTTTATTTAATACACTAATTTTTGTAGATATGCTGCCACTTGTGCATTGGTTTTTTCCTTATTTTACGCCATTGTCTGCATTAAGTATTTTGCTTAGTTTGCTTTTTGTAATATTTTTCCCTGCTATGCTTATAGCACATATTGTAGGGCTTGGTGCTTTGTGTGATAGCTTTTTACAATGGGCTATGAATCTTAATTTGCATTCCATAGAATTTTATACGCCGTGGTGGTTTCTCTGTCTTTTTGCTTTATGTGCGATTGGGGCAATTTATATAAAAAAGTTGTATTATATGCTCCATATCTTGGGGTTTGGATTTTTTACTTATATGGCAATTCTATAAAAGTGTATGTGGAGTAAGTGTGTAGTAGATGTGCTGTTCTTTGGCAAAATCTGTGCGTTTAAGCGAGAGAAATGGAGTGTGTGGCACAGCAAGAAAAATGGCATCAAATTGCTTTGCAGGTAGAGATTTGATAAGTGAAATTTGATAATGTTTTTGCACTTGTTCATAGTTAGCAATAGGGTCATAAATATTTACTTTTGCACCAAATTCTTCAAGTTCTTTTTTTACAAGCGGGACTTTAGAATTGCGTATATCAGGGCAATTTTGTTTAAAAGTTATACCAAGTATGAGTATTCGCGCATTAAGCACTTGGATATGAGATTTTATCATTAGCTTAATGATTTTTTGTGCGATAAAATGAGGCATAGTATCATTAATAAGACGCCCAGAACTAATTACTTGCGGAATGTAACCAATAGCATTCATTTTATGCGTAAGATAGTATGGATCAACGCTTATGCAATGCCCACCAACTAAGCCCGGAGTAAAGGGAAGAAAATTCCATTTTGTTTTTGCTGCCTCAAGCACTTCAAGTGCATCAATATCTAAATAATCGCAAATCATACACATTTCATTGATAAAGGCTATATTTAAATCGCGTTGTGCGTTTTCGATGATTTTTGTCATTTCTGCAGTTTTTATTGAAGAAACACAATGCGTTCCTGCGGTAATAATTGAGGCATAGAGAGAATCTACAAAATGTGCTGCCTCTAGTGTGCTACCTGAAGTAATTTTACAAATCTGTGTGAGTGTGTGTGAGTTGTCGCTAGGATTTATACGCTCGGGTGAGTAACCAAGATAAAAATCTTGATTGCAGTAGAGTGATGAGGCATTTTCAAGTATATTTTTACATTCATTTTCTGTGCAGGTAGGGTAGGTTGTAGATTCATAAATAACAACATTCCCTTTTTGCAGCACTTTACCAACAATTTCACTTGCATAAAGGAGTGCAGATAAATCAGGGACTTTATATTCATCAATGGGTGTTGGCACACAAATGATATAGACATTTGCTTCTGCAATATCACAAAGTGTGCTACTTAAAAGACATTGAGATTCTAAAATTTCATTTTTTTGGACTTGCTGTGTTTCATCAATACCATCTTTGAGGGATTCTATACGTGTGGGATTAATGTCAAAGCCAATTGTGCGGTAATGTTTGCTTAATGCTATAAGCAGAGGCAATCCAACATAACCTAAGCCAATGACGGCAATATGTGCAGATTCTAATGTGGGAAGTGATGCTATCATACTATAACTTTAGAATCTTGTTATCACATAGACGATATGTGCTGTTATCATAGCTATCATAAGCAATGTGTGAGCTATCAAATACTAAGCGATTTCCTGCTTTATCTACCCAACCTATCTGCCGAGCAGGGTTTCCTATGCAGAGGGCAAAGTCAGGGATATTCTTTGTAACTACACTTCCTGCACCAATAAAGGCATATTCACCAATTTCTACACCGCATATAATTGTGCTATTTGCCCCAATAGACGCACCGCGTTTAATGAGTGTGGGTTTGAATTCATTTTTACGTGATATGAAAGAGCGAGGATTCATTACATTTGTAAAAACAACGCTTGGTCCAAGAAAAACATCATCGCAAATTGTTACACCTTCATAAATACTGATATTATTTTGAGCTTTGAGATTATTACCAATAGTAACATTTGAGCCTACCATACAATTTTGTCCAAAAGAGCAATTCGCACCTATAATACTTCCACTAAGAATATGACAAAAATGCCAAATTTTGCTTCCTTCTCCTATGATGACATTTTCATCAATAATACTTGTTGGGTGAATGAAATATGCCATTAACATAAACCTGCATTCAGTGGATGATAATCACCTTTTACGCCAATGGGCTTAATATGGCGAATGTGATAAACAAGCTCGATTGCTGCTTTAGATTCGGTGCATTCAAAACCATTGCCACAGAGAATTTCTTTGTAGCTTTTTGTATGCAAGTCATTAAAACCATCACTAAAACTAAATTCTTCATTTTCTAAAGTAAGGGAGCGATATACTCTTTTGCCCTGTGCTTTGCACTCATCAGGCAAAAGTGTTTCATCAATAGATAGAAACCACCGCACCTTAGCGTGTTCTAGAATAAGAAGACCGCTCACACTTCTTTCATTACGGATATGAATAATACTTTCTTTACAAGCACCAAATATCCAAAGCAGCATATCAAAAAAATGTATACCAATATTTGTGGCAACTCCACCACTTTTGCTTTCATCACCCTTCCACGAATGAAAATACCATTTACCTCTAGCCGTGATATAGCTTAAATCTATATCAAAAATTTTATGAGGTTCTTTATTAAGTTGGGCTTTTACACGCTCTTTAAGGGCAATGATACTCGGGTGGAGTCGGAGTTGTAAAATCGTATATATTTTATATCCACTTTCTTCTTGTGCCTGTATGAGGGCATCAAGATTCCACGGATTAAGAACGATTGGTTTTTCACAAATTGCGCAAGAGCCATTGCGTAAGGCAAGGCGAATATGTGTATCGTGGAGGTAATTAGGAGAACAAATACTTATAAAATCAAGTGGTTTATTATTACGCTTTAATTTATCAAGGTATCGCTCAAAACGCTCAGATTCTGTAAAAAAATCAGCATTTGGAAAATAACTATCTAAAATTCCCACAGAATCGTGTTTATCGATAGCACAAATCAACTTACCATAATTATGTTTAATGGCTTGAAGGTGTCTAGGGGCAACAAAGCCACCTACGCCGATAAGTCCAAAAGTTTTATCCATAACAAGATGTTATTTTACCTCAAAATGCACAGGGTCAGCGACTAGGGTTTTGAAATTTGGTAAGTCTCTACTTGCTTCAGTGCGTGAAGAATAAGGACCAATGAGATACTTTGTAGTGGGTTGTCCATTAGATGTGCCCTCATATACGCGATAGCTATAATTGCTGATCTTCTTTAAAAATTCCTCATTTGGCTTATTTGTAAAAGAACCAACTTGCAAATAGAATCCTTTTTCTGCAATATTTCCATTTTTTGAAGTATCCATACGAGGAGTGCTAACATCTTCAAACATATTTGCAATATTATTTGTGGCTGTTGCTGGCGCAGTAGGTTTATTTGCAGATGTTGTTTTAACTGGTGGAGTATTTTCTGCTGGTTTTGTTGGATTCTGCTTTACTGGCGTAGTAGATTTGGCTGGTTGTGTAACAGGTGTGCTAGGTTTAGCTGGAAGCACGGGCTGTGTAGCAGGTTTTTTACTATCTGCGGTTGGTTGTGTAGGTTGAGCTGGTTTAGAGGTGGCTGGTGGATTTTGCACAGGTGGCATTACAGGTGGCGGCGTAGTTGTTTGTGCTACTTGAGTATTTGTATTATTTTGTTGCTCACGCTTACGAATATCGTCAAGAATCTGCTGAAAAGGGTCAGCCTCTTCATTTGCATTATCATTAAGTGGAACATTTACAAACTCATTTGGACTTTCGATGGGTGTTAAACCATTATTTGCTGCTACTTCACGCTCACCAAGCTCCTCTTCACCACGTGTGATAATAAAAATGACTGCAATTAAAATAGATAAAAAAACTAATGCCATTGCAATCATCATCATAAGTTTTTTGGTTCTGTTTTGCTTTTGTAAATCATCATCATTAATTAAAATATCATTTAACTCTCGTTTTGTTTCCATTTTTACTCCTTATTAAAGATAAGTTATAATTACATATGTCTTGCCCAAGCTGCACCACGTTCTTTTGCATAAACATCATAAGGTAAAGCTAAGATGTTAAAGTTTGGTGGCATTTCATCACTTGGAAACACTTTCCATTCTTTAGGGCAATGCTGTGCTAGTTTCAGGGAAAGAGTTTTGGCTAAACGTTTGCCTTCGTTGATTTCAGTATGTCCTTTATGTATGTAAAGATGGAGATGACCAGGTGTTTTAGAGCAAAATGCTGTAAAGTTCAAAAAACCCTCTTCACGCAAAAGGAGTTGCGCACGATGATAAAATCTCTCTGGGTTGCGCCCATTATAGTCAAATACGATATTTTCTACTTTTGCTCCTTTGGCAAGTAAAAGTGAGTGTGCAATCACAATTTCTTTGCGAAAGTGTTTGCCAATAAGCATAGAAGTAAGCATAGCATCTACTTTTTCATATTTATCATAAAGAATCCTTCCCATATGATTGATTTTTGTCCCCAATCCATTGACGCGTTTATAATAATGTGATGTATCCATTTTGATTAGCTTCAAATCCATTTCTGTCACGATTGTTCCTCCCCCTAGAAAATTGCTCTATCGTAAATCTTGAAATCTTGAGAAAAATTTTTGATTTGGGCTTTAATTTTAGCTTGCAAGTCGATATTTTGAATATCATCAAGTATATCCGCAATTCTCTCTGCAATCCATTCAAATTCCTTTTCTTTCATACCACGTGCAGTTAAGGCTGGCGAACCAATTCTAATACCGCTTGTAACAAAAGGCGAACGAGTTTCACCTGGCACTGTATTTTTATTCACTGTAATTCCTGCATTGCCCAAAGCTAAATCTGCATCTTTACCACTAAAGTTATTATTTAAGAAACTCATAAGCACAAGGTGATTATCGCTTCCACCACTTACAAGGTCATAATTTCGCTTTGTAAGCACTTTTGCAAGAGCTTGAATATTTGCTTTTATTTGTTTAGCATATAATTTCCATTCTGGTTTGAGATTCTCTTTGAATCCTATCGCTTTTCCTGCAATAACGTGCATAAGTGGTCCGCCTTGAATGCCCGGAAAAACCGCTTTGTTGATTTTGGTATATAGTTCTTCATCATTAGTAAGAATTATACCACCTCGAGGTCCGCGGAGTGTTTTATGTGTTGTGGTTGTAACAATATGACAATGTGGAAAAGGATTTGGATATTCTTCTGCGACAACAAGTCCAGCTACGTGAGCAATATCTCCCATAAGATATGCCCCTACAGAATCTGCAATTTCACGTAATCTCTTAAAATCAAGTTCTCTTGTATAGGCTGAAAAACCACATACTAAGATATTAGGTTTCACAACTTGTGCTTGTAAGGCAAGTTTATCATAATCAATGTAACCATTGAGTTCTACCCCGTAGAAAAAACTTTGGTATAATTGCCCAGAAGTGCTAACTTTAGCCCCGTGTGTGAGATGTCCACCGTGGCTTAAATCCATACCTAAAATTTTGTCATAAGGTTTAAGAAGTGCTGCATAAACAGCAGCATTGGCTTGTGAGCCTGAATGTGGCTGCACATTGGCAAAAGATGCACCAAAGAGTTTTTTTGCTCTTTCGATTGCAATTTCTTCAATTTGATCAACAAACTCACAGCCTCCATAATATCTTTTATAAGGATAACCTTCAGCATATTTGTTTGTTAAAATGCTTCCCATAGCTTCCATAACACTAGGAAATGTAAAGTTTTCACTTGCAATCATTTCAAGATGGTCATTTTGCCGCTCAAGTTCTTTTTCTATGAGTTGAAATATCTCAATATCTTGTTCTTTCATTGAGTAATTCATTAGTTCTCCTTGCTTGTTTGAGCATTAGATAATGTATCTTTAGAAAGTATTATATCAAAATTTGTTTTAGTTGGCTTTAATGCAGGAAAGAAAATTATATCTTTAATCGTTTTTGTATGAGTTAAGAGCATAACTAACCTATCAATACCTATACCTTCACCTGCTGTAGGGGGCATACCGTGGGCAAGTGCCCATACATAGTCTTCGTCCATATATTGTGCTTCTTCATCACCTGCATCTTTTGCTTTAACTTGCTCTTTAAATCGTTCAAGTTGGTCGATGGGATCGTTAAGTTCGCTAAAACCATTTGCAATCTCTTTTCCACCAATAAAGAGCTCAAATCTATCAGCAATGTTAGGATTCTCATCGTTGCGTCTAGCCAAAGGGCTAATTTCAATAGGATATTGCGTAATAAAAGTCGGATTGATGAGTTTATGCTCAACAAATTCATCAAATGCCTCACCTAAAAGCTTGCCATAGGACATTGTTTCATCTATTTTAAGATGTTTATCTTTAAGAAAAGTAAAGAGTTTGTTTTTGTCCTCAATTATATTTTTTTCTAAACCACCAATTTGAATTAATGCGTCTTGGTAACTTATAATGCACCATTGTGAGAAGTCAATATCTTGATCGTTGTGTTTTAAAATATGTGGTAGATTTAGCTTATTAAGCAGAAAAGTAAAAAGTTCCTGTGTGAGAGTGATAAGATCTTCATAAGTTTTGTAAGCCCAATAAAATTCAATCATACTAAATTCTGGATTATGTGAGTGGTCTATGCCCTCATTGCGAAAATTACGATTAAGTTCAAAAACAGCTTCAAATCCTCCCACAATAAGACGTTTAAGGTAAAGTTCTGGAGCAATACGCAAATATCTCTCTACATCGAGTGCATTATGATGAGTGATAAAAGGACGAGCATTTGCACCACCAGGGATTGGGTGAAGCATAGGTGTTTCTACTTCTAAGAATCCTTTTTGTTCAAAAAATTGCCGTATGCACGAAACAATTTGACTACGAAGTTTAAAAGTTTCTTTTACTTGCTCATTTACAATTAAATCTACATAACGTTGGCGATAACGTAGCTCAATATCGCTTAATCCGTGGAATTTCTCGGGTAGTGGCACAATGCTTTTGGTGAGAATTTGAAACTCAAGTGCGTGGATACTTAATTCTCCTGTTTTTGTTACAAAGGCATAACCTTTGACATTGATAATATCTCCAACTTCAAGTATTTTTTTGATAAGGGAAAAATCTTCTCCAATATCATTTTTTGACACATATGCTTGGAGGATACCACTTTCATCTTGAATTTTAATGAAACAAGCTTTTCCCATTAGACGGATAAAACGCACACGTCCTACAATAGATTCCATTTCTTTGTTTTGGGCAGGTGTTTCTTGTGTGGAATCTGTCGCACAATTTACAGATTCTGTTTTAAGATGATGATACTTGCTTAAAAAATCGCAATTAGTAATAGTGCGTGTAGTTTTATTTGAGTAGGGATTAAGCCCCTCTTCCCGCATAAGCTCCATTTTTTTGATACGTTGTTGAACATAAAAGTTTGAAAACATAGGATTTTACCTTATTGGTCATTTTTTTCTGGAGGAGTAAGTTGTTTTTGAATTTCTTTAGCACCGTCATCATAAAGATTCTCTACGCTGTTTGCAATTTCTTGCACTTGTTTAAAATTCATAATATGCACAGCAAGATTTTTCATCATCGGAAAAATTAAGCTATTTTGCTCAATATTTTGTGAAAAACTTTTAAGCCATCCAATTTGTGAAATACCAAATACAATAATAGAGATAAGTAAGAATGCCTTACAGAATCCAAATATTAACCCTAGTGCTCCATCAAGCACAGCAAGAGGTGAAAATTTGACTACACGCGAGATAATCTCACCAACAAGTAAAAAACTTGCCCAAATAAGTGTAATTGCAATAAGAAAGCCTACAAGTGCATTAAGGTCAGATGAATTGAAATCATAAATACTTTGTGCAAACCAATTTCCAACCTCATTGTAGTATCTTGAAGCAAAAAAAATCCCAAGTAATATTCCTAAAAAACTTGCTAAACCTCGAATAATACCTTGCCAAATGCCTTTAAGTGAAAGTAAAATAAGTAGTATCAATATCCCTATATCTATATAGCTCAATTTATCCATTTGGCTTTATCCTTTAAGACCTTTATTAAAAAATTCCCTTTTTAAGAATCTATAATATTTTTTGTAGAGAAACTTAAATCCATTTTTAGAATCGCAATATATTAAACGATTTTGCCTTATTTTGCAAGAATTTTAGCTTATTTTTTGGTAAGGTAGTCTAAAATCTTACTTTTTTACCTTAAATTTGCCTTATTAAAAGAATCAAAAATAAGGAAAGATTTAATAAAATTTTAAAACAAAAAAGGAATGGGATAAATTGATGGTTATGTTTCGATCATTGCGTAGGCAGATAAGAAATTTTAGCGACCTTGTCGCTTTTGAGCATACAATTTTTTCAAGTAGCTTTATTCTTATTGCAATAGTTGTAGCAAGTATGCAAAAATATGAGATTCCGTGGTGTGGGTGGGAGACCTTTATTCTTTGTGTGTTGGCACTTATAAGTGCGAGAAATTTTGCTATGGGCTTTAATCGTCTTAAGGATAGAGATATTGATGCCCGAAATTTACGCACAAATAAACGCCCAAGTGTCGATGGGCGCATTAGTCTAGCTGCGCTTATTGTGTTTAATGTATTTAATGCCCTTATTTTTGTGTGTGTTTCTTATTTTATTAACACACTTGCGTTTTATCTTTGCGTGCCATTTTTGATAATTTTAGCATTTTATTCCTATACAAAACGTTTTAGTGCTATGGCGCATTGGGTGCTTGGTGTATGTTTAGGATTAGCTCCTATTGCTGGAGTTATTGCTGTTATGGGCGAGATTACTTTGTGGAGTGTATTTTTGTCTGTAGGAGTGTTATTTTGGGTAGCAGGATTTGATTTATTGTATTCCATTCAAGATATAGAGTTTGACAAGGATAATCATCTGCATTCTATTCCTGCATATTTTGGGATAAACGCTACATTATGGATTTCTCGATTATGCCACTTGCTTGCAGTAGGATTTTGGGTGGGTTTTGTATATGAAGCACATTTGGGATTTGCTGCACAAATAGGTGTTGCATTAGCTGCTTGTATGTTATGTTATGAACAATATTTAGTAGGCGCGCATTTAAAAAATATACCTAAAGCTTTCTTTGTTACTAATGGTTATTTGGGTATGATATTTTTTATTTGTATTTTAGTAGATTCAATAGGGGTTATGTATGGAGATTAAAGGCATACTTGAGCAGTGTGGTATTTATACGCGTATTGTTCCTTGTGAGCTTGAGGTAGCATTTTCAAAACTCAATGAGAATAATCAAGCGGCTTTTAACAAGGAATTTGTTGCTCTATCGCATCATCGTTATGGATCTATTACGCAATGGCTTAATAAAAATAAATCAAGAAATCGCATGGAAGAAACTGACGAGGTGCTATTAGAGCTACTTGTGGAGCTTTATCGTAAAGTAGAGACTATTGAGCAAATGTTGCGTAATAAAACAACACAATACATTCCTTTAGAATCTGAAAGTATAGCAGATTTTGTAGGGCATAGTGTGCTGTGTATGCCTTCGAATGTCTTTGAAGTAGGGGAAGAATATTATTTACGCATTTTCTTACCTATTTTTCCAGAACGTTATGTTAGTATTTTTGCTTCAGCAATCCATCAAAGAATCGTCAAATTTGAACGTATGCACCATAATGATGTGGGGGATTTTGATAATTTTGTAGTTCAAATGGAACGTTTAGCAATTGTCAATGCTAAAAATTTACATAAAATAGAGGAGTAGGAGATGTTTGGGGTTTCAATGAGTAGTTTAAGTATGATTCTAGGACTCATATCTATTGGTATTGTATGTCTTGTTGCATTTTTTAATTATACCCGCAATTTTGAGATAAATAAGCGCATAAGACGTTTTGAAAAGGGTATGGAGGATATTAATAATGAGATTTTTAAGATTCACAAATGGATTAAAGATAGTGAGCTTGAAAACCAATTAAGCACGACAGCACTTCATAATAAAATCAAGACAGAAAGCATTGATGCAGTGAATAATGCACTCGTTAAAGTATATCGTCAGATAGAGATTCTTGAAGCTCAAGTCAATAAAGAGCGAGATTATATAGAGGAGAAAATTGTAAGTATAGAGGAAAAAATCCGTGAGTTTGGCTATTTTCCAAGCTCAAATACAAATATTGATGAAAAACGCATCATCGGTATGTTCCGTGATGGTTGGAGCATTGATGCGATTGCGAAAGAAATGCGTTTAAGTAAAGGTGAGATAGAATTTACACTTAAACTTGCAGATATTAAAGAATAACCCAAAATAAGGAGAAAAAATGAAAAAGACTTATGCAAAACGTGTAGAACTCTTACAAGAATCCACAACAATTGCTATTAGTTCTCTTGCACGGGAATTAAAGGCGGCAGGACAAGATATTCTTAGTTTTTCAGCTGGTGAGCCTGATTTTGATACACCTGAAATTATCAAAGATGAAGCAATTAGGGCTTTAAAGAGTGGTTTTACTAAATACACTGCAGTAGCAGGGATTCCAGACTTGCTTGATGCAATTAAGGGTAAGCTTTTGCGTGAAAATAATCTTTCTTATGAAAGCAGTGAGATACTTGTAAGTAATGGTGCAAAGCACTCACTTTTTAATGCTTTTCAAGCATTGGTAGATTCAGATGATGAGGTGATTATTCCTTCTCCTTATTGGGTTACTTATCCGGAACTTGTAACTTTTAGTGGTGGGAAATCTATTATCGTGCAGACAACACAATCAAATGATTTTAAAATTACGCCCAAACAATTAAGTAAGGCTATTACCTCTAAAACAAAGATATTTGTGCTTAATACTCCATCTAACCCTACAGGTATGGTTTATACAAAAGAAGAGCTAGAGGGACTAGCTGAAGTGCTGAAAGACACAGATATTTGGGTTATAAGTGATGAAATGTATGAAAAACTTGTCTATGGTGTGAAATTTGTATCTGTAGCGGCTATAAATGATGATATGATGCAGCGAACAATCACAATCAATGGTTTGAGTAAATCTGTGGCAATGACAGGGTGGCGCATAGGTTATCTTGCCTGCAAAGACAAAAAACTTGTTAAACTAATGAATAACCTTCAAAGTCAATGCACTTCCAATATTAATTCTATTACACAAAAGGCTTCTATTTTGCCACTAAAAGGTGAAGCGGATAATGATATAGAAGAAATGCGAAAGGCATTTGAAGAGCGTATGAATTTTGCTTGTGATGCGATTAATAATATACAGAATCTTAGTGTAAATAAACCTCAAGGTGCATTTTATTTGTTTGTTAATATTTCCGCATTGCCTCAATATGGTGCAGATTCTATGGCATTTTGCCAAGCATTGCTTAAGGAGCAGGGTGTGGCTCTTGTCCCTGGAGTAGCTTTTGGTATGGAGGGCTTTGTGCGCCTTTCTTTTGCGTGCTCATTGGAGCAGCTTAAAGAAGGTATTGGACGCATTTCACAATTTGTTAAAACACTTTTGAAGTAGAATAAATTTGCTAAAAAATGCTATTGAGACAAGTATTTTTATCGTTATACTTTGTTTAAGTGTTTGGTGGTGTCTTAAGACTGATGAGACACCCTCTACCTATCTTGATCTTTCAAAGCAGACTTTGGTGTTTCCAAAGAACAGCTACCGCCCGTTCCCCTCGTTCAATTTAGAATCTATCATCTATTTTGATGTCCCTAATTCTCAAGCTCAAGCACACGCAAGCGCGATTGTTAATGTCTCAAATGTGAGTGATAAGGATTTTATGCTGCTTTATTTTGCAGGAAGCAGAGAGGGTGCAAGAGATGTAGGGATTTATCAAAGCTTTTTTACTTTTGAGAGAGATTTTAAGAATGAAAGGCAGATTCAAAGCGTAGATTCTAATAAAATCGGGCATTGGAGTGAGCCAACGCTTCTTTTAGATGCACCAATGCTTTCAAGTTTAAGTGGCAAGTTTATTAAAAAGTTAGGGAATCCTATTACTTTTGTAGATATGCAGGGCAGAGTGCATTTGTTTGTAGTAGGCGTAAGTATGGGTGGTTGGGCTACAAGTAAAATCTATTGGCTTTTGTTAGAATCTACTTACCAAAAAGATAGCACAGATTCATACAAACAAGACAATCAAGAGCGTAATCTTCAATCTTTGCATTATATCAAAGAATTGCATTTGAGCCCTTTGCTTAATTTTTCTCATCTTGTGCGCACTCCTGCCCTGCTTAAAGATGATGGTGGATTTATTTTGCCAATTTATCACGAACTTGCGCATAAATATCCGCTTTTGCTTGATTTTAATTCATCACTTAGCCTTACTTCCATTTTACGTCCTACACAGCTTAAATCTCAACTTCAGCCAAGTTTTGTGCCTTTGGATAAGCATTCAGTGTTAGGAATTTATCGCAATCATAAAGCCTATGAAAATACGCTTTTTGTAAGTGAATGTAGCACAATATGTGCAGATTCAAAACCAAGCAATCTTAAGAATTATGATTCCTCTTCGGTGCTTTTTAATGTGCTAAATTCTATTTTTTTACTTCATAATCAAGGCAGGGAGCAGGGCAATAGACGAGAAGAATTGTGGATTTATAAACTTTTAACACAAAGTCTTGATGAGCAAGAGGTGCATTTTTCTCCCATTATGCGTGTTGATATGCTTCTTAACGATGAGGTATCCTATCCTAGCGTAGCAGAGAGTGAGGATTTCGTGCATATTGCCTATACTTATGGGCGTAAATATATTAGGACTGCTCTTGTGCCAAAATCGCTTCTTATAGAATCTGCGCAATCTCTACAAAAAGAGAATAAGTAAGGGCAGGATAATGAGTATAGCTGTATGTGTAATGATAAACCTTATCTTTTTGAGTGTTTGTGTATTTGTGTTGCAAAATCTTGCATTGCGTTATCTTGTTCCTTGTGTCTTTTTGTGCCTCTTTGCTTTTAATTTGCCTTGGTTTGGGTGGAGCACGTGTGCATATATATATGCGCTTTTTGATGTGCCAAGTTTAATACTTGTTTTTATATGTTTATGGTGGTTTGTGCGCTTTGTTTCTATAAAGATAATGAAGAAGCACAATAAATATATTGCATCAGATTCTGTATTTTTGAAGGTTCTATATTACATACAATCTCATTACTTTTTTCCATCAAATATACAATATATATGGATTATATTGGGAGTATTCATTTATATAAGTTTTTTAGGCTATGGTTTTATAGATATTTACCATTTAGAGTTTAAAATTCAAGTTTTTTTATATTTCATTCTATCTCTTGTTTCCTATTATTTTTGTAAGTTAGTAGGTTATGGATTAATCTTATCTCTTTTAGGCTATCAGTTGGGGATTCTAGGGCAGATAAGTATTATAAACTATATCATTGACCCATTTTTATGGGTGGGTTGTATTATTGCGTTGTTGTGGCGGTTTAGTGGAATATTAATAAAAATATATTGTAGAGGAATGGGGAAAAATGGAAAGAAAATGGTTTGAAAAATTACTTGTTAAATCAATTGTTTTTACTTTCTTTTTGTTTGTATTGTTTTTTGTTATCAAGCTTTGCTTTGTGCTTTATAGTGGGGTATATCATAATGCTATCGGTGAAGTAAAAAGCTTTGGTGAGTATATTGATACTTTTATTGATGGATTACGCTATGATTCTCGCAGTGTTGCAGTTTTTAGTATCCTCTATTTTCTCATTGGTTTAATATTCTTTTGGACACAATTTCGATGGACTATTTTATGGATTTATGCCTTTTTTGTAGTGCTTTTAACGCTGTTTATAGGGATTTCGGAGATTGTATTTTATGAAATTTTTGATGATGTCTTTAACGCAAATCTTTTAGGATTACTTTTTGATGACCAAAAGGCAATTTTTAAAACAGGCATAAGTGGGCAATATGGTATAAGCACAAAAGTCGTGCTATGGCTTGGGTTAAGCATTGTCTTTATGTGGTTTTACACGAGAATCTTTGGCAGAATTACGCGTGAATATGGCTATGATTCACTAAGCTCAATTCGTTCTCGCTCTACAGGCAAAGAATCGCTCATTGCTTCTGTCTTTTTTCTTGTTGTTTTTATTCTTTTAATGACATTTTCTATCAATTCCGCATTTAGCTTTCAAGGTGTAAGTTTAGACCAAATTGCTAAGCCTATAGACAATACTTTTTTGCGTAAGGTTTCTACAGGTGCTTTTAGGAATCTTTACCTTATTTATCGGGGATACACAAAAATTTCAAATTCTACATTTAGTGATTATAGTGAGCAGACACCGCTTGAAGTTGTGAAAGAATATTTTGAGCTTGAAACAGAGCAAACGCATTATGATTTACGAGAGTTACTTGCAAAAAAAGTCAGTAATATGAGTGAAAAAAAGATTGATTATATATTTTATATTGTTGCTGAATCTTTGAGTGAATGGCATTTTGATAAAGAATTTGATGAGATTGGTTTGACTTCAGGATTAAAATCTTTGCTTGAAGATGCGCACGGTGCAAAAATTGGTGTATTTTTGCAAAATGGGTCTTCAACAATCAAAAGCCTAGATGTGCAGCTGACAGGATTATTCCAAACAGAAATCCCTGTTAATTCGCTCCTTGGGGTGTTGCAACCTTTTGTTACAGCACCGGGTGTAATTATGAAAGATTTAGGCTATCAAACAAATTTTTATTATGGTGGAAGTGGGATTTGGCAAAAACTTGACAGATATACTGCAACACAAGGTTTTGACAATATGTATTATAATGTGCATATTATCGATCACGCAAAGCTTAATGGCTACCCCTCTCCATTTGAGGGCTTATGGGGAGCATACGATCATTATTTATATAGCCTTGTGCGAGATAATGTTTTTAAACACAGAAATACACCAAGCTTTAATATGATACTCACTACTTCTAATCACCCACCTTATGATGTGCCTTTAGAGCAGTTTAAAGTGCCGCTTGATGAGATTAAGAAATTTCTTGTAGATGGTAAGTATAGAAAGCAAGATGAGCAACTTTTAGGACATATATGGTATCAAGATAAGATGATAACGCGCTTTATCCAAGAAATCTCTCAAGTGCTTCCAGATTCTCTTTTTGTCATTACAGGCGACCATTATGATAGAGAATATATAAGAAATAAAGATTCCTTGAAAGTGAGAAATACGATTCCATTGATTATTTATTCTCCTGCGCTTGAGATTAAAAAACACACGAATATCGGCTCACATATTGACATTGTGCCAAGTATTGTAGAACTTGTTGCGCCTAAAGACTATGTGTATCGTAGCTTTGGCTTCCCACTTGTAGGTAATGATAGTGTCATCGCACTTAGTGAAAAAGATAGCGCATTTGGATATTTTGCTGTGGCTACTGATAGATTTATTTATACTCAAGATAATGGGATTGAATATTTTCATCAGGCTATGACTTATCATAATGATAATGAACTTGCACAATCTCTTTATAAGCGATTGCAGCAAGGTAAAGCTTTAAGCTGGTGGATTCTAAAAAATGGTTATGAGATAACAAATGATGAGACACATTGAAAGTGAAATCTAATGATTGGTTAAGGCAAAGTAGTGATGGAAGTCTAAGTGCTTATAATAAAGCATTTGATGAATGCTACCATAGTTTAAAAGATGGTGCATTGAGTGAGACACTCTATAAACATATTTATCCATCTTTAGCACATTTAGAATATGTTTTTAAATCTTTGCCAACAACAATAAACGTGCTTGATATATGCTTTGGGCTAGGTTATAATAGCTTCACTCTTCTTGCAATGTTATGCAAAAAAGGCTATGAGGGAACATTAAGAATTTATTCTCCCGAGCAAGATGAGGCGATTTTTTACGCATTACTTGACTTTGACTATCCACCTTTCTTTGCTCCTTATAAAGTATATATGGAAGAGATTCTGTTATTTTTTGCAAATGCACCAGTTTGCACAATAAATGTGTATCGTATTACTATTAATAAAATGATATGTGAGTTTTATATTTATAAGGGTGATGCGCTTGAAATGCTTAATATATTGCCACAGGAGAGTTTTGATATTATTTACCAAGATGCTTTTAGTCCAAAGAAAAATCCTGCCTTATGGAGTGAGGCATATTTTTCACTCCTTGTGTCTCTTTTGCGCTCACAAGGTATTGTTACGACATATTCTCAAAGTAGATCTATCGTGCAAAATGCGCTTAGAGCAGGGCTAAAGGTGTATAATTATGAGAGTGGCATAGTGCGGGGAGGAAGCCTAATGAGTAAGGATACGCTCAATTTCACAAGGCTTAAAGCACGATTAGCTTAACCATTTTTGCGCAATTTTAGTGAGCATAGCAGGATTCTCACTTGCATAAAATTGCAGTGATTTTAAATTGTGCCTTGATGTGAGAGAGAGGTGGGATTCTAAATATTCTACAATTGCTTCACCTGAATGGATAAGGATACTTTGGTCTTTAAAATACGCACCAAGGGCTTTAGCAATAAGTGGGAAATGTGTGCAACCCAAAATAATTGCTTTTGGTGGTGTGCTAATGGAATGAAAGTAATGTTCAAATGTGCTCTCAAGCACTGCACCTTCTAGTATTCCCTCTTCTACCATAGGCACAAAAAGCCCTGTCGCTAGACTTTTAAGATTCCAAAAGCCAATTTTACGTAATCTCATTTCATACTCGCCGGAGTTAATAGTTGCGCGTGTAGCAATGATGAGGATTTGAGAATCTGTATTTTTTAGTTTATTTTGCACAGCTAAAACACCTGGTTCAATCACGCCAACAATGGGAATCTTACTCTTTGCTTGCATTTCTTTGAGGGCATAAGCACTCACGGTATTGCACGCAACGATGAGAATATCAATATTGTGTGGTGCGAAAAAATCAAGGGCTTCAAGTGAAAAACGCACGATAGTTTGCTTGTCTTTCACACCATAAGGCACACGCGCGGTATCGCCATAATAAATAATTTCTTCAAAAAACTTCGCATTAATGAGACTTTTAAGCACACTTAATCCACCAACACCACTATCAAAAACACCTGCTCGCATTATAAACCCTTGCTTATTCTTGCATCATATTTAAAAATTCTTCATTGTTCTTTGTTTGCTTCATTTTAGAATAAATGAAGGTTAATGCCTCGACATCGTCCATTGTGTGCATTACATTGCGAAGCATCCATACTTTGGTAAGATTGTTTTTACCAAGCAAAAGGTCATCTTTGCGTGTTCCACTTTTAAGCACATCAAATGCAGGATAGATTCTGCGGTCGGCGATTGAACGTGCAAGGACAATTTCACTATTGCCTGTGCCTTTAAATTCTTCAAAAATCACTTCGTCCATTCGTGAGCCTGTCTCAATTAAAGCAGTAGCGATAATAGTAAGACTTCCACCTTGCTCAATATTGCGTGCTGCACCAAAGAAACGTTTAGGCTTGTGTAAGGCATTTGCATCAACTCCTCCGCTTAGGACTTTACCACTTGAAGGTGTAGCAGCGTTATATGCACGCGCTAAACGCGTAATAGAATCAAGGAGTATGACCACATCTTTACCCATTTCTACTTTGCGTTTTGCGCTTTCTATAACCAAATCAGCTACGCGGATATGGTTTGTCGCAGGCATATCAAAAGTAGAGCTAAATACTTGCCCTTTAACGCTACGCTCCATATCAGTTACTTCTTCTGGACGTTCATCGACTAAAAGCACCATAAGTTCTACTTCTGGGTGATTGTGTGCGATACCGTGTGCTAATTCTTTCATAAGTTCTGTTTTTCCTGTGCGTGGAGGAGCGACAATGAGTGCGCGTTGTCCCTTGCCGATAGGGCTAAATAAATCTAGCATTCTGCCAGTTACTTTGTTTTGGTCGTATTCTAGTTTAAGCTGTGTTTGTGGAAAAAGAGGAGTGAGGTTATCAAAAAGTGGGCGATTTTTTATTTCCTCAAGCGACATATAGTTAATTGCTTCAATCCTTAGCAAAGCATAATAACGTTCTTGGTCTTTTGGTGCGCGCACTTGCCCGGTTACAATATCGCCATTACGCAAAGCAAAGCGGCGAATTTGTGATTGTGAGATGTAAGTATCATTTTGACTATCAGCGAGACTTTCTGTGAGTGCGCGTAAGAATCCGTGTCCTTCATTCGTGATTTCTAAAATACCTGAAAAGAGTATGTAACCACCTTGATTGACTTGAGCTTTGAGAATCTCAAAAATAAGATCTTGTCTGCGATAATCGCTAGGGTTTTCTACCCCTACTTCTTCAGCAATACCAATAAGTTGTTTGATGCTTTTTGTGCGTAATTCTTCTAGCTGATAACCTTCTACGGGAGTATGAGTTCGTTTATTGTCTGCCATAAGATTCCTTAGTGAAGTTTAAGAAGTATAGAGTATTTAAGTCTCTTAAATACTCTAAATGAAGTCTCTTTGCAAAGAGATAAAATAAAATGCTGATTTTATATAAAACTTTCTTGCGTGTCAAGAGTTTGCACACTTTTAGGGTGTATCCTTTTTGATGTTTTTGCTTAAATCGGGGTGGATTTTATAGACTTTATTCTTGATTTTGATAAGAATCCCTGTATCAATAAGTTGCTTGAAAGTTTTAACAATGGTGGGTTTGCTGACATTTAAATGCTCAATAATATTTTCATAAGAGCCATAGAAAATATTGTCTTCATCGCAATGCTCTAAAAGAAATTGAATAATTGCAATTTTTTTACCACCTACAAAGGTAGCAATCGCATTAATAAGAAGATTTTTTGAAGCAATTTCATCAGCTTGCAAAAAGGGTAATATTGCTTTGTGTAATATATGAAATAATTCCTCGATATTAATTGGTTTTAAGATGTAGCCATCTACACGTAATCTAATTGCATCAAGGAGGTATTTTGTCTCTGTGTGTGCAGTGGTAATCACTACGGGAACATCGGGGTGTATGCTTGAATGACGTATTGCATCAATGAGTTCAATACCATTCATTTTAGGCATAAGAATATCTGTAAGGACTAAATCAACTTTATGAAGCCTAAAAAGATTGAGTGCTTCTTGTCCGTTTTTTGCAACAAGCAAACGTCCTACGTAATCTCCAAGCACCATAGTTGTGAGATTTGCCGTATCAATGTCATCTTCAGCATACAAAATAGTGAGTTTATCTAATGTCTCAGGCGGTGTCATTATTTCTCCTTGTATATTGGTATATGGATTGTAAATTCTGCTCCAAAATATGAATCTCCCCATTGTGTGTTTGATACGCTGATATCACCATTGAATTGACGTTCAATGATTTGCTCTGCCATATAGAGTCCAATGCCTGTGCCTACAGATTTGTGCTTAGTAGTAAAATAAGGCTCAAACACTTTTGATTTATCCTCTAAAGCAATTCCGCCAGCATTATCTCTCACACAAATGACAATATTATATCCTACCTTGCTTAATAAGATTTCTATACGTGGATCTGTAAAATTTTCTTCATTTTGTGCTTTGAGTTTGAGCGCATCAATAGCATTGTTGATAAGGACTAAAATCACTTGCTTAAACGAGTTTTGGTAGCTATCAATACTTAAACCTTTCTTTTTAATCACCACATCAATATGAATTGAATTTTCCTTTAAACGTTCTTTGAGAAGGATAATAGCATCTTCAATACTTTCAGCAAAGGCAAAGGATTCTGTATTTGTCTCTGGGAGAAAGAAATTGCGAAAATTTTCAATCACATTTGACATTTCTGTGGCGATTTTCATACCATATTCTGTTTGCTGTAGCACAAAGTCATTATCAAGCTTGTTTTGCATAGCTTTGCTTTTAAAGCTTTGTATGAGCATTGTCAAGGAATTAAGCGGTTGTCGCCATTGATGAGCAATATTTTGTATCATTTCACCCATAGAGGCAAGTCTTGCTTGTTGATACATTACCAAGTCCTTTTTACGATTCTGCTCGACTTCGTAATGAATTGATTCTTGCAGTTTTGCATTAATCTCTTGTAATTGTTTTGTTTTAGAATCTACAAGTCGCTCTAAAAGGAGATGGTTTGCATCAATTGAGCGGCGAATGGATAGTGTTAGCATCATAATTGTTGCAATTACAATAAATATAAAAATTGTGAGAATAATAAAAGTATGATGATAAAGAGAATCTGTAATTTTTTTGTCATAAAAGGCAATATCAAAAGAAAGGATAAGCTGCTCTTTTAGCAAAGAGGAAATAGTGAATGTGTCATTTTGTGCAAAAGCTTTATCAATAGATTCTCCAATAAAATGTTCTCTATGGAGTAAATTCCGAATTTGATTGTATTGTTCAAGCATAAAAGTTTGTGCATACCAATCACGCAAATGTATGCTTAAAGAATCAACATTTTTATTTGTATTATAAAGTGCGTATTGCTCCCATATATGTCGGAGATTTGGGAGCTCATTTTCATTATATGTATCACTTTTAGCTAAAGGCATTAGCATATGAATATTGTGATTTTGAAACGAGCTTATGTCAAATTCACTTTTTAATCCAATAAGCGCGAGTAGTCCTACACCTATGATAAGTGCAAAACCTATGCTGATAATCCACATTAAAATGGTTGTTTTTGTTTGAAAGGAGATTTTATCAATAAATAAAAGCACAATATTTTTCATACAAGTTCCTTTCCATTAGCGATAGCATCAGCTAAAGCGCGTAAGAGTAAATCATATTGCAAGAAGCAATCTTTATTTTTTTTGAGCGCATAACTTACTTGTTCTTGTAGTTTTTCTTGCGATGAGAGATATGTGATATGTTCTTCATTGAGGGCATTGATATTCTTTTGTAATTTTTCAATATCTGTAAGTATTTGAGATTTATCAAGTATGATTGTATTAATTTCTTTACTCAAAGTGTCAATTTTATCTTTTGGGGATTTTTTATCCACGAGCAAACGCAATGTTTTGTTTTTAGCTTCTAAGCTATTGTTACAAGATTCTAATTTTGTTGTATTGAGTTTAAGTGCGATTTCATCTTGAGTCATAGTGCTTGAGATATGATGAATGCGTTGCTGGAGATTATCAATTTGTTTTTGTATATTTTGTATGTCAAATTCTACATTTCTCTTATGATAAAGTATTTCTTGAATATTAGGCAAAGTCCAAGGATTTCCATTTTTATCGATAATAAGCGGTTTTGTATAAACATTCCCACCAAGCTCGATTGAGCTACCATTGTAAAAATGAATAAAAGCAATCGCATTTTTATCTTCTTGCATACATAGGTCTAAAAGCTCTTTTGCTACAACTTCAAATATAACCCACGCATATTGCTGTATTAAGTTCATACAATACATTGTTTTTGAAGCAGAATCGATATGTTCTAATGGCAAAGTTTCAAGAAAAACTCGTAATTTTCTTACTGAAAAAAAATAAAATTGCTGATTAAATTGAATATTATCAATCTGTGTTAAATGAATATCATCTTGCAAAATCTGTAAGGTGTTTTGCATAATAAGAGATTGAATATTGATAGATTCAAGTGCCTTATCAATGCGTTTTTTGCCCTCAACGCTTAAGACATTCATATGCATTTTGTTATTCATATCGCGTATTTCGTGATTGGTTTGCACCATTTCATAGTCAAATTTTTTAAGTGTAATATTGCCATCTTTAAAAAACAAACCATCTCGTGGTTGTATCCTAAAAACATTTCTTATAGCAACTTTAATAATATCTTTTTTAGTGTTTTGGCATTGTATATCAAGTGTAGAATCTACAAAATCAAAAAAATTTTTCAAATCCTCTTTTGATGGTTCTTTTTCATAAAGTGTATTTTTATGTTTTTTGAGAAAATTACAAATTCTCTGCACATAAATGTTGTATGTATGGTTTTTGATACGCGTAATGATTTGAAGTTGATTTTTATCATAATGCACAAAACAGCCTAAACCACATTGGTCGTAAAAATGCAAAATTGCAAGGCGAATATCATTTTCTGAATCTGGATTTGATTGTAAAAGTGTAAATAACGCATTTTGACTTTGTTCTTTTGCATTTTTAAGCGATTCATTTTTGGCGAAGCACTCTTGTAGAATCTGTAAAGCCTTATCATAAAGAGAATGTGAATTCATATAGATTCTTTAGGTGTGGATTGTTTTTTAAGCACGGCATTAATCTCCTCTTGCGGAGCATTTTGGAGATTACTAAAAGAGCCAAAATATTCTAAAAGTCGTTTAATTTGTGCTTTGCTATATTGATTGTTTCCCATAATTTGCACTTTATTTGTGTCTTTTGTTTTTTTATGGCGATGGTAACTAATCGCATATCGATGTGCTTCATCGCGTAATTTTTGGCATAATTGTAGTCTTTTATCATTTGTTTTTAGTTTAAATTCTGATTCTTTAGTGCGTAATATATCAAGTGCCTTACCCTTTGCACGATAAGCTTTTGCATTATGTTTCATTTTGGCAATGGCTATGACATCGACATTTGCTCCCACACTTTGAAGAATCTCAAGTGCAATATGAATCTGTGCGCTCCCGCCATCAAGTAACCATAAATCAGGCGGAGGATTAGATTCAAATTTTGCTGCCCTACGCTCAAGCATTTCCCTCATTTGTGTATATTCATCGCTTCCACTTAATTCATATCGGCGATATTGCGAAGAGCAAAAGGTATTATCTTCATACACAATCATACCGCCCACATTATGCACACCGCTATGATGAGAAGTATCAAAAACCTCGATTCTATAAGGTATTCTTGTAAGAGTGCATAACTCTTTAAGTGCAAAAAGTGTAGAATCTTCATTTTGTTCTTGCTTGTGAAGACGCAAGATTTCAAGAGCATTTTTTAGTCCAAGTGTAAGCACATCTTTTTTCTTGCCTTTTTGTGGCTGAATGATTTTTACATTGCTTTGTGTTTGGACTTGTAGGAGGGTTTCTAAAGAAGATAAATCCGTAAAAGGAAAATAAGGTATAAGAATCTCTTTGGGCATAAGAGGCAAAGCGGTTTTATAAGTGTTTAAAAGTGCCTGTGTGTAAAGGTTAGGCAGACTTTCATCTTGTATGTCATCGTGTAAAAGCGAAAAATCACTTGAAACAATGCGTCCGTTTCGTATAAAAAGTGTCATTAAAATATGTGTATGAGAGTTATCTTGTGTATCTTTTGCAAGGACAAAGGCATCATAATCTCCACTTCGCATATCGATAATAGATTGATTTTTCATTTGTGAAATTTTACGGATTCTATCACGCATTTTGGCAGCTTCTTCAAATTGCAATGATTGGGAGAGGGTATGCATTTTAGATTCTAGAATCTGTATAAGTTCTTTTTTGTTTTCAAGTAAAGCAATACCTTGTGTGATAAGCTTGGCATATTCTTGCTTAGAAATTTTAGATTCACATGGGGCTAGACATTTATGAATCTCAAAAAATAAACACGCTTTTTTGCCTTTAACACAGGATTTTTTCTGCACAAGCGGTAGCACATCATAGAGGCTTTCTAGCAAATCTCTTGCACCATTAACAAAAGGTCCAAAATACTGAATCTTTGGTGATTTAAGCACTTGACGCGTTGTTTCAAATCGTGGAAATGGCAAAGAAGTATCGATATAGATATAGGGATAAGTTTTATCATCACGTAGGAGAATGTTGTATTTTGGCTTAAGACTTTTAATGAGTGAATTTTCAAGAATAAGTGCATCTTGCTCACTATCTGTCAAAAGTGTATGAATCTGTGCAATTTGGGATACCATAAGTGTGATTCTTGGGCTTAAGTTTGACTTTGGTGCAATACATTCATTTTGGATACTAAAATAGCTTCTAATGCGATTTTTAAGATTCTTTGCTTTACCTACATAGAGGAGATTTCCCGCATTGTCAAAATACTGATAGATACCTGATTGTGTAGGCAAGTGAGTGAGGGTAAAAAGCAAGTTTGGGTTATGCGTATTTGTATTATGTGGCATTTTGGGCTTCCCATATTCGTTTAATGCTTAAACGAAGAGATTCAAATTTATCATAGATGTATTTATTTTTGGCTCGATTTTCAAATTCTCCATCAGAATGTTCATAAAAGCGGATAGGTGGAGATGGTGGGAGTGGCGGAGTGAGAATATGGTTTGGCACATAAGCGTATATTTTTTGAATAGAGCTCAATGTAGGGAAGAGTTCTTTGTGTTGTTTTAAACTCTCTATTATGTGTTTATGCTTATAATGATTAAATTCTATGCACAGAGATTTATGTTTGAAGGCAAAGAGAAGCTGGTCATTTTTAGGAAAAATAAAGAGAATCTGTTCTCTTTCAAGAGGTGTAAGAAAGATATTTTTGAAGCGCGCAATATCGCTTTGTTGCTGTAATTTGTGAGCAAGAGCAGGGGATTCCTGCTTGAGATTGGAGAGTATATGACGCATAGTAATTATTTTCATAAAGTAATTTTAGCACAATTAGCATTTATTTTTGTGTTGATGTGCGCTGGTTGTGGTTATAAAACAAAACCATTTTATAAGCAAGATTCCAAAAATGAAAGCTTTATTGCCCCAAAATCACAAACAAATGAGCAAAGAATGCTGTTTCAGGGTATAGATTCTAAGCCATCACCAAGCTATGAAGAATATGAGGAATAATATTATGGGACAATATGATGTGATTATTATTGGTGCAGGAGTAGCAGGGCTATATTGTGCTGCTGCCCTTCCTCCTCACCTTAAGGTATTGATTTTATGTAAGGCACAGCCGTGGGAATGCAATACTTTTTATGCACAAGGCGGTATAAGCATAGCAAAAGATAAAAATGATGTGCCTTTACATACACAAGATACACTTTCAGCAGGGGCAAATCTCAATAATATAGAATGTGTAGAGTTGCTTACAAATAATAGTCTAGTTGTGCTTGATGAGCTTATACAAAGCGATTTTATGTTTGATAAAGATGAAAATGGTGCATTGCTCTATGCACAGGAGGGAGGGCATAGCAAGGCGCGTATTGTGCATTCAGGAGGTGATGCTACTGGGCGGAATCTCCATACTCATCTTATTGGCAGACTTCGTGCAACATTATGGAAAAATGCAGAAGTGGTAGATCTACTTATTGAAGAGGATAAATGCTATGGTGTATGTGTGCAGACAAAATCTGGATTGCATAATCTCTATGCACATCATATAGTTATTGCAAGTGGGGGTGTTGGGGGATTATTTAAATATCATACAAATGCCTATACAATCAGTAGCGACATACACGGCATTATTTTAGAGCATAATCTTGCTTTGCAAGATATGGAGATGCTCCAATTTCACCCAACTGCATATGTGCAGAATCCTCAAGCAAGAAAATATCTTATTTCTGAAGCAGTGCGAGGTGAGGGTGGAGTGATTATAGATAGGGAAGGTAAAAGATTCTTATTTGATTATGACAAGCGAGGGGAGCTTGCTCCACGTGATATTGTAGCACGAGGGATTATGGATTATTGTTTAAAGCATAGCCAAGAAGCTTTTTTGGATTTAAGTGCATTTACTTTTGAGGGTTTTAAAGCGCGTTTTCCTAATATATATCGTGATTTAAGCACCTTTTTAGATATTCCACATAAGCCTATTCCTATTTCTCCTGCCTTTCATTACTCAATGGGAGGCATTGCGGTAGATTCAAATGGGCAGCTCAAAGGTATGAGTAATCTGTATGCAGTGGGAGAATGTGCGTGTAATGGACTGCACGGAGCTAATCGTCTAGCTTCAAACTCGCTTCTTGAGGGACTTGTCTTTGGTAAGAGGGTTGCTCAACATATTGTAGAGAATCCTACACGCACGCGTATCGCACATTTTCCACTTTGTAATGAGGTGCTTGAAAAAGAAGGCGATAGTAAGCTTAAAAATGTTTTGCGTAATATTATGTGGGATAAAGTAGGAATTATCCGCTCTCAAAGTGGATTAGATTCTGCACTTGGTGGGATTGAAGTGATGTTAGAATCTCATATCGGGCGTATGTTGCGATTGCGATTGCTTGTAGCAAAAAAGATTGTGCAATCTGCATTAAAACGCAAACAAAGTCTAGGAGCTCACTTTAGGGTGGATTGATGCTTTTGTTACTTCAGATAGAAGTGCTTTATTTTCTGCCAAATGTAAATGATGCAAAAAAAGCTATGCTAGGCTATATCCACAAAAGTCAAGTTGATTTAAAATAGTAACTAGTGAATACAATGGCTTACAAATTTTGAGTAATTATCAATGATAAGCCCACCTTTACGGAATCCTAAGCCACAAGATTCATAAGCAAAAAAGACATTTGGTTGATAAAATGCACCATTGTGAGTATTTAGCTCATAAAAGGCTTGATACACAGGCTTGTGATTACCATAAATGCCACTTTTAGATTCTATACTTTGCCCTTGTGCATTGAAAATCTCTATATTTGCACCCTCACGCCCAAATGCCCTTTTGCATACCTGTTTGATATTTTGCAGAGGTGAGAAATCAGCAGGAAGTAGCAAAGGGTGATTAGGAAATAAATCCCATAGAATCTTTAACATTCTTTTACTTTGAAAAAGCAATGTGTAAGCAGGATTAAGAAAAATTGTATTATGATTTTGCATCATTTCGCTTATTAAAAGTGCGAGTTCAGGCTCGTCAATAGCGATGTTCTCCCACGGAATGAGTTTAAAAAGGAATTCATAATTTATACCATTATGGCTTAAACCCTCTGTGGGGGAAAAATGAACTTCATCTATGGGTGCAAATCCACAAGCAAAGCCAGATTCTTTAGCGATATACTCTAAAAAGCGCGTAGTTGTAATGTCCTCATAAGAATCTGAAATGCAAGAAAATAGAATTTTCCAACCCTCATATAGCTCCTCAAAGCGAGAAGTATCATCTTCAAGGGTGATTAATCGCTTAAAGTTTTCACTCAAAGCATTATGGATATTATTAAATTGTGCCTCTTCATCAAGCCCATTATGCTTAAGTAATGCCCATTGCATAAGTGCGCTTTCATAGAGCATAGTGGGTGTATCTGCATTAAATTCTAAAAGTTTAATCGGTGTGCCATCAAGCCCGCCAGCCAAATCAAACCGCCCATATAAATGCCAATGTATATCTTCTTCCCAGCTTTGTTTTATCGCACCAATAAGGCTTGGTGGAATGTCTAGCTCAAAGAATAAGTCGTTTTTTATCACATACTCTCCAGCTTCTATAAACATATCATAAAGCTCATTTCCTGCTTCATAAAATAACTCTGCCTCTCCCTCGCTAATATGTATAAGTTCATCACTAAGATATGAGGTATTGTCCATATCTGTATGCCAAGTAAGCCCCATAGATTCTAAAACATTTTTATCAGGAAGTGAAATATTAGTAATTGTCATATTAACTCCCCATACTGCCTGCATTTCTGTTTGTGCTTGTTGATTGAGAGCTATTGCCCCCCCCAAAGAATCCACTTTTGCCACCACTTGCCTTGTTTGCGCTACTTGCACCTGCTTTAGTATTGTTGAAACTATTTTTGCTTCGTTCATAGGCTTGAGGCGATTTGTAATTGCGTTGAGAATTTGCTTGATAGTTAGGATTATTGAAGAGTTTATTACCGATATAGCTACCAAGAATTGCTCCTGCAGCACTTGCAAGTATTGCTCCGCCTAAACCTAAGCCACCGCCATTTGGATTTGTAAGCTGACTTTGTCCTGAATCAATAGCAACTTCTTCTTGTTTGATAAGTTCATCAATTTCTTCTTGTGAGAGGAGTCGTTCTTGTCCATTTTTATCTTTAAGCATTACACGTGTTTGTTCACTTGGATATTCTTCAAGCACCTTATAGCTTCCGTCATTTTGCTCTTCAATGATAACAAATGCACCATTTTTTTGGCTATTTTGCAAGGTGCTATTAAGCTCATTTGAATTGTTTTGCTCACAGGCATTAAGAGCAAAAATAGCCATAACGCTTAATCCCCCAACCATCGCATAATTTTTAATCTTATGAATATGCTTCATAGAATCTCCTTATGTTTTTAAGAAATATGAGATTATACCAAAACTTATGCCATTTTTTTATGATGCAAATGGATATATAAATGCAAAACATCAAGGCTTGCAGGTGTGATACCACTAATCTCACTTGCTTCAAATAAGCTTTTGGGAGTGAATTTTTTTAATTTTTCAATAACTTCAAGACTAAGTCCGGGAATATTATCAAAGGTAAAATCTCTAGGAATCTCCACTTGCAACATTTGCTCCATTTGTCCTATTTGTTCTTTTTGTTTGTGTATATAATCAAAATATTTAGATTCTATAAAAATTTGCTCAAGTGCGCTTTCACTTATAGAATCTATATTTTCTACACCACAATGTGTCAAAAGCTTTCGTAGGCGAGGAAAATCTAATTCCTCACGACCAATAATATGGATAAGTAGTGTTTTATCAGCAATAGGAGAAAGCCCGAGTGAAGTGAGCATAGCAAGATTGCTTGATGAAGGTGTGAGATGATGAGTTTGTAGATATTCCATTGTGCGTTCAATATGAGATTTATCCGTCATTGTTTGTGTATAACGCACTTCATCTATCAAACCAAATTCATACGCATAAGATCCAAGACGCAAATACGCATTGTCTTCTCGCAGCAAAAGACGATATTCAGCACGTGAAGTAAAAACACGATAAGGCTCTTTTGTGCCTTTTGTTACCAAATCATCAATCATTACACCAATATAAGCCTCATTTCGCGCAAGAGTAAAAGATTTATTTTGCAAAGAAAGTGCAGCATTAATCCCTGCCATAATACCTTGTGCAGCAGCTTCTTCATAACCTGTTGTGCCATTAATTTGTCCTGCAAGAAAAAGATTTGCACATTTTTTTGTTTCAAGTGTATGATAAAGTTCAGTAGGTTCAACATAATCATACTCAATCGCATAACCATAGCGCGTAATATGTGCGTTTTCTAAACCTTTAATGCTATGAATCACCGCTTCTTGCACATCAATAGGAAGTGAAGTAGAAAGTCCATTAATGTAGTATTCTACTGCTTCTTGTGTTTGTGGTTCTAAAAAGAGTTGATGACGATTTTTATCAGCAAAGCGATTGACTTTATCTTCAATACTTGGACAATAACGGGGTCCTACACCCTCAATTTGCCCTGTAAAAAGTGGCGCACGATGAAAGTTTTCTCGAATAATGCGATGTGTATTTTCATTTGTGTAAGTTACATAGCAGGGAAGTTGTGTAGGATTAAAATTTGTTGTCTTGTAGCTAAAATGAGGTGGATTCATATCGCCATTATGCACCTCAAGCTGACTAAAATCAATACTTCTCCCATCGATTCTTGCACAAGTGCCAGTTTTTAATCGTCCTAGTGTTAGTCCCATATCTTGTAATGAGTTGCTAAGATTCTGTGGGCTCATTTCACCAAATCGCCCATTTTGTAGCTTTGTCTCTCCAATATGCACAAGCCCTCGTAAAAAAGTCCCAGTAGTAAGGATAATTCTTTTAGCATAATAGGTTTTTCCTATATTTGTTTTTATACCTTTGGCAACATAGCGTCCTTGAGAATCTTTTTCATAAATGAGGGATTCTGCACTTTCTTGAGAGATTGTTAGATTAGGAGTATGAAGAGCTATTTCTTTAGCAAAAATACTATATCTATCCATATCAATTTGTGCTCTTGTGCCACGCACTGCTGGACCTTTAGAGGAATTTAAGATTCTAAATTGTATGCCACATTTATCAGTAATCTCACCCATAACACCACCAAGCGCATCTATTTCTTTGACTAAGTGTCCTTTTCCTAATCCGCCTACTGCAGGATTGCAACTTGCAAGGGCGAGATTCTGTATGAGAAGCGTAATAAGGTGAGTTTTTGCCCCCATTTTTGCACTCGCAATACTTGCTTCTAATCCCGCGTGTCCGCCACCAATTACCAAAACATCATATTCCATAATATGATACTCCTTTAATCTAAAATAACTGAATCTAAAAAATGAACGCATTTTATTATTATTTGGTTACTTTTGCTACTATCTGTGATAATTAAAAGGTTAGTATAAGGGTAAATGAATGAAAAAGAGGGCTTTAAAACTTGTTTTTGCGCAGATGAGTGAGAAAAGTTTAGAATCTTTGGAGGCTATTACAAAATTACATTATGTAGAAAAAAATGGTATTTTGCACTATGAAGGTGAGATTATTGATTATGCGTGTTTTCTTGCGCGAGGCAAGGTAGAAATCTATAAAATGGATAAAAATGATAATGAGTTGTTTCTTTGCTATGTAGATTGTCTTTCACAGGGGAAAAGACTTATTAATGCTTTTGGGGATTTTGTGTCTTATGAAACAAATGCAAATGTAAAGGGTGCAGAACCAAGTGAAATTGTAATGATTGAGCTTGATAAGCTTTCTGTGCTTGTGCAAAAGAATCTTGAGATAAGTAATGCCATAATGCGTGAATTTATGGATAAAACGATTGTATTTAAGAATTTTGTTAATTTTCAAACAATATATGATAGTGCTTCACGTGTAGCGTATTTTCTCTATACAAGGATTGATTATTTTAATCAAACCCAACGTCAAATTATTGCACGAGAGTTAAATATTCAAATCGAGACATTAAGTAGAATCTTGCAAAAAATGTTTCAACAAGGACTTATTGCAAAAGATGAGCACAATGATATTTATATTAAAGACACTACGCTCTTTACAAAAATATTTGGCAATATGAAGAAAATAGATTAGATGTGATTGTGATTTTAAGGTTTTCGCACCTTAATCTTGTAAGATTCTAATGCTCCCAAGATTCTAATGCTTTTTTAACAACTTCAATAACACTATCCATACCACCTGCTAAAGAAAATAACCAATACTTATGCGCATAAATAAGTTCAGCTTGTTTGATAAGTTTTGTTTCTTCGTTATTTGCAGGCATTACTAATATCTTTGCTATATCCATTTCTTGATGAAAAATATAAGATTGAAGTGCGTCCATAAAACACTCACGGAATCTTTTATCATCAAAGAGTTCTTTTACTTCTTGGATTCTGTCTATACATTTTTGTAATTCTTCGCTTTTAAGTTCATTTAAACGATTAGCTTGATTCAGTTCTTCAAATCGTTCTGTAAGTGCTGCTACCTCTAAAAATACTTCTTCTACAAAAGCTTTATCTTTTAAACCCAAATCAATCCATTCTTGTGTTTTTTGCCGCACTTTAGCAAGATTCGCACTTGATTTTTCTGCAGTTGGATAGGTTAGGGTAATAAGTGATTTTTTCTTTGAAGTATCGATGAGTTTGATAGCTTCAGAAAAAGGCATCTCTTTTGTGCCATGTATTCGCGCTCCTCCCTCTGTGGCATTAATAACCTCAATGGGATAGGGTGTATTTGCAATATCACGTTCATAGAATGTTAAAAAGAGCTTCCAAATTTTGGTAGATTCTACCATACCGCCGCCTCCGTATTTTTCCACCATAATTTTTTGTCCCTTTTTTTCCATAGCTTCGGGGCTAATCTCATTTGTTCCATATACTGCATCTTTTGCGTGAGAAGTGCCATCTTCACCAAAGGCTAAATCCTGTCCAATAATAATACATCTTTTGAATCTTGAATGCACGACAAGTTCGTATGCCATATTTGCTGCACTCATACCAATGCCTAAATAGCCATATTCTGGAATATCAAAATAGTTTGTATAACCAAAAGGACGTAAAGAATATTGCACTATGTCGCCTTTAAGCGATTCTTTGAGACGTTTATGCACAATGGAAGTAATGGCAAAGATAACATCTTTATGAGCCTCTTTGGGTGTGTCTTCGTAGAATCTTGCTGTAAGATCCACGCGTTCAAGTGAAAAGACAACATCAGGTTTAATACCCTCTTTGGCGAGAATAGGAAAGGAAGCGTCAATACAAAAGATTGTAGCATAGTCTTGAATCTGTTTTAAATATGGAAGTTGTTTGCTTAGACTAGGACCTGTGGCAACAATAATGGCAGTATCTTTGCCTTTAAGGTGAGCAAGGAGTTCAATCAAAGTGGGTGATTTCACAACATCAGGAAGATTCTGTATATGATGTGAAATACCAATAATAGAATCTCTACTATCATTTCCTACGCTAATGACACTATGTTCAATAGCGTGAATGAAAAGCTTATTGATTTTAAGATAAAGGTCAGCATATAATTCATAATACGTGTTAAAAAGGTGCAAATCATAAGTTTTTGAGTAGATTTTAGCATCGCGATTTGTGGCAAAAAGTGCGTCAATATGCGTGAAATCGCACTTCCCAGCCTCCAAAAATACAATACGTTTCTCTAGAATTTCCTTGCTAAAGTCCATAAAATGCAGAGCGATAAAGAGGAGTTCAAACTCGGGCTCAAGCACGACAACGCGCTTTAAAAGTTCATTTTGTAAGAGAATCTTATACAGCACACCATTCCCTACACCAAAAAAATACAAATATGGATAGTGGGAATACCCGCTAAGATCGCGGATCTTCTCATTGATTTCATCAAGAGGATTACGTGTAAAGAGCGGGGTATTACTCCGTTTATCGATAATATTGATATTTAAAGGATCGTTACCGACAAAGACCTCATAGTGTAGATTTGGCTTAAACTCATTTAGTCGTAATGCAAGGGCAGGTGAGCGCACCGCCAATGCAGAGAGATTAAGGCTAAAAAAATCTTGCATAGTTTTATAATCTTTATTATGTTTAGATTACGCACTTTGTCTATTGGAGCAATCGAAGTACGTTTTGTTGCACTGCATTTGCTTGTGCCATTGCAAAGCTACCGCTTTGAGCCAAAACATTATGTTTAGAGAATGTTGCAGATTCTGAAGCAAAATCCACATCGCGGATTTGAGATTCTGCAGCCTTAACATTAACTTGTGTAACAGAGACATTGTTGATTGTTGCAACAAGCTGCATTTGTGCCGAACCAAGATCTGCACGAAGTTTATCAAGCTGAATCCTTGCAGATTCTGCCATATCCATAACAACCATTGCACCTCTAAGGCTTGTAACACCAGCACCGATACCATCAAAATGAAGATTAGCTTGTGCAACATTTGGATTAGCTCCGCAAGCTGATGCAATATTTGAATCCATTTCACCACGCACATAGCGGAGATTTGCAGTATATTCAGCAATACCCTGTGCAGAGTGAAATCCTATATGGCTATAATTTATCCCACTCACTATAATATCTCTTGCATCTGTTCTAATGAGTGTTAAACGTCCTATAATAGCGTGGTCTGTGCCAGAAATCCCAGCAAAGTTTCCACCACCGAAAACTTTTCCGCTATCACCTTCAGTTTGGATAGAAATTGCGCGTCCATCAAGACTACGCACATTCATACGTCCTGTAATATCCGTATAAGCTTCAACTCCTGTGCGCTCTTTGATGGTATTAATAGCATTCAACAATCGTCCATCAGAGTCATTTTTGCGCACATCATTGACATTTCCTATTGTTACGCCATTTATTACTAAGCCTCTCACTGTTCCAGAAAGCACAGGCACATCACCTGTTGCCATAACTTGCCACGCTGCACGCACTCCGAGTGTATCGGAATATTTGTTAATAACTTCGGTTAAAACACCTATACCTGTTCCTGCAGATGTAGAAATCTTGACAGTTTCGGTTTCGTAATCGTGCTTTCCATCAACTTGTCGAAATTTTAACATTACTTCTGTGAGGTTTGAAGCTGCACCAGAAGCAAGCATACCTATACCACCAAATGAACCACTTTCCATACGAACATGTCCAATTTTGTCTGAACTTGTAGGACCAATAGAGGCTTTAACGGTAGTGTTTGAATATGCTCCGATTTGAAATTCTTTATTAGAAAATGCACCAGAAAGCATTTGTTGCCCATTATAGCTTGTCGTATTAGCGATATTATCAAGTTCTTCAAGTAAGCGAATAATATCACTCTGCAATGCTTTTCTTGTTTCATTGCTTTGCCCATCTTGAGCTGCTTGAATAGCTTTTGTCTTAATAGTATCTAAGATTTTAAGCTGCTCGTCCATTGCTTTATCTGCAACTTGTATTATACCAATGGCATCATTGGCATTGCGCACAGCTTGTCCCAAACCTTCACTTTGGCTTCTCAAACTATCGGCAATTGCCATACCTGAAGCATCATCAGCTGCTTTGTTTAAGCGCAAACCAGAACTTAGCTTTTCAAGAGAGTTATGGAGACTTCTGTTGTTTTGCACACCAATGGTGTGGGCAGTAAGGGCGGAAATGTTTGTGTTTATCCTAAAACTCATTTTTGCATCCTTTGCTAAACTTTTTTTTGTTTGTGTCGATTAAGCAAAATGTATTCCATAAAATAATCTTTCATTTTTGAGTGATGTTTTAGAAAAAAAGGACATAACAAAATGATGAAAATATTTAGAATCTGTGCTAAAATCCAGCTTTTAAAATATGAGAGATAGCTAAAAGGGTTTAGTTATGAAAGATTTAATCATTGTAGAATCGCCAGCTAAAGCAAAGACAATTAAGAATTTTTTAGGAAGTAAATATGAAGTTATTGCCTCTAAGGGTCATATCCGAGATTTACCAAAATACGCCTTTGGTATAGAGATAAAAGATAAGTCTTTTCAACCCCAATATAACATTGATAAAGACCATACAGATATTGTTAATAAAATTAAGGCAGCGAGTAAAAAAGCAAAGACAACTTATATTGCAACCGATGAGGATAGAGAGGGTGAGGCTATAGGCTTTCATATCACTCAAGCTTTAGAAATGCCTTATGAGAATTTTCCACGCATTGTATTTCACGAAATTACAAAAAATGCCATTACTCATTCTTTAGAGAATCCGCGTCAAATTGATATGGCAAAGGTGAATGCTCAACAAGCACGGCGATTACTTGATAGAATCGTGGGTTTTAAACTTTCTCAACTTATTACTTCTAAGATTCAGCGAGGGCTTTCTGCAGGACGTGTGCAAAGCTCCGCACTTAAAATTATTGTAGATAGAGAGCGTGAAATACAAGCCTTTAAACCTACAATTTATTTTCTTATTAATGCCACTTTTCAGACAAGTAAAGGTAAGCAAAAAAGCGTAAATAATAGCATTGAAGCTGAATTAATCACTTATGATAAAAAGTTAGAAAAACTTTCTTTACAAGATTCACAAGTCGTGGAAGCAATGCTTGAATATATTCAAAAACAGCAGTTTTATATTAAAGAAATCATTACAAAAAGTAAAAAAACACCTACACCACCGCCATTTATGACATCTACCTTACAGCAGAGTGCTTCAAGTTTGCTTGGGTTTTCTCCTTCTCGCACGATGAGTATCGCACAACGTCTTTATGAGGGGGTAGAGACGAGTTTTGGGACTATGGGGATCATCACTTATATGAGAACAGATAGTCTTAATATTGCCAAAGAAGCCCAAGATACTGCAAGGAAGATTCTAAAACAGACTTATGGAGAGCAATATGTCCCTAAAAAACCTAAAAATTATACTACGAAATCTAAAAGCGCACAAGAAGCTCACGAAGCTATACGTCCAACAAATCTTGATTTTACACCAGAAATGGCAAAGTCTTATCTTAAGCCCGAAGAATATAGGCTCTATACATTGATTTATAATCGTTTTTTGGCTTCACAGAGTGAAGATGCTCTGTTTGAGACACAAAATATTATTTTTACAACTCACGATAAAGCACATTTGATTGAATTTAAAGCAAGTGGGCGTAAGTTAATTTTTGATGGATTCTATAAGATTATGGGAAGTGATGATAAAGATAAGCTTTTGCCTGAATGCGAAGAGGGAAAAGACGTTGCATTAAGCAATATAGAATCAGTGCAAAAATCTACTGAAGCCCCATCACGTTATTCTGAAGCAAGTATCATCAAAAGTATGGAATCTTTAGGTATTGGGCGTCCTTCTACTTATGCACCTACGATTGGATTACTTATAGCGCGAGAATATGTAAAGGTAGAAAAAAAGCAGCTTGTTCCACAAGAAAGTGCATTTAAAGTTATACAAATGCTTGAAACTTATTTTAATGAAATAGTAGATTCTCATTTTACTGCAGGATTAGAGGATAAACTTGATGAAATTGCATCGGATAAAATAAATTGGGAAGCTGTATTATGGGAATTTTATGAGCCTTTTATGAAAAAAATAGAATCAGGTAAAAAAGATATTGTTTCACAGAAAGTTACCATTCCCACAGGTGAAATGTGTCCAAAATGTGGCAAAGAACTCGTGCAACGTAATGGTAAATATGGTGAATTTATTGCTTGTAGTGGCTATCCAAAATGCAAATATATTAAGCCTACAGAGCAAGATTCACAAGAAGCACAAGAATATGGAGTATGTGAAAAATGTGGCAAACCTATGGTAAAAAAAGTCGGTAGGAATGGTGAATTTATTGCTTGTAGTGGTTATCCAGAATGTAAAAATACAAAATCTCTTACAAATAAAACACAAGCTCAAAGTGTTGAAAATGTGGCTTGTCCAGAATGTGGAGGAGAGATTGTGCAGCGATTTAGTCGCAGAGGTGCTTTTTTTGGCTGTAAAAATTATCCTAAATGCACTTTTATCTCAAAATTTCAGCCTATTCAAGAGAAATGTCCAGAATGTGGAGGAGTAAGTATAGAGCGAGAATATCGTAAAAAACAAGTGCGTGAATGTCTTAAATGTAAGCATAGAATTGAATTGTAATTTTGAAGATTCTTAAATAAGATTTTTAGCTTTAAAAATATGAAATAAAGCTTTATTTTAGAGAATTTGGTTAAGTGAAATATAACTATAACAGAGTTACTTTTTGTAATATGAAAAATAAAAATCAACTCCAACCTTTTGCTTTTAAGCAAAAATCGGGGGGGGGGGGGGGCTAAAATTGAAACTGCATTTAATGCAAATTTATTCTCATAAAGGTGGTTTCAATGAAAAAGTTGTTGATAAGTTCAGTTGTAGCTTTAGGATTATCAATCTCTGCTTCTTTGGCTGAAGAGAGTGGTGTGTTTGTGGGGGTAGGTGCAGGCTATGGTGTCGCTAATATCAAAGAGCAGATTCTAATATCGTCTAGTAGCGAAAGTCGTGTCGATTCTCAAGATAAGGGTGCAGCTTATGAAATCCTCGCTGGATATAAGCACTTTATCACTCCTCATCTTGGATTTCGTTTATTTGCAAACTTTATCTACACCGATGCAAAACACAAAGATAGCCAGAGCGGAGAAAGTAGAAGGGCAAATGTAATGAGCTATATGATTAATTTTGACGCACTCTATAATTTTATCGCAAGTAGCAACACAAACTTTGGTGTATTTGTAGGAATAGGTGCGGGTGCAAATACTTGGGGTGGAAAGGCATTTGATGAGATTCCAAGTAGTATAATGACTAAAACGAGCTTTGATTTTGCTCTCAATTTTGGCTTAAGAAGTGTGATTGCTAGACATCACGGCATAGAGATTGCCGCTCGTATGCCTTTTGAAGAGCAATATATTGTGAATGATACTATACCAGGGTCAAATATTTATATGAATCTAAGAGGAGCATATAAATATAGTGTCAGTGCGCGCTATATTTATAACTTCTAAAGATTTCAAAAGATTAGAATCTCATAACCCTAAATACTATTCTTTAGGGTTATTTATACCTCTATTGATTTTATACTTCTGTGGTGCTAATACCATATTTTTCTTCAAGTTTTTTGCCAAAATTTGTTCCAAATCCTTCACAGAAACGCATTCCATAGAGTATAACAAACCACGAAATATAAATCCATAGCATAAGAAAAAGAAAAATGGAGATAGAGCCATATACGCTTTTATAAGTTTGATTATAAAATACATAATACACAAAGCCCCATTTTGTGAGAAGCCATATAATCGTAGTAAGCATACTCGCACTTAGGAGTGATAAGAGCTTTAAGGGCTTATTTGCAGAGAGTTTAAAGAGCAGGAAAAATATAGCCCAAGTGAGGATATAGGGTATCAAGTCAAATAAAAGATTCAAATTTGCTGTTCCTTTAAGTGTCTTTTGCACTTCACCGCTAAAATAAATCGAAAAGGCAAGTGCTACAGGAAAGAGTGTAATCATTGTCCAATACATTAGAAGAGAATCAAAAAATTTACGAGGCGTTGAGTTAAACATTTTTGCCGCGATGTATTCATAATTGCGAAAAAACATAACAGAAGCTATAAGCACATAGCCGAGTCCCATCATACCAAGTGAAGAGCTATTTTGCATAAAAGTATCAAGGTATTGTGAGATAACTTCTGTGTGTGTAGGTAAGATATTTGAAAGGATAAGGTCGCGAATTTGTGCGATTTGAGACTGAAAATTAGGCAGGTTAATAAAGATAGAAAATATAATAAGTAAAAGTGGCACAATAGCAAAAATTGTGTAAAAACTAAGCGAAGCTGCATAAAAGCTTAGTTCCTTATCGGCTACAAAATCCCAAATACTTTTTATTTTATTCCATAGGATAAAAAATGTTGTGCGACTTTTGATTAAAAAGATTCTAAGAAATTGCTCTTTATTGTGAGAACTCATAGCAATCCCTAATGGCAGTTTGTTGCAGGCACATAGCCATAAGATTCTATCATTGCTACATCATCTTTTGGTGCTTTGCCATCTGTTGTGAGATAATCACCTAAGACTACGCCATTAATACCTGCTTCAAAGAGGGGTTTTTGATTATCGCCAAAAACAGCCTCTCTCCCTCCTGCAATCATTAAACGCGTATTTGGGAGATATTCACGCGCAAGAGTTACACATTCTAGTGCTTCTTCTTGTGTAAGTGTCTGCATAGGTAAGGGCAAAGATTCATTAGCAATATAAAAATTAAGAGGAGTAGTATGTGGAGTGAGAATCTGTAAGTGTTTAAGTAGCTCTATTCTGTCTCCCCAGCTTTCTCCTAAGCCAAAAATCCCTCCAGAAAGTAATCCCAACTCTGCTTTAAGAGTATTTTCACAAGTTTCAAATCGTTCTTTCCAAGTATGTGTGGTGCAGATATTTGGAAAAAATTCTTTAGAGGTCTCTAAATTGTGATTATAGCTATCTACGCCATTAGCTTTAAGGTATTTAAGAGAATCTACATCTGCACTTCCACAACACGCGATAATATGCAAGCCTAGATTCTCATTTTTAATTGCAGTAGCAGCTTTAGCGATATATTCGCATTTATCACTTTCTAAACCGCGTCCTGCTGTTACAAGGCAAAATCCTAAAGCACCATATTCTTTTAATGTCCGTGCTTCTTGCACAATTTTATCAATACTTTTATTTTTGTATCTTTGAATCTGTGTGCCATAATGTGCGCTTTGAGTGCAGTATTTGCAATCTTCTGGACAATCTCCAGAGCTAACATTACAAATAGAGCAGAGGAATATTTCATTACTCATCTTTTGCATAAACTTACCTTATTGTGTTGAAATAGATTATGCTATTGTAGCAAAAAGTCTTTAAAAGTTCTAATATGATAAAATCCGTATCTTTGTGTCATTTTTAATTTGAAGGGGAAAAATGAGGGCTTTAGCAGTAAGTGAGCTTAATGCGCAGATTAAAAGTATTTTAGAATCTACTTTTATAGATATTTGTGTGCAGGGTGAAATAAGTAGTGTCAAGATTCATACAAGTGGGCATATTTATCTTACGCTTAAAGATGAAGATTCAAGTGTGCGTTGTGTAATGTTTAAAGGCAATACACGCACTTTAAAGATTAAGCTTGAAGTAGGGCAGAGCGTTCTTATAATGGGTGCGCTTAGTGTTTATGCGCCCAAAGGAGAATATCAAATTTTATGTAAGAGCATTACACTTGCAGGATTAGGTGAGTTATCCAAAGCATACGAAGCATTGAAAAGTAAGCTTAGCACAAAGGGTTATTTTGAATCTACACATAAAAAGCCACTGCCACAATTTCCTAAACGTATTGCTTTGCTTACTTCTGCCACAGGTGCAGCAAAAGAGGATATGCTAAAGGTTGCCAAAAAACGATGGGAGAATATCCATATTACACTTTTTAATACACTTGTTCAGGGTGAGGGAGCAAAAGATTCTATTGTGGCAAATTTGCAAAGGGCTGATAGTTTTTTTGGTAGCCCTCAAGCTTTTGATGTCATTATTCTTGCAAGAGGTGGAGGAAGCATAGAGGATATGTGGGCGTTCAATGAAGAATGCGTAGCTGATGCGATTTTTAAAGCGCACACACCTATTATTTCTGCTGTGGGACACGAGGTTGATGTATTTATAAGTGATTTTGTCGCTGATGTGCGTGCTCCTACACCTTCGGCAGCTATGGAGATACTTTTGCCAGATAAAAATGAGTATTTGCGCACGATAGATGAGATGATGAATGCGCTTATTTTTGCGCTTAAAACCCATATCACACATAAAGAAAAGATTTTGCAACAAATGTTTGAGTATTTTTATCATTATAATTTTCAATCTCAATATAGTGCCAAAAAAGAACAGATTCATAATCTTAGAATGATGATAAAGCAACATATCTTGCGAGTTTTGGAGGATAAAGCCTTGCAATGTGAGAATCTACGCACCCCGCTTACACATTCCTTACATTCTCAAATCCGCACCGCGTCAAGCAAATATGAGCGTCTTTATGAGGCATTAAATGCGCTTAATCCTCGCAAATTGTGTGAGCATAGCTACGCACAAGTAAGCAAGGATAATATGCTTATTACTCTTGCAGATTTAAATAATGGCGATGAGTTTTATCTTACAGATTTGCAGTGTAGCATTAAGGCTTTGTGTGTGGAGAATGAAGTGAAACAATAGAGTAGATTCTAAGATATTTATAAATTATAAGGAGAAATAAGGGTGAAAAAAAGCAAAGATTTAGGCGTGTATGATGTGGCAATTATTGGCTTAGGTGTGGCAGGAAGTAATTTAGCAGCAAACCTTAAACCTCATCTCAAAGTCATTGCCATTGACAAAAAAGATAAAGAGGGCGATTGCTTTGATGATAATTTTCATAAACCTTGTGGTGGGTTGCTTTCAGAGGGAGGACAAAAGGCTTTGGCAAAGCAGGGATTAAATCTCCCTAATGAAGTTTTGGTTAATCCACAAATTTTTGCGATTAATACCATTGATTTTGGATTCAAACACGCTTCATATATACAAAAAGGCTATGTGAATATGGAGCGGCACAAGTTTGATTTGTGGCTCAAAGGACTTATTCCCTCGCATATTCATAGTTTTCACTGCGCATATTTTAAATCCATCAAAAAAGATGGAACATTGTATCAAGTGTATTTTAAGCAAGAGCAAGGCAATGTAGAATCTAACACGCAATATTATACTTGTAAAGCGCGTATAGTGGTGGGTGCAGATGGGGCAAAAAGCCATATCCGCCGATTTCTCTACCCACATCTGCAAACACAAAGCCTCGTGTGTATTCAGCAATGGTATAAAGAGCATAATAAACCTATGCTTTCGTGTATTTTTGACAAAACACTCACGCCAAGTTACAGCTGGAGTATGTCAAAAGATGGTTATTTTATTTTTGGAGGGGCGTATCCTCACGCACATTGCAAAACTGCATTTAATACGCAAAAAGCGCGTTTGGAGGGATTAGGATTTACATTTACAGAGGTGCTAAAGCAAGAGGCGTGTTTAGTGCTACAGCCTCAAAGGTGGCGTGATTTTGTGCGTGGGAGAAGTGGCATATTTTTGATAGGAGAGGCAGCGGGATTTATTAATGCAAGCACACTAGAGGGTATTAGTGGAGCATTACATAGCTCAAGGATTTTAAGTGAGGTGCTTAATGGCATAAAGTCTTGCAATAAAGGAGAAAGTAGTGTGGAGTTAGATTCTAAAACTTTAGAGAATCTGCATAGTGCCTATTCAAAACGCACACGATTACTCGTGCTAAAAACACTTTTTAGGCATTATGTGCGCTATCCTTTTATGTTTATCACACCTTTAAGACGCATAATACTTTTTTGCGGTATTTTGCGCGTCCGTCCGGGAATGATGCGAGATAAAATTATTTAAAAAAAGATTTGATATAATATTATTTTTGGGGCATTGAAATGAGAAAGTATATTTTTATATTTGTAGCTTTAGCAAATCTGCTTAATGCTGGAGAAAGCGGGGTATTTATAGGCGGTAGCTTAAGTCTTAACAATACTTCTTATAATGGTGTGTATAGCACATTAGAAAATAATATTACTACTAATTATCCGCATAGCAATTACTCTCATAATGCTTTTGGTGCGTCTGCACGAATAGGCTATCAAAAATTTAGCTCTGATGCGCGATTTGGCGGGAGATTCTATTTGGAATATGATAATAATGGCTATGCAACATACAGAGATGAAAGTGGCACAAAGCGCAAAATGGACGCTTATGGCTTTGCTTTAAATGCTGATGTATTATTTGATATTAAGCAATTTCAAAGTGCTGTGTTTGGGATATTTGCTGGTGGTGGTTTGGTATTTAATGCACACAAATTTCCAAAGTCAGGATATAGCATTTATAAAGATTTTGACAATAGCCCTGCTGCATTAAAAGGCTATGGTCTTTGCGCACAAGCTGGGCTTTCACTCACATTTTTGCAAAAGCATAGGGTGGAGCTTGAGGTTAAATATGCTAATTTTGTAAGTGATTATGATTCAGATTATATTCATTTAGGCACAAAAGCAGAATCTTTAAAGCTAGAAGCGCAAGGATTCTTAAACTATCGACTTAATTATGCTTATGTCTTTTAGGAGGCTATGATATGTTTAAAAAGTCTTTGCTGTTTATGTTTGCGATAAGCACACTTTTGGGTAATGAAAAAAGCGGCGCATTTTTTGCTATAGGAGGAGGATACACACCCAAGATTCCATATCAAGTGAGCGCACCAGATAATAGCACAGCCATATCGAGTGTGCCACTTTATGCAGGTGGTATTAAGTATGGTGCTAGGCATTATTTTAATAATAATTGGGGTTTGCGTTTATATTTGCCTATACAAGGTGGATTTAGTCAATTTGATGAGGGATATAGCCCTGCAAAAGCACGATTTGTATCCGCTGGTATGGGAGGCGATATACTCTTTGACATCGGCTCATCAAAAAGTAGTGTGGGGATTTTTGCAGGAGGTGAGGTGAATTACGCGTATTATTGGCTAGATAGCACAGATTCTAAGGGCATACAAACTGAAGTGCATTTTGGTTTGGCTCTAAATTTTACTCCGCGCTTTAGCATTAATATAGGAATGAAGCAATACATCAATCGCCCCACACAAGAAAAGACACCACTTAGCTCATCTCTACGCGATTATGGTGGATTTGTCGATTTTATCTTCGCACTTGATAATAGCAATATCTCCTCAAGTTCGCGTGCTCAAGATAAAGTGAGACAAGAAGCAGAGACAAATTCTAATTCTAACACAAATAGTAGTTATGATAGAACATATAATGGAGGAAGCTCAAGTAGGGGCAATGGCTTTATGGGTGGCTTCTTTGGTGGATTGGTAGGAGGTTTATTATTTGGCAACTCCGGTGGTGGCTATGGCTATATGTATGCCCCACAAAATACGCAACCTAGCCTAAAATTCCGCTAATGCAGGATTTTGATATTACATTTGCTCTTCCGCAAGATGTGCTTTTTATCTTGGATACTTTACATAGTGCAGGATATGAGGCGTATATTGTAGGCGGTTGTGTGCGTGATATGATTTTATGTGAGTTGCATAATACTTACAAGCCCCCAAATGATTATGATATAGCGACTTCAGCCTTGCCCAATGATGTGATGAGACTCTTTCCACACTCTATCCCCACGGGCGTAAAATATGGCACAATAAGCGTGATTATAGAAACTACGCCCTATGAGATAACAACCTTTAGGTTTGATGGGGCTTATAGTAATGCGCGTAAGCCTGATAGCGTGAGATTCACAACCTCTATAAGTGAGGATATAAAAAGAAGAGATTTTAGTATGAATGCCCTTGCGTATGCGCCGCATACTGGACTTATTGATGAGGTTGGGGGAGTGGAGGACATCATCAATAAGCGTATAGTGTGTGTGGGTGAGGCAAAAGTGCGATTTAGCGAGGATTCTTTACGCATTTTACGCGCCTTGCGTTTTAGTGCTACTCTTGGATTTAGTATAGAATCTCATACACAAGAGGCGATATATACGAATGCACCTTTGCTTTTATCTGTGGCGAGAGAGAGGGTGTGTATAGAGATTGATAAATTACTTAGTGGAATGTATGTAGAGTGTGTGCTTAGTGCGTTTTTGCCTATTATTCGTGTAGTCATTCCACAACTACCTATACAATGTGATTTTAGGGTATTCAAAGCATTAAGAGATGCTACACAATATGTTCGGTGGGCGTGTTTTTTGTATCCCTGTAAAACTTATGCGAGGGAGATTCTAGAATCTTTAAAATTTGATAATAAAAGCAAAGAGCGCATTCTTACTTTGCTTGAGTATTATGATATGCCTTTGTGTGTGGGGGAAGTGGAGCTAAGACATATTGTTGTGAATCTTGGTGGGCGCGAGAGGGCACAAAGCATATTTGAAGATATAGTGCATATCAAAGAGGCACATATCAAGGCAAGGATACAAAAAGCGGAGGCACAGAATCTCAAAGCCTTTCACTGCACTTTGCAGAATGTATTAGGACAGAGCATACCCTTAAGCCTTAAAGAATTATGTATAAATGGTGAAGATTTAAAGCACTTAGGTATAAAAGAAGGAAAGCAAATAGGAGCGACATTAGCATATCTTTTAAACCAAGTATTAGAGGAGAAGCTCCCGCATACGCGTGAAGATTTACTCCAAGCAGCGTGCGATAAACTACAAGAAATCAAATAAGGTATAAAGTATAACGCGTTTTTAAGCGTTAGGATTTTCTTTTACAATGGTAAGTTTTGCAATTTTTTCAATAAATCGCTTAATTTTACTTTTGAAAGATAAGATTCTAAGGCAATTTGTGCTTCTTCAAAAGATGAATCCAAAATAAGATGAATGTTTTTACCCAAAGGGCAAAGCGTATTAGGATTAGCGTGAAACTTAAAAAGCCGATTTTTGCCATTAGTTTCTTTGCCACCCATAGACTGCACAGCATTAAAAATATCTAAAAGGCTTATTTCTTGTGGTTTTTTACTTAATACACTTCCGCCACTGCCTCGTGCTACATTTATTAACCCCGCAGATTTAAGTTGAGCAAGGATATTGCGGATAATCACGCTATTCACTCCCACAGAATCCGCTAAAGCCTCGCTTGTCATCTTTTTACAATGCGTTTTGTTGGTATTTGCGTTAAATTCTGAATCCTCATTGAAAAACTCTAAACACAAACAGATATGGATAGCGATACTAAAGCGTGAGGGGATTTGCATAAGATTCCTTTGAATGATTTGTGGTATTGTAGCATAAGATTGTATTGTAATACTTGACATTATAACAAAACTGCGTTACACTTCTTTAGTTGTAATATTATTTATTACATTAAAAAAGGTAAAAATCAAGGAATCCCAATGAATCTCATTCTTTTTACTATTCTACTTGCTGTATTTGTCGTGCCTAGCTCTATTTCTGGCACAGCTATTGCCTTACCCTATATCGCAGAGGATATTGGAAGTGATACCACGCTCTTACAATGGGTTGTGAATAGCTTTAATCTATTTTTTGCGTGTTTTACGCTCATTTGGGGTGCTATAAGTGATAGATTAGGTGCAAAAACTTGTCTTATTGCTGGGGTGGCAACCTATCTTTTAGGCTCAATACTCTCATTTCTCGCTCCTAGCCTACTTTGGCTTGATGTGGGTAGAGCCTTAGCGGGGATTGGCGGGGCAAGTGTTTTTGCGTGTGGAAGTGCTATTTTAATCCGCACTTTTGAAGACAAGGAACGAGTGAAAGCCTTTGCATTTTTTGGCACAACCGCAGGGCTTGGCATTACCTTAGGACCCACATTAAGTGGATTCCTTATTGACCTTTTTGCGTGGAGGGCGATTTTTGTCTTTCATTTTCTCACACTTGGGGCTGTTTTGCTCCTTTCACCTATGTTGCCAAAAGACCCACAAAAACAACAAAAAGCCTTTAAGTTTGATAAAATAGGTGCGCTTCTCTTTATTGCTTTTATGTCAAGCTTTATGCTTTTTATTACCAAAATCCACGCTTTCAAAGAGCCTCAAACACTTGGAATATTAGCCTTTTGTCTCATTGTAGGGATAATTTTTGGGGTGCAAGAGAGAAATTTGCACCATAAAAACATTACACCAAATCCTACCCTACACATTCCTCAACCGCTTTTAGACTTTGAAGTGCTTAAAAATGCTTCATTTTTCGGATTTAGCCTTGTAGCAGTGATTGCTGGATTTAGCTTTGTCGTATTACTCACTTATTTTCCTACTTTTCTCTCTATAAACTTTGGATTCTCTGCCTCTTTTTCTGGGCTTTTTATGCTCTCTCTCACTACGCCTATGCTATTTTGTCCCATTCTTGCAGGAAAAATGCTAAACAAAGGGGTGGATTCTAAAGCTCTTGCCCTTGCGATGTCTTTGATGATGAGCCTAGGAATCTTTGCACTTTTAATCATCTTGCATACTCTAAGCGGTGTTACGTTGCAGCTAATGACGCTTTTAGTGCTTTTTGTTATCGGCTGTGGTATGGGATTACACGCAGGGGCGATTGATGGATTGGCTCTTGGGAGTGTAGAATCTGCTAAAAGTGGCTTAGGTGCAGGAGTGCTTAATTCCTTGCGTTTAGGCTCTGAAGCGGTGGGAGTGAGCCTCTATGGCGCACTTATGGTGGTGTTTATTACTGCAAATCTCTCCTATCTTTTGGATAGTAAAGATTCTGTGTATCCCATTGTGGAAAGTATCGCAAGTGGAAATCTTAGTGCGGTTGAGAATCCGCTGATTATAGCAAATGCACCCTCTATTTATCTGCAATCTTTTTCTTACACTTTAGGAATATTGGGGCTTATAAGCCTTGCTTTAAGCTTAGGTGTTTGGAGACTGCTTAGGAGGGGAGGCAAAGCTTAAGGCTTAGGCTTCTTTTTTGTTTCTATAAGCTCATAAGTGGGGAGATTTTCTAAAATATCCATTGTCTGCACACTCATTTCTATTACACTTAAAAGTAGTTTTAATACATATTTTCCACCTTTTAGCCCCTTTAACGCACCTTCCTCGCTTTCATAACAATTTGGGTCATTGACTATCCCACTATCTTTATCAACTTTCACTTGATATCTATCTATTACCCACTCTATGGGGCTTTTGCCATTTACTTTATATTCATAAGCTTTTAAAGGGATATTGACAATGGCAATTTTGTCATTCAATCTAAGAGTGTCTTTCACGCCTTTAATATGAAATTTTATTTTATCTATCCTCAAGTCATTTTCACTTAAAAGTGCAATATCTGTCGCTGCTTTGTCTCTCAAATCCTTAGCAAATAGTCCATTGGCAGTTTGTTTAGATTCTTTTATATCTTTTACCAAACACGCAAAAGCTGTGCTTTCTTTAGTATCACTAAAATTTTCATAGTTTAAATGCAAGCTTGCAAGTTTGCGCCCATTTTCCACAAATCCCCAAAAATCTTTCATAAAAGGGATACGAGGAAGCATTTTGCTTAGATTATCTGCATATTTTGCTTGGTATGTGGGGTGATTTAAAAGCGCGTAGATATAATAGAAAATATCCTCTTTGCTTATTATTGTATTTTCTGATAAGGGGGAGGTAATTTAGACGCAGTGTGCTTTTTTGATAACTTTGCTTATTATTGTATTTTCTGATAAGGGGGAGGGGCTTGAATTAGGCGAAGTCGCTCCCTCCCCCTTATCAATCCCCCACCCCGACAACGCCTTTAAGGTAGCACTATCGTGTGATTTTATTTTATCGCAGTGAGGATATACCTCACAGCTGGATTTGTTTGCAAATTGTGGATTTTGCTCCCAAAATGTGCTATACACTTCTTGAAATTTTGCTAATGCCTCATCTCTTATCGCGTCTTTTCTTTTATAATAGGCTACATTGTCATCAAAATCAATCGTATGAGCCTCACTCAAAGTGTTATTATCTGTATCCATAACACTCTGTTCTCCTTGTGTGTCTTGAGATTCTATTTTTTCATAGTAGTAGAGAGGGAAAGCTTGGACTTTTGTAAGAAATTCAATATCGACTATATAATTACTTATTAATGAGCTAAAGTTTTTTGCTTGATTTGTAGTAAAAATAAAAATATTTTTTTGATTTTGTGGCATAAATTTTTCATTGCCTTTTCTGTGTATAAAAATAGGATTATTGAAAAAATTTATTTTTGAAAATGGTCTTATTTGAATCTCTATTATTTCACTACTTTTTTGTGCCTTTATTTTTCTAAAACATTTGCTGTATAAAGAGCTATTCCAGCGGATTTGTTTTGTATCTTTTATAGCTTGTATCTCAAATTCCTCTTGATTTTTGCAATGCAACCTATTTGCCTCATTATTGTAAATATCAATAGTTTGATTCATAGTTTCTTTTAATGAAGTTTTTGAAAAATTATATTGCCAATCATAAGAAATTACTTGAATACCTTTTGATTTACATTCAAAAATCTCATTAATATCTAAATATTGCATAAATCCATAATCTCTCTGATTTATCCAATCATAGTCTTTATTTGACTCTATTTTCTGCCATAAACCTTGCTTTTCTATTCCCTCTATGCTTTTAAAATTACTAATGATGTTAAGCTTTTGCTCTCTGCTTAGATAATCGCCTATATCATAGTAAAGAATTTGTGCTTTCTTATCGGGTGATTTTGCAGAATCTGTGCATTTTATTAATAAAGTAATTGCCACAGGAGTGCGTGAGCCTGAATCAAAAAACCCTGCTCCCTCTTTTTGTCTAAATTCGCCTTGTGTGCGTGCATTCCCCCTTAAATTAAAGATATAAATATAATCAAATTCTTGCTCCAAACACGCGCGTAAGCCACTATCACTATTACCATCTATAAAGCTGCCATTAGTGATAAACCCGATTATCCCGCCATTATCGCCGATTCTATCACTGCAATAGCGAATTGCCATTTTGTAAGAATCATAATTGCTTCCTTTGTTTGTGGCTTTTGTCTTTGCCACATAAGTCTCTGCTATGCGAGATTCTAAAAATGGATAGCTTGTATTTTTATTGTTATCATTAGCGTTTTTTTGTCCTGTGGAATAAGGCGGATTAGCGATAAAAATTTTAAAATCTGTGTTTTTAAATTCTTGGATTTTGGCGAGATTTTTGGCAAAGTATTCACTCTCAAGTTGCATACTTTGTCTTTTGGTAAAAGGCACTTTAAATCCCTTAGAATCAGGCGTATAAGTATTAAAGGTATCGGTGAATAGGAGATTGTCAAAGAGCGTGAAAGCGTTATTGTTGTGTTTTTCTGATAAGGGGGAGGGGCTTGAATTAGGCGAAGTCGCTCCCTCCCCCTTATCAATCCCCCGCCCCGACAACGCCTCTGGAGTATGTGCTATCGCACTACTATTTGATGTAATAGCAGTAGAAAATATATCTCTACTGCTGGATTCTCTATTACTTAGAGAATCTAAGTATTTAAGTTTTAAAAGGCGGTCGTGGTAGGTGGTGGTGATATTAATTTGCGCAATATAATAGCCCAAAAGCGTAATCTCATTTGCCCATAGCTCATTTTTATATTTGGATTCTAGATTAGAATCCAAATAGCCACTTTGGAGGAGGCGCGTGATGAATGTGCCTGTGCCTGTGAAAGGGTCGCAAATATGGATATTATCATCACTTAGATTTTTATTAAAATGCTTTTTTAACGCATAGGCAACAGAATGGATAACAAAATCTACACCTTGTATTGGTGTATAAACAATACCTAACTTTTCTTGTGTCTTTTTAAATGCTTCTTTGAAAAGTGTATCATAGAGATTTTTGATAAGGTTTTGTTTGCTTTTATCGCTTTTGGCATATTCTGCATTACTCCTTACACTGATATAAAATTTCTCTAGCTCCTTAGTTTCAGTACCTAATCCATAGTTTAATAATTTTTTATACAGCTTTTCTAGCTCGGCAGAGACTTTATCAAATGTAGCAAAATTAAGATTTGAAAAAATGCACTCAAAAATTGGCTTTGTGATGATATGCTGAGCTATTAAAGCAATAGCATCATCTGTATCAAAGCTTACATTTAAGTTACCCCTTAAGGCTTTACAAAATCCCTCAAAAAGTGATTTGATTTTAGCATTTTGGGCATTGAGAGTTTGGATTCTAAGCATTAGGTTGTGCATTATTGACCCAACTTTTGAAGCATAATGCTCCCAATATTGCAAGTCGCCTAAGTTTTTAGGCACAGCATTTTTGATTTCATTAAAGAGTTCATCAAGTGTAAAAAGTGTCGCTTCGGGGAGTTCTTTTATCTCGCTTGAATCTGTCAAAAATGACACAACTTCAGCAATTCTCGCCTCATCTATGAGTCTTTCATCGTGGCTTCTTAGGGCTTTGAGCGTCTCCCATACGATTTTAAACTTATCACTCTTTAAAGTCTTATTATAATCTTTAATCTCTTCATCGGTAAGCACAAGTGGCAAAATAATATAGCCATACTTTTTGCCCTCACTCTTACGAATAGTGCGTCCTACTGCTTGGACTATATCCACAATAGAATCTCTTTTATCAAAAAAGCACACTGCGTCTAAATTAGGCACATCAATACCCTCTGTTAAACATTTTGCGTTGCTTAGCACTCTGCATTTACCCTCTTCTTCCTCGCTTAGCCAAGAGAGTTTTTCTGCTTTTTGATATGCGTTGTGTGTGCCATCTATATGGTCTAACAGGATAGTTGCGCTGATTTTAGAAAACTGCTCTGTGGCAAATTTGGAATTTCTAATACTAGAGTGAAAGCACACTGCTCTTTTCATTGGCTCTTTATCTTCTTTGAAAGCTTCGTGTATGCCACTTTCATCAACAAAACTCATATTGATTTTTCTTAAAGCATTCGCAAAAGAAATCATTTTCCCTGCTGATTCTATGCTAAGTTTTGAATTTTCTTGAGCTTTGGTGAGTTTGCCTAAATATTCAGCGACTACTTCTTCACGACAATAGCTTATAATCACTCTAAAATCACTTAAGAGATTCTCACTTATTGCCTTACCAAAGTTAAGACTATAAATTTCCTTGCCAAACAAAGATTCATCGTCCATTGAAAAAAGCATTAAATCCTTGCCTTGAGCCTTTTTGCTTAACCCTTCTTTTGCTTTAGGAGAGTAGATTCTAGGAGTGGCTGTGAGATAAAGTCGGAATCTTGCATTAAGCAAAGCATTATCGTGAGTTCTTTGCCACACGCTTATATCTCTTTTTTCGCCCTCACTATCAAGTTTTTGCACACCTGCTGTGCGATGGGCTTCATCATTAATGATAAGTTTAATTTGAGATTTAAAGAGTTTTTGTGCTTCTATAACAACATCTATACTTTGATAGGTAGAGAAAATAATAATTTTTGGGAGTTTGGGAGTATTTACATCTTGTGATGATAATGATGTGGTTTGTTTATGCCCCCCCCCCCATTGCTTTAAAAGCAGAATCTAAAGGCGTATGAAGCAAGGCATTTATGCTTTTAGCCAAAATGATTGGAGATGTGGTAGCAGGGATACAGAGCTCATTTGATGTAATATCACTTACATCATCTTTATTTTTATCTTTTGGAGCAATTGAAGAACCAACCTTGCTATCAGAGCATACTGCAAAAACTTTGTAATCTTTGCTCACAGATTGTGCGAAAAATTCTTTTATCATTTGATTTGTAAGTGCTAAACTTGGAGTAAGGAATACAGCAATTTCTCCATTTTCTACCATACTATCTATGGTGCGGATAGCAAGGAGGCTTTTGCCTGTGCCACACGCCATAATGACTTTACCTCGCTCATTATTTTGCTCTACAAAATGCTTTTTGATTGCCTTAAAAGCTTCATTTTGATGAGGACGCAGTGATTTTTTATCTTTTGATTTTGTCGTGGTGGCAATGGCATTTAAATCAAGGCTTTGGTAGTCAATTTCTAAATTTTTAAGCTCATTATAACCAAAAGCTATTGCCTTAAGCTTACCCTCGTTTGCATTTTGTTCTAATGCCATTTCAACTTCAGTGCTTATTTTTTTACAAGTATGAAAAAGTAGAGATTGTGAAATTTTGGCATATTCTTTTCCTGCATTATCTATAATAGTGTTAATCCCTAAAAATCCCTTTAAATCCCCAATTACTAAAGTATGCATTGGCTTAAAAGCTTTACATTGCACTGCGATAATTTCATCTTGCATTGTGATGAGAATTATGTCTATGCCAAAATCGTGGCGGTTTATATGAAATTTATCGCTAAATTCATTCCATAAATACACTTCTTTAATATCAAATTCTTTTTGCAAAAAACAATCAACTTGCAGGATTTTTTTAATTAAAATTTCAAATTTTTTGCCTTGTTCGGTATTTGTTTGCGTTTCTTGGATTAGTTGCTCTATAATTGCATTAAATTTCATATTTTCCCCTTAAAGCTAAGATTTTAAGCTTTAGAATCTTAGCTCTTATATTATGCCTTTTGTCTTTGTTTGGTCTTAACCAATGCGTGAAATTTCATCTTGAAGAAAGTTTTTCCATTTTTGGGAAGCAAGGGCTTTTGTAGTGATGAAAATATCTTTATCACCGCGTCCTGAAATATTGACAATAATTTTTTTGCCTTTTACCTTTTTGCATAGTGCTAATACTCCAGCAAGGGCGTGGCTAGATTCTAAAGCAGGGATAATACCCTCATTTTTACTAAAAAAGCTAAAGGCTTCAAGTGCTTCTTTATCTGTAGCCGAGCTAAAATCTACGCGTCCTATCTCGTATAAATGCGCTAATTGTGGTCCAATTCCCGCATAATCAAGCCCTGCCGAAATAGAATGTGTGAGACTAAGCTGCCCATCATTATCTTGTAAAAACAGGCTTTTGTAGCCCTGTGCGATACCTGCACTCGCATTTGGGTTATGAATCCTTTTGGCATTTTCTCCGGGATTATCTCCTGTGCCACCTGCTTCTATGGCGATTAAGCGCACCTTTTTTTCATTGAGATAATGTGTGAAAAAACCCATTGCATTGCTTCCACCACCCACACACGCTACCATAATATCGGGTAATCCACTAAAATAAGCTTTTGTTTGTTTTTTAATTTCTTTGCTTATCACGCTTTGTAATTCACGCACAATATCAGGATATGGATAGGGTCCAAGTGCGCTTCCTAGCACATAGAAAGTATCATCGCTGCGTCTGCTCCATTCTCGCAATGTTTCATTTACCGCATCTTTAAGTGTTTTGCTCCCACTACCCACACTATGAACCTTTGCGCCCAAAAGCTCCATATTGAAGACATTAGGATATTGCCTTGCCATATCGATTTCACCCATAAAAATCTCACACTCTAGCCCTAATCGCGCACACGCTGCTGCTGTGGCTAAGCCGTGTTGTCCTGCGCCTGTTTCTGCTATCACGCGTTTTTTACCCATATATTTTGCTAAAAGCACTTGTCCTAGAGCGTTATTAATTTTATGTGCGCCTGTATTTGCCAAACCTTCAAATTTTAAATAAATATCATTTTTGAGAATCTTAGAGCTATTTTCTGCATAAATAAGGGGAGTAGGGCGACCAACAAAGTTTTTAAATAAAAATTTTAATTCTTTTTTATATGCTTTGCTTTTAAAAATATTACTATATGCCTTTTCAAGTTCCTTTAATGCAGGGAGGAGAATTTCTGGAATGTATTGTCCCCCAAAGGCGTGTTTATCTCCCTTTTCCTCACCAAAGTAGCCATTCTTTGATTTTGTAAAGATTGTAGCCATTTATGCTCCTTTTTAAAAATAGTTGAAATTGTAAGCAAAAAACCATTAGCTTCACTTTAAAGTCAAGCACTTTTCAAGCAAAATATGATAGGATAAAGATTTATTTTTGGAGAAGCCAAATGAGTAAAAGTAAGAAAAAAATACCGCAAACACAACTTATGGGACATATCATTGCTGGTTATCCTAATATGGAATCTAGCTTGAATGCAGCACTTGGCATTTGCTATGCGGGAGCAAATTACCTTGAAGTGCAATTTCCATTCTCTGACCCAAATGCCGATGGAGCTGTGATTGAAGAAGCGTGTGATAAAAGTATAGCACAAGGATTCAAAGTTTCTAGCGGGTTTGCCTTGCTCTCTACTCTCTCCTCACTACTTAAACAAAATAAACGCAATACGCGTTTAATTGTGATGACTTATGCAAATGTGATGTTTCATTATGGGATTGAAGCATTTATCAAAGAAGCTAAAAAAAGTGGTGCGTGGGGGATTATCACACCTGATTTACCCATAGAATCTGATGAGGAACTTCGTAAATATGGTAAAAAACATCATATTGCAATTATCTCACTTATCGCACCTAAAAGTTCTACAAAGCGTATAGCAAAGGTTGCAAAGATAAGTGATGAGATTGTGTATGTTGTCGCTAGAGCAGGGACTACAGGTGAAAAAACACAACTCAATCGAGCTTTGTTTGATTATGTGAATCTTGTGCGTAAAAAGTGTAAAAAACCTATTGCGTTAGGATTTGGCATTAATTCTTATGAGCAAGTAAAAGCACTAGAGGGAAAAGTAGATATTATTGTTGCGGGAAGCTACTTTGTGCGCTTTATCAATGAACTTTCAAAGAGCCAAGAGCTCACGCCACAAGATTATATGCAAAAACTTCAATCACACGCACAGAATCTTATGGGTTGGGACAAGAATATCTAGGTAAAGAAAAATGATAGATTTCATTGTAATAGGCATTTTAATAAGTATCTTTGTCTTATGTGGGAGCATTGCTGGGCTTATAGCGTATTTTTCTACAAAAAAACTACAAGAGCATTTAAACGCACTCAATACGCAAATGATTGCCCTTAAATCGACCTTGAAAGAACTAAAAAGAGATGTTTTTAAAAATCAATTCGTTAAGTATAATTATGAGCAAAAAACAGAATCTACCCCAACTCCTTCACAGGTATTTTCACAAACTCATTTGAATCCTGTGAATCCTGTGGCGGATAATGTAGTAAAAAAAGCCTTTACAAATACAAGTCCGCAGCCCACAATCCAGCAAGATTCTCAAGTCTTAGAGCAACTACAAGCTTCTCCAATGAAAACTGCAACGGACACTCCCGCAATAAAAACTCCTCCAAAGGTAGCTACAATCACACAATCACAACCCTTTAAGCAAAAAGATTTTTTTGATTTTGAGTGGCTTTTTACGCAAAGGGTGATGGTATTTTTAGCAGGAATCTTCTTTATTTTTGCAGCCTTTTTTCTTATCCGCTATTCTTTAGAGCATAATTTGCTCACACCTGCTGTGCGCATAAGTTTATGTATATGTTTTGGAGCGATACTTTTTACAAGCGGTATATCTTTACATTTTGCTCATCATCGTAGTATTTTTTATCGAATCTACACTCTTGCGCTCCATAATCTAAAACGCATTACCAAAGCACAACCTAATGTTTCCACTTCACATTTTTCTATGGCAAATCTAACATTGCAAACCATTACCCAAACACTCATTGGCTCTTCACTTGTGGTGTTGTTTTTTAGTTTTTATGGAGGCTTTAAGATTTATGGCTTTTTTGGCGATTTTTTTACGCTCATAACTTTAAGTCTCATTGCACTTATAGGATTGGGCTTAAGTGTGCGTTTTGGTGTGATTATTGGTATTTTTGGATTACTTGGAGGCTTTGCAACGCCTATTTTGCTCTCAAGTGGATATTATAACGCACCTTTTCTCTTTGGCTATTTAGGAATATTTTATATCATAAGTATGTATTGTGTGCTACGATATGCTCAATCTAAGCCTCAACTTATATACTTAATAATGCTTGCAAATATCCTTATGGCTCTCTTTAGCTTACACTTTATAATATTTTACACTATGAGCAAGAGTGATTTATTCATAGCATTTTTGCTCTGCGTCGGTATGTTTTTAAGCAATATACTCTTACTTGCAAAATTTCATACCCTTAGAGAATCTCCTGTGTATAATAGCTTTATCGCCTTTAGTATTCTCTCTCCTGTATGCTTTGTGGTCTGTCTTTTTGGGCGAGATGATATGGCTATAACTTTTTCCTTTGTAGAATACGCTTTTTTAGCTGTGCTTTGTGTATTGACATTGCTTATCCCTTGTATGCTAAAAAATCTGAGTTCATTTGTGCTCCATACTCCTTTGATAGCGACTTTTCTCTCAATCGTAGCTCTTTTTATTAAAATAGACAATGCGCCATTTTTGCCCTTTTGTATCATATTTATGAGCTTTATCTCTGTGTATCTCTTCATATTTAAGCATAAGATTCTTTATCTGTGGCTGCAATTTATGGTTGTATGTGGATTTAGCATAATGATGGATATACATAACAAAGATGTATTGTATGTATATAGCGTATGGTTTGCGATGATTATTTTTGTATATAGCTATATTTACAAACATATCAACACAGAATGGGCAAAGGCAAAAAGCCTTGATTATCTTTTGCTACTTTATAGTGTTTTATGTGTTATAGGGGCACTTAATTTAAGTAATATGCCTTTTGTGATATGGGTAAGTAGTGGGCTGATACTTGCATATCTAGGTGGGCAGATTCTTAAACGCAATATTGCATATTTTGAATATATTTTTATTGCTCTTGGGATATTAGCAAATGTATTCTCAAAAGAGGGATTGTTTTATATTGATTCGGTAAGCGTTTACTCTCCAAATCCAAATATATTTATTACATTATCCGCCTTATTTGGAAAAACTATGCACTATCATTTTAGCACTCTTTTACTCTCTCTTGGCTCTTGTGCGATTTTGCTTTTTATTTTAAAAAATAAATCTTACGCATTTCACACCTGTGTCAATATCATCTTATTGAGTATTTGCTGCATAAGTGCAATTTTAATTGTGCAGGATCTATGCTCTATTCATCTTTTTGGACATCATCTTATCTCATATCCTCTAAGCACATTGTGTATTGGGTTTTTGGCACTTATTATGGGAAAATATTTATCTGCAATTAACACATTAAGCATAAAGGCACAACAGGCTTATGCTTTTATAGTAGGCTTTTTATGTGTGAAGTTTTATTATGATGTGGTTATTCTTGGTATATTTGCGTATAATCCGCTTATAATGCTTATCCCTCATTGGAATCTTTATGATATGGCTCTTTTACTTATTGGATTAATAGGTTGCCTTCTTATCGCATGGCACTTCCAAAGCATATTTACATATTTTCAAACACAAGATTATATGTTTAAAAAAGATTATAAGCACATCATTTCTGCTATCCTTTATGTAAATTATAGCCTTATTTTCGCACTCGGGCTTATAGTGCTACTTTTTGGAGTAGCTTATGGATTCTATGTATATTATTTTGTAGGAGATTTTATACATATACCTGATAGCACAATAAATTGGGATTTTTGGCTTATGTTTCCTTTGCAAAACTACACTTATTCGGTAACTTTAGTGCTAAGTGGAGTAATACTTTTATACTTCTACATCAAAAAGCATATAAAGATTTTTAGAATCTACTCCCTTCTCTTATTTATCCTTGCTACCTCAAAAGTCTTTTTACTTGATACAAGCTCTTTTGGTGGCATTGCCAAGATTGTGCTTTTTATTTTTATGGGTATTGTTTTTCTGCTCCTCTCTTATATTTATTCGCGATATATCGGCAAAGAACAAACTAAAGCATAAGATATAAGCAAAAATACAGAATGGGGGGTAAAAAGTATTTTAAGCAGAGAAATCGCCCTTAGATTCTATTATTTTATAAGTTTTTACGAAAACTAAGTGAGAGTGAATTTACACAATGGCGTATATTCTTAGGGGTAAAGCCCTCATTTTCAAAGATATGTCCTAAATGTCCGCCACAATGAGCGCAGACAATCTCAGTGCGCACACCATCACTATCAGGGACGCGCTTTATTGCACCTTGAATCTCATCATCAAAACTCGCCCAACCACAATGTGAAGGAAATTTTGCACTTGATTCATAAAGTGGTGCGCCACATTGCCTACACAGGTAGATTCCATTTTCAAAGCAATCTGTATAAGCACCGCTAAAAGGTGCTTCAGTGGCTTTATGTAAAAGCACTGCGCGTTCTTGCTCATTGAGTGGGGGCATTTTCATAATGAATCCTTTTTTTGAGACATAAAGACTTTTTGCAATGTTTTGTTTATATTCTCTATTTCATCTCTTGGGAAATTAAAGCCTAATTCACTGAATCTTTCCTCCATAACATTTCCTATACATTCGCTATTACCACTGCAAGATTCTCTCTTTTTCAAATACTCTCTTTGAGTGCTTAAAAGCTTTTTAAGCAGGAGGGATTTTTGTGTCTCTAGCTCTTGTTGCAGGGTGTTTATAAGCTTTGAATCTAGCTCATTGATAGACACTCTATTGTTTTCATCTGTGTCTGTGTATAGCGTAAATTCATCTTCTAAAGCGAGATTTTTTATATATTCTCTTGCACCAAGATACAGGGTATTGTTTATCCTATCATTATTTGCTAGAGAGGGGTGATAGCAAATGCTCTTTTCTGTTGCGCTTCTCGCCTTTGTGCAGTCAAATCCGGCTTTAAGCTTATAATATGTATCAGTGATATAGTATTCCTCTCCCACATCAAAACTGCATTTTTGTTCTAAAAATGCACAGGCTTTATTTGCCTTTTGCTCCTCTATATTGATATATAAATGTTGAGAATCTCTTTGCACCATAAGGGTGCATTGCGGAAAATTGGGGAATAGAATCTCTGCTTGTGTAGGGCTTAAAGGCTTTAAAAGTGCAGTGGGTCCATCTTTGCTCTCATTGTCTTCATAGCAAGAGCCTTCATTCCCCCATTCCCTAAGTCTAGCCCCACCATTTATCGCTTTTTCAAGTAGAAAGCCTAGCTGTAAAGTATTTTTATTGTGCTTTAGAATCTTTATACTAAATTCATCACTGCTTAGCCTTGATGTGCCAGAAAGTGGCGCATAGAAATAATCACTTGCAAAAAATTCCCCTATGTCGCTCCAAGATTTTAAATAAGGATTTATATGTGCTTGTTTTGGCATTGTATCCTTTTGACTTGCAAGGCTAGAAGTTGCTAAAAATACCACTACAAACAAGATTGTTAAAAAATAATGCTTATTCTTTATGGGAACTCCTTTTAGCTTTATTATACTTGCATTTCTTGAATGGTATTTTACCAAGAAATAGTTACGATTCCTTGCACATAACTTTTAAGTTTATTGTAAAATGCGATGAGGCAAAGAGAAAAAGGACAAGGTTTGGAACAAGATTTAAAGCCAGAGCAAAAGGCAAGAGAAGAGATTGATAAGCTTTTATCGCTAGCGGGATTTGAGTTAAGAGATTTTAAGGATTACGCTTTAGGGGATTCCACTCCCAATGCAGAATCTCATCTCGCCATAAGAGAATTTATCCTAGAAAATGGCACAAGGGCGGATTATTTGCTTTTTGTCAAAGGCAGAGCGTGTGGAGTGATAGAGGCGAAAAAATTTTCTTTGTCTCTAAGTGGGGCGGAAAACCAAGCTAAAAATTATGCTTATGCTCTTCCTGCGCATATTCCCTCTTTTCAAGGTATGTTGCCCTTTGTTTATACGAGCAATGCGAGTGAGATTTATTTTACAGATTTACATAATGTAATCCTAAGTTTTGCATCTTTGGATTTTGTTTTTAAACAATTCTCTTTATAAGAATGCGAAAATAAGGACATTTACCATTTATAGATAAGTCTTTATTATCATCTCCTTTTCGGAATTTGATGATTTCAAATTGATTTGGATTGAATTTATGTAGAAAGGTGATAGGGACTCCCATTGCTCCATAATAATCCATTGGAATATTTTTTGTTTGATTGACATTAATTCCATTGTAGTTATCATAGGTTGGATAATGTATTTCATTGCCTTTATATTTTTTAGTTAAAATAATATTTGTGTGTCTTATTTTATTGTCCAAATTTGTTAGCCATAAGCAATTATTGGGGGAAATAATTCTATCCCCATATTCATTGATTCTTGTTTCAGTGCCATATAATTCATATTCTGGAGGCACTATAAACCCAGATATTCCTCTTCCTAAATTCACTCCTAACCAAATTTTATTTTCTTTAATTAAATGAAAAATATCTTTATAAGTTATTGCATTGACATTTCCTATTATTAAGAATTTTTTTTTAAATTTTACAAGTTGATTAACATATTCTCTAAACAGAGAGAAAGGGGGGTTTGTTACAACAATATCACTTTGTTGCAACAATTTCTCGCTTTCTATACTTCTAAAATCACCATTTCCCGCAAATTTAGTAAGATCTTTAAGTGTGGGTTGTTTATTTTCATAACCAGTATATTCGTAATAGTATCCCCATTGATTATTTTTATTGTAACTTGCACATATAATTTTTTTTAGTCCTAGATTTTTAAAGTTTTGAACAAAATATTTAAAAAAATTACTTGTCCTTGCATCATCACAATTACAAAAAACTATTTTGTTGTAAAAATGTTCCTTATAGTGCTTCAATTCGTTGGCTATATCCACAAATTGTGTATAAAATTCATCTTTTTTATTGATTTTTGCTTGTTGTAACAAAATATGCTGAACTTTTCTTGTCATTTAAAATTCGCTTTTATTCGTCGTGGTTATTTGTTGAAACAAATCACTTGCTAGAATTTGTAACGAAGTTTTGGCTACATCATACATTATATTAAACATTTCTTGTTTGTTCCAACACTCGCCATTACCTTGCGTAAAAATGGAAGCTGCTTGAAGCATTATAATTCTATTATTTGACTTTACAAATTTATTGCGACAAAGATTTGTATTTATTGGTAATCCATAATTTGCAGAAGTTAAGCGATCTAGCCTATTGAGTGAGCCTGAATTATATTTGAGGGCAATAATTCTCCCATCTGGTCTTTTAATTGATACATTTTCGGTTAAAAAATTAGATCCCTCTAGAAACAAAACATAAGGAAAATGTGCTTCGCTCAGCATAAAATTAGCAATTTCTGATATATTTTTATGCGATCTTTCAATTGCATTTCCTGCAACCATTAGATCTTGATCGTTATTTTTGCCTACGAGTTTTCCTTGTTTAATATTTTCAATATCTTTACCCTGATGTTTGGCTTCAGATACCAAAACTATTCTCCACTGATTGTTATCATCTTTAACTTCAATTAAACCACCATCTGGTTTAATATTTGATTCTGGAACAAAAAGAGTTTGCCCCAAATCTTTGTCAATTTTCTTTAATGCAGTGTTTATCTCTCCTTTACTGATGACATTTCTATAACGAAAGGATAATTGAGGATATTCTTTTTGCAAACATTCTATTATATCTTTTGATACTCTACTGACAAGAGAATCGTGTTTTTGTGCTTCATCATTAAAAATACCTATTACACCTTGAGATTCTTTGTGTTGGTCTGTTAATCTGTGTGATTGATTCTTTTTTGACATATTTGCGTATTACCTATTGAAATAAATATTTACATATTGTATCAAATCATAAATTTATTTGCAAACAATATTTAGAGAGTGTAAATGTAGTGCACAATCCACTAGAGATTTTCACAAACGATACATTTTGCAAATTGCTTTTAGAGTTGGCAAAAAAGAGCAAAATCTATATTGATGAAATCTCGCAAGATTCTGTGCTTAGTGCAGAGTTTGACACGCAAAAAGCGCAGAATCTTATCGCGCAATTTAATGAATTTATTTTGCAGCATAGAGATGAAATTGCCGCCCTAAGTATTCTCTACTCGCAAAATTACAAAAACCGCCACCTAACTTATGAGGTGATTGCGGAGTTAGCGCATAAGCTCAAACAGGATTCTATGGATATTCCAAGCTTATGGAATGCGTATAAACTGCGTGATAAAGGCAAAGTGAGTAAGAATCCTAGCAAAAACCTAACCAACCTCATCTCCCTTGTGCGTTACGCGCTCAAAATAGATACAGAGTTGCAATATTTTGCGATTGGGGCGAATGCGCGTTATAATCTGTGGCGTGGGCGATGCAAGAAAAAGGGCATTGCATTTAGCTCCGAACAAGAGAAGTTTTTGGAGCTTATCAAAGAATACATTATCGCAAATGGCTATGCGGAAATTAAGGATATTCAAGAGATTTGCGCGGACTTGGGCGGGATTTATAGGGCAAAGGCGATTTTTAAGGAAAATTTAGGCGAACTCGTGGAGGAACTAAGCTTGGCATTGGTGGGGTAAGAATCCATAGTAATATTATTTTAGATTTAAAATTTACAATTTTTTAACAAATTATTGATTTAAAATAGTATATAATATAAATTTATATCATTTTATAAGGTTATTTTAAGTGTTGATTGAAGTAAAAATGAAAAATTGCTTTTCTATACAAGAGGAGCAGGTTTTAAGTCTCGTTGCAAGTAATGATAAACAACTTAAAGGAAATACTTTTCAAGCAGATAACCTTACCTTGCTTAAGAGTGTGGCAATTTATGGAGCAAATGCGGCGGGAAAGTCTAATATCATTAAAATTATGCAAGCAATCAGAGTGATAGTGTTACATAGTACTCTAATGCAAAGGGGTATAGAGTTTCCTTTAATGCCCTTTTTGCTTGGAAAAGATAAAGAAAAGCCATCAGAATTTGAAATATCTTTTATAGCGGAAAATGTGAAATATAGATATGGATTTACCGCTACGCAAAAAAAGATTTTAGAGGAATGGCTCTTTGCCTATCCTAATGGCAGAATGCAACAATGGTTTTTAAGGGCGTATGATACAAAGAATGATAAATATAAGTATGAGTTTGGCTCAAAGTTTTTGGGTGAAAAAAAGCTATGGGAAAACTCTACAAGAGAGAATGCACTCTTTTTATCTACTGCAATTCAACTTAATAGCAAGCAGCTTAGACCTGTTTTTGATTGGTTTCTTGGTAAGTTTAATATGAGTTCTATCTCTGGTTTGGGTGATTTTATTAATATTCTTAAGCAAAATCCACAGGAAATATCAAAATATTTAAAAGCGGTAGATTTTGATATTGAAAATTTAATTCTTAAAGAAGAAGAGGCAAACACGCAAGAAGCCTCTTGGGACTTGTTTAATGAAACAATAAGTATAGATTCTAGCGGTAAGGCAAAAAAATCAAGGGTTAAAGCCGTGCATTTAGACCAACAAGGACAACCTATTGAATTTGATATGGTATTAGAATCCGAAGGCACAAGAGAATTTTTTAGGTTTTTAGTGCCTATTATTAATATATTTCAAAAAGGAGGCATTTTAATTATAGATGAACTGCATAATCACCTCCACCCTTTAATGACAAAGTTTATTATCAATCTCTTTCATAATGAAAATATCAACAAAAACAACGCCCAGCTGATTTTTACCACACACGAGACATCTATTTTGGATAAAGATATTTTTAGAAAAGACCAAATTTATTTTTGTGAGAAACAAAACAAAGCAACCAAGCTTTATGCTATGAGTGATTTTAAGGGTTTAAGAGAGAATATAGACTTTGAGAAATCCTATCTTTTAGGACGTTTTGGTGCTTTGCCAAATTTGGGACAAATTTAAAGGTTTCCAATGGGAAGTGATGATTTGTTTAAGAAGCGTAAAGCTAGAGCGCAAAAGTCTCACAAAAGAAATACCAAAAATTTATTGCCTAAACAAGTTATTTTAATCGTTTGTGAGGGAGAAAAAACAGAGAAAAATTATTTTGAAACTCTTAAAAAACAGCTCAACCTTACAAATGCAAATATCATTATTGACCCAGATTCTAACCCCTCACCAAGTAACGTTGTAAAATACGCAAAACAAAAATTAGAACAAAATCCCAATGAATACGATGAAATCTATTGTGTCTTTGATAGAGATAGGCACAGAGATTTTAATGAGGCGTTAAATATGGTGAAAGATACGATAATTCAAACGATTGTTTCAGACCCTTGCTTTGAATTTTGGATTTTGTTGCATTTTACCAAAACAAGCAAGATTTTTGGAGAAAGTGGAGGCAGCCCCTGCAAAAAAGTGCAAGAGGAAAAAGCATTTAGGGAAAATGTGAAAAATTATGCTAAAGATTATGATTTTAAAGAAATCATAACACAGCACCTAGAAACCGCTATCAACAATGCTAAAGAAATCAATAGTCAAAATGAAGCACAAAGGCAAACGCCTTATACGCAAGTGGTGGTTTTGGTAGAGAGGTTGCAAGAGTTAGCAGGGGATAAGAAAGGTTAAGCTTGGCATTGGTGGGGCAAGAGGAAGTCAAGTTGATTTAGCAATTTGATAAGATATTAAATAGGGTTTTGATAAAATTTTATTTTAAATTTTAAACTTTGGGGGTTATTAAAATGACACGAGTAGAACAATTTGATACACAAGTAAGACAATTTTTACTTCAAATAAAAGATAAAGTAGAAAATTCAAATACAGCAAATTTAGACTATAATCAAATGTTAGAATTTGCTAGAGCAAAAAAAAGTCATAGAATACGCCTTAAACTACATAAATTTATTAGACCCCGATTTACTCCCATCAAACTTTTATACTCAAATGCAGCAAATACAGCAAAAAATTCAATCTAGCAATCAATCAATACAAGTTACACAGATTTTAGATGAAATTTTATCTATTTTGGCTTTTTATGGAAATATCTATATCCCAAAAAATCAAATTCCTAGTGCCATTAGTGAGATGATAGGTGCTTACAATGACACTATAAAAAAGTCTTTACAAGAAATTAATTTTCCTAAGGTTAAAAAAGATGCCAAAGCAATAGAAAATTATGAAGCTAGGTTATTAAGCGCAGAGGATAGTATTCAAAAGCAAATCACAGACTTTCAAACACAAATTCAAACTTGGTTTAATGAAATTCAAAAGTTTAGGAATAATTTTTTTGAAAAACAAGACAATAAAGAAATCTCCCTAAAAGCAGAAATTGAACAGATAAATAATAATATAAATGCCAGATATAAGGAAATTGACAATATGGCAATACAATTTGCACAAAAATTAATAGAACTAGACAACTTTCATATAGAGGTTTTTGGTAACTTAGAGGGTGATAAAAGAGTGGGTGGATTAAAACAAGAAGTGAAAGATAGGCTTAATGAGATAGATAAATACGATGAAACGCAAAAACAACAAATTCAAAAATGGAAAAATGAGATAAGGGATTTATTGGATATTGCCACAAATGCAAGTTTGGCAAGTTCTTATGAAAAGTCTAATAAAAGCTATAAATGCGCTATTATGGGTTGGAATGCAACATTTATTATTTCTATATTAGGTATTTTTGGTGTCGCCATTTGGGGTTTTGTTGAAATTGCAGACAAAATAAGCGACCCATTAGTCATTTTTGGAGCTATATTTGCACGATTGCCTTTTTATATCCCTTTAGCTTGGTTGGCTATTTTTGCAACGAATAGACGAAATGAAAACAAAAGATTGCAAGAGGAATATAAGCATAAAGAAACACTTGCTAAAGCTTATAGCGGATATAAGGAGCAAATAGAAAAGTTAGAGGATAGTAAAGCACAAGAGTTAGCAGAAAAATTAATGGATAAATTAGTTGAAATGACAAATGAAAATCCAAACAGAGCCTTAGATAAAGTCAAAAAAGAAAAAATGCCAACCTTTGAGATGATTGAAAAATTAAGTGATTTAATTTCTAAGGTTAAGAATTAATGGTAAAGCACAATCTCCCTAAAAATTGGGAAGTCAAAACACTTGGAGAATGCTTAACATACGAGCAACCCACAAAATATATAGTAAAAAATACTCAATATAGCGATGAATATGAAATCCCTGTTTTAACTGCTGGAAAAAGTTTTTTGCTGGGATATACAAATGATACAGAAAATATTTTTACCCAAACGCCTGTAATTATCTTTGATGATTTTACGACAGATTCTAAGTTTGTAGATTTTCATTTTAAAGTAAAATCATCGGCAATGAAAATTCTACACGCAACCAAAATTGCAAATATAAAATTTGTGTTTTATTTTATGCAAACAATTCAATACAGAAGCGACACGCATAAAAGATATTGGATTTCAGAATATGCGAAACTTCCTATCCCCCTGCCGCCCCTTGAAGTGCAAAAAGCCATAGTAGAAAAGCTAGAAAGTGCCTTTGCACATATTGATGAGGCGGTGCGTCATCTTAAGGCGGTTCAAACCAATATTCCGCGCCTTAAATCCTCCTTGCTCCACTCCGCCTTTAGCGGCAAACTCACAGAATCTCAAAATCAATCAAATGAAGTGCAAACCTTAAAAAGCATTGTCGGGGTGGAGGGAGAGTTTGAGAGGGAGGAGGGAGCGACTTCGCGCTCGTTTCGCAAGAAACTAGCCCAAACTTGCACATTCAAGCCCCTCCACCCTCTCATAAAAGCAGAAATTCCGCAAGGTTGGGAAATAAAAACACTTGGGGAAGTGTGCGAAATCGTTACAGGTTCAACTCCAAGCAAAGACAATGCAGAATACTATGGAGATGATTTTCCGTTTTATAAACCAACAGATTTAAATAATGGTTATTATGTTGAGGCTGCTTCAGACAATGTTTCACCAAAAGGGTTTGAAATATCAAGGCAACTTCCAAGTGGCTCTGTTTTGGTTACTTGCATAGGCGCAACGATTGGGAAAACAGGTTTAATTAGAAAGAAGGGAATATGCAATCAACAAATAAATGCTATTTTGCCATCACAAAAATTTATATCAGAATTTATATATTTTTATTGCATTTCTCCAAAAGTTCAAAATTTTATTAAAACAAATGCTTCATCTACGACATTGCCTATTCTTAATAAAGCAAATTTTTCAAAACTCCCTATCCCCCTCCCACCCCTTGCAACCCAAAACCAAATCGTGCAGATTTTAGAATCCAAATTTGCGCATTTGGAGAAGTTGGAGCAGTTTGTGAATGCAAGTCTAGAAAATCTCCAAAGGCTCAAATCCTCACTTTTAAACCAAGCGTTTAAGGGTGAGTTGGTGTGAAGCAAAACAAATTAAATCATTTAAGAAATTATAATGTATAATTGTATCAACAATGATACAAGGAGAAAGTATGACAAGTGAAGTCAAACTCAATAAATGGGGTAATTCATTAGCCTTGCGTATTCCTAGTAGTTTTTTGGAAAACTTGGGATTTAATCAAGATTCTAAGCTCAAACTTAGCATTCAAGATGAAAAGCTCATCATAGAAAAGCAAAAGGATTTAAAGCAAATATGCAAAGCGATGAATAAAAAGAATCTGAATATAGACAGCGTTTGGGAAAACGACACAATAGGCAAGGAATGGTAATGGCAAACTATGTGCCTCAAAGTGGTGATTTGATTTGGCTTGATTTTACTCCGCAGAGCGGACACGAGCAAAGGGGCAAAAGACCCGCACTTGTCCTAAGCCCAAAGGAATATAATCAAAAAAGCGGTTTGTGCCTTTGTGTGCCTCTTACGAGCAAGATAAAAGGCTATCCTTTTGAAGTGCCCTGTGTGATTGGAGAGAAAGAGGGAGCGATTTTAAGCGACCAGCTAAGAAATGTAGATTTTAAGGCAAGGGGAGCAAACTTTATAGAGCAGTGCGAAAAGGAAGTGCTGGAGCAAGTAAAATGTAATCTTGCTTTATTGCTTGGGATTTAAAGCAATAAAGGAGAATATTGATAAATATTTAAGAAATCTGTATCTATAATTGTAGATACAAAAGCAGAGGAGAGAGATATGAAAAGTGCGATTAATATAAGGCTTGATAAGGATTTGATACAAACACTTGATTATACTGCAAAGGAAATGAATCTCACGCGCACCGCTTTGATAGAACGAGCAATTATCGCATATCAAGACAGAATGGACGAAATGATAAGCGATAAAGTCATAGATGAGATTAAAGAGGGAAAAAGAAAAACAATACCCTATGATGAGTTTAAAAAGCAATTAGGTTGGGATTAATGTATCGTTTGGAAATTGCTGATTATGCAAAAAGTATTATTGCTAAGCAAAATCCAAAAAACCAAAGGCTTTTGCAATCAAAACTTGATGATTTAGAGCAGGGTAATTTTAGTGGAGATAAAGCCCTCAAAGGTCGCCATAAGGGTAAGTTTAGAAAGAGAGCAGGGGATTTTAGGATTATTTATCTTAAAAGTGAAGAAGTATTGCTTGTTTGTGTAATCCATATAGGACATAGAAAGGATATTTATAAGGATTAAAGAGGCTATGAAAATGTGCAATCAAAATGCGGGAGAGGGCAAAAATGAGTGAAAAGGCGATTGTCGCAAAGGTGTGGAATTTCGCAACGATTTTGCGTGATAGTGGCGTGAGCTATACCGAATATGTCGCGCAGTTAAGCTATTTGCTGTTTTTGAAAATGGAAAGCGAGAGGAAAAAGCATAGGAGAAAGTAGCAAAATCCCTGCAAACTGCAAATGGGAGCGACTCATAAACCTAGATGGGCTGGAGTTAGAGAGTGCGTATAATGCCGCACTCGCGCAACTTGCAAAGAGTGAGGGTGTAATAGGGCTTATCTACAATGACGCGCAAAACAAAATCAAAGAACCCGCAAATCTCAAAAAGCTTTTTGTGCTTATGGATAGTGAGACTTGGCTGGGCTTGAATATAGATGTCAAGGGCACGATTTATGAGGGACTGCTTGCAAAAAACGCCACAGAGACAAAGGCGGGAGCTGGGCAGTATTTCACGCCTAGAGTGCTGATAGATTCTATTGTGGGGCTAATGGAGCTAAGGCCTAATATGGAGGTATGCGACCCTGCGTGTGGCACGGGTGGATTTTGCTAAGTGCGTATGAGGCGATGAAAGCACAAACAAAGGACAAAGAGGAACTCAAACGCTTACGCAATGAGAGGCTTTATGGCAAGGATATTACGCCCTTAGTGGCGTCTTTGTGCGCAATGAATCTATATCTGCACGGAATCGGGGGAGAGGGAGGTGTGATAGAAATTGGGGATTCTCTAAGTGAGTTAGGCAATCGGCGGTTTGATAGGGTGCTAACCAATCCGCCCTTTGGCAAGAAGTCGGCAACTAAGATTCTAGCCGAAAATGGCAAGGTGAAAAGCCAAAAGGACGAGTATAATCGCGAGGATTTTTTCGCCACGACTTCTAATAAGCAGCTAAATTTCTTGCAACACATTATGAATCTCCTAAAAATCGGGGGTAAAGCGGCAGTAGTGCTACCCGATAATGTGCTTTTTGAAGCGGGAGCGGGGGAGAGGGTGCGCAAAAAGCTTTTAGAGGATTTTAATCTGCATACGATTTTGCGACTGCCCACAGGGATTTTTTATGCGCAAGGGGTGAAAGCAAATGTGCTGTTTTTTGACAAAGTCGCAACAAGTGAGGATTCCACGCAAAAGGTGTGGGTGTATGATATGCGCACGAATATGAATCTAAGCCTTGTAACAAGTCCTTTGAGTGCGGAACATTTGCGGAAGTTTGAAGCAAGTTTTTGCGTGGGGGCAATGGAAAATCGCAAAGAAAGTGAGCGATTCCGCGCTTTTGATATGGGCGAGATTCAAAAGCGTGATAAGATGAATTTAGATATTTTTTGGCTAAAAGATGAGAGTTTAGAGGATTTGGAGAATCTGCCAAGCCCAAAAGAGCTAAGCGAGGAAATTTGCATAAGTCTTAAGAATGCACTTAAGGAAATGGAGCAATTAGGGGCGGGATTGTGAAGATAGAAGTTTAGGGACAAGAATTTAATAGCTTATCCAAAAATGCTCTCACACGCGCAATTTCATCACTTTGGATTGTGCTAAGCCTAAGCAAAGGAATGCCACATTTTTGCAAAATCGCATTTTTTAACTCATCTCTTTTAATTTGTTTAGAATCTTCCTTGTGATAGGCAAATCCATCTATCTCTATGGCAAGGATAGGAAGCTTATTCATTGTGTTAAAAATGAGCAAATCAATATGACTTGAGGATTGCATAAACTCTTGCTCTGCTTCATTAAGGTTTTGAGTATTTATGATTCTATGTAGCGGTATATGCGTGATAATATCTAAATTCCCATAAGCACTAATGCAATCCTTTAAGTGATGATAAGCAAGATTTTCTGAATCATACAAAGAAATTCTCTTTTTGCCTTTTAAATATTCTAGTCTTGCTTTTGCATTTGCTTTATAAAGCAAGTCAAAAATAGATTTTACCTTGCTTTGGGTAACTTCAAAATTATGATAGTGTATATATTCAATTAAATCCTTTAAGTGATTATTTTCTTGGCAAATTTGGGCAGAGACAACCACCCTTAAATATCGTTTAGCACGACTTATAGCTACATTGAGTAAGTTTTTATCATTGATAAAATCATTGATTTCATTATCCACCGTGCTTAAAATTATCGCCTCTTTTTCTCTACCTTGATACTTATGAATCGTGTCTATTTGTAATGCACCTACGCTATCTCTTAAATGCTCCTTTTGTTTTTTATAAGGTGCAATAATGCCTATTTGTTCCTTTGTGAGATTTGCTTGTAAGGTCGGCAAAATTTCTTTTATGATTACATCAATTTGCCTTTGGTTATAGTGTCCCCTTGCGTGATTGCCCTCTTGTGTAACAAATACCCGTATTACATCTTTTTCCCCATTATCCTTGCTTAAGATAATAAGTTCATTGTTGTAGAATTTTTGATTGCAAAATCCAATGATTTTAGGGTGGCAGCGATAATGTTCTTTTAGCATTACTTTTGGCACATTTGGCAAAGTTGCTAGACAAGAACTTAATAAACTTTGTTTTAGAAAATCATAATGCAAAGGAATATGGTATTTTTGTGTGAGTTCTTGAATCAAAGGATATTTGCTTTGATTAATTACATTGGAGAGTTGCTTTGTATCCCCTACAATTACGACATTTTTCGCACTGCTTAATGCTAGAAAACCTGTAATCAAATCCACTTGTGAAGCCTCATCAATAATTACATAATCAAACAATTCCTCTTTAAGATTCAGTGAGGATTTAATAGAATGTGTCGTGCTTAAAATCACAGGATATTCTTGCAAGAAAGTAGCTGCATTTTGATTTAAATCCGATAATTCAAATTGCACTCTTTGTTGCTGGTTTTTGTATTTTGTTTTAAGATAAGATTTAAGTAAGAGTAAGGATTTATCTATAAGGTTTTGCAAAGGATTTGTTTGCTCTAAAGCTTTAAGAGCGGCTTTAGATGCTTCAATCTTTTTTGAAATTTCTAAATCTTTAAGGATATAATAAGTCTCATCTAAAGTATATAGAATCTGCTCTTTTGGGGATTTGTAAAATTTAAAATTACCAATTCTGCTTAAGAAAATCAATTTTAATTTCAGCCAAAAAGAGAGTTTTTGTTCTTGCTGTATTTGCACTTTTGCCCTTAAAACTTTATCAACATTTAAAGAATTAAGATTCTTTATTTCTAAAGGCAAATTATTTTCTTGTGCTTTAAAATACTTATATTCTAATCTCAATGCATTTAAAAATGCTTCATTTTTGGCAATATCATTGGTAAGTCTAAAACTTTCTAGTGCTTTTTGATTCAATATATTAATGTCTTGCTTTAGTTTTTGCGTATTTATCGTTGGTGTATCAAAAGAGGGATAAATACCACTTTGATTGGTAATAAAATTTTCTTTGTTTTCTTTATTGCCTAAAGTGGCACAAAAAAATCCGAATCCATTGCTTGAGAGCTTTTCAAATATATTTTGTGTAGCGGAGTTGTTGTTAGAAAGCATCGCAATACTTTTGTTTTGACAGATAAGATTAGCGATAATGTTTAAAATAGTCTGCGTTTTGCCTGTGCCCGGAGGTCCTTCAATAATGCTTATTTGATGGCACATTGCATTTTGCACCGCTTGATATTGGGAAGCATTAGAGCCAAAAGGAAAAATAAGCAAGGGTTTATCTTTAGAAACTTGCACAAAAGAGGAGGGATTAAGATAAATAGATAAGGCAGATTCCTTTGGGATTTTTTGCATTTTTTCATATTCTTTTAAAAGCACATTCAAATTGCCCTCTGGTGTCTCTATATTTGCTAAAATACAAAGCTCTTTGAGGTAATTAAAAAGGTTATAGCTTGTAGCCTTTCTGATAAGCGTGAAATTATCCTTTTTGTAAGTATAAATTTGTGGATTGTTCTTAAAAATCACCTTAAGATTTTCATTTTCAAAAGAGCAGGATTTGATCTCTTTGGTTTTATCTTTTCCTTTAAGGAGAATAAAATATTTTTGCGTCATAACTACCTCTTAAATGGATAAGGGTTGATTATAACAAACTACACATTAAAAAAACAGAGTGTAAGTTTAGCTGGATTGGCTTCTTGTTTGTCTTTGTTAAAAATTTCTGGCTTAAAAATTAGCTCTAAATTTTCTAATGTATCCTTACAATCTTTTATCTTTGGATAAATCAAAAAGCCTCTCTTGCATTGGTATTTGGCTAAATACGCAAAGATTTGATACATATCACTTTGAGAAATACCATAATTTTGTTTTTCTTGGCTTAAAATCTTCCATTTGGTATCAGCGATAAAAAGAGTTTGTTTTGCTTGGATTTGTTGTTTTTGGTAGCCGACAATATCGGGGTTGAGTAAAAATCTTTTTTCCTCTACAAGATATTTGCTCTTTTCTTGGGTTTTAAGATAAGAATCTTTTTTGTTTTCCCCAAAAATTTGTTCCATAAATGCCTCATTTTCATAACTTAACTTCATACCGCATAGCCACTTTTTCATTTCACTTGCGACAAAAGATTCAAAAAGTTTATTCATATCAAAGAGTAAGGCAAAGGCTTGAGAATTGCCTTGATAAGAGGTAAAAGTCTTGCACCTTAGAAATATTTCACACCATTGTAGTAGAGGATAATAACCTTTTAAATGCCTTGAGTTGTGGCATTGACTGAAGTCTTTTGCGATGTGTTGGCTAGGACTAATGTCTGTAAAGATAAATCGTGCTTGGGTGAGCTTCGTGCTTGTTTTTGCACTTAGATTCTGTGTGCTTAAAAACCCTAATGTGCTTTTAATAATACGATTTGGGGCGATATTAGCACTAAACTCATCACTGCTTGTAAAGAATTTCTCTTTGTGGGCGAAATTAAGCTTTAGATTTTCGTCAAAAAGCAGTTTGCCTTTTAAAAATTTGCGATTTTCCTCACGCACGATATAATCGCTTTTTAACCCCTTTTTTACTAATTTTTCTAATTCATCCAAAAACATTAAAATAAAAATTTCAAGCAAAGGCATTTTTGCTAACTTTAAGTGTGTAAAATGGCTTTGTTTAAAAGGGGAATCTTTAAGAGATTGAAGCATTTTGAGTAAAAGTGTTTTGGCGGATTTTATAGAGTTTTGTTTATCCTCTATATCCTTAGATACAAAACCCTCACTTTCTTTAGCTGTGCGAAAAGTTTTTGGCAAAATCTCTAGGCAAAAGCCGCTTTTAGTTTGGATAAGCCCGACATAATTTTGTGCCTTTAGCTTTTTACCTGCAAATTTTAGGTAAATATGATTACCCTCTATGTGTGCAAATTCTACCAATTCCTCAAAGATTTTTCGGGCTTGATTTTCTAGTTTTTCATTTATTTGATTATCTTTTTGCCCTAAAACTTGTTGAATCTCCTCTACCCCAAAGCTTTGCCATTCAGCGATACATAAGGTTTTATGATTCATTGTTGATTAGTTTCGTATATCTTGATATAAGTTTGAGGATTATCCCAAATCTCATTTTCTAATGGCACGATTTTATAGATTTTTTTCTCACTCTCCACAAACTCATCACTTAAATTTATTCCCAAATCTTGCATATTTTTAGATTCTATCATTTCATTCTCATTAAGCACCGCGTCAATCTTAGCATAATCCTCATAGAAATATTCTTGCAAAAGAGGGATAATCTTTTTAGCAAAAATTGTTTTTAAATCATTCAAACTTAATTCATACCAAACATTTTCATTATTTTTAAAAAATTTTGCTTTCTCAAAGAAAAATGCGTGTCCTATCGTATGCTCCCTATCAAGCAAAAATTCTATGCGATGATTAAGGGCTTTTAGAATCTGAAATAAAATTTCAGTTTCTTCTCTCACTCCATATTCACCAATATGTAAATTAGTATCTTGTAAATAGTTTTCTTTATCTCTTTTACCCTCTGTATCTTTCACTAACCAAATACTTTTGAGCACTTCACAATCTGGCATCATCTCGCTAAATTCAAATCTCCTACGCAACGCAGTATCAAGTAAAGCAATGCTTCTATCAGCTGTATTCATTGTGCCAATGATATAAAGATTACTTGGCACACCAAATGTCTCTTGGCTATAAGGTAGGGTTACCCTTAGCTCCTCATCATTCCCAATTCTTTTGCTTGGTTCAATAAGCGTGATAAGCTCCCCTAAAATCTTGCTAATATTCCCGCGATTAATCTCATCAATAATGAGGATATAGGGCTTAAGCGGGACTTTTTCCATAGGCTTAGAATCTTGCTTTTTATATTCTGTATCCTCAAATTCTTTGAGTTTTTTAAAAGTTGCAGTGTAAAATTCATTGTCGCAATGAGTTTCGTTATAGGGCGATGGGACTTTGATGTTTAGTTTCTTTTTATACTCATCGTAATATTTTAGAATTGCTGCAATACTTATAGTTAAATCTTTTTGCCTCCCTTCTTTTTTGAGCAGAAGCCAACGATTGTCGCTCCCCCATATTTTATAAGTCCAATTACGAAAAGTCTTTTGAAACTTCCACCCATTGCATTCCAATGCAATATCGCCATTTTCAAGCTTTGCAATAAAAGCACTAATCAAAGATTCTGTATAGTGTTCATTTTGAAGCTGTTTTAATTCTTTTTTGGAATCCTCATAATTTTTGAATGCCTCCTCACAAATCTTTTTAAAGATACCATTTTTCACTTTATAAGTCATATTTTGTGAAGAATCATCAACAACAGGTTTGATTCCCTCTACAAATTCCTCATAAGAAAAGCTTTGATGAAAGGTGATAAAGGCGATTTGTCCTTGTTTTTTAAATTGTTTAAAAATGGCATTTTGTTCTTGTCTTGTTTGCGGAATAGAATCTATCTGTTTAAATTCAGCCAAAATCTCTAAAGCCTTATCTATGGTATTATAAGTCTTGCCTGTGCCGGGCGGTCCATATAGGATTTGATTAAGGGGGATTGTGTTTTGGGTTTGAGTATTTAGATTATTTGACATTGGATTCTCCATTATTTCTTGTGAATTTTCACCATATTGTTGCCAAAGAAGCTTAGATTTTTCTCGTATCATTGTTTCAAGGGTGTAAGTTTTGTCTCCCAAAAGTTTTTCATAAATTTGTGCTGTGCTTAGATTGTCTCCTAAATTTTCTCCCTTTGCAATTTTTTGCAAAACATTGTTGCTAAATATGCAAACTATTTTCATATCCTCAATGTTTTGGTAATGAAAGGCAATTTTCCATTTATATGAATGCCCTAAATCTATTTTGTCTATCTTATCAAGTTGATTTTGCTGACTTAATTCTATGATTTTTATAATATAGGATTTAACTTTAGCAAAAGCTTCGTCCTTTGTTTCCCCATATTTTTTCAGCCAAGCATAGTCTTTTGTGTAAATGAAGCCTTGCCCATTTTCTTTTATATCCTTTGCATTACGCTTATAAATACCAAATTTAAACCCGCTTCCTCCCCATATACTCCCTAATTTATCAAGTTTAGATTCTATCCAATAAGTAAAGTCATCTCTATTTGCTCCACCTAGTCCTGTATATTCCTCTAAAGTCATATTTCTGACTTTTTCCAAACTCCAACGCTCTTGAAATTCCTTAAAAATTTTTTCATCATTTGTCATAAAACAACCCCTCTTTGTCTTAAAATTTCTAGCACATATTTTATCAAAAAAACAAATTCTACTACAAGCCAGTAAAATACTTACAATTCTCAATTACAAGGCTTAAATAAAAGCACTTATAAGCAACTTTTAGTTAAGATTGCGCAAAAAATTAACAAATTGGATTGTGCTAAACCCAATAAAATCTTAAGAAAATTTCTTTATTTTCTCTTGCAAGTCTTCAATGCCATAAAGAGTATTTTCCCCATTTTCAAAACATTCTATATGCCATTTATCATCTTTTAAAATAGGCAGGTAAAAGCAGTAGCCTTTAATGGTAGATTCTGCAGATTCTGTATATGTTGCTTTCTCGCATTCTTTTGCTAAAAGCTTTGAAGCATTCTTGTAGCATTTTTTTAATGCCTTAATTTTTTCGGTGTATTCGCCACTATCCACACCAGAATTTTTGCTTTTATTCACGCTTTTGACTTCAAAGATATGGATTCTATCTGCCCAATCTTTTAAAATAAAATCAGGATAAGAAAAATGATAGCCCTCTAAATAATATTCAAAGCGCACACTTGAGCCATAGGGGAAGTTTTTGCCTAAAAGATAGCAATTTTGATTGTTTAACTTTAAAATTTTTACTAAACTCTCACCCTCACTATTTACTTCTTTACGCATTTTATAAAGCGTTATAAACCACTTTTTCTCCGCCTCACTATCAAAGTGAAATTCATCTTTTTTGTCTAGCCTTTGCCAAATCCACTCCACCTCATCACTATTTTCTATTTTATCCTCACTCACGCTAAACACACTTTGCAAACTCAAAAGCCCAGAATCTTGAGCGTTTTCTATCTCCATAGTTTGTTCGTAATTATCCGCCCCGACTAACCCATTATAAGCTTTTTTTAAAGATTCAAAAGCATACGCAAAATTAAACCACCTTTGCACCCCCTCATTTAATTTTTCCCCATTGGAACTCTCTCTCACATATTTTTTACACTCTTTTGCTAAAAGCGCATTTTTTGCTAATCTCTCATACAGCGTGAAAATGCTCTCTCTCACCACACTTTCACTTTGTGTCTTTATAATCTCATCGGGCTTAAATTCTAGTTTCTCGCCCACTCTTTTAAGCTTTGTCGTGTGGATTTTAAACTCTTTTTGCACTTCATTTTCAAACATTCCGCTAGAGATTTCGCCTTTGAGTTTCACGCTTATAGAGCCTTCATCTTTAGGCTTGACACCATAAATATATGCTGTGCTTACAAGCTCTTGCACACTTGGGCTTAAACTCTCAAACTCTAAAAGGCAGGGATTCCGCCTCACACGCCCAATCACTTGCTCATCAAGCTGCTTAGATTTAGAATCTCGTATTTGATAAAGCATACAAGCGCGAGGTATATCCCAACCCTCACTTATGACCATTTTAAAGATGATTATATCAATGCTACTTGTATTCTCTTTGGCATAGTCTTTCCACCGCTTCACAGGCAAGTTTTTTGCCCGAAAAAAGTCATTTGTATCGCAATCCTTGTCTTTTTCTACAATTAAAAGCCATTTTAAATCCTTAAATCCCTCACGATTTAAAGTCGCCTTTAGCTCTTTGATTTGGGCTTCTGCCTTGTCTTTATTAGAGATTTGCACGATAAGACAAGGATTGATGCCAATTTGCGCCTCTTTATACGCCTCTCTTACTTCTTTAAATTTCTCTAACACTTCGGGCAATTTTACAGAATCTTCCTCTATAAACTCCGCTTCCTTAATGAGCTTTGCGCTCACTGCTTCTGCTTCACTAATTTGCACATCGGGGTATTGCCCACGACTAAGCTTTGGTGTGGCAGAGAGATTGATGACTTTTTCAAAATACCCTTTGCCTTTGGAATCTAAAATTAACTCATCTAAGTTTGAAGTCGCTATGTGGCATTCATCTTTGATAAGATAAATTTTCTTTGCTTTTTTGATTTCTTTTTGTCCTAAATGCGATAAATCTGCACTTAGCCCCTTTTGTGCGTATAAAAAGTTTGCAAACGCTCCTTGCTTTAGCTTACTTGTTTCTTTATACAAATCCCTTGCTAAGACATAGACATTAAAGTCTAGCGGAATATCTAGCGCATTTTCTCCACTAGATTCCGAACTAATCAAAAAGGGTTTAAGATGTTTAAATTCCTTAGCAAATTGCACAAAGGCTTTGAAATTCTGCTCTGCTAGATTGCCTTTTGAGAGTGTAGAAACGATGAAAATTACATCTTTATCTTGACTTAAAACCCTATTCATCAAATCACTCATCATATAGGTTTTGCCACTGCCTGTGGGGGCTTTGAAAGTGATTTCCTTTTTGTATGGCAGTAGTCCAACAAGTCGCGTAACTGCTTCGTTTTGTAAATCTTTAATTATCTGAGGTATTGCCATTTTTAAGCCTTTTATTTAATTCTTTTTCCCACTCTTTTTCACTCTTGCCTTGTATTTTTAAGCATTTTTTTGCCCTCTCAAAGTTTTCACATACCCATTTTATTTTTTCACTTACGCTTTTAAAAGGTTCTAGGTTATAGCAAGTTTCATCTATTACTTCAAAGGCAGATTCTCCCTTCCCCTTTTCGTATTCGCTTACCTCTGCAATCTCTAGCACTTCTAGGATTCCACCATAAGGCTTATTTTTCTCCAACCATTTGAAGTTTGTGCTTTTGTCATAGCATTCCCCACTCATTATACGCCTTAATCTCTTGCTTGTTACATCTTTGGCTATGCCATTGGGGTTTAAAGGAGTGATTTCGTTGTTAGTTACTAGAATAAATTGCCGATTGCCATTGTCTTCGCGGTTGAGTTCTAGCACTGCGTGGGCTGTTGTGCCAGAGCCAGCAAAAAAATCTAAGATAATATCGCCTTGTGTTGTCTCTTGGGTGATTTTGTGGGATTCTGCAGTGTTGTCTTCGGTCATTAATGCTTTATTAACTCCCTCACCTCCACCTTGAAAACCCGCAAAATCCCCGCAAGATACTTCCTTAGAATTTTTAGAATCTTGTGGATTGTGAGATACTCCATTGGAATCGTGGCAATCTGCAATATTAGAATCTTTGGATTTTAAGCAGCTAGGCTGCGGGGGGGGGGGGGGGTAAATTGTTCTTTAGTTGCTTGAGTTTGAGTGTTTGGAGTGGTGGAATGCCTTAAAATTTCCTTAATAAAATCTACGCCTTTTGGATAGGTAAAAACTTCGGCTAAATTTAAATCTAAAAGTTCTTTTGTCGCAACTTGATTCATAAAAGCATTTTCTACAAATTTCAAAGAATCAAAGGTTCTTAAATTTGTCTTTAATTCTTTTAAATAGCGTTTATAAATAAAGCCCCTTTCATTCTCTTTATGCTCTTCTTTAAAGCATATATGCCCCTCATCAATATGTTTTTGTAGAGTATTTTGAGAAAAACGCCAGAATCTCCCATTGGTTGGATAATCCTCTTTGCCTGTGTAAGGATTTTTTACTGCAAAATACCCCGTTTTCATATCCCCACTTTTTGCAGTAGGGTCGCTAGAAACCCACGCACCATTTGGGTCATTATCTGGATTTGTATATTTGCTTAAATCCTTTTCACCACCTAAAAGATTTACATTTTCCTTATTTTTCGCATAGCATAATAAAAATTCGTGTTGATAATTTACCCCTGTTTTTGCGTCATTTGTCGTGCTTTTTGTTTTGCGGATAAAATCTGCTACAAAATTCCCCTCCCCAAAAACCTCATCAAAGAGGCATTTGACATAAGCTTGATTTTTATCATCTATGGAGCAGAAAATCACGCCATCATCTTTTAAAAGTTCCTTTGCAAGTTGTAGTCTAGGATAGAGCATTGAGAGGAGATTATCTCTTGTAATGGCGTTGTGGTAGTTTGTCTTAGCAAACTCTCCTAAGTCGTCCTTGCCATAGGGTGGGTCAATATAAATAACCTTTACCTTTTCTTTGTAGGTGATGAGGAGGTTTTGCAGGGCGGGGTAGTTATCCCCGATAATCAAAGTATGCTTGAGTGGCGTTGCATTTACTAAAGAAACTTCGCCTTTGGCTTGTTTTGAGCGATAAATTGTGGATTCTTCGCCCTCAACTTCGGTCATTACCGCTTTGGTAACTCCCTTGTTTCGTGCTTGAAAACCACAATTTCTCATCTCAACTGCTTCCGCCTCCCCTTTAACTCCCTCGCCTTGCTTATTCCAAAAATCACAAGAAAAGCTTAATTCCTCATTTTTCTTAAAATAAAAGATTTTATCGCTACTTTTTTCTAATCTCTTATCAAAGTGGAATCCTGTGCGTTTATAAGTCGTGCCAAGTGCCATTATGGCTTGTGCTTCTGTTATGGAATCCGCATTTGAAATAAGCTTTGCTAAAAGCTCTTTGTTCTCATTTTCTAGGATTTTATCTTTTACGCGCTTTTCTAGCTCCAAAATAAGCGTTTGCTTTAGGCTTTGCAGTCCTTTAGATTCTTGCTCTCCCATTTCCGCTCCCTTAAACCTTAAAAAGTCTCAATTATAGTTTAAGAAATCTTAAAAGTGATTTTAAATCATACGAAAGGCTAAAGAAGTTTGATTGAACCAAATAAAAGCACTTATAAGCAACTTTTAGCTAAGATTGCAAGAAAAATTAACAAATGCAAATTCCATAACTTTTAAGGATTCTTTATGCAAACAAACAATGTCCAAATTTTAGTGCTAGATTTTGGGAGTCAATACACACAGCTCATTGCGCGTAGATTGCGTGAATATGGCGTTTATACCGAGATTGTCCCTTATTTTGAAAAGCTAGATTCTATTAAGGCAAAGAATCCTAAAGGCATTATCCTAAGTGGCGGACCTGCAAGTGTGTATGAGAAAGACGCTTATAAGCCCGATAGTGCGATTTTCTCACTCGGGATTCCAATCTTAGGAATCTGCTATGGTATGCAGCTCATCGCCCAACATTTTGGAGGACGCGTCATCAAGGCAGACGCGCAAGAGTTTGGCAAGGCGGTGCTAGAGATTATGGAATCCTATGCGGATAAAGATTCTAAAGCTTCATCTTATCCCACATTTCAAGGTGCGTCTCAAAGCGCACAAGCACCAATAAATCTTTCTTTTACGCTTTTTAGCCACAGCAAGTTTCCTCAAATGCTAACAGCCTTGCTTGATTTATGGGAAGATTCTGTGCGAGCAAGTCATACTTTTTTAAATAATCAGCACATTGCAGAGATTAAAATAGAAGTCAAAGCAGCACTACAAAGCTCTCAAAACATCATCACTGCGACAGATAAAAAGGATTTTTTGGGCTTTGTTGGTGTGGAAAAGAACAAAATTGAAATGCTTTTTGTTGCTTCAAAATCTTTTAGAAAAGGTGTGGGCAAGGCATTGCTTAAAGAAGCATTGGAGCGATATTTGAAAGATTATCCTTACATTTTGGTAGATTGCAACGAGCAAAATGCGCAAGGCTTGGCATTTTATAAATCTTTGGGCTTTAGAAAAATAGGAATGAGCGAAAAAGATTCCGCAGGGAGAGACTTTCCTATTGCGCATTTAAAAATAGACAAGACAACATTAAAAAAGGCACTTGAAAGAGAAACTAGCGATTCTGTGGCAAATGCTTTTGTGTGTGAGAGTGAGCGCGTCTTTTTGCGTCCTTACACACAGGCGGATTTTGCGGCATTGCATAAAATTGTGAGCGATAAAGAGACAATGGTTGCGTGGGGGCATGGTTTTAGCAAAAAGGAAAGCGAGGAATGGCTAGAGAAGCAATTAGCACATTATCAACAATATGGCTTTGGAATCTGGGCGATTGTGGAGAAGCAAAGTGGTAAGATTATCGGCAATGCGGGGCTAAACCATACAGAGATAAGCTTAAAGGGCAAAACTCAAAAAATCGTAGAAATCGGTTATCTTTTGCACCGCGATTTTTGGGGTAAAGGCTATGGAAGCGAAGTAGCTAGAATGTGCGCAAAATATGGCTTTGAAACTTTGGGATTAGAGGAAGTGTATTGCCTTATCAAAGAGGACAATCTAAGCTCTCTTAAAGTTGCAAAAAAGCTTAGTATGCAAAAAGTGGGGGAATATCCTAAGCCTTACAAGGGCAAAAAAATCAATCATCTTGTTTTTAGGTTTGAAAAAAATGCATGGCAAGAATCCAAAAATAACGCCACGCAAGGCTTTAAATCTTGCTCACTCTTTAAAAATGTGAAGCAAGATTCTATCGTATGGATGAGCCACGCGGATAAGGTGGAATCTATTCCGCAAGGATTTAGAGAACTTGCAAGGTCTGGAAATACGCATTATTGTGCGATTGCGGATTCTAAACGCAAGATTTATGCCCTGCAGTTTCACCCTGAAGTCGTGCATAGTGAGTGCGGAGGGCAAATGTTGCAAAACTTTGCAGTAGGGATTTGTGGGGCGGATACAAGCTGGAATATGCGGAATTTTGCACAAAATGAGATTGCAAAATTGCGTCAAATCGTGTATGGAAGTGGGGTTAGGCAATGTGTGAATCCTGCTTTTAAAACCATAAAAGAAGCTTTTAAAGAAATAGGCAAAGCACAAGTGATAAAAAAGCTTCTTAGAATTTGGGAAGTTTCTGTAAGAGCCACGCAAGAAGTGAGTGAGGAATTTATCACCCATAGACGTAAAGAGATAGAAAAAGATTATATTGCAAAGGCAGAGGAAATACTGATATGCACGACAACAGAGGAGTGGCTAGGCTTTATTGCTGTGCAAAAAAATGAAATTACTTTGCTTTTTATCACTCCGCAATATTTTGGCAAAGGGATTGGCAAAGTATTGCTTAAAGAGGCTTTGAATCGGCATTTATACCCATTTGAAAAAATCAAACTTAATAGTCGTAAGCAAGCCCTCTCTTATTATAGCAAACTAGGTTTTTACAAAGCAGGAGAACCCTTTTGCGTTGGAAATTATCGGGAGATTATGCTAACGCCTATGGAGGTAGCAAGGGAGGACTTAGAGTGTGCTTTGGAATCCTTAAGGGATTCTTTGCATTTTATCACCCTTGCAGAGGCCTTTAAGCACATTGGCAAAGCACAAGCCATAGAAAGGCTTGTTGAAATCTGGGAGCAGGGTGCGAGAGCCACCCACAAAGATTTAAGCGAAGATGAAATTGCGGGTATGAGAGAGGAGATGCGGGAGGATGTTTTAGAATCCAAAATTCTACTGATAGCGCAAAAAAATGGGGAATGGTTAGGCTTTATTGCAGTAGAAAAAAATGAAATTACAATGCTTTTTGTTGTGCCGAGTGCCTTTAAAAATGGCGTGGGTAAAGCACTGCTAAAAGAAGCATTTACGCGATATTTAGGCAAATATGAAGTGATAAAGGTAGCAAGTTTAGAGTGGGCTTTGGGATTCTATCAAGCTTTAGGATTTGCAAAAACAAGGGAAAAGCCTATCCCTGTGGGGAGTGCTGGGGAATTTTCACCCGAGCTTGTCCCTTTAAAAATTTCGTGTGAGAGTTTGCAAAAGTCTTTAGGGCTTGAGGCGCAAGATTCAAATGAGGGTGTGCGTGAAAAGGTGCGTTGCCCTTGGGCGACCGATAAGGACGCAGCAGCGCGTAAGCTCTATGAGGATTATCACGATACAGAGTGGGGCGAACCACTGCACGAGGATAAGAAACTCTTTGAATTTTTGATTTTAGAGGGCTTTCAAGCGGGGCTTTCTTGGATTACGATTCTTAAAAAGCGTGAGGCTTTTAGGGCGGCATTTGATGATTTTGATTACCATAAAATTGCTGCTTATAATGAAAGTAAAATAGAATCTCTAATGCAACACAAGGGGATTATTAGGAATCGTGCCAAAATAGAAGCTGCGATTTCTAATGCTAAGGCATTTATGGTGGTGCAAAGGGAGTTTGGGAGCTTTGATAAGTATATTTGGGGCTTTGTGGGAGGTAAGCCGATTATCAATACCTTTGAGAGTATCGCAGATTTACCTGCTTCCACGCCCCTTTCAGATACAATTGCTAAGGATTTGAAAAAGCGTGGGTTTAAGTTTGTCGGCACTACGACTATATATGCGTTTATGCAGGCGGTGGGAATGGTGAATGACCACCTTACCTCGTGTTTCAAAAGGCATTCAACTTTGGGCAATCATTCCGCAGATTTTTGGGATTTTGAGGGTTCGCAGACCATTAGTCTAGCCTCACCCCCAAAATCTCAAAAAAACTACGAAAGCACTACTGCAAATCTTAGAATACTAGATGAAAAGCAAAGCAAAATGAAAATGGAATCTAAAGATTTTGCCAAAGATTCTAAGGCGGAAAGATTTTTGAGGGATTTTAGTGGTTTTGGAGCGAGGGGCGAAGGGAGTTACCTTAAGGGTAATGACCAAGCACCGAGCGAACAATCCGCTAAAAGCACCAAAAAGCCAACACCTTCTAAGGTTTTGTGTGCGGTGAGTGGGGGGGTAGATTCTAGCGTTGTCGCTACGTTGCTTTATCGTGCCATTGGGGAGAATCTAATCCCTGTATTTGTGGATACCGGGCTTTTGCGTAAAGGTGAGAGAGAGGCAGTGGAGAAAATGTTTAGAGAGAATCTCAAAGTGCCACTAATCACTGCAGACGCTAGTGCGTTGTTTTTAAGCCGCCTTAAAGGTGTGATTGAGCCAGAGAAAAAGCGTAAAATCATCGGCGAGACTTTTATTGAAGTCTTTGAAAAAGAGGCAAAAAAGCACAATACCAAAGGCGAGATAAAATTCCTAGCACAAGGCACACTTTACCCTGATGTGATAGAATCTGTGAGTGTGAAGGGTCCCTCTAAGACGATAAAAAGCCACCATAATGTCGGTGGGTTGCCGGAGTGGATGAAGTTTGAACTCATTGAGCCTTTGCGGGAGCTTTTTAAAGATGAAGTGAGGGCGTTAGGGCGAGAGCTTGGAATGCCTGAATCTATGCTAATGCGCCATCCATTCCCGGGACCCGGACTTGCGATTCGCATTATGGGCGAGGTGAATAAGGCGGATTTAGATTTGTTGCGCGAGGCGGATTCTATTTTTATAGATGAACTGCACAAGCAAGGCTATTATGATAAAGTATGGCAAGCGTTTTGTGTGCTGCTCAATGTGCGGAGCGTGGGTGTAATGGGCGATAATCGCACTTATGATAATACAATTTGTGTGCGTGCAGTGGAAGCGATTGATGGAATGACAGCGACTTTTGCGCATTTGCCCCACGATTTTTTAGAATCTGTGAGTAATAGAATTATTAATGAGGTAGAGGGCATTAACCGCGTGGTGTATGATATAACTTCTAAACCCCCGGGCACGATTGAGTGGGAGTGAGGGATGAAAATTGAAAGTATTTTGCAAATGCACAAACTACCTAGTTTGGTTACTTATCATAATAATCATAATGGATTATTGTTTCTTGGTGATAGTTTGGGAATTTTAAGTAGCATAGAATCGCAAAGCATTGATTTAATTTTTGCTGACCCACCTTATGGGATTGGCAAAGATTTTGGAGTTTCAAAAGACACTTGGGAAAATGCCCAAAAATATTTAGAGTGGTGCAAGATTTGGATTGATGAATGTATGCGAATTTTAAAACCAAATGGCACAATGTATTTTATGTCTTCAACGCAATATATGCCTTTTCTTGATTGCTATGTGAGTGAAAAATATTTTGTGATTAATCGTATTATTTGGAGCTATGATTCTTCAGGGGTTCAACCAAAGAATAAATTTGGTTCAAGTTATGAGCCAATTTTAATGATAACGCATTCTAAAAATTCATCTTATATTTTCAATGCAGATGATATTCTAATAGAGGCAAAAACAGGAGCAAAACGAGGCTTGATAGATTATCGAAAAACACCCCCACAGCCTTATAGTAGTGAAAAGATTCCAAGTAATGTGTGGCATTTTAACCGAGTACGCTTTAAAATGGCAGAATACGAGAATCACCCCACACAAAAGCCAGAATCTTTACTAGAACGTATTATTCTTACTTCAAGCAATAGAGGCGATATTGTTTTTGATCCTTTTGCAGGGAGCTTTACAGCTTGCAAAGTTGCTTTAGATTTAGGACGTAAAACCATAGGCATAGATAATAATGAAGAATTTTTCAAGATTGGACTTAGGAGATGTAAAATTACTGATACCTATAATGGTGAAAAATTGACAAAAATTAAAATTCGCAAAACTTCCAATAAATCTAAAAAAGACCATTTATTGAGTATTCAAAATCTATTTAAGGAGAATGTTGTATGAAAGATTTTATTAGGGAAGTTTTAGAAAAATATTTTACTTCAAATGATTCAGTAAATATTTTTCAACAAAGTCCATTATTGCGTTATATTGATTTAAAGAATTCTGCAATTTATAGCAACACAAAAGCAAGAAGAAATTTAGCTAATCTCTACGCAGTCTATGCAATTTTATATTTCTATGTGCAGGATTTTTTCAATCAAAAGGAAAAATACAAAAGCTTTGATGGTTATGAATATACCAAGCTTTTTAGCCTTTATCGTTCTTTATATGGAGGAGAAAAATTACAAAATCACGCCTTAAATTCAAGAGTAAATGGAGAATTTAAAAATAAGATTGTTGGTGAGAATGGCAATGATTTGATTATTGTTAATAATGGAAAATATCTTTTGCATATTCAATATTTGTATGTGGGCAATATTGATATTGCACAAATTGCTTTAGAAATTATTGAAGAATATATAAGATTACTTCAAGAAAAGGATTCGTTTTTAATTAATCATTTGGGTGTTATTGTTTGTAGCACAGATATTGATTACAAAAGAGAGAGCATTAAAGATCTTTTGTTAGGGGATTGTGAAGCAAGAATTTTTGAAATTGTCGCTTATGCAATTTTAAAGAATCATTACAAAAATCAAAAAATTTATATTGGTAGTACGCCCTATGATATTAAAGAGATGTATTTGGAACTTTATAAGACAGGGCGGACAAATGCAAATGACGGTGGCATAGATTTTGTAATGCGTCCTTTGGGAAGATTCTTTCAAGTTAGCGAAGTAAATGATTATGATAAGTATCTTTTAGATATAGATAAAGTTTTACATTTCCCCATTACCTTTGTGATAAAAACTACAGATGATAAACTTAAGGTTTGGCAAGATTTCAATAATTATATTTTATATAAATCACAAGGTATGAGAGTTGTAGAGGAAAGATATAGAATGGCTATTGAAGAGATTATTACAATCAATGAACTAGTGCAATGGCTTAAATCTCTCGATGACTATTCTATAAATCTGCTTGTTTCTGATATAGATTTATATTATAAATTAGAGTTAAATTTGTTAGGTAATATCAAATGAGTTATTCTATTTTTATAAATGAACTACACAAGCAAGGCTATTATAATAAAGTATGGCAAGCATTTTGTGTGCTGCTCAATGTGCGAAGTGTGGGCGTAATGGGTGATAATCGCACTTATGATAATACAATTTGTGTGCGTGCGGTGGAAGCAATTGATGGAATGACAGCGACTTTTGCGCATTTGCCCCACGATTTTTTAGAATCTGTGAGTAATCGCATTATCAACGAAGTAGAGGGCATTAACCGCGTAGTGTATGATATAACTTCTAAACCCCCGGGCACGATTGAGTGGGAGTAGGAAGTGAGTGAAAAAACTACATTACCCAATCTATTAAATGACATTGTAGATTTTCTTAAAAAACGAAATTTACAACTAAGTAATCAAAGTCGTGATGGGCGGATAAATTCAGCTTTTAATGAAGATGAAATCTTTAGACTTTTAGAATCAAAATTTACAATAAATCACCCAAATATGCGTGACTGGGTGGATTTTAGCTTTTATGAAAATAATGTATTTTATCCTGTAAATATTAAAGTTAGCACGACAAAAACAACTGATAATCTTAATTGCAAACTTGGAATTTATTATGCTTTAACAGGTAAAATTCCGCCTTTTAATAATGGTGTAAGCTGGGAAATATATTTTAAAACTTTAAGTGAGAATCTAGAACCAAATAGTAAAGATTATTATTTTTTAATTATAAATAAAGATAACCCTAGTGATGTGTTTGTTACTTCGTTAAAAAGTTTAGAATCTATTTTGCCAAATGGTAATAATCTCCCCTTTCAAGCTAAGTGGGATAATAATCGCCAACTTATTAATAGAGATTTTGGAAGTGCAAAAGCCTTTTTACTTGGAACTTTTGAGGAATCTTTAAAGCTTCGGGCTGATGCTTATTTGCATTTTAGGACATATTTTTATGAATCTTAATGTAGTAAATCTTGGACAGGTTTTTACCCCACCACATATTGTAAGCGATATGTTAGCCCTTATTCAAAGCACAAAGAAGCTTTCTAATCCTAGATTCCTAGAACCAAGTTGTGGCAATGGAGCATTTTTTCAAAATCTACCTAAAAATAAAGTAGGCATTGAAATAGATTCTAGTGTAGTTTGTGATAAGGCGATTTTGCAAGAAGATTTTTTTGCTTATTCTACAAACGAAAAATTTGATTGCATTATTGGGAATCCACCCTATGTGCGCTATCAAGACATTGCTGTATCTACAAAAACTCTTCTTAAGCCTTATTCCAAGCTTTTTGATTCTCGCTCAAATCTCTATCTTTTTTTCATTTATAAGTGTATTTTGCACTTGAAAGAGGGAGGAGAGTTGATTTTTATTACCCCAAGAGATTTTTTAAAATCAACCTCAAGCGTGAGTTTAAACGAGTTTTTGTTTTATCAAGGCAGCATCACGCATTTTATTGATTTGGGCGATAAAAAGATTTTTGATAAAGCCCAGCCAAATTGTGCGATTTGGAGGTTTGAAAAGGATAATTTTACGCGTAAGACGCAGTGTTTAAGAGAGTTTTCTTGTATCAATGGACAGCTACTTTTTACTAAAAAAGCCTACACGATTCCTTTTAAAGATTTATTTTTTGTCAAAGTTGGAGCAGTGAGTGGAGCAGATTCTATCTTTGCGAATGAAAAATGGGGTAATATGGATTTTGTTTGCTCACAAAGTGCTAAAAGTGGCAAAACGAGAAAAATGATTTATGGAATTTATGGCAAAGATTGTGCATATTTGCAAAATTTTAAAGAACAGCTCTTGAGGAGGAGGATTAAAAAATTTAATGAATTAAATTGGTGGGAATGGGGTAGAGACTATTATAAAAGTGAGAATCCTAGAATCTATGTTAATACTAAAACACGAAACAAAAAGCCTTTTTTCTTACATCCTTGCAATGTTTATGATGGTTCTGTTTTAGCAGTTTTTCCAAAATTTAAGGTGGATTCTATAAGATTGGGGATATTATGTGAGAGACTTAATAATGTGGATTGGGAGGAACTTGGATTTGTGTGCGATGGGCGATTTTTGTTTTCACAACGAAGCTTAGAAAATGCAGTGCTAGATTCTAGTTTTTTAGAATTTGCAAACAATAGAATCATCAACGAAGTAGAGGACAAAAACCTGCGTGGTGCAGACAAACACAAGCAAACCTCCGGGCAAGATTGAGTGGGAGTGAGTGGAGTATGGATATATTATAATTTTGTTATAAAATTAGATAAAGGAATGGAAATGAGTGAGCAACAATATCAGTCTTTAAGAGCTATTGCAGATTTGGGGGGTAAAAATTTTATTGTCCCAAGTTATCAAAGAAGCTATCGCTGGGGTGAGAGGGAGATTCAAGCTTTATTGCAAGATATTTGGGATTTTGCACAAATGCAGAATCAATCTGATTTTTATTGCCTACAACCTGTGGTTGTGAAAAATAATAAAGAAAAATATAGAATCATTGATGGGCAACAAAGACTTACGACAATATTTTTAATCATAAAATTCCTTGAAAATAAAGATTTCTTTAATATTTCCTATGAAACTCGCCTTAATAGCACTAAGTTTTTGCAAAATATTCAAGACAAAACGCAAAAAGAAGTTGAGAATATAGATTTTTACCATTTTCATAAAGCTTATGAAGTTATACAAGATTTCTTTAATAATAAAAACATTAATAAAGATAAATTCTTAAAGATATTGCTCAATAAATGTAAAATCCTTTGGTATGAAATAGCCCCTAAAGAAAATGAAAATGAAGTTTTTATTCGCCTGAATATTGGAAAAATCCCTTTAGTGGAAGCAGAGAATATTAAAGCTTTATTTTTAAGCAAAAATGATGAATTAGATTCTGATGATTTAAAAGATAGGGCAGAACTTTGGTATCGAAGCGAAATTGAAGCAAGAGAAAATAGGGATTTTAGGTATTGCGTATTGAATAAAATCAATGAGAAAGAAGATATAGAAAATAAAATCCTAAAAGATGATATTCAACGAATTGAGGCATATTTAAAATCACTTGTTCCTCCCTCAAATAAAAAACATTATTTGTTTGAGTATTTTTACAAATATTATAAAGATGGAACACTCAATAATCAATGGAGTGAATTAGAGAATGCAATCAATACACTCTCTGGCTTTGCAAGCGGAAAAGGAAATGATAAAATAGATAGAGAAATTTTTCACTATCTTGGATTTTTGATTTTAAGTGGAGAAAATATTTATTCCCTCTATAAAGAATGGAAAAATGATACCAACAAAGAATCGTTTTCGCAAAAGCTTTTGGCAAAAATTCAAAATAAAATTTCAAAGATTGAAAATATAGAGCAACTACGGTATAAAAAAGATGATGCAAAAATAAAAGAGATTCTCTTACTTTTTAATTTGGAATATCTTATTCGTGAGGAAAGTTCTAATGAATATTTTAAATTCAATCGTTTTGTGCTGGAGCAATGGAGTTTAGAGCATATTTACGCTCAAAATTCTAAAAGTATCAAAGAGGCTATAAAAGGCAAAGACAATGAAAGTATTACTCAATGGCTTGAGGAAACTTTATTATATATTGATGATGATATGCTTAAGCAAGAAATTAAACAAAGTATCAAAGAATCTAATTTTACCGATGAATTATTTGATAAAATTAATGACAATTTTAAAAATGATGATACTTTACATACAATCCAAAATCTCACATTGCTTGATAAAGAGTCAAATAGTCAAATTGGTAATCAAATATTTAGTCAAAAACGCAAAGCAATACAAAAACTTGGCGAACAGGACAAACTCATTCCCATTGCTACAAGAAAAGTGTTTGAAAAAGTATTTTCTGAAAACAAGAGTAATCCTGATATTTTTGAACAAAAAGACCAAGAGGATTATCTTGCAGCCATTAAAGAGTCTTTAAAAAGATACACAAAGGAGAATAAATGAATCTCAAAGAATTGCTAAAAAAATATAGAATTGAAGTTCCTATATTACAAAGAGATTATGCACAGGGCAGGAAGTCTCAAAGTAAAATTGCTAATGAGTTTTTATCTGCAATCTTTAATGTATTAAATGGTAAAAGGCAATCCTTGCATATTGATTTTATTTATGGCTATCAAGAAAACGATAAATTTTTACTCATTGATGGGCAACAACGTATTACAACACTTTGGCTATTGCATTTTTATCTTTATAAAAAAGCGGGTTGTTTGGAGCAAATAAAAGATTTGCTGGCAAAGTTTTCTTATAATACTCGCAGAAGCTCTGCAAATTTTTGTAAAAATTTATTAAAAAAGGACTTTGATATAAATGAAAAACCAAGCGAAGCCATCAAAAATAAAGGTGGAGAGTTTGAGAAAGCAGAAAATCTCAATAATGATCCTACCATCAAAGCAATGTTAAATATGCTTGATTGGATTTTTGAAGAAGTTAAGAACAAAAGAGAGATTAAAAAACTTGCAGAAAACCTAGATAATATCACCTTTGATTTATTTGATATGGGAAAATTTGAGCTTGGTGAAGAGCTATATATCAAAATGAATGCAAGAGGCAAACAACTTAGTAAATATGAAAACCTTAAGTCTTTTATTGAAAAAGATTCTAAAATCTCTAGAGATCAAAAGCTTTTAGAGAGTATGGATGCGAATTGGAGTGATTATTTTTTTGATAGTCCAGAAGTATTTGATATACGAGGGTGTAATTTTCTCCATTATGCTACTCTCTTTTTTGCATTGGAAAATAAAGAAATAGAATCTAAAAATATTAAAGAGGCTATTGAGAATCCCAACCAACCCATAAATGAATTTTATGAACCTTTGCAAAATGTTGAAAACATCAAATTGCTTGATAGAGTGGTAAGCTTGTGTATTTTACTTGATACTTTAGAAATTAAAGAGGTTGTAAAAATAAAGGATTCCTCTTTTTTTGATAAAATATTGAGTTATTCAGATATTTGCTATTTTTTCTCTATTTTATTTTTTATGAAAGAAAATAGAGAGGTAGAGAATGATAAAACTGCATTGAATGATTATTTAATGGTGAGTAGGCATTTTATTGAAAATCATCGCCTTGATAAACCAGAAGAGCATATACCCCAATTTTTTAGATTATTTAAACACCTCTCGCAAGGACATCAAAATATTTATCAATTTTTAGTAGATAATCCTACACATAGTTTCCATTCTAATATTTATCATTTAGAAGTGAGAAAAGCGAAACTAATTTTGGCTAGTCGTGAGGGAGGAGAAAATTGGGAGGAAATACTCAACCAAACAAGTGAGCATAAAGTTTTGAAAGGTTGGGTAGATTTCCTCCTTGATTTTAGTGACGAAGAATTTGTATATAAAAGTTATTCAAATAATAAAAATTATAGAAAGGGACAATATGGCTTTACATCTCTTTATGAATCTCCAAATTTAGAAAAATTCAAATTATATGCCACTACAACAATGCAAATTTTAGATAAGGAACAATTCTTAAGTAATAATCTTACATTTTTCCAAAGAGCCTTTCTGTGTATAGGCGATTTTAGCTTTTATAGCACGAATTGGTTCTATGGAAATTCCCCTGCTGATATTTTTAGAGATAGGGAAGCCTTAAATTGGATTCTTAAAGGAGATAAAAATAATTCAGAATTACCTTATTTCAAAGAATTTTTAGATACTTTACTAGAGTGTAAGGGTAAAAATCTAATTGATAAAATGCAAGAGGTTATCAAAAAGACTGATTTATCACAAAAAGAATGGTGGGAGCAACTTTTAATTGGAGAGCCAGCACTATTTGACTTCCTTAATGAGAGAAAAGAGACTTTTCAAAGATATTCTAGAATCCGATATTTTGATGATATCGATAAAGTTGAACTTTTACCCGGTTTAAGAAATACAACAAATGTAAAAGATTTACTTGATTACGGATTTTACTGCTATTGTAAAGATAGAGATTTATCAAGAGTTTCTATGTATGAATGTGGTGAGAAACAATTTGGAGATAAATTTGAGTTATTACCACATTTTTCTTTAGATAATATGAAAGTTTTATGCAATAGTATGGAATCCAAGATTTACGTGAACAATAAAGAATATCTAATCAATCTTGAAAAAGGTAACAATATTTTTAATGAGTTTGATAGAATTTTAAAGCTAATTGATGAGGATAGAGTTATCAAATGAACCACTTTCTAAATCAAAGGGACTATTTAGACCAGCTTTTTAGGGGATATCCTATGAGTCCAGACAACATAAGAGAAATAGATTCTATCAAATAGGATAGGTTTGAAAAAGCCTTTAGCGCAGACGAGCAAGAAAAAATTATAGAATCTTTGCTTGATTTTGATTTGTTTCCTATCAAGGATTCTTATATCGCCTATCTAAGGCGCGACAAAAGCGCAATCAAAAGGAATCCTGCAACGATAGCAAGAATTTGCGGGAGATTAAAAGAAATGGGATTAAATAAAATTTATGAAAATCTCTCACAGCCGAAAGAAACGAATCGCCAAATAGGACCGCTTTTTAAGCGTTGGATAAATAGTGGCATTTTGGGAATCAAATCTAGTGATTTAAAGGATTTTGCAAACTCTAGTGACAATGCCATTTTAAATGCTTCGGATACAGCTATGCAAAAATTTGCAAAGGAAACTTTGGGCTACACTCGCTTAAAAGGCTTGGATTTCATCGCAAGATTTAATGGGAAAATGATTATCGGCGAGGCAAAGTTTCTAAGTGATTTTGGCGGACATCAAAATGCCCAGCTTGAGGACGCAATGAGTTTGCTTAACACCCCTTTAACTCCAAATATTATCAAAGTAGCAATTTTAGATGGAGTATGTTACATTCAAGGCAAAAACAAAATGTTTGAAACACTGACAAAAGGCTATCAAAATCATAATGTTTTATCGGCATTGCTCTTAAGAGACTTTCTTTATCAGGTATAGCAATGTTGCATTTTTTTAAATCTTTTCAATCTCCGCAAGATTTTCTAAAGCTCCCATTGAGCAGAGAATTACAAGGGGATTTTAATCAAGAAAATTTACTTATTTTTGATGATAACCTTAATGCTATGCAAAATCTCTTGCAAAATAAAGATTTTAATCATAAAAAGACTTTTAAAAATATTGTAGATTTAGTCTATATTGACCCTCCTTTTGCTACCAATAATACCTTTAGACTAGGAAGCACGATGAGCGCAAGTTTAGATTCAAAAATTGCATATAAAGACAAATTTAATTTGGAATCTTATTTCCTCTAATATGGATTCTAAGGATAAGTATTCTTGAATAGCAAGCATAAATGGATTTAAAAGTATAAAATATGATATAGAAGCATTTTTCAAGATTTTAAATAGCTATTGCTACATAAAAACAGCATAAAATCCTCATTTTATAGAAATTATTGTTATATTATCTTAAGATATAATTTCAAGAATTGCTATTGAAAAAGGATATTTATGCGGTATATATTTTTTCTTTTAATGACTTTTATGCTTATAGCATATTCCTCAACCCCAAAGACTGATGATTTGGGGTATTTGCCTATGAATAAAAAAGATTTGGGTATAGGCTCAACTCCAACACCTCCGCCTAATGAACCCATACCAAGCGAAAAATCAAGAAAGCTACGAATGAGTATGGAAAAGACAAGAGTTCCCATAATAAGTAATCCCAATAATAACAACAATAATACACTAGAAATAGATAGAAATATCTCTAATCCCATATCAATTATGTCTTCTTCTGGTGGGCTTTTAACGCTTTGGGCTTTAAATCCGGGAAATTGGGTATGGGGCTATACACCTCTTGATGCACAAAGTTTTCATCAAGCACCATTTTGGCGTATTATAAGCTTTCCAAATGGGCAAGTGATGATAAAAAATGAAGAAAAAGGCACTTGTCTTCAAGCCTATAGAAATGGGGCAGTTCATGAAGTGTGTGATACTAAAAGTCCGGGGCAATTTTGGATTTTGAACTTTTTTGATAATCAAGCAGTGCAAATTCAAAATGTTGATGCAAAAATGTGCCTGCAAACGCCAACCAATCGTGCAACGACCTATTACAGCATTTACATAACAAAATGCGCCATTAATGAACCTAATCTTGACCAACAATGGTATATCACCCCCATTATAGACAATGCTGCACCCATTTTTGTAACAAACCCAAAGTGAAAAGGAATGATGATGAAAATATTATTATGTCTTTTAATAAGTTTTAGCTTTGCTCTAGCCAATCTTGAGGATTATAGAGTAAGCACTTGGAACTTACAAGGTTCTTCAGCAAACACAGAAAGTAAATGGAATGTAAGCGTTCGGCAGCTCATCACAGGCGATAATCCCGCTAATATCCTTATGATACAAGAGGCAGGTGCTATTCCTGCAACTGCTAGGAGAACGGGCAGAATCATTCAGCCCGGTGGCACACCTATAGAGGAGTTTATTTGGGAACTTGGCACAAATTCTCGACCAAATTCTGTTTATATTTATTATGCCCCACTTGATGTGGGGGCAAGAAGAGTAAATCTTGCTATAGTTTCTAATATAATGGCTGATGAAGTCTTTGTAGTGCATCAAAATATTGTCGCAACAGATGTTTCTCGCCCAGCCATAGGCATTCGTATCGGCAATGATGTATTTTTTAATATTCACGCTTTAGCAAATGGGGGTGGCGATGCACCTGCTTTGGTTACAGCAGTCCATGATTTTTTTATAAATATGCCACAGATAAATTGGCTTATCGCAGGTGATTTTAATCGTGACCCAGCACTCTTGCAAGCTGGGCTTGATACAAGGATTACGAATCATATTCGTATTGCTGCGCCAAATTCTGCTACACATTTTAGTTCTAGAGGTGCAAATAGAATCCTTGATTATGCAGTAGTAGGTAGGTCAAGCCCTGAACGCACCGCCCTACCTTTACCACAAATTACCGCATTGCTTATAGCAGCAAGTATGCGTGCACATCTTGCATCTGACCATTCACCTGTGCATTTTGCACGCTTTTAGGAGGCAAAATGAAAAAAATTATTTTATCACTTATTTTTATTTCAAATTTTATATATGGGGTAAATCCTGAAGATTTACCCGATTTTACCGCACCATTTTCTTTAAGAAACCTTTTCACAGGGGATTTACTTGCTCCAGATTCTAAAAGACCTAATTGGAATCTTAAACAAGTTATGCTTGATGAAGAAATTCGCAAAAGCGACCCCTTTGATAGCTTTAAGTTAGGGGCTATGCAATTTGTCAATACAGAGGATTCAAAATTATGTTTAGGCATTGATGAAATTGGATTTTTTGCACTTAAATCTTGTGAGGAAGATTTAAAAAGCAAAAAGCTTGAAACCGTATTTACAATTATCCCTACAACGACTGCTGCCGTGCAAATCCGCTCTTTTGTTTTGGATAAAACAGAATGTATTGCAGCATTTTTTAACCCTAGATTACCTACAGGGAGAGGCATAGGTATCACTCCTTGCGATGTGGATAGTGCATTCCATATTGATATGCGTAAGCTTATGCTTATCCTCCCTCCTTTGATGGAGGCAAAAACGATTAATCCTTGAATAATAGTTGAACTTTAAAAATAAATATATAGAGAAACATTTTGTATATTTAGATATAAAACTTATAATCTAGGTAAATTCAAAAAGAGTATTCTATGCTTGATTTTTTAATAACTCCTACATTTGAGGGTATAGCGGTATATCTTTATTTTGTCTTATTTCTTGCCTCTGTAATAGGTGGGGTAGTGGGCGCACTCTCTGGAGGTGCTGGAATGATAACAATGCCCTTATTGCTTGTAAGCGGAATAAATCCCCTCCAAGCCTTAGCCACGAATAAACTTCAAGCCTGTGTTGGCTCGTTTGTTAGCGCAGCGCATTATTATCATCAAGGCTTGGTGGATATGAAAGAAAGTCGTATTTTAATGCTTATTGCTACATTGTTTGGGGCAGTGGGTGCGATTTTGGTGCAGTTTATGGAAATTTCCTTGCTCTCAAAAATCTTACCCTTTGTGATGATAGCTGTGGGTGCGTATTTTTTACTCTCTCCAAACATTAGCGATAAAGATAGAGCAAAGAATCCCCATAAAATATTTTTACTTATAAGTGCAGCAATAGCGGGCTTATATGGGGGATTCTTAGGGATTGGCATTGGTTCATTTGTTTTAGCCTTACTTGTAAGTGTCGGTGGATATGGATTGAGCAAAGCTCTAGCGCATTCGCGTTGGGTTGTATTTAGTATCAATCTCTCTTCCACTTTGTTGTTTATACTCGGGGGTAATGTGCTTTGGATTCTAGGTATTATGATGTGTGTGGGGCAGAGTATTGGTGCGAGTTTAGGGGCGAGACTTGCCATAAAGCACGGGGCAAAGATTATCCGCCCGATTGTAATATGTGTATGCTTTGCTCTCTCAACGCAATTGCTTATCAGGGAGTTTTTTTAGAATCTCTGGTTGCATTTTCACCCATAAATACTTTTATGCTATAATGCACGATTTTAAAAATCTTTGAATTAGGAGAGAAAGGCTAATGATTTGGGATCAAGGCTATTTTTCATATTCCCTTTTAGTGTGTTTTTTCTCCACAACCTCACTTTAGCTTTTATTCTTCTTTACATAATTTATCCAATCATATAGATTCTAAACATCGTATTTTAGGCTTTGGGCAAAGCTCTAAGCCATAAAATACACAAATAAAACATAAAGGAAATAGAATGCAAAGTATAAAACTTACCCCAAATTTGGCGTGGGGATTGGTTGTTTTTGGTGGCATTATAGAATGCTTTTGGGCAAGTGGGCTAAAGTATAGCGATAATTTGTTTGCTTTTACGCTCACAGGAATTGGGATTTTTATCTCCTTTATCTCTATGATTCTAGCGGTAAAGGTGCTAGAAATTGGCATTGCATACAGCGTGTTTGTAGGCATTGGCACAGCGGGGATTACACTCGCAGAGATTCTTATTTTTAATGAGCCTTTCTCGCCGCTTAAGATTCTCTTTATTGCTACTTTGCTCATTGGCGTCGTTGGCTTAAAGCTCTCTAGCAACGAGAAAGAAGAAGCGCAAGAAGAAAAGCTTGTCTCAAACTTCTCACACGATTTAGGGCTTGATGAAATAAAGGAGCAAAAATGAGCTGGGTATATTTACTTCTTGCGGGGTGTATGGAGATTGTCGGTGTGATTGCGCTGAAAAAATACTCATTAAGTGGGCGCAAAATCTTTTTGCTTGGAATCTTGGTGCAGTTTATGCTAAGTTTTGCGCTACTCTCTTTAGCAATGCAAGAGATTGCTATGGCAACAGCCTATGCGATATGGACAGGAATCGGTGCGGGAGGCGGTGTGCTTGTGGGTGTGGTGTTTTTCAAAGAAAGCAAAAATATCAAAAAGCTGTTTTTTATCACGCTCATCATCGCTTCCGTCATTGGGCTTAAGGCGATAGGCTAATTTTAAGTAGTGGAGAATCTTGGGCTTTGCTTATCCTTAGTGCAGTGCAGATTCTTGTAGGGTAAGACAAAAAGATAAATCCTTAAGGAGCATTAAGATTCTCTGTTGGAGGGTATATCTTATCTATAAGTAAAATTATGTCAAAATACAATCTAAGAAATCCAACACGAAAGAGGCTCTTATGACGCACAAAACCTTAGCACAAACGCTTTTTAAATCCGCCGATAAACTCCGCAAAAACATTGACGCTGCCGAATACAAGCATATCGTTTTAGGCTTAGTTTTCTTAAAATACATTTCCGATAGTTTCCAAGCCACTTTTGAGAGGGTGCAAAATGAGGGAGGAGATACAGAGGATAAGGACGAATATCTTGCATATAATGCGTTTTTTGTGCCACTAAAGTCGCGGTGGGAATACATTATGGCAAATGCGAAGCAAAGCAATATCGGCAGCATTTTAGATAACGCAATGCAAACCATAGAGCAAGAAAACCCAAGCCTTAAGGGAGTTTTACCCAAAGTCTATGCGAAAGAAAATTTAGATTCCATTTGTTTGGGTGGGCTGATTGATTTGCTCTCTAATCTCTCCTTGAGTGGAGAAGGAGGAGGCAAGATTACCCAAAGTAGCGATATTTTAGGGCATATTTTTGAATATTTCTTAGGTGAATTTGCACTAAGTGAGGGCAAAAAAGGCGGGCAGTTTTACACCCCAAAAAGTGTTGTAGAACTCCTTGTTACAATGCTAGAACCTTACAAGGGGCGCGTGTTTGACCCTTGTTGTGGTAGTGGGGGAATGTTTGTGCAAAGCGAACTTTTTGTGCAGAGCCATCAAGGCAAGATTGATGATATTTCTATTTATGGGCAAGAGAGCAACCAAACAACTTGGCGACTTGCAAAGATGAATCTTGCCATTAGGCAAATTGACTCTTCACAAGTCAAATGGAATAGTGAGGGGAGTTTCTTAAATGACGCACACAAGGACTTGAAAGCGGATTTTGTCATCGCTAACCCGCCCTTTAATGATTCTGATTATAGCAGCGAGCTCTTAAGGCAAGATGGACGCTTTAAGTTTGGCACACCCCCTAGCACAAACGCGAACTATGCGTGGATTCAACATTTCCTCTATCATCTAGCCCCCAAAGGCGTGGCGGGATTTGTCCTTGCTAAAGGTAGCCTTACAAGCAACACCGGCGGTGAGGGAGAGATACGCAAAAACCTAATAGAATCTAATCTCATTGATTGCATTGTCAATCTCCCCGCTAAACTTTTCTTAAACACGCAAATCCCCGCAAGTCTCTGGTTTATCCGCCGCTCTAAAACAAATAAAGAAATCCTTTTCATAGACGCAAGAAATTGCGGAGAGTTGATTAATCGCAAAAATCGCATTTTAACCAATGAGGATATTCAAAGGATAAGCCAAACCTACCACGCGTGGAGAAAAACGCAGAATCCACAAGGTGGAGATTCCAAAAATCTAGTTTCCCATACTGACTCTCTCCTTTGTCATTCTGAAGCTTTAGCCGAAGAATCCCAACCTATAAAATCCAAGCAAGATTCCAAAATTGTAGAATCTCTCCCGCCTTATACTGACATTAAAGGTTTTTGTAAATCCGCTTCTTTAGAGGAAATCGCCGCACTTGGCTACACGCTCACACCGGGTAGATTTGTAGGACTAGAAGAAAACGAGCAAGATTTTGACTTTGAGGCAGAATTTACACGCTTAAAAGAGGAGTTGCAATCTCAAATGCAAGAGGAAGAGGCGTTAAATCAAAGGATTCTAGCTAATCTTGCGTTGATAGAGAAATGAAAGATATATATACAAAGCGGTAAAGCACCGCCGTGAATGAGCAATAAATAATTGTAGTATTAATACCTTATACATAAAACACACAAAGGCAAGCAATGAATAAAACCACTTGGCAAAGGGTGAAGTTGGGGGAGAGAATAATAAAGCACAATCTATATAAAATTCAGAGTAACCTCTCATCAGCCAAGCCAACAAGCACCCACGATTCATCGTTGGTCAAGCTCTCTGAATTGCAAGGATTATAGTATAATTATCCTAAACACAAGTTTAACAAAGGGGATAAATGGGACATTTTAACCTAGAGATTGAGGAGCGACAATGGAACTAGAAAAACAACACAAACTTTTTTCTAAAAAAAGATTACAAAGCTATGAATCCCCCAAGCAACATTATGAAAATTTCTTACTTATTAGTCGCTTAAGCATTAAAATAGGGCTTTTAGAAATTATTACAAGAAACAAAATCGCCTCTTTGCTTCTTATACTAGATGATGAATTTATTTCTGCGCAGACTCTAGGGTATTGGTGCGAAAAGATACAAGAACACAAACTACATAATCAACTTATAAATATGAAACACCTAAGCTTTTAAGCCTATTCCCCTTTTAACAAAAAAGATAAAATGAGAAATTATCAAAAAGTAACCATTGCATATTCATTATTTCGCACAATTCGTAATCGTGCTTTTCATTTTGAAAATCTTTTCAAGAAAAATCCCAATGGCACACTTAGACTTTCCACTTGCTTAGTCTTTGGAAAAACAAAAGTGTTAGTTGATATAGAAGCGGATAAAATCGAGGGACTTTTAAATGATATGTTGGATTGTTTTGATTACGAGGTAAAAGAATTGTATAAAAGGCGGTAAAGCACCGCCGTGAATGAGCAAGGATTATAGCATTAATACCTTAAGAACATATAAAACACACAAAGGCAAACAATGAATAAAACCACTTGGCAAAGGGTGAAGTTGGGGGAGGTAGCGGAGAGTATCGTATCTGGTGGAACGCCACTTACATCTAAAAGCGAATATTACAATGGAGCAATCCCTTGGCTAAATACAAAAGAAGTGAAAAACAATAGAATTTATTTTACAGAAAAAACTATTACAGAATTTGGACTTGCAAATTCGTCAGCTAAATGGATAGAAAAAGATTCTGTAATAGTTGCAATGTATGGTGCAACAGCTGGAAAAGTCGCAATTAATAAAATTCCTTTAACTACTAATCAAGCTTGTTGCAATATAACACTTGACGCAAATAAAGCAGATTATAATTTTATCTATTACACTTTATTGAATAGTTTTGAAAAACTTGAGCAAATGACTTCTGGGGCTGCACAACAAAATTTGAATGTTGGATTAATTTCTAATTTTAGTTTTTCTTTGCCACCTCTTGAAACACAGCGTAAAATCGCGGAGATTCTAAGTAGCTTTGATGATAAGATAGATTTGCTTCATCGCCAAAACAAAACTTTAGAATCCTTAAGCCTCACTCTCTTCCACCATACTTTTATAGAGAATCCCAAACGCAACGCGTGGGAAGAAAAACCTTTAAGTGAAATTGCAGAAATAAAAATAGGTAGAACACCTCCAAGAAAAGAGAAGCAATGGTTTTCAACAGATTCTAAAAATACAAAATGGATTTCTATAAAAGATATGGAGGAAAAAATTTTCATATTTAATACTTCAGAATTTCTAACTGCGGAAGCCATAAACAAATTTAAAATCCCTATAATTCCTCCAAAAACAATTATTTTAAGCTTTAAAATGACTTTAGGAAGAGTGGGTATAACAACTGAAAATATGTTATCTAATGAGGCGATTGCCCATTTTAATTTATATGATAAATATGAGCATTTTACAGAGTATTTATATCTCTTTTTAAAAATGTTCAAATATGAAACTTTGGGTAGCACATCATCAATCGTTACAGCAATCAATACTTCGTTAATAAAAAATATAAAAATAGCTATCCCCGATAAAGCAACATTGAATGATTTTCAGATTCAAGCTAAAGGATTTTTTGATAAAATCTACAACAATGTTAAGCAGATTCAAAACTTAGAATCTCTGCGTGATATAATGCTACCAAAATTATTAAGTGGGGAAATGGAGGTATGAGATGAAAATCGTGAAAATGAAATTGAAAAACTTTAGAAGCTATTAAAGCGAAGTAGAAATTGATTTTGAAAACATAACTGCTTTTGTTGGTAAAAATGATGTAGGTAAATCTACAATTTTAGAAGCGTTAGATATTTTTCTAAATGGAGGGGTTATAAAACTTGACAAAAATGACGTCAATAAACAAAATGAAGAAAATGACAAAGAAATACAGGTTTCTTTAATATTTGAGAATATTCCAGATTCTATAATATTAGATGAAACCAACCCAACAAATCTTAAAGATGAATATTTGCTTAACAAAGATGACAAATTAGAAATTATTAAAAAATATCAGAATGGCAGAGAAAAAGAAAAAGTATTTCTCAAAGTCTATCACCCAACTAATCGCAATTGTCGTGATTTATTATATAAAAAAGTTAGTGAGTTACAAAAAATAGTAACAGATAGAAATATTGATTGCAAAGATAAAACCAAAAAAGCAGAGCTTAGGAAAGCAATTAGAGATGATTGTGATGATTTAGCTTTGGAAAATATGGAATTGGAGCTCAATAAAGAAGATGCAAAAAGTATATGGGAACAGCTGCAAAAATATATGCCTTTGTATGCCCTTTTTCAAAGTGATAGAAGCAATGATGATGGTAATAGTGAGATTCAAGACCCTATAAAGTTTGCAATAAGAGAAGTTTTACAAGATAACGAAATTTCTACAACCCTAAAAACAATTGCAAAAAAGATAACAGATGAATTGCAAAAAGTTACAAATACTACTCTTGAAAAATTAAAAGAAATGAATCCAAGTATTGCCCAGAGTTTAAATCCAAATATCCCAAGTGCAGAACAATTAAAATGGGGCGATGTATTTAAAAATATATCTATTATGGGGGACAAAGATATTCCAATTAATAAAAGAGGTAGCGGAGTAAAAAGGTTAATTTTATTAAATTTTTTTAGGGCTGAAGCAGAGAGGAAAAAAGATAGGGAAAGCAAACAGAGTATTATTTATGCAATTGAAGAACCTGAAACATCACAACATCAAGAACATCAAAGATTATTAGCAGAATCTCTCGTCCAATTATCTAAGCAAAATGGTATTCAAGTTATATTGACAACACATAGCCCTACAATCGTAAAAGGATTAGATTTTGATAATTTAAGAGTGGTAAAAAATGGAAACAATGGAGAGAAACAAATTGTCAAAATTGATAAAGCAAGTCTGCCTATCCCCTCTTTAAATGAAGTTAATTTTTTAGCCTTTGGAGAAGCTGATGAGGAATATCATAATGAGTTGTATGGGTATATTGATAAAGAAAAAATGATAGAAGAATATAAAAATAATATGAAAAATATGAAAAAGTATATCAAAATTGATAACAATAATTCCAAAAAAGAGAAAACAATAACACTAACTGAATATATAAGACACCAAATTCATCACCCAGAAAATGAACTTAATATAAGATTTACAAAGGACGAATTGCATCAATCTATTGAGAAAATGCGAAATTTTATAAAAAATAAAAACAATTAGGAATCAGTAATGCAACTCCTCAACGAAAGAACCATAGAATCCCTGCTCCTGCAAGATTTAGAAAACGCGGGATACACTTACAAAAGTGGCAAAGATTTAGAGCGCAACAGCAAGGAGTGGATACTTAAGAGTGAGTTTAAAGACGCGGTGCGGAGGATTAACTTTGCTGATTCTACGCAATGCAACCTCGCCTTAAGTATGGAATCCCAAGAGCAGCTTATAAGCGAAGCGTTAGCAAAGCTTAAAGCCCTTGAAAATGAGGAACTTTTAGAATCTAACGCCAAATGCCACGCTTATCTTACGCAGGGTATCCCGCTTGAAGTGCTACTTGATGGCGAAATGCGGGGCATTCTCTTGCAAGTGCTAGACTTTGAAAACCCGCAAAACAATCACTTTTTAGCTTGTAATCAACTCCATTTTGAATCTAAAATGCCCAAACGCCCTGATATTGTGCTCTTTGTCAATGGCTTGCCTCTCGTAGTGTGTGAGCTTAAAAATCCCCTAGATGAAAACGCCACCTTGCAAAACGCCTATAACCAACTGCAAACCTACAAGGCACAGATTCCTACACTTTTTATCCCTAATGTGCTATGTATGGTAAGTGATGGGCTAAATAGCAAGGTGGGGAGCTTGAGTGGGGATTTTGTGCGCTTTATGGTATGGAAAAATGAGGAATCCAATACGCAAATGCCCCTAATGCCCGATGTATTAAAACCTCACAATCTTTTAGAATTTACGCGCTTTTTTGTCCTCTTTGAAAAAGAGACTTTTAACGACAAAACAGGCTTATCCACGACAAAAATTATTAAAAAAATCGCTGCCTATCATCAATATTACGCAGTGCAAAAGGCAATAGAATCGGCTAGAAGCGCAATGAATGGGGATAAAAGAGGCGGGGTAGTCTGGCATACGCAAGGCAGTGGCAAGAGTCTCACGATGGTATTTTTTAGCGCAAAGGCAATTATGAGCTTTGCTAATCCCACGCTTTTAATCATCACCGATAGAAACGACCTTGATGAGCAGCTTTTTAGCACTTTTGCTAAGGCAAAGGAGCTTTTACGCACAGAGCCAATCCTTGCAACGAGCACACAGGACTTAAAGGCAAAGCTCAAAAGGGCAAGTGGAGGCATTGTCTTTAGCACGATTCAAAAGTTTAGAAGCGAGAAAGAAAGCTTTGAATGCCTAAGCAAGAGGGAAAATATCCTCGTGCTATGTGATGAAGCCCACAGAAGCCAATATGGCTTTGAAGCACGACTTGATGAGGAGGCGCAGTTGCACTATGGCTATGCAAAATATTTGCGAGACGCGCTGCCAAATGCCACTTATCTAGGTTTTAGTGGCACGCCGATAGAAAAGGCGGACGCGGACACAAGGCGCGTTTTTGGAGAATACATTGATATTTATGATATTGCAAGAGCGGTAGAGGATAAGGCAACTTTGCCGATTTTCTACGAAAGCCGATTAGCCAAAATTGCTTTAAGCACAGAGGGGCAAGAGCTTTTAAATGCACTAGATTCTAAACTAAGTCAAAGCGAGGAGCAAGAGAAAATCAACGCTAAAGCCACGAGGTTATGCGAGATTGTCGGGGCAAAGGAGAGGTTGCAGACTATTGCAAAGGATATTTTGGAGCATTTTACGCAGCGGCAAAAGATTTTGCAAGGCAAAGCGATGATTGTTTGTATGAGCCGAGAAATCGCAGTGTCTTTGTATGAACAAATCGTGCATTTAAAGCCCTCGTGGCATAATGAGGACTCCACAAAGGGTAAAATCAAAGTGATAATTACTGCAAAAAGTGATGATGGAGCAAAGATAAGCCAATACCACACGAGCAAAGCACAACGAAGCGAAATCGCCAAAAGGCTTAAAAGCATTGATGATGAGCTACAAATGGTTATCGTGTGCGATATGTGGCTTACTGGCTTTGATGTGCCACCGCTGCATACGCTTTATATGGATAAATTCCTAAGCGGACATAACCTTATGCAAGCCATTGCGAGAGTAAATCGCGTATATAAGGACAAACCCGCGGGGCTAGTCGTGGATTATCTAGGCATTGCCAATGAGCTAAAAAATGCACTAGAGTTTTATACGCAAAGCGGAGGTAAAGGCGCGTTTATACAAGACAAGACAAAAATCATAGAAAAAATGCAAGAAAACTATGAAATTACCGCCCAAATGCTGCAAGGAATGAATTATTTGCAGTATTTTAGGCTTAAAGCACAGGATAAACTTGCATTTATCGCCCAAGTTTTAGAAACTATCCTAGCCCAAGAAAATGGCAAAAAGCGGTTTTTGGATAATGCAACGAGGCTTTTAAAATCCTATGTAATGGCTCTACCTTGCGAGGAAGCGGAGAAAATCGCAAAAGATGTGGCGTTTTTTGACCTCATCAAAAGAACTTTGAAAAAATACGAAAGAGAGGAGGAGGGAAAATCTCTCGTGCCGCAAAGCGCAATTAAACAAATCATTAATGACGCGATTGTGAGCGAAGGAGTGGTGAATATTTTGGATAGCATTGCAAAGCCCAATCTCTCTATTTTATCCGAGGAATTTTTAAGCGAACTTGCCTCTCACAAGCACAAAAACCTTGCCTTGCAGACTTTGCAGAAGCTTTTAAACGATGAATTAAGTGCGCGTCTTCACTCCACACTCTCTGCAAAAAGCTTGATAGAGCGACTGCAAACGACAATGCGAAAATATCAAAACAACCTTATTAGTGTGGTTGAAGCCATAGAGGAGCTTATTGCCCTAAGCAAAGAACTTATTGCGAGTGATACGCAGAGAAAAGAAATGGGATTAAAAGATTACGAGTTTGCCTTTTATGAAGCGATTGCTCAAAACAAAAGCGCAAAAGAAGTGATGAGTAAGAGAGAGCTAAAAGAACTTGCCATAGCGATTTTTCAAACTCTAAGGCAAAATGTTAGCCTAGATTGGCAACATAAAGAATCTGTGAGGGCGAAGCTAAGAGTGGCGGTTAAAAGAGTGCTGCAAAAATATGGTTATCCGCCGGATATGCAAAAACTCGCGGTGGATAGAGTGATAGAACAAGCCGAGCTTGTGGCAAGTAAGCTTGTGTGAGGTTTGCAGGCAAAGACATTAAAGAGGGATATTCTAAAGTATTAGAAAATCAAACCTATACATCTATATTTCAGGACTTTTCTACTGCGATTTCTACTAAATTTCCATCAGGGTCTTTAAGATAAATTGAGTTAAGCTTGGAGTGTGCGCCTGTGCGCTCTACCACACCAAGCAAAATCTCTGCTCCCTTTGCTTGCAGATTTTGCTTAATCTGCTCTATGTCTCCCTCTGCAAGAAGACAAAAATCCAGCGCACCCACGCAAGAAGCAGAAGCACTCGGGCTAAACTCACCAAAAGATTGATGAATGTTGATTTTTTGCGCTCCTAAATGCAAAGCATATCTTGCAACGCTTTTACCCTCGCTATTTGTGCCTTTTTGTTCCTTTACTTCAAGCCCTAGCAAATCTCTATAAAATCTTAAACACTCACTCAAATTCTGCGTTACAAGCACAAAATGGTCTATACCTTTTATTATTTGCATTCCTTTTGTATTGAACTTACTTTTAGGATAGCATTATACATTAGTTTATATTTAAAATATTGTATAATGTTAGGATTTTATCTTAAGGAGCGCAAATGCGGAAGTTTATGGCTATCGCTTTGATTACAATGTTAGGTTATGCAAATATTGCTTACGCAAAGGAGGCGCAAATGCAAAAGGAGATTATAGAATCTGTGAAAACCTATCTTTCAGGCATTACAGAGGGTAAAAGTGCAAAAATGAAGCCTGTTTTTGTCAAAGAGGCAACTATTTTTGGTGCAAAGGCAGGGCAAAAGGTGAGCGGAGGGCAGATTCAAATCCTCTATGATGTGATAGATTCGCTAGGCAAAGCGCAACAAGCCAAATCAGACATTGAGATTCTCTACCAATTTGAAAATATTGCCGCTGTGAAAGTGGATACAAAGAATCTGCATAATGCTAATGTGATAGACTTGCTCCTGCTTACCAAAATAGACAATGAGTGGCGTATTACCTCTAAACTATGGCAGGAGTATTAAAAAAGTGCAAACCCTATTAAGTTTGCGATATTTTCTATTATACTTTATATAGACACTTTTATCATTGCTTTTATTATGAGCCTATGCGAGGGTATGCAACCCGCTCTAAGCTATAATTATGCGAAGAGAGACAAAGCAAGGCTAAAATCTCTCATTTTCTATATTTTTGCCACTGCTTTTTTGCTTTGTTTTGGGGTGGTTATAGCAATTATGCTATGGAGTGAAAGCCTCATTACGCTTTTTGCAGAAAAAACCAATCAAGACTTTATCGTTTTTAGTGCTTTTGCGTTAAGCCTATATGCGCTCAATTATTGTATCACTTGGTTTAATGTATGCGTAAGCTCCTTTCTCACTGCCTTTAACAAAGCCTCTTATTCTCTCTTGCTTTCTTTGATGCAGGGCTTTTTTGCGCCACTTTGTAGCCTCTTTGTTTTAACTTATCTTTTTGGGCTGAATGGAATCTGGTGCGCTGCTTTTGTGGGTGATTTGCTCTGCGTTGCTTTAAGCTTTGCGCTACTCAAAAGGGCTTTTATATTAGTCAATCCATACTTTGCTTAATTCCTCAATGTCCATAGATTTAAGAAAAGAGGCAAGATTCTACGCTTAGGCAGACAAAATTTTATATTCAATTAAAACTGCTATAATAAGACACAAGTTAGATATTCCAAGAAGGATATATTAATATGAAAAGTATAGTTCTACGCTTATATGCCTTTGCTCTCTTTTCCTTTAGCCTTTGTGCATTTTTTTCTTCTGCTCTTGCTCTTGAAAATCCTAAACAAGTTTCCCAAAAACTTGCCAATAAGCCTAAAGACAGACCTATTGCTTTTGTAAGCAAGCCTGATTCGATAACACAATGCCTCACACCAGTTTTTACAGGCTCTGAAGGCTATGTGGGGGTAAGTGATTGTGAAAAAGCAATAGATGCACGTTATGATGTCTTTAGCCGTATAGCGTGGAAACTTCTTGATGGTTGGGTGTGTTTAAGTGCAGAAAATGAAAAGTATATTCAAGGCAAGCGACTCATCTTAAGACCTTGCGTCATTGATGATAAAACGCAAAGCTTCATAATTAAAGATAATATGCTCTACACTCCTGATTTGCGCTTTGTGCTTCAGATTAACAATGGATTCCTTACCCTGCAAAAAAGTCCATCTAAGGGCACGCAATCTAATCTTATTCTCTATAATATGCAAGAATGGCTCAATACAATAGCCACTCCTGCACCTTTAATGCAAAAAGGCTTTATTGCTTGGAGATTTTTCACCCCTCAAGGTTTTGATTTGTATTATTTGCGCAATGATGAATCGATTAAAAATAACCCCCAAGAGCTGTATTTCAATCTTGAAAATGGCATTATTGCACAATATGATTCGGCTACTGCAAAGATGTTTTGCCTTACTTCTAAGCAGAATGCAAAACAAGATTGGAATTGGGTGAGTTGGGAAGAATGTTTGCAGCAAAATTTACGAGAAAACAAAACAGCATCATCGAAATTAAACGCACAAAATTGGAAAATTTTTATGTTTGCAGATAATGATAGCGCAATGCTTAAGGATTATTTAGGCAATTTTTTACGTGTTACTAAATATGGCACAAATTGGGGTGTGCCATATACCGCTAAAGCAGATTATTTGGCTAAAGATACAAATGAGGGGCAGACTTCGTATTTTCAATTTAGTCATAATATGCAAGATTGGGAGAGATTCAAAAATGCAAATCTTTCGGATTCTCTTCCCACTTGTCCGGCAAATGGTTCTTATACGAAAAATCTAAAAGCTATTGTGCAATTACCGCCTAGCTTTGCCTTAACGCAAGAGTGGAAAAAGCGATTGTGGCAGATTGCGACAACAACTGATGGAGTTTCGGAAAGAGCTGGGGATTGCGGTGTGTGTTTATTGCATAGCTATCAAATAATTGCTGAAATGAATGAATATACTGCTACTCCATTAGAATCCGGAGGTTTTTTCTTTGATACAGCTTTTGGGCGCAATCCTTTCACTTCTTTTCGAGCGCGTTATCCAATGCTTGCTGCCTCCCTTGAGCAATATCGTGCCTCTAATACTCCACCCGGATTATCTCGTTCTGCAGCGTTTGAATATGCCGCACAAATGTATAGAGCCATTGCTCTAAGCCTCTTTCCCGGGAATTTTTGGCTTTCTTCAGAATTTGCTACAAATGATGTTGCGATAAGAAGTGCATTGAGAGATTTATTTCAGCAACCTGCTGGGACTTTATGGATAGCGCAAATGTATTATGTCGCTCGAGATGGTAGCTATAATGCACACGGAATGCCTGTGCTACGAACAGGTGATGGGATTCAATTTATCCCAACTAATTTAGTAAATATGAATTATGAAAGCTATGAGCGGGCATTATCCAACTCTTTTGCACATAATTTAAGAGAGGCATATAATGTCGTTACACGCAATGGCACACTCAACTTATATATGTTTTATTCTTTGCGTTTGCGTGAGATTTATCCTAATCCTATCAATGCGTTTTTATCTAATAATAATTGTAGCGGTGAGGGGGAAGAACGAAGGGGAACACGTAATATACCTCTTAGTAGCTTTATTAATCAATGTGCAAGTGGGAGATGTATTTTGCAATAACGCATTAATCAATGTGCTTGGGCATTTGTCCTTGTCTTACAAGTTTTATGCGTGGTTGCAAAAGTTTTTGATTTACTCTTATTTTATTTAGATTTTTATCCTCCAACCCCTTGACAAACACTAGGTGTTAGGATTTATAATATCATTTCAAAAACTGCAAACTTAGCTAAAACTTTCAAAGGAGTTTCAATGACTTACACGATTTTAGAAGCAGAGCATAAAAGCGGTATTCCCTCGCGCAAGATTCGCTTTTGGCTGGATAAGGGGCTTTTTCCAAGTATTTACAAGGATAAAAATGGTGTGCGGCTTTTTAATCAAAAAGATATTGATTGGTTGTGTTGGATTAACCTTTATCGTGAGCTTGGAATGAGTATCAAAGAGCTTAAGTATTACAAAGATTTGTGTGAGAAAGGCGATGATACATTAAGAGAGCGACTAAAAATCATTCAAGCGCAAAAGAAAAAGAATCTCGCCCAACTTGCAAAAGCGCAAGAAAATATTGCAATGCTTGAATACAAAGAGCAACTTTATACAGATTTAATTGAAAATGGAGTGGATTATCGGCATTCTAGCTTTAGTGAGTGCAAAAGGGCGATGAGAAAAAAGGAGAAAGATAAGAATCTGAAAGACACAAGTGCTTTTCGCTAGATCTCTCTTATAGCCACTATATGCGAGTAAATCGCGCAAACTCTGCTCACTGAAATCCTTACAAGTCAAATCCTCACAGAGATTTTTCATAAAATCTTT
>NZ_JRMQ02000047.1 GCF_000762845.2 Helicobacter japonicus | reverse complement strand
TAAAACCTCTTCTTATTCACATCATCTAATATATCTTTAGCTACCTTATCTACTCTCTCACTAATCTCTGCACTAGAATTAGCAATATTGACATTCTCTTGTGTAACAGATTCTAAATGTGTAATGGCTTCATTAATTTGAGTAACACCAGTAGTTTGCTCTCTAATAGATTCACCCATATCATTAATAGATTGCACTAAAAGATTAGTATTAGCTTCAATCTCTCCTAGAGATTTTTGAGTTCTTTCAGCTAGCTTTCTCACTTCATCTGCAACAACAGCAAATCCTCTTCCGTGTTCTCCAGCTCTTGCTGCTTCAATAGCTGCATTAAGAGCAAGTAAGTTTGTTTGGTCTGCTATATCTCTAATAATACCAATGACATTTTTAATGTCTTCACTTTGTTGTATAACTTCACTTGTTTTACCACTTACATTTTGCATAGAACTTGTAATCTCTTCTACAGCTTGAGCTGTTTGTTCTAAGGAAGAAGCTTGAGAATTTGTAAGATTGGTAAGCTTACCTACTGCTTCTTGAAGATTTTGAGCTTCTTCACCTAATGTTTGAGCAAAGGCAGCACTTGTTGATAGCATTTTTCTAATTTCTTCTCCTAGGGTATTTGTA
>NZ_JRMQ02000046.1 GCF_000762845.2 Helicobacter japonicus | reverse complement strand
TAAGAAGTGTGCCTAGATTATTTTCTTCATCTTTAGGGGAGAAGTAATAACTTGGTGTATCTTGTTTAATGGTATTGTCTTTATCTAATTCACCAAAGAGAAAGGGATTTGTTTCTATTTCAGATGAGCCTAATAGGAGAGCGGAGTAGAAAAAGATTTGAGTAGAGGGAGAGTTAAGAATATCTTGTGTAATACCATAGTCTTGATAGTCTTCTAATAAAGATTGTATGTCTATGTAAGTTTTATCTTGAGTGAATATGTCTATTTTATTGTTATGGATATGGAGGAGGTGAGACATTGAGATGTTTTTATCTAAGAAAATGATTTGAATACTTTTGTCTTGGGATTCTAAAATGAGATTGGAATGTTTTGTGATATAGGCATTATTGTTTGTGTTGTTTAGATTCTGTGTATTACCTTTAGAAAGTCTTGCTTGTTGTTGCTCTTGTCTTTGTTTGTCTCTTAATGCTTTTTCTTGTTCTCTTTGTAGTTCTTTGAGTTGAGATTCTTTTTGTTTAGAATCTAAGTTTTGTAAGGATTGTTCTAAGATTTCTTGTTGCTTTTGTAGTTCTTGTAATTCTTGCTTTTGCTTTTCTTGTTTAAGTTGAGAAATAGATTTATAGAGGGATTTTCTAGCTTCTAAGTATTCAT
>NZ_JRMQ02000045.1 GCF_000762845.2 Helicobacter japonicus | reverse complement strand
ACAATCATTTTTAAAGCTGGTGGAATAGAAGTAGTCATAGATTCTAAAGGATTAGTTGTTAAAGGTGGGGAGATAAAGGCGGAGTGAGGGGTAAAGAAATGAGAAGTAAAGAGAAAGGAATAAATAAGCCTTTAACTTACTTCTTAATGATTCAAAATAGCATAAAGAATAAGTAATGAGCAATACAATCAAATTTCAATGCCATATACAAATATCTAGTAAGAAATTATTAGATGAAGTAAAAGGTAAAACACTCTCCTTTATGACAAATTCTAAAACCATAGATGAAAATGGAGAAGTTATCTTTGATTGTGAATTACAAGAGAGAGATAAACACAAATCTTTTCCTATCACTATTGAAGATGAAGAATATATTATTGTAGGAACAGGACAATGCAATGCCATAGCTCATCAAAAGAGCACTAATCCCTTTTGCCTTACACTCAATAAAGATGATGAGGCAAATATTAGACATATTAGAATCTACAAAGAACAGGATAAGGTAGATTTAAAAAAACAAGAACAAATAGACATCTACACCGCACAAGTAGAAAAAAGAGAGGATACAGCTACACAACAAACTAGCACAGATGATATACATACTTCCCAAACTCCATTACAAGAAAATCAAAACCTTATTCACTTAGAAGCTCATCTCACAAGTGGAAAAGCATTAAAAAAAGATATTCATTGGGCTTATTATGTTAAATACAGAAATGAACCTCTATGGGAAAAAAGCAAAATAAAGAAAGAAAATCTAGAATCTCTTACTTTCACACAAAAAAGCCGCGAAAGCATTGAGGCAGAATTTGAAGGTAAAGGCTATGGGCATTTAAAAATGGCTCTTGCAGAAGTCATTATAGAATCTTT
>NZ_JRMQ02000044.1 GCF_000762845.2 Helicobacter japonicus | reverse complement strand
GGGGGGGGGGGATAAAGCAACTTCTCTCTAATGCATTTGCCCCACACTCCCGTAAAGGTGCTTTTTTCTTTTTCATATTTCTTTTTGTTTATTGTATAGGTATAGTTTGCTACTCGCGCTATACTTTCAATCTTGATGATATTTGGATGTGGCTTAAAATTTATGAATCCCAACCCATTTTTAATGGCTATACACCAAGTAGTGGGAGATTTTTTCCTCTCGCTTCTTTAGATTTAAACCTTATTGCTATTTTTTCACACAGCCCTTATGCTTTCTTTACTTTTAACGCCCTCATTGTTTTTGGCATAGGAGTTTTACTATGGATTATATTTGCTCTCATTCTTGAGGATAGATTCTATACTTTGCGCGTGCTACTCCTTATATGTATCTTTTTACACCCCGGCTTTGTAACAATAATGTTAGGTATTTGTTATCCTGAACGCCTGCAAGTGCTTTTTCTAAGTCTCTTTATCTTCTCAAGCATAAAGTTCTACCGAGATAATTCCCTATCCAGTGCAATTATTGGTTTTATAAGTGCTAATGCTGCCTTGTATTATAAAGAACCTACTTTTCTTATCATTGGTAGTTTTGGGCTACTTATGTTTATAGATTCTATAAAAAACAAAAATAGCACGAAGGCTTATTTGTATTATGGTGCATTAACCATAAGTGCGCTTATTTTTCTTGTGTTATATTTCACACTCATTATCCCACATATAGAGAAAGCTTACACACGTGAAATCTTTCTTAGCAAGTATGAGGAGATACTCCACACACTCAAGGGGCTTTTAAACTTCATACTTAATGACAGCATTTTGCTCCTTTTGTTGCCAAGCTTATTTTTATATAGAATCTATATGTTTATATTTAAACACGATAGAAGGCATATCTTTTGGGATAGTCTGCTTTTGGGTGGATTCTTATATTTATGTGCATTTATTAAACTTCATCTTTTTGAACTTTACTACCTTATTCCTAT
>NZ_JRMQ02000043.1 GCF_000762845.2 Helicobacter japonicus | reverse complement strand
TCGCAAAAAAATTGGTGCAAATGCTACAAGTCCAGATAATTTACATCTTCATACTTTACTCTTTAAAAAGCTTAAAAACAATCCTTTAACTTCAAGTGTTATTATCTGTGCTTATGCGCCTATTGTGTATATAAGTATTATTTTTTATACTCATACTCATATACTGATATTATTTATTTTAAGCCTTGCTGTTGCATATTTTGTGCTTTATAAAAAACTTTTAGACCTCTGATTGAGACTTGAGTCTGCTTAAAAAATATGTGATAGTTTTGCGATTGACTTTTAATTCTCTTGCTATATGTAAAATGGGAATACCTTGTTGTCTCATACCTAAGATTTTTTCTTTAAAGGGATAGAGTTTAAGTTGTTGTGTTGGCGTTAAAGCTCCTTTGAATCGTCCTATATGTTTGCCATTACTCTTAAGTCGCCCCAATGCTTCTTTAGTGCGTTGGGATATTAATTGTCGCTCTATTTCTGCACTTAACCCAAAAGCAAAGGCCAAAATTTTAGAGTTGATATTATCTCCTAACTCGTAGTTTTCTTTAATAGAGTAAATTGTAATCCCACATTCCATACATTGATTAAGCACACCCATAATTTGCAATAAACTTCTACCAAGCCTTGAAATCTCACTAACAATAATGGAATCGCCCTTTTTAGCTTTTTTAAGTATTGTACCAAGTCTTCTATACTTAGGAGCAATAGTGCCACTCATAGTTTCCTGATATATAAAATCAATGTGGATATTACGATTTTCACACCATTTTTGTATTTCAAAATTCTGGTTTTCAATTGTTTGCTTACTTGTCGATACTCTCAAATACACATAATTCATACAACTCCTTTTTTAGGAGCTATTTAAACTTAAAATGGATTAACTTTGTATAAAAATAACTATAACATAGCACAAATACGACACATAAAATAAGTAGCACAAAAGTATGATGATAAAAACACACGCTTAATCCAATAAAAGGCAAATAAAATGCACATATAGCAAGTGAAGTGCAAGCATTATTATAAGTAATTCGTTTAAAAATCAACATATGCAAATGCACTTTGTCAGGCTCTGTAGCAGATCTTTTTCGTTTGTAAGATTTG
>NZ_JRMQ02000042.1 GCF_000762845.2 Helicobacter japonicus | reverse complement strand
AGATAAAGCTACAATGCAAAGAGAACAAAAACAACACAAAGAACAATTAAAACCTTTAAGCATTGCAATGCTTCACCCTATACTAGAAGATAATGAGATAAAGTGTATGCATAATGGAGTGATAAAGATCAAGAGTATATGTTATAATATTGGCTTAGTAAGTTAAGAGGATTATCAAATGTTTCTTTATAAAAAATGCGAAGTATGTGGGGAGAAAATCAATAAATTACAGAAGCTTAGGAATATTTATACTTTAAAAATGGGAGAAGTTCTACGATGTAAATATTGCTTTACCTATTATAAAACAAATAAAATTGTTGAATCTTTTAGCTCCATTTATATAAATACAGGGATAGGTATTATATTTTGGTTTATTGCGGGAATATGTTTTGCAATATTGTTGCCAACAACAATTAATCAGAATGTAAAGTTTATTGTGGCTTTGTTATTTTCTTTTATATTTTTAAGTTTTATCAATTTTATAATAGCTTGTGTAATCCCATTACACAAAACACAACCTCCACAAAAAATACACAAACAATCGTTTATTTATTATTGGGTAGCAATGGGAATATTAGCTATTATTTTAATAGCTTTTTTTGTGGGATTTTTAGGGATTAAATTTTAGGGATAAATTATGGAGAAAAATAAAAATATTATAGAACACTTAAATGATTTTGGTAAAGGAGTTTATGATACTTTCTTGGTTACTCCCTATAACTTTGGAGATTTTATAGGGAGAATCTCTGGTTTAAGAGATTGGCAAAATGGTAGTGTCGTGATTAAAGATTATTATCAGCAAGAAGCCATTGAGGAAGTAAAGTTATTTTGGAGGGGTATAGCAAGTATAAATAGCTGGGATAGGGCTAAAATACTTTTTAATTTAGCTAAAAATGAAATAAAAAATCGACCTATGTATTATTTGGGTTCATTTGCTATTTCTGGCTTTATGTCTTCTGCAATAAAAACAGGTTCAAAGGTAGGAGACATTGCAGCTAAGGGAACATTTACAACCACTATGACTTCTACTAAAATTCTTGCAAATATTCACGAATTTTACCCAAGCTTTAAAACTCTAAATAACAATATCTGCTCTCTGTATAGCAACAATAAAAACTATACCAATCTCTTTAACCAAGATATAATAATGTGCAGTTTTTTACAAAATGATAATCAAGAATTGACCCCACAGCCACAAGATTTACAACAAGAAAAACAAAAAATCTACTATAATATCCAAAAAACCAATACAGAGTTTAATTCCTACAAACCTATCCCTATTATTTCATTTGCCAATCCAAAGGTAGCATATATCCAAAAACTTAATCCCAACGATATAGATTCCCTCACCAAAGATTCCCCTATTCATCTACTCAATGCCCTATATCAGTGTGAAGACTATATTTTG
>NZ_JRMQ02000041.1 GCF_000762845.2 Helicobacter japonicus | reverse complement strand
CAAGGGGTGTAATGCTAACTTGGAATAAATCACTACAACCAAACAAAGATGAAATCATTTATGAGTTTAAGTATAGTTTTCCAAAGGGGTGGTTTAATAGATTTGAGCGGATAGTAGATAGAATAGCGACAATAATAGTTTTATTTGTCTCACTTGGATTGATTGTAGATTTTTATAATTATAGTGCAATCTATGATGCGATGATTCTAATCTTTAGTTACCCTACATATTTGAGCTTAGAAAATTGGCTTGTTTTGGGGTTATATAGCATTCTTATTCCTCTGCCTTTTTTATTGGTTTTATGGAGCTTTAATGGGCTCTTTTTTCGTCAAAGAAATGCGATTTTTCTTACTAATGAGGGAATGTATATACGCTCTAGTGGTTTTTTAAAGCTATGGTATCAGCATAGATTCTATAAATATGGGGAATTTGGGTTTTATGTAAATTGGGTATCAAGTGCTATCTATACGGGTTCGTGGATAATAAGAATAAATGATATAAACACACAATATCGCCACTACTTTCATAATCTTTCAAACAAAGAATCTAAAGTTTATGTGATAGTTGATAATGATGAGCAAGATATGAAAAAGCTCCTTGAAATCCTAAGAGAAAAAACACAAGAAGCCTTAGAGAAACAAGGCAAAGCAAATCAATATGATTTGCGTGAGAAAATTAAACCTATAAAAAAAAGAAGAGGTTTGCAAGAAAAGGAGTAAAAATGAATGGCAATTGGAGCAATTTTCCCTATATGAATGATTCAGATTATTTCCAAAGAGAAAAGATAAAGCAAGAGGAGGAGCAAAGAAAGTTTCTCTATCGTAATGAAAAAATAGTATTTTATCAAATCGGGGAGACTTTAGAGATTGTGGTGCAAGGTGTTAAGTTTCAAGGCAATGGCTCGGATATTGGTATGGGGGTGATTGGGAGTATATTTGCTGCAATCAGTGAGGGGATAGAACAACTATATAAAAAAGATTATATTAGTCAAGCTTCTAAGAAGTTTAGCAAATGGGCATTTATCCTAGAGGGATATTCCCTTGTGTTTGTGTATAATCAAGGCACAAAAGAATGGTATAGAGGACTGGCAAGTGTTGGGTATGAAGTGATTATTTTTGGCATTACTGCTTCTATCATAGGCTTAATAAGTGCTCCTTGGTGGCTTGCCCTCATCATTGCAGCATTCATTGCCTTTATAGCTGCTCTTTTTGCAAATTCACAATGGGGTAAAAGCGCATTAGAATTGATTTCAGAGAGAATACAGGAGCTTACAGAAACCATTAAAGCCAACCTAGAAAAGGCAAAGGCATTTTTTGAGGCAAACGAGCAAGACTACTATAAGCCCTTTAGAAATAAAGATTTTATGAAAAATCTCTGTGAGGATTTGACTTGTAAGGATTTCAGTGAGCAGAGTTTGCGCGATTTACTCGCATATAGTGGCTATAAGAGAGAT
>NZ_JRMQ02000040.1 GCF_000762845.2 Helicobacter japonicus | reverse complement strand
CTTATAAAGACTTTATATTGAATCTCAAACAAAAGATAGATACTCTCAAAACTCAAGGTTATGAAATAGATAAGGTGAAACTAGAGGTGGGGTATGAGGGAGATATAAAAATAGCTTGGGGAGGACATAAAAATGTATCCAAAGAATTTAAGAAAAAAGTAATAGCAATTTGTAAAAGATTAGAAATAAATCCTGATTACTTAATGTCTTGTATGGCTCTTGAAACTATTAGAACATTTTCGCCTAGCATAAAGAATCCGCTTGCTACAGCTACAGGACTGATACAATTTTTAGAATCTACTGCAAAAAAATTAGGAACTAGCACAGGAGAGTTAGCTAAAATGACTCAAGTTGAACAACTTGATTATGTTGAGAAATATTTTCAAGCATATAAGGGAAAAATAAAAAATATTGAAGATATTTATATGGTGATTTTTTATCCAATAGCTGTTGGAAAACCAAATGATTATATTATTTCAACCAAAGGAAATGTTGTGTATGATAAAAATAAAGGCTTAGATATCAATAAAGATGGTATCTTGACAAAGGGTGAGGCTGGTGCTGTCGCAAGACAATACCTTAAAGAAGGTTTAGAAAAATACAAAGGATAAAAAATAAAAAAGTTAGCTATTTATGGCATTATATTGTTGAATTTACTTAATGCCGATGAAATTTCTGCAAGTATTCAAGAGACATTTAAAGGAGCTTTCTCTACTTTCTCTGTCTCTACAAATGTTAAAAGCGATCAATGCAGTATTACTATCAACGATAAAGTAATTTATCAAAGAGAATGTGAGTATGAATATGAACCAAGATTGGTTTTTTACGCACCACTTGGAAATTGGAATGAGATTTGGATATTTCAAGATGTTCCTATGGGAAATGCGTGTGATGGCGGCACTTTAAGAATATTTGAGCGAATAAATGGGGAAAATAAAATCCATTATCGTGGTGAAATTGATTTTTGCGGTGGTCCCAATCCTAGCTTTGAGCTAAAAAGAAATACTCTTAAAATCACTGATGAATATAGCGGTAGAACGTATGTTTTTCAACAAAGTAAGCTAGGACAAACACCATAAGGAAAAATACAAAATGAAACAATTACTTCAAGGGGTATTGATTGCTTTATTGATATGTGTGGTGTATAACTACAAGCCGCCTCGCATATCACGCAAATAGGAGAGAAGACATAACTGACCCTTTAGAAATTCTGCAAGAGGGCTATAAAAATACTTTTGGAGACAATGAATGAAAAAGTTAATTTTGCTGTTAGGTTGTTTAGTTTTTGCGTATGCGGAAGTGATTATAGAGAGAGAATATGATGAATCCAAATATCAGCAAGAAGTCTGCGGTGAGGATTATCATTGTTTTGCTAGTGAATACTTTATTCCTAACGTGGATATTTTAGATGCTTTCAAACAAGACTTGCAAAAGGAAATTAAATTTCCAAAATATGACACAAGAGAGCTAATTTATAGGCAAGTCATTGCTATGAGATTACCTAATGATAATAATACAAAAAGATTGGACTATGATAAACCTAACACTTCCTCTTATATAAGGAACAACCTATGAGTTCTCCCACTTCCTCCTTTCTCTCTCTAAACATT
>NZ_JRMQ02000003.1 GCF_000762845.2 Helicobacter japonicus | reverse complement strand
ACGCAAGAGGCAGATTCTATAAATGGACGCACATCATCTGTTTCCCCTAAATATGTGATAATACCCTGCTTTTCCCATAAAGCAATTTCATCTCTACTAATCGCACTAGGATTAGGACAATCGCATTTGCCAAGCAAATAAAATCTAAGTTTTATTATACCCCCCCCCCCATTGTTGCTATAAGAATCTTGTGTTTTTATAGAATCTTGCAGCATTTGAGCGGCTTGCACAAACTCTCCTACGCCTTTATCCCATAGCATTCTAGCAATCAGCAAAAAAATTATTTCATCATCTTGCCTTCGTTTTATGGATTGTCTATTTTTGCAAAATTTTGGGCTAAAATATTCTGTATCTACCCCCTCGCTATCAAGCAAAAATGCTTTGGCTTGAGTGATAAGTTTATAGTGCAAAAATTCTTGTTTATCATCATTATTTAAAAACCACACTTCTTGCGTATTTTTGAGTGCAAATTGATACATTTTACACACAATAAAGCGCAAGATTGTTTTTTTCAAGCTACTTGTATCTCCTTTATCGTTAATAAACACATATCCAAGCCCTGTGATAATGGCAATATTTGGGATTTTGAGGAGATTGCACACACTTGAAGAATAAATTGCTGGTTTTATTGTGTAGTTAAATACAAGAGCTGGGCTTATTTGCTTAAAGAGTTTATAGAGCATAGCAATGGTGCGTAGGTCTTTGAAAGGATTGAGTGAGCGAGAATCAATATATAAATGATGCATAAAAAACCCTTCTTCTTGGAGTTTTGGAGTGCTGGAGTCAAAAGGAGCAATGATGTGAATAGTAAAGCCACTTTTTTTCAAGGATTGCAGGACTTTTAGACGAAAATTATACATACTAAAGCAAGTATTGCTGACAAAGGCTAAAATAGGGTTTGTATTGGGGCTTTTAGTTTGAATAGGATTTGTTTTGTGAGACTGCAGTAATGAATAGATATGTGAAGTGTAGTAGTTAATCACACGAGTAATGCAAAAGCGATTTACTACAAACTCTCTAGCTTTTGCACCCATTTGCATGAGTTTTCTCGGAGTGAGGAGAGATAGAGCAAGACTTAGAGATTCTGCATCTTTAGGTGGGATAAGGATACCATTTTGTCCAATAAGCAGATTTTTATATGCTTTCAAAGGCGGGACTATACATTCTTTGCAGCCAGAGGTGTTTGTGGTAATAATAGGCTTTCCCATACTCATTGCTTCAAGTAATACACGAGGAATACCCTCTTTGTAAAAACTTGGCAACACTACGCAAGAGGCAGATTCTATAAATGGACGCACATCATCTGTTTCCCCTAAATATGTGATAATACCCTGCTTTTCCCATAAAGCAATTTCATCTCTACTAATCGCACTAGGATTAGGACAATCGCATTGACCGAGTAGGCAGAATTTTAATGTTTTAGATTCTTGCACCTTAGGCATAGCAGAGCCTTTGGGGTGTGGGATTTTTATTGATAGGAGGGTAGGAATAGCGTGGGGAATGGAAGTTATAAGATTCTATAAAAATATAGAATCTTATTTTATCTCTGCCCCCCCCCCCATTGCTTCTAAAGCGCATTAGCACTCTATCTTTAATCTTGTTAAGAGGTTTAAGCAGTATAAAAAATGGTAATTTGCTTAGTTGATTATGTCTCCACGCCTTGGCACATTGCATATTTGCTGTGATGATATTTTTAAGCGAAGCATTCGATGTCCCGCCGGCATACATTTTCACAAAGCATTTATCAATATAGAAACTTTTAAGATTGTATTTGTATAAAAAGCGCAACATAATTTCATAATCTGCTGCAATACTAAAGTCTAAATTAAAGTTACCATATTCTTCATACACACATTTTTTAGCATAAAAGCTCGGGTGTGGTGGGTGAATGCCGCAGAGAAAGCCAATACGCGTGAAAGGTTTGCCTTTAAGATAGCGCAAAGGCTTGTTATGTGCGTTGATATAAGCAATATTGGCATACACGATTTTTACACTATCTGGCTTGTCAAATCCCCACGCTACAAAACTAAGTACATCATTTGAAGCAAAAAAATCATCAGCATTTAAGAATCCTACAATCTCACCTTTTGCGTATGCTAAGCCTTTATTCATACCATCATAAATGCCCTTATCTCTTTGGCTCACTGTGCGTAAAGCTATGCCCTTTTGTTCATAGAGTGGGTGATAGGATTCTATAATCTCAAGCGTTTTGTCGCTACTTTTTGCATCAATGATGATATGTTCAAAATCGCTGTATTTTTGTAACAGAACAGAATCTAGTGTATGTGCGATAGTTCTTTGCGCGTTAAAGGCGGTTGTGATAAGTGAGATTCTAGGCGGCATAAGCCACCTTTTGAGAAGAAAGATGATGTTGTGTGGAATAGGTGGCTAGGGGTAAGGATTGAGGGGGATATGTGGGATATTGCTTGACAAAAACATAGTCTATCCCCCCCCCCCGTGCATTACATATGGTTTTTGTGTAGAGACTATAAAGTGTATCTATCATGGTTTCAACTTTAAAATACTGTTGAAAGTGCATTTTAGCATTGATGGCAAAAAAATCATAATTGTTAGCGATGGTCTGCACTGCTTGAGCTATAGCTTTTGGGTCTTTTGGTGGCACAACAATTCCGCTATAGTTATGTTGATTGACCCAATCAACACCTGAGCCTTTAATAGCACAAGATACTACAGGCACACTATGCGCCATCGCTTCAATTTGCACGATTCCAAAAGATTCGTTTTTGCTAATTGATGGCAGGAGGAAAATATCTGCTTTCTCATAGTATTTATGGGTGTTTTCAAAATCTATATGTCCTAAGAACAGCACTTTTGCTTGTAGATTGAGTGTTTTGACAAGATTTTTAAGATGAGTATCTAGCTCTCCGCTACCCCCAAGCATAAGTACAAAATTTTCTCCTAAAAATGCTAATGCTCTAATAGCATACTCAAAGCCTTTATATTCTACAAATCGTCCAAGAGCAAAAAGTGTGATTTGCTTCCCTAGAGTTTTGCGTTTTGTAGTTTTTGGGGTTTGGATTCCAAGTGGGATAGTGTGGCATTTTGCCTTATACTCTTGTAGGAAAGGCGATTGAGCAAGATATTTAGGAGAAGTAGTAATGATTGCATCTGCGCGTTTAAGTAGCCAAGTTTGCAGTGGTTTATAAAACTGAAGTAGATATTTTTGCTTGGTAATATCTGCGTGCCAATGGAGAATAACAATTTTTGAATCTAAATTTGTGCAAAAAAGTGCGAGATTTGCCATAGGGTCAGGCAAATGTATATGAATAATATTATAAGCAGAGATAAAGTTACGCAAGAAAAATATCATTTGTGGTGTAATGGAAGTGCGTGCAATTTTACCAAAGCTTTTGGTGCGATATATTCTTGCTCGTGAGTGTGTTATATCAAGGGAGAATTTTGCCCTAGAATTTGAACAAAGCACATCGCAAATTACACCCCGCTCATTCATACCTTCGACTATATCGCCCATAGCACGTTCTATACCTCCCATATCAGGTGGATAGAATTTGCCAAGTTGCAAAATTTTCACGCATATATCCTTAAGTAAAATAAAATGCGATTATAGGGTAAAACATCTTAAGGTTTGGTTGTAGAGTGAAAATAACTTTGCAAAGAATATTTTGGATTGTGTTAAGATAGAAAAATATTATTCTTAATAAGTTTAGGATTGGATATCTGTATGAAAGTCTTTATCAATCGTATCCATTTTTTTGCTTAGGGCATTAAGCCATTTAGAATCTTCAAGTGTTTCAAAGGTATGAACAACAAAAGGCTCTATGTAAAAACATTGTAGGGGTGTAACGATATACTCTTGCGTAAGATGTGGATTATGATAATGAAAAAGAGTGATTTTAATTTTACCCTCTAAAATAATGAACATTTCTTTTGTGTATCTATGGTAATGACCCCCTCGCACAACATTTTTATGTGAAGTGATAAAATTAATTTCTTCAAAGCAAAAGGTATTGCATAGCCCAATTATTCCTCCTCTTGTATCATTTTGTGTGAAGTATGGATGAATAAATGTAATCATATGAAAATCTCCCTTTCATAATTATCAAATGGAAGCGAGCAGATGAGCGAAAGATTTGCAAAAAAGAGTCGTTGATTATTTTGTGTAGAATGCACAGGGACAAGTGTTGCAAGTTTTTTATCTCTTTTTGCTAGAATCTCTCGTATCATTATACCGAATCCATAACGCGTATAAGCAGATGAACCACAAATATGTAATATCCCACAATAAGAAGTATGTAAAAGCGCAGAGGTATGTTCTATGAGTAGAGAAATGGGTGTAGGAGTAAAAATCGTGTCGTCATAAAGTTCAAGAGTATCTTTTGAGCATATACTAGAGAGAAGGAAGTCAAAAAAAGTGCCTCCCTTTCCCATTACTGCAGATGTCCTTATGATGAGAGAGTGTGGATATTGGTTTTGCAATAACCTTTCTGCCTCTTCGTTGCTTTTACCATAGTTTGTCTGTGGGTTTGGTATATCATTATGGCGATAATTACCCTTTATGCCATCAAAGACATAATCTGTCGAAAAAAAGATAATTTTTGGGTAATATGATTTTAGTCTCTTTATACTTTCAAGAAGATAGATTATGGGAGAGGTGTTAATGGTTCTAGCATAAGATAAATCTTTTTCCGTGAGTGCAAGATTCTTATCACCTGCAACCCATAAAATGGTATCAGGCTTATATTGTTCTATAAAGGTTTGCACATTATTTTTCTGTGATATATCAAGGTATATCATTTCTTGAGCTTTTTTATGTTGAAAATATGTGCCTTTTACTTCATAATATTGTTTTAAATGTGAAAAAAGCCTAAATCCTATGAAGCTAGAAGCCCCAATAATTGCTATTTTCATTGCAATTCTTTAACAATGGTATCTGTCCCACCATCATATTTTGCATATTGATTCATAGTGTCTGTATTATTTTTTTGCATAAAGTCTTTATACATCTGTGTACCGGGAAAAGGCACACATTTACTTAGTTGATAATTGCGCATTTTGCCATTAGGCGTATAACCCATATGAGATAAAATCTGCATATCAATATTATGCATTTCTTCTGTTTGTCCGGGCATATCACGCATCATAGTGAGGTGAATCATTAATTGTGGATATTTGGTGCTAAGATATTCTAATGTATAGCGGAAGTCTTTACGCTCTATACCCTTTTGTATGTTTTTAAGCACATCTTGATTAAAGGTCTCTATTCCAAAGCGCATCCCCACACAGCCACTTGCAACCATTTTGTCATAAAGCTCTCTACTTGAACAATCAAGTCTCCCCATCATAGTCCAAGGTAAGCCAATTTCTGCTAGATAATCACAAAGTTTCGATATCCTCTCTTCCCCGATATTAAAGGTATCATCATCAAAAAATATGCTTTTATAACCATATGTTTGCACCGATTGTTTGATTTCTTCTGCAATTTTTTCAGGAGATCTTTGAGCTACATTACCAAAATACATATTTTGGGGCCATGAGCAAAAGGTGCATTTAAAAGGACAGCCTTTTGAAGCATAAATTTGAAGTTGTGGTCGAGGAGTAGGCATAGTTGGGTCATAATATTTTGTAGCACTTTTATAGTCTCTAAAAGGAAAGGGAATGCTATCGAGATCTTTTACTACTTCACTTTCATAGATACCACTTTTTATATTAGATTCAAAATCACGCACCATTTTGAGGGTGCTGAGTATATATTCTCCTTTAAGATAGTAAGAGATTTGAGGATATGTATCTTGAATCTCTTTGATTGTTTGGTCATTAAGATGAGGTCCACTTAAAGCTACAGCACTAAAACGAGAGACTTGTGCAGCAAACCAAGTGTCTATATCTATTGTTGGGGTTGAACATTCTATTACTACAATATCAGCATTTTCTTGCTTTACTTCTTGTAGAAAAGCTTGATAATCATAAGTTTCTTCAGCTATGGCATCTAAAAGATTAACTTCATACCCAAAGCTTTGTAGATAGCTTGCAGCATATCCAAGAAAAAAAGGATATGGAGGTCCTCCGTGAGGACGCTCCATACTCCAAGGCCATCGCGACCCAGCTCTTACGCCATAACGTGTGCCATTATAGAAACGAGGAAAAAGGCGAGTGAGATAATTATACATTCGCCCCCCCCCCAGCATATTTTTATAAGTATGTGGAGTTCTTAATTTATCCAATAAGCTTGTGGTGACTGTAAAGTTATTTACTGCATTCGCATTTGGATTTTTGATATGAGGGGCATTGACAAAGATTACTTTCATAAAACATCCTTTTGTAAAAAGTTTATTATATCATTTGCGCGTTGATTTATTGTGCAATGTTGTGTTACATATTCATAGCCTTTTTGGGCGATTTTTCGTGCTTTATTTTGATTGTCTAAATAATAGCGGATTTTTTCTATTAAATCGTTACCACCCTCTGTAAATACAAGACAATCTTTAAGAATAGTAGTCGCACTTGGCACCTTATCACTTATAAGAAATCCTTTGCAGGCGAGTACCTCTAGTGTTCGCAATGTGATAACATCCCATTCTATGCAGCTTTGCATAGTGCAGTTGAGATTAATTTTTGTATTACTATACAGATATGGCACCCACTCTTGTGGTATTTTGCCTCGAGAAATGCGTTCAAATGGCTTTTGATAAGGAGAAAGTTTTTTAAAATTTTTCCATAATTTAAAGCGTGAACGTGGAATGTGCCAATTACCAAATAAGCCAAAATCAAAGTTTAATGCAGGATAGAGGTAGCGCATTGTAGCCTCCTCTCCCTTAATATCATTACCTATATATGCGACATCACATTTATAGTGTTGGGCTTGCGCATATTGAGGTGATTGTGGCAGAATCTCTTCTCTCGGGAAAAACAAGTCTGTATCTACACCAAAAGGCACATAAATGTAGGGAATGGAAATTTTGTGGGCATATTCATCAAGCATTTTTTGAGAAAAACAAAAGAGGGCATCAAAATTATGGATATATTCTGTGGGAAAATGACTTTGGGTATCAGGGAATCCATTTTGAAAATAAAAAATATTCTTACGTGCTATGGGAAGAATCTCCTCTACTTCATTAAGATATATCATTGCATCAAGGGGTTGTGTAGGAAGAAAATTTGGCGCATATGTTTGAGCTTGTATATGTGGGTATTGTTGATTTATGGCTTTTGCTAAAGATTCTGCTAAAAGTTCATCACCTACGACATTACCTTTGTTTGTGAGTGAGAATTTATCCCATTTGATATAAAATCCTATTGCTATCATCGTAAATAAGCCTTTATGAAGGTTTTAATTGGTCTCGGAATAAGCTTTTTTATTATCCTTAATGGGTCTTGATAACCTTTTGCTATTTGTGAAAGGTGGGCTATGAGTGCATCGTTTTCACTAAAAGCTTCTAAAACATTAAGAACATTATGATTGTGTGCTGGTGCAGCAAAACCTATACCTGATTGTGTTCGATAGAGGAGTTTTGTAATATGTGTGTTTGCTAGTGTTTTTTTAATTTTTTCAAATGAATCTTGCATATGATAATTGATTACATCGTGCATAACCCATATTGTATCTTGATTGCAGTATTTCTGTGTTTCTTCAAAATCAAGTAAAAGTTGTTCATTAGTATGTAAGCCATCTATAAATACAAGATTAAGAGGAGTATTAAAATGTTTTTGAATAATTGTTTTAGTGTCTTTTGGGCTAAAACCAAATTCTACAGAAATATTGAGATTATGTGATTTGGCAATAGTATTTGTGAGGTTAATTCCTAGCATATTATCCGCTCCGTCAATCCCTGCATCTATACAGACAACTTTTGCATTGGGAAAAAGGAGTGAGAGAATAACCGCACTATATCCAAAGGCATTGCCAATGATAAAAATATTGTGAATATTATGTTCCACATTTGCAAGGGTTTCAAACATAAAGACTTCATTATTGCTTATCCCCCCCCCCCGTGCGCAATTCTATATGTTTATCTTTCTCGATAAAAAAAGTAAAGGGGAAATATGTGCCAAAATCTCTTATAAATTCTTGATTGTGGGAAAAATGCATAGGGTTGAGTGAAGTTTTTATCTCATAACCTGCTTGTTTATAAAGTTCTATAGTTTGTAGAAATGCTGACATAGGATTCCTTTGTGTAAGTTGGGACATAATTATAGCATTTTTTTATTTAATCAAGGGGATTTTTTAGCACCTTTTAAATGCTAAGTTGAGTTTATAGCTTAAGTTTTCCAAAGCTGCAAATAAAGCCAAGCAGTCGCACAAGGTTTTGCCACCTAAAAGCGTAGCTAAGGGAGAGGAGAGTGCTTTTAAGATATGGGGGAATATCATAGATTTTATTCAAGTTGTGTTTGTGCAAAATCTGCAGGGATTCATACATTTCAAACGAGCTAAAATCTCTATTTTCTATCATAAGAGTGGAGGCGACTTTGTGCCGATATTTTTCAATGATAGTGTGATATTGCGGGTAGATGGCGAGTAGATGTGAGGTAATATGAAGCAGTTTGTCTAAATGGATTTGTTTTTTGCGGAGATTCTCTAAACTTTTATCTTTGGTAATCGAAGCGGGATTGTTACAATAAACATATAAAGTGCGTTTAATGCCAAAGTAGCTTTGAGATTCTAAGCTTGCCACAAGCACAAGCAAACCATCTTCGAGCATATTAAGCGGTGGCTCAAAAAATGCACATTCTTTAATGGCTTTGAGCAAGATATGTCTTTTGTAAATTTTATCACAGAGGCTTTGTGTATTATTTGTGGTATTAAGAAAGAAGCGCATTGTATTATCTGTGAGTGTGCCATAATGCACGATAGGTTTAATACGCTTGAAACTTTTAGGCTCATAACGTATACCAAAATGCACCATATCCACTTGTTGTGAAACGATGGTGTTATAGGCAAATTCACAGGCATTTAGTTCAAAATAATCATCAGGGTCGGCAAACATACAATACTCACCTATTGCGTGAATGATACCATTAGCCCGAGCGTGAAATGTGCCTAAGTTTTTTTCATTATGAATAATACGGATTCTAGAGTCTTTTTGCACATATTTTTGTGCGATTTTTATAGAATCATCACTCCCACAATCATCAATCACTAGAATTTCAATATTATTTAGCGTTTGATTTATGCAAGATTGCAAACATCGTGCAATATACAATTCTACATTAAAAGTCGGAATAATGATAGAGATTTTAGGCTGCATACTCTTGCCTTGTGGGTAAGGTATGTAGTGCAGAGAAAGAAGGAAGAGATAAGGAAAAAGGAGAGAAAAAACTATGTAGGATAAGAATATAAACTACATTATCCCCCCCCCCATATATTCTTACAAGCTCTTTGAGATAAGCATTATCAAAAAGAGTAGGGAGTTTTTTTGCTCTTTTGTGCATAAAATCATTAAAGTATGTGTCATATTCATTTAATATTTGAACCAAAGAATCTGTTAAGTCTGTAAAAATAAAGCCTCCAAAATGTCTAGCTGTAATGTTTTGTTCACTTATATCTGGCACGAGTGCGGGGCAGGAGGCAAGCATAGATTCTACAATCGTAAGCCCAAAAGTTTCTTGCAAAAGTGAGGGTAATACAGAGAGTTTGGCACGGGAGAGTATGTCTTTTATCTCCTTTGGTGTGCGTCTTCCTAAAAATTCATAATGTGGGCTAGGAGGGTGTTCAATCAATTCTCTAGCAAGCTCTATGCAGTGTTTTTCATCATCACCATTACCTATGATAAGGAGTTTGTAATTGCTAAATTGTGGATATTTGATAAGGTTTGCGAAAGCAGTGATAAGTGATGAAACATTTTTTTCTGGACTAAGCCTCCCATAAAATACGATGAGGTTTTGCTTATCTTGCAAAGTTACATTTGGATTATAAAATGTCATTTCTATGGGATTTGTAAGATGAAGCAATTTAGATATGTCCCAACCATCTTCTTTATGTTTTTGAAGTTGAAATTTTCCTACACAAATGACTTTATCAAAAAGTGTTTTTTCACTTAAAAATCCCTCTTGATAAAACAAAGAGCGGATAGCTTTAAGAAGTGAGTGGATTCTCCCGCGTCTATCACATTTTTTCCAAGCAATACGCCACTTGATTCGTCCTATACATTCCTCACAAATGCACTTTTTAGCATAATTGTAGAATCCTCCATTTGCACAAGAGCCAAATCCGTGTTGGGTATAGATAAGCTTAGTATGTGGAAAGTGTTTTTTGTATGCTTTTAATGCAAAAAGCACACTCGGGCTTAAGCGAGAAAGGTAATTTTGTGTGTGAATAATATCAGGCTTTTGGGTAAAAAGAAACTTTTTTAAAAGAAAGTAATTTTTGAAGTTAAATACATATTTAAACGCTCCACGCCATTTGGGATAATCCCCCCAATCATCAAGTTTAACAAAAGCTTTTACTTCTTTGGGTATATTATTTTGATTATCACAGCTTGCGACAAAAATATGATAATTTTTAAACTGCAATGTCTGTAAAATAGTGTTGCGAAAAACACTTTCTGCTCCACCTTGAATCGAATCAGAAGCAAGATGTAAAAGCTTAGTATGAGATGCTTTTATGTCTTTTGTAGAATGTTTTGGATTAAAAGAGTTATATGTTGCCATTGTAGCTCTTTGCTTTGAATGGACTATAATGTGTGAAATGCTTTTTTAAATGAATAGGAGTATTAGTTTTGTAGTAGGGAGTTTGATAAAAATAAGTTAAAGCTTGATTTTGCCTAATGTGAGTGTAGCAAGGAGCATTCTCACATAAGTTTGCCATTTGCGATGATAGAGTAGGGAGCGCACACAAGCTTTGAGATAGGAGATGAGATACCTTGCCCCCCCCTCATTCTCTAAAAAGCTATCATAACGATGTTCTAGCTCACGCACACTCTTTAATATATCTATTGCGCGCTTCTGGCAGAGATTAAAGGCTTTGTTTGTTGTAAGCTGTGTGATGTGTGAGAGGCTTTCTAGCTCATCTATTACGCGTGAAATATCAGCTATTTTCTTATCACGTGTGCGGGAATCGATTTTGCGCGTAATAGATGAGCTAGATTCACAATAGGTATAAAGTTTATCCTTTATGCCTATACTTTTGTGTGCTAAGGCACAAATCCAAAAGCTTTTTAGCACATCTTCTGCCATAGTAAGGCGTGGATTCTCGCCCATATGTGCCACGATAAGATCGCTCACGCGCACGATGTGCGAAGCTTTATAAAGCTTCGCCCATATGTGCCACGGAGGTGTGGCACAATGGGCGAAAACTTCACTAAGCACCTCCTCATTGTAAAGTGTTTTTGTAATCACAGGAGGACTTACACGTTTAAAGGTGCGTGGCTCAAAGCGCATACCAAAAAACACTATATCAGGCAAAGATTCTAAATTTTCTTGTAATGGTGTTTGCAAGGATTGCAATGCAATATGTGTAGGAAAGTCTATTGTTTGATTGTGTGGATCTTGTGAATGCAAATCTTTAAGATTTAAGTTTTGCACATTTTTTGAATCTTGCTTTTTTACAGATTCTAAAACCGCTTGATAAGATTTTTCACAAGCCTTTATATCTAAATAATCATCAGCATCAAGAAAAGTAATATATAAACCATTTGCTTCTTGCATACCTTTTATTCTTGCTGCAAATGTGCCTAAGTTTTTTTCATTATGAATAATTTTTATACGAGAATCAATCTTAGCATAAGCCTTAGCTATTTGTATTGCACCATCACTCCCACAATCATCAATCACTAGAATTTCAATATCATTTAAGCTTTGATTGATACAAGATTCTAAGCATCGTGAAAGATATGCTCTCACATTATATACAGGAACAACAATGGAGATAAGGGGATTATTTTTTATCATATCCCCCCCCCCCATTGCTTAGGAGCAGATTTTTAAAAAGTCTAGGAATATATAATGGTGTAGTATAGAGATGACAAAGTGTGCGATAGAGAATCTTGCAAGTAAAAATACTTATATAGTCATCAGCATCTAAAGGTAAAATATATGCTCCTTTAGCTACCCTTTCTCCTTGTATCCTCGCACTAAATAAACCAAGATTACTTTCATTATGAATAATACGGATTCTAGAATCTTTTTTGACATATTCTTTAGCTATTTTTATAGAATTATCACTTCCACAATCATCAACAACAATAATTTCAATATCACCCAAAGTTTGATTAATGCACGAATCCAAACATCGCCCAATGTAAGATTCTACATTGTAAGTAGGAATGATGATAGAGATGAGGGGGTTATTTGGCATTGTAAATACTTTGAATCTTAAGACTAAATTTGTGAGGTAAGAGAGATTTAATCGTGTATTTTATAAGTATAATGATATATTTCGCGCTTAGAGGAAGGATATATAAGCGACTATATGCAGTGCCTATGCACAACTCTTCTTTAAAAAACTTAGAGATTAGCCCATACGCATTATAGAAACTTACAATAAGCGGTGCTTGGTAGAATTTATACCCTTGATTATAATAGAGTTTAGCAAAAAACTCATTATTAGCACAGATTTTAAAACTTGTATCAAAATGATATTTTTTGAGAAGTGAAGTTTTGACAAATACGCTTTGGTGGCAAAAAGGCATACGATATTTTGGGTTAGACCGATTTTTTGGAGTCTTAAAATGTTTGGCATCAAGTTTAAAAGCAGTATCACCATAAATTACATTGATAGAACTCACTTTGTTTCCTCATTTGTCTTTTTTGTTGTTTTGTAAGGCAAGAATTAAAAAGGCACGATTATAACAAACTTATAGAGAAGTTGCAAATTATAATTTTTTCAACCAAATGCTTCCACCTTTATTTTTTTGACTTAATGGTAGAGCAGTAGCAAACTCATCAGGATAAAGATAATTGAGGCAGGTATTAAAAAATACGATTTCAAATGTGTTATTAAAGCTTAAAAATGCACGAAGTATGTAAGCCTCATTCCACGAGTTTTTGGCTCTAAGCCAGTCGTTAGGATAACTAAAAGGGTAAAATATATCGTGAAAATGGATATATACACCACTTTTTAGGAGTGGGAGAATTTCAAAAAAGATTGCATTGACATCAGAATTTATTTTGCTTATATGTGTGGAATCTATAAATAAAATATCATTAGATTCTAAAGTCTGAAAAAGTGTTATATCAACTTCTTGCAGACGCGTTGGTAAAAGGTGGAGATGCTTTAAATCATTGGGTTTAAGGAGAGATTTTAAAAGGGCGGGATAAGGTTCAATATGTGTGATTTCAAAACTTTCTATATCCCCCCCCCCATTTGCTGCAAAAAATAATTCCCTTACATCGTGCATAAGTGCAGAGCTAAAGCCAGAACCTACTTCTATGATTTTTTTTGGTTTAAGGTATCGTATCATAGAATACAGGCAGATTCCATCACTATGGCAATAGGCTTGGTTATTGAAATAATAACGTAAGTGTGGTTGTTTTTCTTCTGTGAAAGGCATTTCCACATAGAATCGAGCAAAATTTTGCAAAAGTTTCTTTTGGTCTTCAAGATGTAAATCTATGCCGCGTAAATCAAGTGGGTTGTATGAGCGGTGAGCTATGCCTTCTTCTATTTCTTTAGCATTAGCAATAGGCGAGTAGAAATGCCCGCTTGGAACAAAATCATTTTGCCCAAAGAGTGCTTGAAGTTTGCGGTAGCATTTGCGTAAGAAAGCTTTAGATTGAGATTTGAGTGTGGGATTTGGATATGTGTCAAGATACATAAATACTCCTTGTGTGAAATTAACTTGTTTTTTTGCCAAGCAAGATTCTTGCGTGATTACGGAATCTTGTGGGGATAGCATTGCGGATACATACACGTGGAATTACCCAAAAAATGTATTTAAGTGCGTGCAATATTGGAAACAAGCGATTATATTTATAACCAATGCGGCAGTCTTCTTTAAACATTTGCCACGAAAGGCTTGAGCTTATACCTTGTAGGCTAAAGCTTGAGATAATAAGCGGGATATATGTAAAAATCGCACCATTATTGTATGCCTTAGTGAAAAAGTCTGTATCCCCAGCGATTTTAAAAGATATGTCATATTTGTAGGTTTTCATAAGTGATGTAGCGATAAAGGCAGATTGATGAATGAAGCGATGATGATAAGTGTGAGGTGCATTACTTGCGTAGAGAATCTTAGAATGTGTGCTATCATAGATAAGCTGCGTATCACCATAAATAACACCAATGTTTGTGTTATTTATCCCCCGCAATTTATCAAAAAGCTCTCTTATAGTGCTATGGCTATAAAATCTATCTCCACAATTCATAAAGTTGCACCATTCTCCTGTGGCTAAATCGATTCCTTTGTTCATTGCGTCATAGATTCCACTATCTTTTTGACTAAGGAATTTAAAAACAAAGTTTGCTTTTGTGTGATGAGTAGCCTCCATATAGAATCTGCCCTCATCTTTGTGGGTAATATCGCAGAGTGTGCTGATGTAAGATTCTATATATTCTTTTGTGCCATCATTACTACCGCCATCAATAATAATGTATTCGATACAAGGATAGTCCTGATATATTACAGAATCCATTGTCTCTTTGATATGATTTTTGTCATTATAAACGATTGTGATAATGCTTACAAGTGGGAATTTTTCGTTCATTTTCATTGTGCCTTTTTATGAGGTTGCAGCATTTTCACTCTTTTTATTTCTTTTACTCTTTTATGCGCCAAGAGAGATTTTGCCCTGCAAAAAGAGGCACGATTGCCCCTAATGGGGTATCTATACGCTCTGGCACATTATATTGAATCTTTTCAAGCGTGATTGATTTTTGCGTGAAATCTTGCAGCTGATAAATCTCTATTGCCCTATCACTCACAAAGCTTTGCAGTGAATCGAGCGCATTATGAGATTCAAAGAGTTGTGTAAGTGCTGGAAGTAGCACAGGTGCGCTAAAAATCCCTGCTGCGCCTTTTGAGCTGAGTTTGGCAGATTCTAAATGTGGAGCAGAATCTGAGCCAAAGCTAATTTTTGGGTGTGCCTTTAATGCCGCTTCAAGCAGAGCTTGTTGGTCTTTTCTGCTCTTGAGCATAGGTTTGCAAAAAAGATGGGGATTAAGCATTCCACCACATACATCATCAAGATTTAAAGTGATATGATGAAGTGTGAGTGTAGCATAGAGATTTTCATATTTTTCAATCATTTCAAGACTCCGCCTATCGCTCATATGTTCGATAATAATGCGTAGCTTAGGAAAATGCTCGGCGATATATGCAAAAATAGGCAAAAATTCATATTCTCGCTCCATACAGAATCCATTGCTTTCCCCGTGTATAGAGAGAATAAAGCCTAACTCCTCTGCTATGGCAAAAACTTGCAGGGTTTTTTCACATAAAATATCTTTTACCCCATTTTCACTTCCTGTGGTCGCACCCTTTGGGTAGAGTTTGAGGATTCTAATCCCCGCATCTCTTGCGAGGAGCAACTCCTCTCTCGTGAGACTTGGTGTGAGATAGAGTGTCATTAAAGGTGTGAAAGTAGCACTACTAAGGGAAATAATGTGCTCCTTATAGTCATTAACTAAGGCAGTGGTGGTGATTGGTATTTTAAGATTTGGCATAACAACTGCTGCACTAAAGGCTTGAGTAGTGAAAGGCAGGACAGATTCTAAAAGTTTGCCCTCACGTAAATGCAGGTGCATATCCATAGGGTTTATGAGCTGTAATGTTTGTGGCATAGCTTATCCTTGTGCTTTTTGACAGGTTTTGAGGAGATGAAGCAAATGAGATTTGTATGATTCACATTCTTCTTGACTTATGGCTTCAAAACGCGTAACAAGCATAGGTGTAGTATTACTTGCTCTTACAAGTCCCCACCCATTTTCAAATACAACGCGTAATCCGTCAATATCAATGATGTCTTTGAGGACTGGGAAGTCTTTGGGTGGATTTTTTAAAGCCTCTTTTAAGGCGGAGATGAGGGCAAATTTTTGTTCCTCTGTTGTGCTGATTTTCTCTTCATCTGTGCTATAAAGGCGAGGCAAGGTGTGTATTACAGATTCTAATTCTGTGGGTGTATAGCCTAAAAATAGCTCTAAGGCACGGAAAGAAGCATAAATAGCATCATCATAGCCAAAGTAGCGGTCATTAAAAAATAAATGCCCACTCATCTCTGCGGCAAGATGAGCATTGAGTTCTTTGAGTTTAACCTTAAGATTACTATGTCCTGTTTTATACATCACCGCCTTGCCAATTTTATTAATTTCATCATACATTACTTGAGAGCATTTGACCTCGCCTACGACAATAGGTGTTAAAAAATGTTTTTTCATTTCTTTGGCAAAAAGGATAGCAAGCTCATCACCCTTATAATTATGATGAGTTGTTAAAAGTGCAAGTCTATCAGCATCACCATCAAAGGCAATGCCAATTGAAATCTGCTTTTGTGCCATTTTTTCTTTAAGCATTATGAGATTCTTTTCTTCGCTCGGGTCTGGGTGGTGATTTGGAAAAGTGCCATCTGGTTCGAAAAAGAGTGGAGTATAAGAAATATTAAGATTTTTTAGAATCTGTGCTAATGCAACACCTGCCACGCCATTACCGCAATCATATACAATAGGATAAGGGAAATCTTTGAGGTGTTCAAAATGTGTGCTTAGAAAATCTATGTAGGCTTCTTTTGCCTTAAGATATTGTATTTTTGAGCTTTGATTTTGTGTCAAAATCTGTGAGAAGGAAGATTGTATATGAGGTAGGATTTGAGTAAGTTTTGCACCGAGTGTGCGGATTTGCTCACCATAAAAAGGTGATTGATTTATAGTGATTTTGAATCCATTATATTGTGGGGGATTATGTGAGCCTGTAATCATTACAGAATTTGGACAAGTGATAGAATCTATGGTATTAAAAGTTGCAAAATACGCTATGGGTGTAGGAATAAGCCCAAGTGCATAGACTTTAATCCCCGCATTTATAAAGCCCTCGTTAAGCCATTCAAAAAGTGTTGGAGAATGTGTGCGTGCATCGTATCCAATATGTATGCAAGGAGGAAAGTGAGATTCTATAATATATTTACCAAGAAGCTCCCCTATGCCAAAAACAACCTCGTGTGTGAGGTCTTTTCCAAAAATACCACGAATATCATATTCGCGGAAAATATGAGTAATCTCCATAGTTATACCTTTAATTTATTAATGTGTTACACTTTGAAATATAATAGGATTATAGCAAAAATCGCACTAAATTTGCTTGAGAGTAAAATCAAGCGATGATACGCGTGCAAAAGATTTGTATGTATGAAATTATAGAGTGTATTAATGTATAAACTTGCAATAATCGTAAAAATTATAATTTTTTTAAGACTTTTAAGATAAAATAAACAGCTTTAGAGAAGAAGAATGTTCTATTTGTATAATTTATTTGGGGCATTTGAAACTTGAATAATTGAATTATCGGCATTAAGGATAGGGCGGTGTTTAAGAATACCTTAGAACAAATTGTAACCTATGAGGCAGGGAAGCCAATCGAGCTTGTAATGCGTGAATATGGCATTAAACAAGAAGATGTGATTAAATTAGGAAGTAATGAAAATCCCTATGGTGCTTCGCCTTTAGTTATAGAATCTTTGCAAAATAATGCATATAAGGCAAGCTTATATCCTGATGATTCAATGTATGAGCTTAAAGATGCCCTTGCCTTGCATTTTAATGTAACACCTAAACAAATCATTATTGGCGCAGGGAGCGATCAAATTATTGAATTTTGTATGCAAGCACTTAATCATCATAATGCACAGGTGCTAATGGCAAAAACAACTTTTGCTATGTATGAAGTGTATGCAAAACTTGCAGGGGTAGAAATTTCTAAAACTCAAAGTGATGGGCATATCTTAGAGGAATTTCTTGAGCTTTATCAAAAAGTGAAAAGCCAAAAAAATATAAGTGCTATATTTTTATGTGTGCCAAATAATCCTTTGGGTGAATGTTTAGATTCAAATGCTATTGAGAAACTCATAAAAGCAGTAGATAAAGAGACACTTGTAATTGTTGATGGGGCATATCAAGAATTTGCTGCTTATAAAGATAAGAGAAAAGCTATTAATCCTCAATATTTTATAGAGCAATTTGATAATGTTATTTATTTAGGGACTTTTTCAAAAGCATATGGTTTAGGCGGTATGCGTGTAGGCTATGGTGTTGCAAGTGAGCGTATTATTTCTATGTTATATAAAGTACGCCCACCTTTTAATGTTACTACATTAAGCTTACAATCGGCTTTTGTGGCTTTAAGAGACCAAGCATTTATGAGGCAGTGTGTAGAAAAAAATGCCATTGAAATGGCAAGATATGAGGCTTTTGCTCATAAAATGGGATTTACATTTATTCCTTCTTATGGGAATTTTATTACATTTTCGCATAAGGAGATAGAATCTACTCATTTATGCGAGTGGCTTTTACAAAAAGGTGTGATAGTGCGTAATTTGCGCTCGTATGGACTTAATGCTTTTCGTATAACTATTGGCAAGACAGAACAGAATACGCGTGTATTTGAGCTGATAGAACAATACTTACAAACTCATAGATAGGGGTAGATGTGGATTTAAAATTAATTTTTGAGCAGGTTGTTAAAGTTTTAAATAAGCTGAATAAAAAACAGCGGATTATTATACTTTCTACTCTTGTTGTGCTAATTAGTTTTTTGACTTATCTTATACTTTTTCGTGTGGAAACGCACAATGAGTATGAAAATTATGATGTGCTTTTTAGCAATCTTAGCCCAGAAGATAGTGCATCGATTTTACAAAAATTGCAGCAAGATAAGATTCCTTATAAAATTCCTCAAGATAATATTATTCTTATTCCAAAAGATAAAGTCTATGAGCAGCGCATTAATATGGGTTCGCTTGGATTGCCAAAAACAAGTAAAAATGTAGGTTTTGATATTTTACTTGAAAATAATGTGGGAGAAACACCTTTCACGCAGGATATGAAATATCTCATTGCAAAACAAAATGAACTTGCAAAAACAATTGAGAGCTTGAATCCTATCGATAAGGCGATTGTTAATATTTCTATGCCTAAAGAATCGCTTTTTGTGCAGGGTGGGCATCCCCCTTCAGCTTCTGTTAAAATTAGTGTGCGCGATAATATGTTTCTCACGCCTGAACAAGTTGTGGGGATTAAATATCTTGTGGCTGCAGCAGTAGAGCGACTTGTCCCGGAAGCTGTAAAGATTATCAATCAAGATGGTGAGCTTTTAGGTGAGGATAATGAGGCAGCACAGCAAGGAGCACGTGCGAGACAAGCGGCATTCCAGCGGAAGTTTCAACAAAATGCAGAAAATGCTATGGAGGCAAAGATTATCAAATTTTTGCAACCAAGTGTAGGTGATGGTGTGCAGGCACAAGTAACTATGGATTATGATTTTAGTGTGCGCAAATCTACTCAAGAAGAATTTGACCAAAGCCCTGTCATAAGAAGTATAAGAGAATATGAAAAAGAGCGCAAAGGATTTCGTCCGCCTCAAATTGGGGGTGTTCCGGGAGTAGTGAGTAATATCGGACCAGTGCAAGGCTTAAAAGATGATGAAATGATGGAATGGGAGAAAGAAAGTGAAGTTGTTCAAAATAATGAGATTGGCAAAAAGGTAAGCAATATTGATGAACATTATGGAGTGCTTAAACGTGTAAGTGCTTCAGTAATGATAGATGGCACATATAAAGAAGTAGTGGGCGAAGATGGAGAGCCGACACTAGAGTATATTCCACGCCCACAGGAAGATATGGATAAGTTTTTAGAAGGAGTGAAAAAGGCTATTGGTTATAATGAAGCACGGGGTGATCAAGTTGAAGTTATTAATATGCCTTTCAAAAGCACACAGCTTGGTTATCGTCCAAAAGATTCTCTAGAAATGTTTTCAGACAAAGTGGAACGTTATCTTAGTCCATTTATGCCATTGCTCAAATATGTGATAGTTGCAGTGATTTTGTTTGTTTTTTACAAAAAAATCGTTGCACCATTTGCAGAGCGTATGCTTGAAGTGCAAGAAGAAGAAGATGATGATATAGAATCTCTTATGCAACTTGATGATGATGAAGAGGATATAAATAAATTTAGTGAGCTACGCAAACGTGTGGAAGACCAGCTAGGGCTTGGTTCAGGACTTGATGAGGATAATATTAAATATGAAGTCTTACTTGAAAAAATGCGTAATGTCATTGCGGAGCGTCCTCAGGAAATTGGTACTTTGTTTCAGACGCTCATTAAAGATGAACTTGATATTAGTTCCGGTTTGGGTAATAAATAAGGCAAAGGAGTGAAATATGGCAATTAACCTTAGCCCACGTCAAAGGGCGCAATATGATGAGTTATCAATGGCAGAGAAAATTGCTATTTTGCTCGTGCAATTAGGCGATGAAATTACTTCAGAGATTTTCCACCATCTTGATATTGATGCCATTACCGAAGTAAGTAAGCAAATTGCCCAGTTAGGTGGTATGGATAAGACTATCGGTGCTGCTGTGTTGGAAGAGTTTTATGTTATTTTTCAATCAAATCAATATATCAACACAGGTGGTATGGATTATGCGCGTGATTTATTGATTAAAGCATTAGGACCAGATGCGGCAAAGGCAATTTTAGATAAACTTGCTAAAACAATGCAATCTCAAAAGAATTTTGCCTATCTTGCTAAAATTCGTCCTCAACAGCTTGCGGATTTTATTATTAATGAACACCCACAAACCATTGCTCTTATTCTTGCACATATGGATGCAAGTGGTGCAGCAGAAACTTTAGGATATTTTTCTGATGAGTTGCGCGCGGAAGTTGCTATTCGTATGGCAAACCTCGGGGATATTTCACCAAGTGTTGTTAAACGTGTGAGTGCAGTGCTTGAAAGTAAATTAGAATCTCTTACAAGCTATAAAGTTGAAGTGGGTGGCACACGTTCTGTGGCAGAAATATTCAACCGCTTAGGACAAAAGGCTGCAAAAGCGACAATTGCACAAATTGAGCAAGTTGATGCGCAATTGGCTATTGAGATCAAAGAAATGATGTTTACCTTTGAAGATATTTCTAAACTTGATAACAATGCAATTAGAGAGATTCTTAAAATTGCGGATAAGAAAGATCTTACCCTTGCACTTAAATCTGCTCCTGATGATTTGAAACAGAAATTTATGGGGAATATGTCTCAACGCGCAAGTGAGCAGTTTATGGAGGAAATGCAATTTTTGGGTGCGGTAAAAGTGCGTGATGTTGAAAATGCACAAAGAAAAATCGTAGAAGTGGTGCAAACACTTGCAGAACAAGGCTTGGTGCAACTAGGAGAACAAGACGATGTCATTGCTTAACCAAGAGAATGTTATCGGGCAGGATAGACTTAAAAATCATAATATTAAAAAATACGAGTTTAAAACAATTACTTCTGAAATGATAGAAACAAATAAAGAGGCTGCTCATATTACTGAAACACCTATAGTTGAGCATACTCAAGAAGAGGCTCAAAATATGGAAAATACAGAATCTAATGCGCAAAAAATTGCAACTTTAGAACAGGAGCTTGTAGAAAAGCTTTTGCAAAAAACTGATGAGCTCTCCAGTTCCCTTGCAAAGTTACAGATTCAGTTTGAAAAGCTTCAAGTAGAGAGTGAGCAACGCGTAGCAAGTGCGAGAGATGAGGGCTATAAAGATGGATTTAGAGAGGCGCAAGAAAAAGCTAAAGAGGATATGTTTGCCGAAATTGATGCGCAGAAAAAAGCATTAGTAGATTCTATTATCACACTTGAAAATGCTCTCAAATCAAGCCAAAAGCATTTAGAAGAGTTAGAAAAAGAGTTAAGTGCTATCTCTGTGGATATTGCTAGAGAAGTGATTATAAGTGAAGTGGGTGAGAATTCCCAAAAAATTGCCCTTAATCTTACTCGAGAATTGCTTAATTCAATTATGGACGCAACAAATATCAAAATCAAGGTCAATCCTAACGATTACATATACTTAAAAGAACATTTAGAGGACAATACAAAGGTTGAAGTTATCTCTGATAATGCCGTATCGCTTGGAGGAGTAGTGATTGTAAGTGATAATGGCAATATTGATGGCACAATTATGTCGCGTTATAAGAATCTCAAACAATCTGTGCTTGAAAATATGCGTGATTAGGTTTAAATAGGGTTTGTATGACTGCTGAAATTTACACTTATAGCCATCAAAGTTTAAGCACATTTTCTGTCGCACAGCTTGATGAGATTGCTTCTCGTATTAGGCAAAGAATCTTAGAGGTTGTAAGCTCAAATGGTGGGCATTTAAGCTCAACACTTGGTGCGGTAGATTTGATTGTTGGAATGCACGCAGTTTTTGATGTAAAGCAACATCCTTTTATTTTTGATGTATCTCATCAAGCCTATGCACATAAGCTTCTTACAGGGAGATGGGAGACATTTGATACTTTGAGATGTTTTGGAGGTATTAGCGGATTCTGTAATCCTAAAGAATCTGTGAGTGATTATTTCATTGCCGGACATAGTTCTACTTCTTTGTCTCTTGCTGTGGGTGTGGGGAGAGCAAGGGCACTTGGGGCTAAGATTCAAATGCCTATTGTGATGATAGGTGATGGTTCAATGAGTGCAGGGCTTGTGTATGAGGCACTTAATGAATTGGGGGATAAAAAATACCCAATGGTCATTATTTTAAATGATAATGAAATGAGCATTGCTAAACCTATTGGGGCAATTAGTAATTATCTCTCGCAGATTCTTACTACACCTTTATATCAGAAAATGCGTGATGGCATTAAAAAAATGCTAACAAAAATGCCAGATTCTGCGACTTATCTTGCAAAGCGTTTTGAAGAATCGCTCAAACTTATCACGCCTGGCATTTTGTTTGAAGAATTAGGGCTTGATTATGTTGGTCCTATTGATGGGCATAATATAGAGCTCATTATCACTACTTTGCAAAAAGCTAGAGATATGAATAAGCCTGTGATTATCCACGCTCAAACCTTAAAGGGTAAGGGCTATGAGATTGCTGAAGGACGATTTGAGCGTTGGCACGGCGTTGGTCCTTTTGATATACACACTGGCTCTGCACTCAAAAAAGCATCGACTATATCACCCACAGCAGTTTTTACAGAGAGTTTGCAAAAGTATTTGAGTGATGAAAAAGTAGTGGGTGTAACAGCGGCAATGCCAAGCGGGACAGGTTTGGATAAGCTTATAGAGAAAGCACCACAGAGATTTATAGATGTGGCTATTTGTGAAGCACACGCTGTAACCTCTATGGCGGCAATGGCAAAAGAAGGTTTTAAGCCATTTGTTGCGATATATTCTACATTTTTGCAACGTGCTTATGATCAAATTATCCACGATGTAGGGATTTTGAATCTTCCTGTGCGTTTTTGTATTGATAGGGCAGGTATTGTTGGTGAAGATGGTGAGACGCACCAAGGATTATTTGATATTGCTTATTTGCGCTCTATCCCTAATATGGTGCTTTTTGCTCCACGTGATAATGAAAGTTTGCGACAGGCTGTGGATTTTGCTTATCATCATAATAGCTCACCTTGTGCTTTCCGCTACCCCCGAGGCAAGTTTGTATTAAATGATGGAATCTTCTCTACAAGTGCATTTGTATTAGGCAAAGCAGAATTGTTAAAAAAAGGTAAAAAACTACTTCTTATAGGTTATGGAAATGGTGTGGGTAGAGCTTATGAAGCTTATGAAGAGTTAGCCAAAGAGGGCTTTAAGCCAAGTTTGCTGGATTTGCGCTTTGTAAAACCCCTTGATAAAAAGACACTTGCAAAATTATTTTCTACACATAAATATGTATGTGTCTTTAGTGATAGTTACTATATGGGCGGTGTTGGGAGCGCGATTTTAGAATTTATGGCAGAAGAAAATATACAAAACATTGCTTTTAAAAGTTTTGAAATAAAAGATGAGTTTATTCCGCACGGCAATAGCACAATGATTGAATCTAGCCTTGGTTTATCTACCATAGACATTGTTTTGGCAATTAAAAATTGGGTAGATTCTAAGTAAGGTTTAAAGATTAAGTGAGTAGAATCCAAGCTTCATTTTGCAAATACAAAATGATAGATTTTTGCGGGAATGGCGAAATTGGCAGACGCACCAGACTTAGGATCTGGCGCCGCAAGGCGTGGAGGTTCAAGTCCTCTTTCCCGCACCACTTTTGAATCTATTTTTACTCCAAATATACTCAAACAAAATCATATTCATATCAACTTTTAAGCATTGAATCCATACAATTACAACTCTACTTTTTTAAAATTTTCACAAGGTTTTCTAATGAGTAATACACAAGAGAATAAAGCTATTTCGCGCAAACTTATTTATAATCCCAAATCAATGGAGAGTGTTGCTGATAGGCGCATTTTTGGTGGCAATCCTACGAGTATGTTTGAGTTAAATAAAATTAAATATCAATGGGCTTATAATTTGTGGAAAGTGATGCTTGCAAACACTTGGCTTCCTGAAGAAGTCAATATGAATGCCGATAAACGTGATTATAATGGTGGCTTAACTCCCCAAGAAAAAATAGGCTATGATAGGGCATTGGCACAGCTTATTTTTATGGATTCATTACAGACAAATAATTTGATTGATAATGTGAATCCTTATATCACAAGCCCAGAGATTAATCTCGTGCTTGTGCGTCAAGCTTTTGAAGAAGCTTTACATTCTCAAAGTTACGCAGTAATGGTGGAATCTATTTCGGCAAACACAGAAGAAATTTATGATATGTGGCGTGTAGATATGCAGCTTAGAAGCAAGAATGATTATATTGCGAGCGTATATATGTCTCTTGCAGAGAATCCGAATGAATTAAATCTTTTGAAGGCGATGTTTGCTAATCAGATTCTAGAAGGTATTTATTTTTATAGTGGCTTCTCATTTTTTTATACTCTTGCACGAAGTGGAAAAATGCTTGGTTCTGCGCAAATGATACGATTTATTCAACGCGATGAAATAACACATTTACTTTTGTTTCAAAATATGATTAATTCTTTACGCAAAGAACAATCTCATTTATTTACACCTTCTCTTGAGGAGGAAGTAATAGAAATGTTTAAAACGGCAGTAGATATAGAATCAAGTTGGGGTGAATATATCACGCAGGGGCAGGTTTTGGGTCTTACATCAGATATTATACGTGAGTATATTCAGTATTTAGCAGATAGACGCTTGCAAGCAGTGGGTTTTAGAGAAATTTATCATTCTAAACATCCAATTAAATGGGTAGATGATTTTGCGAAATTTAATGAACAGAGAACAAATTTCTTTGAGGCACGGGTTACAAATTATTCAAAAGGGAGTCTTAATTTCGATGATTTCTAAAAAATTATATAGTATGCAAATCAAGACAGGACTAGATTTTGCACAAAATCTTAAACAGGTAGAGGATTTTGTTGCTCAATGTGGCAAAAATGCGATTATCTGCACACCTGAAGTTGTATTAAGTGGTTTTGCTTATCAGCATATGAATGAAGCGAGTGAATTTTCAAAACTTGCAACAGAGCGACTTTTGGAAGCAAGCGCAAAATATAAAAATACGCTTGTTACGACAATGATTGAGGAAAAAAATAAGAAATTTTATAATAATCTCAAAGTGTTTCACAAGGGTGAAGTGATTCACAAACAAAGCAAACATAAGCTTTTTTCGCTTGGTGATGAGCATCTGCACTTTGCCGCAGGGGAAAAAGATGAGATTAGCATATTTGAGATTGATGGGCTTAAATGCGCTGCTTTGATTTGCTTTGAATTGCGTTTCATTGAATTATGGGAGCAAATAAAGGGTGCAGATTTGATTTTGGTAAGTGCGCAATGGGGTAAGGCACGCAAAAATCACTTTGAGATTCTCTGCTCTGCATTAGCAGTGGCAAATCAAGCCTTTGTTTTAGCAAGCAATAGTGCAAATGATATGATGGCAAAGGGGAGTTCAATCATCACACCTTATGGTATTGTGTATAAAAATGATAAAAAGCATTTTGTAGCGTGTGAAGTGGATATAAGTGAGACCTCCCGTATAAGAAAATATATTAATACAAATATAAAGATAAACTAAATGTATAGATTTGCCGCTCAAGAGATGTGTAATGAGATAGAAAAAACTTTTCCTCTCTCACCAAAAGTCATTGCTGCTCTTTGTGCGGTGGATAGAGAAAAGTTTGTTCCTCCAGGTTTTACACATTTAGCCTATGATACAAGAGCATTACCTATGGCAGAATCTCAATATATTAGCTCTCCGCTCACGGTGGCACAAATGACAGAATATCTTGCACCAAATGGTGGAGATTCTGTGCTTGAAATTGGCTGTGGAAGTGGTTATCAAGCAATGGTGCTTTCCCATCTTTTTCGACGTGTATTTAGTATTGAACGTATTGATAAGCTTTTAACTCAAGCGCGTGAGAGATTTAAACTCTTACAAGCGCATAATATTTTTGTTAAGCTTGATGATGGACAAAAGGGCTGGGCAGAATATGCGCCATTTGATGCTATTTTGTTTTCAGCCTGTGCGAGGAGCATTCCTCAAGCAATTATTAATCAGCTACAAGAAGGTGGAGTGATTGTTGCTCCTTTGCTTGAAGGAAGCAAACAAGTTATTAGGCGTTTTAGAAAATGTAATGGTGTGTTAGAAGGTAGTGAATGTTTAGGAGAATGTCTTTTTGTTGATGTGCAAGATGGTTTAGTGAGGTAGGGCAAAAATGGCATCAATGTCAATTTTTATTACACTTTCTTTGAGTTATAGCTTTGTAGCAGTGGTGCTTATTGCTTTGTATGCTCATACAGAGCAAAATAACTCTTTATTCTCTAGTATTTTTTCATCTAAATATTATAGAATCTATTTTGCAATTCTCTTTGTATGTTCTCTTGTTGTGCTTATGTGGCAGGGTATCAATGCTATTTATGTAATTTTGATGTTTTTACTTCTTCTTGGTATTATTGATATTAAATGTCTGGCATTGCCCGATACACTTAATTTTTCCTTGCTTCTTGTATGTGTGGTATATGCGTTTTTAGAAAGTATTTTTTTACAAGAGAGTTTTATATATAGAGTGCTTTTAGGCTTTGGTGTGGGTGGAATATTTTTTACCCTTAAGATTCTCTATCAGTCTCTTGCTAATAAGGATATTCTTGGTGAGGCAGATATTATTGTCCTTAGCTCTTTAGGTATTGCTTTTGGCGCACCAAGTGCTTTTGTTAGTGTTTTTTTAGGGAGTATCGCAGCTCTTATATATGCACTTTTTTTAAATCTTATTTTTAAACGCACACTTTTTGAGTTAAAACTTCCTTTTTGTTTTTTTATCTTTATAGGAGTGATACTTCATTTTGTATGGTTTGAGTATGGGGAGAGATTCTATGCTTAAACGTTATCTTTTTATGTCTTTTGCACAGGTATTTTTTCCCTTTTTTTTCGTACTTTTTTTTATTGCTTCTGTTGTGTTGCTTATTGATATTGCAGGGCGCACTTATGTGGTAAAAATGAGCTTTTTAGACTTGGGGACATTATTTATGTATCTTATGCCTAGTAGCTTATTTTTTATTATTCCTATTACATTTTTTGCTGCTTTAGTGCTTGGAATATCGCGTTTAGCGTATGAATATGAGCTTATGGTATGTTTTTCACTTGGAGCTAAACCAGCTGATATAGTGAGATTCTTTTTACCTATTATTCTCCTTGCCACGATTATTCTTTTTGTGTTTTCTTTCGTTATGCTCCCACTTGCTAATAGTGCTTCTAAAAATTTTGTGGCACAAAAACGGGCAGATATTGATGTCAATATTAAACCCGGTGAATTTGGACAAAAGCTTGGTGATTGGCTTGTGTATGTTGATAGTGTGCAAAATCGCGTGTATAAGAATCTCATTTTATTTTCAGAAAATGGTTTTGAGGGAGACACATTTATTGTTGCAGAAGAGGGTAGGACAAATAATAATCAAGGGCTTTTTGAGCTTAATCTCACAAAGGGGAGTTCATATTTTGCTGCACCCGATGAAATTAAAAGAGTCGATTATGAGCAGATGAGTGTGCGCCAAAATGTGAGTGAGCCACAACTTAGGGGTTATGATTTATTTGAATATTGGCACGATGCTTTTGATTCAAATACCCATCAAAAATCACGCAAACTTGCTCAAGCTGTGCTTGTTTCGCTTTTTCCTTTGGTTTCGATTTTTCTTATCCCACTTTTTAGCATCGCAAATCCGCGATTCCACTCTAATATGTCTTATTTTTATGTCATTGCTGCGGTTGCATTATATTTTATTTGTATGCATATTATCTCTGACCATTTTCCACTCACAGGTATGGTAATTTTCCCATTGTTGTGGTTTGGCGTAAGCTTTGGGTTGTATAAAAAAATCATTACAAAGTTTTATTAATGCAGCAGTATAAGGCGGTGATTGCCTATGATGGAAGTGCATTTTGTGGCTTTGCGTTACAAAAACATAAAAAAAGTGTGTTGGGGGCATTACAGGAAGCGTTTTTGCGTGTGGGAATTAGTGGGGAGATTCTAGGTGCTTCACGCACAGATAAAGGTGTGCATGCCACTGCACAGGTGATTAGTTTTCATAATGCACATATTCATACCTATGACAAGCATTTTTTACTTTCTCTTTTAAATACAAAACTTTATCCTCATATTATGATACGCTCACTTCATAAAGTAAATTCACATTTTCATCCACGTTTTGATGCAAAATGGCGTGCGTATCGTTTTCTACTTTCAAATAAACGCCCATCACCTTTTGCTTCAGCATATGTGAGTTATGAGAAAATAGGCGATTTGTCGCGTTTTTGTGCGGCACTCAATCTTTTTAAAGGAACACATAATTTTACATTTTTTAAGAAAAATGGCTCATATACAAAAGATGATATGCGAGAGATTTTTAACATAAGATTTTATCATTATCAAGATATGGGGGTTGTCTATATGCGTGGAAATGGCTTTTTGCGCTCTCAAGTGCGGCTTATGGTAGGTGCGGCTTTAAGCGTGAGTAGAGGTGAGATGAGTCTTATAAATCTTAAAGAGCAGCTTTTGGCAAAAAAGCAATATTATCATTATCCTATTGCACCGCAGGGTCTGTATCTCTGTGGTGTGGGCTACGAATAAGGGTAGATGAGAGAATCTAAAAGCTCAAGCTTCCGCCTACACGGATATTAAGATACTGTGGGATAGGTATATTTTCTACACGAGTAAAATTTGTGCTTGTTTGTAAGGCAATATCCAAAAATCCTAGCACATTTAGACCACCTGTTAAGATAAGCCCTGTATCTTGTCGTAAATCTTTCATTGCACCTACACGCATATCAATGGCTCTAAAGTCAAAGGCGATACCCCCACCAATCATTTGGCTTTGTTGTTTGATATTACTAAAAGCAATAAGGTCATTTGGGGTTAAATCCGCATCAAAGGCAAGGTTAAACCTTCTTGAATTGTAGCCAATACCTACACGATATTGTGGTTTAATCGTGATATTAGAAAAAGTAGATTCAAAAGTTGGTGAGTTAATATTTTTTGCTACAAGCCCAAAAGTAAGGTAGCGAAATTCAGGAAAGTCAATTTCATAAAGCGCACCAATATCAACGCCAAAATTATTTGAAGAGATGGCTCCATCAAGTGAGGCAAAATCAGTGAGTTCTTTTTTGCCTATATTTTTATTGATAAACATTTCATTTTGACTACTTAGAGCATTCATCAATTTGCCTGTTACACCAATATTGAGATTACCATTTTTGAGATAAAAAGTGCGTGCATAGCCTACAGGTAATTCAGTAAGCACAAAGCTTGTAGCGATAAGCTTATGATAATTACCATCTAATGAAGCAATAAGTGAATAGTTGTCATAATCGCTTTTTGTCGAAGTGCTATAGCTAAAGCTATCGCCATTATCTGTGAGTTCATAATAACTTCCATTGCCACCATCAATGATAAGACGCATACGAGAAGCATCAGCTTTGACTGACATACTTGAATATAAAGAAGTAAAAAGTGCTACACCAAGTGAGCCAAGCCTTTCATTCATTGTTTTAGTGGAGACTTGCAAAATCACCCCATTTTGGCTTACCACATTGAGATTATTATCTTGAAAGATATTTTTAACAGCAGTGATATCATTTACAGCTTTATCTAATCCTTTATCACCACCTTTTGCAATGGTAATATTTTGCAAAAGCCCTCCTACACCTCCACCTGTGCTTGAACTAAAGTCAAGATGGTCATAATCAATATTTCCTGCGATACTGCTGAGTATATTTTTTTGATCAGGTGTAAGCGCACTACTTTGTTGCACTTGTTGTAGCACACTTTGTATCAAATCATTATAATTTCCATCAGGGTGCTGTTGGAGGTAAGATGCTAAATCTTGTTTGACATCACCATTAGGACTTTGTAATACAGAGGCAAGTGCATTTTTAACTATATTTGTAACCTCACCTGCACTTGCTCCACTACCAGACGCAAAAGTATTAACAAGTCGTTCTGCAGTATCTGCCATATTTTTAATATCAATTTTGGTAATTTCAGCAAGATTATGTTCTTCTAAACCAACTCCTAAAGAATATCCCATTTTTACACGTGGGTCAGCTGCTAAAAGTGCAGGGTTATAGTATAATCCCCATACAGAATGTTTTAAGGCTACTCCAGCTCCACCCATTGCTGCGGAAGTATTACCCATTGAGCCAAATTCTAGTGCTTCAAGCGATCCATAGAGGCAGCTACTTAGCATTCCTAAAGCAAAAAAATTTTTTCTAATCCCCCGCATAAATATTCCTTATTTTGCCACCAAAACCGGAATAGGAGAGGAATTAATAAAACTATTTTGGTGAGAATTAAAGATTCTATGTAGGAGTGAGGATTCACTCGCACCAATGATAAGTAAATCATAGTTATTAACAATTTCAAGCACTACATCAATAGGATTACCTGTCTTTAGAATCTTTTGACACGCAATTCCCTCTTTATTGAAAGCAGATTCAAATTCATTAAGAATAGCATTTGACTTTTCATTTTCGATATTTTCTATTGTGCCATAATCTACGATACCACTTTCAGCATATACAACAATTTCAGGCGTTACATGCAAGAGAGTGAGTTCAATTTCATCTCTATGCCCAAAGAATTTAATAATAGTCTGAATTGCTCTGCGACATTCTTGTGTATCACTTACTCCAAATAAGAGTTTTGTCATTGCTACTCCTTTATCTTTTAGATAGTCTAAGAGAATCTAATTGATAAAATTCATTATATCACAAAAATCGGCATTATACAAAATAACCTTAACTGCTGTATTTTCTTGTATGGATTCCTTATTTTCAAAGAGAGCAATGGCATTATTTTTCCACATATTTGTGAGTGAGCTTGAGCCGATTTTTCCGCCATTATAGGGGATAAAGTATTCATCTTTGTATTGCCCGAGAACTATAGAAGTTGTTTGAGCTTTAAGTTTTAGAGGCATACTTGTTTTGAGCGTGAGGCTTTGGGGATAAAACGCACCCCCTCCTTGCAAAGATTCTAAAATAGGCAGGATAAGTGTGTGGAGATGAAGGAGCAAGGCTAAGGGATTGCCCGGGAGTAGGATAATGAGTGTCTTGCCAAGTGTGGCAAGAGCGAGGTGGCGTCCGGGCTTGACATTAATGCCATCAAAGAGAAAATTTGCTCCCTGCGATTTTAACACTTCTTTAATCAAATCTGCATCACCCACACTCGCTCCACCACTTGTTATGATAACATCATATTCACTGAATCTTTCAATTGCTTCACAAAGTGCTTGTTTGTTATCTTTTAAGATTCCCTGATAAACACACTCATAGCCTCGTTGCTTAAGCAATGTATAAAGGCTTGTGGCATTTGTATTATAAATTTGATGAGGCTGTGCGTTTTGATGAGGCTCAATGACCTCATCTCCACTTGAAAAGATACCTATTTTGAGCGGCACAAAGCTTTCAACCTCACTTATACCTTGTGAAGCAATGATGCTTAAATCAAGATGATTAAGCCGTTTGCCTTTTTGTAAAAGAAGTGAATTTTTCGCGATTTCCTCGCCTTGAAAACGAATATTTTGCCCTTGTTTTATAGGTGGTTTTGGATTTGGGAAGCTTACTCTGCCATTTGAATCTTGCGCCATTTCAATTTGCACAACCGCTTGAGTATTGTGTGGGAGCATTGAACCTGTCATTACCTTATAAGTGTGTCCGGGTGTTAAGGTTAAATGCTCCGCCTTATCTCCTGCGAGAATCTTGCCAAGATTATTACAAACGCCTTCATAATCTTGCAGTAAAATAGCATAGCCGTCCATTGCAGAATTATCAAATGCAGGAAGCGGACGCGTAGCAATAATATCTTTTGCAAGAATCTTGCCACAAGATTTAAAAAGAGGCAATGTGCAAGTGTGTGTGATATGCGGTAAAGATGTTCCTAAATTAAGGGCTTGTGTGAAATTTATCATTATTTTCCTTTCAAAATGATTTTTAGAATCTTATGAGAATTGTCGCAGTTGCAAATATGCAGAAGCTATACTTTGAGTGATAGATTCTATATTTTCCAGTTTTGTATAGCTTATGCTTAGCAATTCTCGGCATTGTGCTTCTTTATATCCCATAGATTCAAGCACAAACGAGGGTTTGGCATTGCCAAAAAGGCAATCCTGTCCATTAATAGCATAAATTCCCTCTATTTGTAGGCTTTGGATTAAAGGTCGCGCCTTAATATGTTTAAAGCGCAGAGCAAGAGTATTTGGCGCATTAAAGGCAAGAGGGGCAAAAAGTGCAATATCATCTTGTAATTGTTTTTGCAAGGATTCAAAAAAATACTCTTTAGAATCTGCGCTTTGAGGAGAAGCGAGTATATCTTTTAAGGCTTTAAGTGCGGCTTTAAAAAGATGAGGGCGCAAAAGCTGGGTATCGTTATAGGCTTTAAGTGCAGGATTTAAATCTTGTGCAAAACTTAGGATAAAGGCGTTTTTACGCATTAAGCCAATACTTTCACCATTACAAATAAAACATACTTGTGGATTTTTAAGAGAGTGCAAAAAGCTAAGATATTCTTGCGTGAGGGAGCTTACAAAAAGTGAAATATCACAAAAGATGAGTGCATTTGGATAAAGTGATACAATCTCGTCAATGAGGGTTTGTATAGGATTCGTTGTGAGTAAATCTTGATTGATAAGTGGAATAAAAAAGGCGATGTGTCCTGAAGTGCTTTGCAAGGGTTGTATGTGCTCTATAATGGCATCTTGATTTAAAGATAAAAAAGAGAGTGATTTGGGAGAGAGTGCGTGAAATTGTTTGCCTGCATAAAAGCTTTGTTGAGAGAGGCTAGGAGCTAAGGCAATGTGGTAATTATGTATAGATAGGGAACAAAAAAGTGATAAAAACTCACCACAGCTATAATCAAAAGCTAAAGCACGAGTTGCGTTAAAAAAATGTGCTAAAGCAGTAGAATCTGTTTTGAAAGAAGCAAGAAAGGCATTATCAAAAGTATTTGGATTAGCAAATGTATTAGCTAAAAGTGCATTTGCTTCTTCATTTTGTGGAAAATTAGCTAAAAAGTCAAGGTGGATAGGAGCAAAGTGCATTAATATCCCTTTTGATTGTATTTTAAAGTGCGTTTGTTTTCAAGGCATTGTATGTCATCAAATTTATCTAAGTATTCAAGATAGCCGATGAGGTATTTGCGGCTTAAATGTGTGTGTTCTCTTAATAGATTCACATCGACATAGCTATGTGTGTGAATAATCTCACGCATCAGGGTTATCATAGATTTAAGAGCAGATGAGGTAACAAAGAGATTATGTGTAATGCGCACGACTTTGTGGGATTGAGTGAGATTTTTTAAAGCCTCATCACCTACTTTTTTATCAATATCAAGTTGCTCATAAATATTATAAGGTGCAAGTGGTGCAAAATGGGCTTGGGTTAGAATCTCAAGTATGCGTTCTTGGACATAAGTTTTAATATCTTTAATCTGACACCAACGCGAGAGGTATAATCCATTTTTATATATGGCTTGTCCTTCATCTAAAAGCTCATCAAATGCCCTCTGACAAAGCCCAAGGCTTGCCCATTTTAATTTAAGAGTGAGACTTTGAGCAGAGAGAAGAGCAGATTTATTATGTGAGAAAATTTCTAAAATATGAGTTTTAAGATATTCTACTTGCGACAAGGGATAGAGAGTGAGTGATTTTTCATCAATAAAGATTTTCTCTAGCCCCTGGGCGATTTTTAGGCTTTGAGTATGGCTAAGGCAGAATCTTTGAGTAGAACTTACAAGTCCAAAACCTTTTTTATGAATCTGTGTTAAAAGTGTAAAGGCAGTGTGAAAATCTTTCTGTGCAAGGGCTTTAAGTAAGGTAATTTTTGTATGTTTTTTGATAGGGTCGATAATTGGGTTTAAAACCACACCTCCGCACAATGTGCCCTCATCATTCCTAAGAATAAAATGTTGTGAAAATATACTAAATATAGGTTTATCACAAGTAAGTGTAGCGAGGGTAAGTGTCTTTGTGCCAAAGCTATGAGGACAAGATTCTTCTTGCAAAATCTGCACTTTGGCATTGAGTTTTGAGCTACCTAAATAAAATTGATAAATGCTATTGTGCTTAATTTCGCCAAAGATTCCAACATCAATGCTATCAAATCCACGCAAATAGCCTTTTGGTGCGATAAGAAAACCTCTTTCTATGTTGTTATGGCTTACTTGTGAGAGATTGAGTGCGACACGATGAGAGGGTGTAGCGTGTGTAGTGCTTTCATCGTGCATTTGGATACCACGCACAGCGACTTCTTGTTTAATATTATAAAGATAAAGTTTATCTCCAATGGAGCATTTACCACTTAATACACTTCCTGTAACGACACAACCCGCACCTTTAATACTAAAACTTCTGTCAATATAATATAAAAACAAGCCAAAATCTGTTTTTTGAGGCTTTGGCACAGAGTTAAGGAGTGCTTTAAGATAAGCAATTTCTTTTGTGTTTTCTGCTTTTTTGTGTAAAGAAAGTGGAATACATTCTTTTAGACGCATATCACAAGATTTAAATTGTTCTATAAGTGCAGATTCTAAAGTTTTGATTTCATTTTGCGGGTTGCTTAGTGTATCAATTTTTGTGATGACACATATACAAGTGCTAATACCAAGCAAATCCGCAATTTTTATATGCTCAATAGTTTGGGGCATAATACCTTCATTTGCAGCCACAACAAGAAGTAAAATATCAATGCCAAATACCCCTGCTATCATATTTTTTACAAGTTTTTCGTGTCCGGGCACATCAATAAAAGCGACATTGCGTGAGGGCAAACTCAAATGTGAAAAGCTCAAATCAAGCGTAATACCCCTTTGTCGTTCTTCTTTGAGGGTATCGCCATCAAAACCATTGAGTGCTTTAATAAGGGTTGTTTTTCCGTGGTCAATATGTCCAGCTAAGCCAATAATAATATCATTTTGCCCCTCATTCATACTCTATCCTTTAATGAGATGATGGTAAGGTATCATCTTTTTGTGATAGCACTTGTAAAAGGATTTCTACGATGCGCTCCTCATCACCTGCTAAGAGAGTGCGCATATCAAGGAGTATCCTTTCTCCCTGCAAACAAGTAATTAATCCTAAATTTCGCAAGGCAGATTCAAAATCTCGTGTTTGTAAGTATTTTGCTTGAAGTGAAAGTCCAAAAGAATCAAAAGATAAATGTGGGAGACTTCCTCCACCTGCTAATGAGTGCAGAGGTAGCACTTTTATATCAATCTTTTTAGCAATTGGCGATCTCTGTATGCGCTCTGCAAGATTTTGTGCTTTAGATTCTAGCTCTTTAGGGCTAGAGTTGAGCATAGCAAAAGTTGGGATTTTGTGATACTCTTTATGCTGGTATGCTTTGAGTGTTGCTTGCAATGCAAGAATGCTAAATTTATCTACCCTTAAAGCGCGTAAAAGCTGATTATTTTTTAATTGCGCAATAAGCTGTGATTTACCGATGATAATGCCAACTTGTCCCGCTCCTAAAAGCTTATCGCCACTAAAGCTAAGAAGCGAGGGTTTATATTTGCAAATCTCGCGCACACTTGGCTCATCTGCTAGAGGAAGCGCACCTATATGCCCACTTCCTAAATCAAAATAGTCAATAAGTTGGTGTTTTCGTGCAAGATGTATGATTTCTTTGATATGGCATTGCTTTACAAAGCCAATTTGTTTAAAATTACTTTGATGGACTTTCATAATCATCGCACTTTGTTCATTAATTGCATTTTCATAATCCCTAAGATGTGTTTTGTTTGTCGCACCGACTTCGCAGAGGATACTTGAAGCACTTTTCATCACTTCTGGGATTCTAAAACTTCCTCCGATTTCCACAAGCTCTCCACGAGAAATAATCACTTCCTTATGGGCTGCAAAGGTGTTGAGGATTAAAAACACTGCTGCAGCGTTATTATTGACTAAAAGTGCATCTTCGCAACCAAACATTTCACATAGAATCTGTGTGGTATGAGTATATCGCTCACTTCTTTTGCCTTTAGCTAAATCATACTCAAGTGTGTGATAACTCTTCAAAAAAGGCGTGATCTCATCAAGGATTTCTGAAGAAAAGACACTGCGCCCAAGATTTGTATGAATCACCACGCCAGTGGCATTAATCACTCGTGTGAGTGTGGGATTAGTCGCTTTAATAGCCTTTTCTTTAATTGCAGGGATAATTTCATTGAGGGCAGATTCTAATTCTTTAGGTGAAAAAGTATTTGAGGATATATTTTCACGTAGCAACGATAAATGTGATTGAATAATAGGTAGAAGTGTAGATTTTTGAAACATTTTGAGTTCGTTATGAGCAAGTAGAGTATCAACTTTAGGAAGAGATTTGAGTAAATGTTGCACCTGTTTCTCCTTTGTATAAACAGCAAAGACACAATTATATCTTAGAATAACTTTTTTTACACTTATAAGCTTAGAGGTGATATATGGCAGTAATTTATCTTGCAGGTGGGTGTTTTTGGGGCATACAAGGCTATTTTGATAAACTTAAAGGCACACTCTATTCACAAGTAGGCTATGCTAATAGTGCAGTTAGGAATCCAAGCTATGAATTTGTATGTAGTGGCAACAGCAGAGCAGCGGAAGCTTTGGAGCTGTATTATGATGAGAATCTACTTCCTTTGCGTGAGATTGTGGGGAGATTTTTATCTATTATCAACCCTTGTGCATTAAATTTTCAAGGAAATGACATTGGCACACAATATCGCAATGGTGTGTATTTTGTGCGTGAAAGCGATGAGAGTATCATTAGAGAATCTCTTAGACAATGGGAAAAAAAGCATAATGCAAAAGCAGTTACAGAGGTTGAGCAATTACAAAATTTCTATCCTGCAGAATCCTATCATCAAAAGTATTTAGAGAAAAATCCATTAGGATATTGTCATATTGATATAGAATCTGCTCTCAAGTTATGGAATGACTAATTTTCATCTTTAAAACGTAATTTAAAGATTTTTTTATCAAATACGGCAATATGAAAGAGGGAATCAAAAATTTTAATATCAAGCAAATATCCCTCCACCTTTACTTCGCATTTTTTTGTATCACTTTGAATAGCTTCCGCTTTAAAGATGACTTCGTGTCCTAGCTCAATGGGAGCTAAAAATTTTACATCAGCTGCAATAAGCACACTATACTTTTTATTAATCGCTGCCATAGCTGCAAAACTTGCTGAATTAAAAACAAATCCTGCGTGAATCATTTTGCTTTCGTCCATTGTCATACGCTCATTTGGCGTAAATTTCACTACAGCTTTATTGCGATAGAGTTCAAGCAATTCCCCTACTATATTTGGGGACATTTCAGCACATACGATTAACTCATCATTTTCAAGGGGGACATTCGTATTTTCTTCATAGTCATCATCTATCATAACCATATCCTTTTTAGTGTTTTTTAACTTTAAAATATCCTCGCAAAGGAGCTTGATAGCCCTCTATAGTAAGTGTTTGAGTAGGATTCAAAAATGAATCCAAACTTTGGGAATCTACCCATTGGGTATGTCGTTGCTCCTGTGTGGTTGTGGGCTTAAAACCAAGAACTTCAAAAGAAGAAAACTTTGCCCTCTCACACCACCCTTTAAGTGTGCTCACACTTGGGATAAAATAGACATTTGACATTTTAGCATAGCTTTTGGCTGGGCTTAGGCAAATTTCACTCTCACTCTCATAAATAAGTGTGTCTAAAATTAGTTCTCCACCACTATTAAGGGCTTGATAGAGAGTTTTAAGTGTGCTTATAGGATCAAGGCGATGATAAAGCACACCAAGACAAAAAATCATATCAAAAGGACTTTTGTGTGCTTGAGCAAACGTTGCTAAATCCTCAACGCCAAGTAATTCAAAATGCAATGGAGCATTAATAAAGTGATTAATAAAATCATATTGTGCTTTAAAAATACCACTTGGGTCAAAACCTGTAATACTCTCTGGCATAGCTTTTTGATTGTGAAGAAGCATTTCAAACATATAATAGCCATTGTTACAACCTACATCGGCTATCTTTTTACCACTTAAATTGCAATGAGGTTTAAGAATCTGCCATTTGATAAAACTTTGCCATTCACTATCAATATGTGTATCAAATAAAAAAAATGGTCCCTTGCGCCAAGGTTTAAGTTTGTGAGCAAGTTCATTGATTTCATATTGATGTTTGGCATACAGATGTGTATCAAGGGCTCGGATATGAATGCCATTATCACTATAAAATTCGGCAGGAATAGTAGGCAAGGTGGTAATTTGTGCTAAAAGTGGCGCAATATTTTTTGCTTGAGTGATATGCTGCGCTTTTTTTGTTGCATAATCAAAAAAATCACTCAAACTTGCTCCTCACTGAGAAAACTTGAAAATAAATCTGGCTCTAGGATTTGTTTATAATTTGTGTTGAGTGCGTGTGTAAGGGTATCATCGTCGATTCCTAAAATGAGGGCAAAATTAAAATCCTCACGATGAATATAATTGCATAACTCTTCTTGTGTGTCGTAGCCAAAAGTTTGGGTAATTTGACTGAAAATATCGACATATACACAAGGCACAAGAAAGAGAATCTTCCCCCAAGTTGCATTATTAGCAATATATGCCATATAACGTTTAAATTGTTCTATGTCTTTTTCGGCAATAGCAACTTTAGAGGCTTGCCCATATTCTATGATTTTGCCAAAAGTATTAAGAAAATTAGGCTTAAAAAATGGAATCTGCTTAAACTGACTAAGAGAATACGTGATATTTTCTTGCTCACAGAGATGAAGTATTGTGCTTAGCTCATTAAAAAATAATTTAGGGAGACTAATGCGATAGTGTGTATCTTTATGTAAAATCGTGCTGTCAAAAAGTGTGTGTGAGAGCACTAAAAAAGGTCGTTCTTTTGGGGTATTAGCTTGAATAGTATTAAATCCAAGCTCTGTGATGTGAGGATTATGTGTAAAAATAAATGCAATAGATTCATTATTGAGAAGCTCAATAAGTATATGAAGATTATCATTAAAAAAAAGCACCCTTTCATCATTGATGATATTTTGTGCAATAGATTCTTCAATAGGAGATAATGAAGGAGCAAATGCAATATTTTTTGCCAAAAGTTTATAGCGAATAAGGCGTATAAGGCAATCTTGCATATTTTCTACCATAATATAGGCTATTTCATCATCATTAATTTTTATTTTTTCTTCGCAAATAATGCCATACGCTCCAGCTTGAATGGCTTGTGTGATATGCGATAAATCTGCTTGATATGCGATAAATAAATCACCTTTTTGAATCTGCTCTACATCACAGATTATGCGCGAAAACATTGTAATAGATGGCGTATTAAGAAGTGTGCCTCTAGTGATTTCTACAACCTCATTAACCCTCACTTGCTCCCCTCAAAAGAAGATTCTAGCTAATCTTGCTTCCATTGGTTTGTGTTTTATCCACACCAAGAAGAGATAAGCCATTTTCATCTTTACTAGCAAGTATCATTCCCTCACTTATTTGTCCCATAAGTTTGGCAGGTTTGAGATTTACAATAAGGCATACTTGCTTGTTAATGAGAGATTGCGGACTATAATATTGTGCAATCCCCGATAGAATCTGACGTGGCTTGTCTTCACCAATATCTACCATTAGTTTTAAGAGCTTTTCACTTTTTTCTACTGCAACACATTCTATTATTGTTCCTACGCGTATATCGATTTTGCTAAAATCTTTAATATCAATAATGCCAACTTGAGATGTGTTTTTAGAATCTATTATTTTAGATTTATTTATTGAAGAATCTTGAGGGAGAGGAGATTCTATTCTGGGGAATAGAGGAGAGATTTTATTCAGTTTGAAAATAGTAAGAAGTTGTTTTTGCTGGATGAGATCTTTATAGGTTTGCGCATTTATTTTGAAGTTAAGTGCGTGAGCAATTTTATTTGCACTTTGGGGTAGAATCGGATAAAGTAAAAGGCTACTTTGGGCTAAAATATTAGCGATTAAGCCAAGTAATGCCATTGCTTTTTCTGTTTGTTGGGATTTCATAAGATTCCAAGGCTCGTATTTGGTAACGACACTATTGCCTAACCCAAAAGCCTTCCACAACTCTTCAATATAACGATGAGGCTGCATAGCAAACATTTTTTCTTGTGCTCTGGTAATAATATTTCTTAACTCATTGAGTTCAGGGGTAAAAAAATTTTCTACTTGTCTTGAATCTACTTCAAGTGCAAAATATTTTTCGCTCATACCAATGAGGCGATTTAGGAGGTTACCTACATCATTGCTTAATTCAGCGTTAATGCGTTCAATAAAGATTTTTTGACTAAAGTCTCCATCTTGACCAAAAGACATTTCGCGTAAAAGAAAATAACGCAAAGATTCTACACCATAGGCACTAGCTACTTCTTTTGGATTAATCACATTGCCAATACTTTTACTCATTTTTGCACCATCTCTTGTCCACCAGCCGTGTGTATAGATATGCTTAGGCAAAGGAAGCTCAAGGCTCATCAAAAATGCTAACCAATACACTGCGTGAAAGCGCAAAATATCTTTACCAACAAAATGTATAGCATTTTCCCAATAAGGCATTTTTGCATTATCTGAAAGATAGCCTAGAGGGCTTAAGTAGCTCAAAAGGGCATCAAGCCACACATACATTACGTGCTTTTTGTCATCTTTGCGCGCAGGATTATGCGGGAGTGGCACACCCCATTCAAAACTCGTGCGTGTGATTGAGAGGTCGTTTAACCCTTCCTTTATAAATTTTATAATATCGTTTTGATAAAAGCTGGGCAGTATCATTGAGGGATTGTTGGCAAAATGTGCTAAAAGTCTCTCTTGATATTTGCTCAAAGCAAAAAAGTAGCTTTCTTCTTGCACGACTTGTGTAGCTTTACCGCAATCAGGGCAAGATTGGTTAGAACCAAGCTGTGTTTGAGTAAAAAAACTTTCACACGAAATACAATAATGCCCTTCATAGCTCCCTTTATAAATATCTCCTTTTGCATACATTATTTCAAAAGCTTTTTGCACACTTATACAATGTGCATTATCTGTGGTGCGCACAAAAATATCATAATCTATGTTAAATTCATTCCATAATTCTTTAAATCTTATACTAATTTTATCAGCATAAGATTGAGGGTCTAGGTTATGTTTTTGCGCGGATTGTTCAATTTTTTGTCCGTGCTCATCTGTGCCTGTTGTAAAAAGCACATCTTGTCCTTGAAGTTGATAGAATTTTTTAAGCATATCGCATAAAAAAGTTGTATAAGAATGCCCAATATGCGGCACATCATTGACATAATAAATAGGTGAAGTAATATAGGTTTTTGTTTGCATAAAACTCCTTTAGAATCTAATTAAAATCAAAATCGCCGTGTTGTCCCTTTGACATACTTTCATAGACAGCCTTGACATATTCATTGCGTAGCTTACAGCCAATCAAAGATTCGCATAAAGAGCAAGTTGTAAGGGATTTATTGCGTTGGCATTGTTGTAAAAGGTTTATTTTCTCTTGCAAAACTTCTTCAAAATTGCCATTTTGTCCTAATTCTGTGGTTTGTGCATTAAATGCTTGTGTATTTTCTGTTTCATTCATAGATTTTTCTCACAAGTTCCATTTCTTCTTTGCTTCCAAAAAAACAGGGGCAACTCTCGTGTATATGTTCTACTCCAAGCTCTAAAAGTCTTTGTGTGCCATTGGTTGCAAATCCTCCTGCTTTTTCATATATAAATGCAAGTGGGAATACTTCAAAGAGTTTGCGAAGTTTGCCATTAGGTGCATCACTTGTAGCAGGATAGCTAAAAAGTCCGCCACCTTTAATGAGAATCTGATGGAGGTCTGGCACCATACCACCAGAATAACGCAAACGATAACCTTGCGCAAACAAAGATTCTATCATCGTTTTGTGTTTATTTTCCCAATGTTTCTGTGTGCCACCGGGTGCGTTAATTTTTCCTTTTGTATTGAGTTGCAATGCACCTAAATTGCGCCATTGCATACCATCATAACGATAATGTAATACTTGCTCTTGAGCAATTACCATTTCAAGTCGTGGTCCATAAATAATATATCCACTTGCAATAAGATGTTTTGCGCTTAATTCTTCATTATATATGCCAAAAATACTTCCTATGCTTAGATTGCTATCAATAAGTGAAGAACCATCAAGCGGGTCATAAGCAACAATGTATGGCGCATCTGTATAATGTGAGGGACAAATTTTTTCTTGCTCTTCACTACAAATTGCCTTTACACAGGGCAATTCAAGTAAAGAATCTTGAAAAATTTTATCCGCTTCTACATCGACTTCAAGCTGCATATCTCCGCTTGCATTCGTGCTTTGTAAATAACCACCACTTTGTTGCTTAAGAAGCGTGTCTATACGCAACGCAGATTCTCTTAGTGTGTCAATAATTATGTTTATCATTTTATACTCCAAAATACGCTTTAGCTTAGGATTATAGCATTTTAGTATTAAACTCGTATGATTTTTGTAAGTTCGCTTTCAAAATGTGTTGATTCAATCATTTGAGTAATTTTTGCGTGATGAATAGGCTTGTGCAGAGGGATATTATTATCGCTTACATTAATAGTATTCCACGCGTGTCCGATGAGTGCAATGATGTTTGGGCGACATAAATGTGTGTATTTTTGGGTGATATAGACATTTTCCCAGAATCTAATATGTTGAGGTCGTATCTTTGGCTGATGATAACCAACAGGGTCAAGTGTAAGAAGATAATGTAAGGATACATTATGTGCGTGCATATTACATAGGGCTTTGTAAAAATTGCTTGCACCCCAAGAATGTGCAATGACAAAAATAGGTAATTGATAAGTAGCTAAAAGTGGTAACCACGCACTAAAAAGAGCTTGAGATTTAAAACTTGCATAGATTTTAAAGCACGATTTCTCATTAAATTCTATAAAATTTTTATACACTGCACACATAATCGTATCACAGAATCCACCTACAAAAATTACAATGGCTTTAGGGTTGTGCGGAGATTCTATGTTTTGAGCGGGAATCTTAAAACCATAGGGGATAAAAGGTGTAGGAGGTTGTAACAATGTATGTGGATAAATGAGGGTAGGTGTGGATAGTCCAAGCAAAGGTGCAAAAAAGTGAGATATAGGCATAGGATTCCTTTTAAAGATTAAAGGGATATTATAGCCTTATAGAGATAAAATTAAAGTTTGTGTGGTTGGTTGTGATACAATGGGATATCAAGATTCTATAAAGGACAAGAAATAATAACAAAAGGAATATTTATGGCACAAGATATACAAAAAGCAAAAGAAATACTTGTAGCCCCAAGTGTGCTTTCAGCTGATTTTACAAGGCTTGGCGAAGAAGTAGAGAATATTTGTGTGGCTGGGTGTGATTATGTGCATATTGATGTAATGGACGGGCATTTTGTGCCAAATCTCACAATGGGTCCTTGTGTGGTAGAAAGTATAGCCAAGGTTGCTTCAAAGCCCCTTGATATTCATCTTATGGTAAAAAATGTGCCATTTTTTGTGGATTTGTTTTTGCCCTTAAAACCTGCATTTATAAGTGTGCATCTTGAGGAAGTGCAACATTTACATCGCCTTATTTGGTATATTAAAAATAATGGTGTCAAGGCAGGAGTAGTGCTTAACCCACATACAAGCGAGAAGCTTTTAGAATATATTTTACCCGATGTTGATTTGGTGTTGCTTATGAGTGTGAATCCGGGTTTTGGCGGACAGAGTTTTATTCCTTCAAGTGTTGAAAAATTGCGCAATCTTAAGGCAATGCGTGATAGATTAAATCCTCAATGTTTGCTTGAGATTGATGGGGGCGTGAGTGATAAGAATATTTCTGTATTAAAAGAAGCAGGAATTGATATGGTTGTAGCTGGGAGTTTTGTTTTTGGTTCAGCTGATTATACCAAAGCCATTGCTGCGCTTAGATAGAATTTATGACTTATCCTCAACTTTTTGAAAAACTTCGTCAAAAGCCTATGAATAAGGCACAATTTTATACTTATGTAAAGAATATAGGGGGGCTTTATACAGACATAGAATCTGAACTTGAGATTCTTAAAGGTGCAGGCGCACCTTTATACAGAGAGGAGAGAAATGATGAAGTGTTGTTTAGCCTTATGACAGATAAGATTGCGTGGCAAGAGGGAGATTTAGTTTTTGTGGATATCGAGACAAATGGCTCAAAGCCCCAAAGTAGCGATATTATAGAAATTGGTGCGCTTAAAGTGCGTAGAGGCAAGATTATAGAAACTTTTGAGAGTTACATATACGCACCATTTGTGCCAGAAAATATCACAGAATTAACAGGCATTACTTTCGAAGATATTGCTCAAGCTCCTTGTAGGGGCGAAGTATTGAAAGACTTTAGGGAATTTTTAGGTAATGGTGTATTTGTAGCGCATAATGTTAATTTTGATTATACATTTTTGGATTACCATTTGCGTCAATGTGGGCTTTTTGGCTTACTTAATCCTAAGATTTGCACGATTGAACTCGCAAAAAAAACAATTCCTTCTAAGCGATATGCGCTCTCTTATTTAAATGAACTTTTAGGCATATATACACCTGTATCCCATCGTGCGTATGCCGATGCACTAACAAGCTTTAGAATCTTTGAGATTGCGAGTGCAACATTTCCACCATTTATGCAAAGTATGCAAGATTTAATTGATTTTTCAAGAGGGCGATTAAAGTATAACTACTAAAAGACATCATAGTTCAAGCAAAATATGCACTAAAGCCTCTATCTAAACCACTTAAATCTGTGTAAAATGCTACATCTTTTGCATCTTGGAGCAATGTGCTTATGGCTTCTTTTTGGTTAAAGCCCATTTCACAGAGAAGCCATATATTTTTGCGTTTTTTGATTTCTTTAAGAATTTCCTTATATACATCTAAGCCGTCTTTTCCACCAAAAAGAGCAACTTTGGGTTCATAAAGAAGCGGTTTGCTTATGGGATAATCCTCGCTAATATAAGGAGGGTTGCTAATAAGAAGTTCAAAATGGGGCGCATTTGCAGGAAGGATTGAGCAGTGATGAAGTGTAATATCCGCATTTGGTGCAAAAGTAGCGATATTTTTTTGTGCTACTTGGAGAGCTTTTTGACTAATATCTGTTGCAAAGAAGCGGCATTGTGGTTCAAGTAGAGCAAGTGTTGTAGTGATAATACCAGAGCCTATACCTATTTCTGCTATGGAGTGGATATGATATGCGTGAATAATCTCTCTTGCTTTATCAATCAGTATTTCTGTTTCAGGACGCGGTATGAGCACGTTTGGATTCACAAAAAAATCATAACCATAAAAACTTGCATTTTGTGTGATATATTCAATGGGTGTGCCTTTTTTGCGCAAGGCAATAAGTGAAAAAAAATGCTCTTTAAGGGCAGTTTCAATATATTGTGTGCTATGTGTGTGTAGGTAAATGCGAGGCACTTTTAACACAAAGCTTAAGAGAATCTCACTCTCAAATCTTGGCTTTAAAGAGAGAGTTTTAGCAACCGATGAAAGCTCAATAGTAGCAGTTTGTAGAAGTTCATCAATGCTAGATTTCATAATCAAGTGCTTTAAGCCTTTGTAAAAGTGGTGGGTGAGTGTAATAAAAGAAAATATATGCAGGGTGTGAGCTTGGGAAGCTTTTGTTTTCATTTACAAGACGCACGAGTGCGTTTGCAAGGCAATGTTTGCTTGAAATATCTGCCCCAAACTCATCAGCAGCATATTCAGCCTTGCGGCTAAAATAGCCAATAATAGGCATAAACCAAAAGCTAATAATAGGAGAGATAAGAATCATCATAATCAATATACTTGCCCCATTATATGTTAAACCAAGTGCATCAAAAAGTTGTAGTGGTAAATGTCCTACAACAAAGAAAAGCATAAAAAGCACACACGCCATAATAATGATATTTTTAAAAATATCATTATGTTTGAAATGTCCTAATTCGTGTCCTAAAATTGCAATAAGCCCATCAGCACTAATTTTATCAAGCAAAGTGTCAAAAAGCACTACGCGTTTATTTTTTCCTAGCCCACCAAAATATGCATTGAGCCGCCCATCGTGTTTTGAGGCATTAATTACAAAGATACCATTGCTTTTAAAGCCTATGCTATTGAGTAAAGATTCTATACGTGATTTGAGATTATCATCATCAAGTGGGGTAAATGTGTTGAATAATGGTGCAATCAGTGTAGGATAAATAAAATTTGCTAAAATCACCACAGCAAGCAATACAATGAATCCTACAATCCACCATAGCGATACATTTTCTATAATAAAAATTAAGAGAGTAGCCACAATACCACCAAGGATAAGGCTTAAAAGTAATGTTTTACATAAGTCTGCGATAAAAATGCTCGGTGTTTGGTTACTAAAATGAAATTTTTTATCAAGTCCAAAAGTTTTATAAATAGAAAAAGGGAGATTGATAGCACCTTCTATAAGCATAAATCTTAGCACTAAAATGACACCTTGCCACAGGGGGTTTATGTGTGTTAAGAATGTTTCAATTTGAGAATTAAGCATATATAAGCCAAAGCTTACCCACCCAATAAATACAAGAGCTTCAACAATTTTTGAAAATATATCAAGGTGAAGTGAGGCAAGGGCATATTTTCCTGCCAATATATAATCTTCAGATTCTAAAAGGACAGCTGGTTTGCGCAGTTCTGCTTTGATATGTCTAGTTTGAAGTATTGCTAAAATAATGCTTGGTAGAGTATAAAAACAAATAAAGAGGCAGATAAATAAAATGATGAAAGTATTCTGCAATGTAATCTCCTTAATAAAATGATATAACAATATATGATAAAGTTTCAGTGTTATTATAAGCGAGAAAATACAAAAAAAGTAAATTAACAAGCTTTTAACTCCTAATTCATTATGATTCATTCAAAAATATACAAGGATAGAGAATGGTAGTTAAATATATTTTTGTAACTGGAGGCGTTTTAAGTTCTCTTGGCAAAGGTATCACTTCTTCTTCGATAGCAACTTTGCTTCAGCATAGTGGATATGATGTGTCAATTCTTAAAATTGACCCTTACATTAATGTTGATCCGGGCACAATGAGCCCTTTGGAACACGGAGAGGTTTTTGTAACTTGTGATGGTGCGGAAACAGATTTGGATATAGGGCATTATGAGCGATTTTTAAATAAAGATTTTCATAAGAAAAATAATTTTACCACTGGGCAGATTTATATGTCTGTGATTGATAAAGAGCGTAAGGGTAAGTATTTAGGCAAAACTATTCAAATTGTGCCACATATTGTTGATGAGATTAAAGCGCGTATTAAATGTGCAGGAGAAGAGAGCGATTTTCTTGTTGTTGAGCTTGGAGGAACCGTTGGGGATATAGAGGGTATGCCCTATCTTGAGGCTATGAGACAGATGAAACACGAATTAGGAAACAAACAAGTGATTTCTATTCACGTTACTCTTATTCCTCTTGTGCGTGCAGCAGGAGAGCTAAAGACAAAGCCTACACAGCATTCTGTGCAGGAGCTTAGACGCATAGGGATTTCACCGCAGATTCTTGTTGCACGATGTGAAAAAAGTCTTGATAAGGAGCTTAAGCGTAAATTAGCGATGAGTTGTGATGTCGATGATGATAGTGTAATTGTTGCAGAAGATACAGAGAGTATTTATAAATGTCCGCTAAATTTCTTAGAAGAGGGCATACTTACACCGATAGCACGATATTTAGGTCTTGAGCCATTAGAGCCAAAAATGGATAATTGGGATATGCTTGTCAAAAAAATCATTGTGCCTAAAAGTCAAATAAGCATTGGTTTTGTTGGCAAATATTTAAGCCTTAAAGAATCATATAAATCTCTTGTAGAATCTCTTATTCACGCAGGGGCAAATACCGATACACGAGTGAATATTAAATGGATTGATAGTGAGGAGCTAGAAGAAGATATTACACTTTTATATGATGTAGATTCTATACTGATTCCGGGTGGTTTTGGCGAGAGAGGCATTAAAGGTAAGTTAGAAGCAATTAAGTATGCGAGGGAGAATAATATTCCTATGCTTGGAATCTGTCTTGGTATGCAGCTTTCACTGATTGAATTTGCGCGTAATGTGCTGAGTATTAAAGAGGCAGATTCCGTAGAGTTTAATCCTGATACCAAAGAACCAGTGATTTATCTCATCGAAGATTTTATTGATGCACAAGGTAATATGCAGTTAAGGACACATACCTCGCCTATGGGTGGAACAATGCGTTTAGGTGAATATGAATGTTGTCTTAAAAAAGATACAAAAATTTACAAAGCATATAACGAACAAGTATGTGTAAGAGAGAGACATCGTCATCGATATGAGGCAAATCCCAAATATAGAGAGCTTTTCGAAAAAAATGGTATGATTATTAGTGGAGAGAGTAATGGGCTTATAGAATCTATTGAACTTATAAATCACCCGTGGTTTGTTGCTGTTCAATTTCACCCTGAATTTACTTCACGTTTGCAACGTCCAAATCCTGTTATTCTTGAATTTGTTAAGCAAACTCTCGCCCACAAGAAAGCTTAATATTTCAATTGATAAAGTGGAATAGATTAAAGATGACATACCCCTATCTTAACAAAGCACAAATACTTGATATGCTTTTAGCGCGTGATGTAGAGCGTGGATTCTCATCATTGCAGGATTTACCTTTGCCACAGAACTTAACCCACGCATTTGAAGGGGCACAAATCGTAGCAAAATGTATAAATAAAGGGCAAGAAGTGCTTGTCGTTGGGGATTATGATGCTGATGGTGTGTGTGCGAGTGCCATTATGGTGCGATTTTTTAGAATCTTAGGCTATGAAAATATGCGTCTTATTATTCCACATCGCTTTAATGATGGGTATGGTGTAAGTGCTCCACTTTTAGAAAAATATGCAAACAATGCTGCTGTGATTGTAAGCGTGGATAATGGCATAACAGCATTGTCTGCTGGAGAATGGTGTAAAAGCGCGGGTGTTTCACTTGTGATCACTGACCATCATATGCCCACAGGGGACATACCAAACGCCGATGTGATTATCGACCCATATTTAAGCGATTGCACTTTTCCACAAAAGGCAATTTGTGGTGCGGTGGTGGCGTGGTATTTTTGTGCTGCCTTAAAACAGATTCTTAAAGCTAAAGTCGATATGGGTATATTTTTGGGCTATCTTGCCATTGCGAGCGTTGGTGATATAATGCCACTTGTGGGGATAAATCGCCTATTTGTTAAAAAGGGTATTGAATCTTTAGCCCGAGATTGTATGCCTTTTGCACAAATCTTGAGAGGAAAATCTAAGCAGCTTGATAGTCAAACTCTTGCTTTTTCTTTTATCCCACTTTTAAATGCTGCAGGGCGTGTAGCAAGTGCAGATATTGCATTAGAATTTTTAGTGAGTGAAGATTTTACACAGGCAAAAATTGCTTATGATAAGCTTGTTACTTTTAATAATGAGCGCAAGCAGATTCAGAATGAGATATTAGAATCTGCGCGTGTTAATCTTATGCAAAATGAATATATTGCGATAAGCTACGCAAAAGGTTGGCACGAGGGTGTGCTAGGGATTGTTGCTTCATCTCTTGCTAGAGAATGCAAAAAAAGCACCTTTATTTTTTCCGAACATAATAATGTATTAAAGGGCAGTGGTCGGAGTTTTGGTGGTGTCAATCTTATAGAGAGCATCACTTCTTTAGAGGGGCAAAAAAAACATTTACTTGCTTATGGTGGGCATAGTGGGGCAGTTGGATTGAGCTTAGAAAGATCGAATCTAGAGCATTTTTTCACACTTTTACCTACAACTCTTATTGTTGAAAAAGATGAAGAAGATGGGGTGCTAGGTGTGATTAAAAGCACGGATATTAATGAGGAGTTAATGGAGATTTTGCAATCTTTTGAGCCTTTTGGCGTGGGGAATCCTACACCTATTTTTATTTGTGAAAAAATGCGTATAGAATCTATAAAGCCGCTTGGTAAAAAAAATAAAGATGCAGAAAAAGAGCAGGAAATAAGACATTTTGAATATGTCTTACAGGATATGACTAACGAGATAAGACTTATTGGGGTTGAGTTTTTTGCCCCTTGTATGCGTGAAATAGGGCAATGTGGCGATGTATATTTTGAGATTATAAGAGATAGTTATTACAAAAGACTGAAGCTTAAAGTTATTGATTTTATCTCTTAATAAGGTTAATGGGATTTAGAATCTACGGGTATAAGGGGTTCTTTGGCGGTTTGGTTGCGATAGATTCTTAAAAGCGAAATAAAAAGTGCTGTGAGTGCTGGAGCGATGATAATACCCCAAAATCCTAAGCTTGTAAGTCCAGCTAAAATCGCAAAGAAAATAAGAAGTTCATTAATTTTTACTGAAGTTTTTAGCACTTTGTTATTGATGATGCCAATAAGAATAGGCTTGATAATATTGTCAATAAGCACTGCACATACTGCAAGTGCGTAAATAGCGATGATGACTGCATTTTGTGTGTGTCCTAAATAAAACTCATACCCTGCGATAGGTAGCCATACCAAAGAGCCACCAACTATAGGGACGATTGAGGCAAGTCCATAGAGCATACCAAAAAAGACACCATCATATCCAAAAAATATAATCATCACCCCAAATGCAAAGCCTTGTAAAACAATATTGAGCACAGAAGTATAAAATACGACTTTAATGGTATTTGTTACTTCATTAAGCACGAGAGAAATTTGTGAGTTCTCAAAAGGTATAAGCTCAATAATATAGGCATAAGCTTGCTTACCATAAAGGAAGTAAAAAAACAAAAATACAATAATAAAGCCTGTATCTATCATAAATCCTAAGCTTGATTTGCCAAGCTGTGAGCTGAAGTTAAATACATAGCTTAGAATTGAAGAGGCAGAAATGTTTGTAAGCGCAATTTCAATTTTTTGCTGAATGTCGGGGAATGAATGAAAGAGAGAGAGAATCTGTTCTTTACTTCCCTCAACGAATGCGTTAAAGGCAGCAGCATTAAGTGTAAGCTCTGTCGTGGAGGTGATAATGCTTTTTATGAGAAAAAACAGAGGCACGACAAGAAAGAGAACTAAGATACATACGCTGATAAACGCACACACAATGGGATATTTGATATATTTTGATAATGTATTGTATAAGCCAAAAGTGGCGATAGAAAGCAAAAGCGCAATGAGTATATCCATTAAATATGCGGCATAAATATAATACATTGCGTATGCACTTACACCAAAAATAATCCAAAAAAATGTAGTTGCTTTCAAACTTTAATATTCCCTTACTTTTTCAATACAATATGTGAGATTCTTAGATTAAGATTCTATTTTTAGAATCTTAATGCTATGTAAATAATGCGATAAGGCTGTTTGAATGTTTTTTGTGTGTTAAAAGACTTAGAATCTTAAAATATTAAAATATTTTTTACAAATATATCAAAATACAATATGTAATTTAAAATATTTGCAAAAAGTAACATTTTTATTTTTTTGACAAAATTTTATAAAATACATATTGTAATCTTAATTATTTGTGATAATATGAAAGAAGTTTTATTTGAAAGGAGAAATGATGGCTCAATTATCACATAATCAATTTTCGCAAGACACACTCGCGCTTCACGCGGGTTATACTTATGATACCCAACGCACTATGAGTGTGCCTATTTATCAAAATACTGCTTATAGCTTTGAAAGTCTAGCTCAAGCGGCAGCACGATTTGGCTTAAAGGAGCTTGGTAATATTTATACGCGCCTTACAAATCCTACGACAGATGTGCTTGGTGCACGACTTGCAGCAGTTGAAGGAGGTGTATTTGGTGTGCCTACTTCAAGTGGGAGTGCGGCGATTTTTTATGCGATTGTAAATTGTGCGGAAAATGGTGATAATATCGTGTATTCAAATAAAATCTATGGTGGCACACAAACGCTTTTTGTGCATACTTTAAAACGATTTGGCATAGAAGCGCGAGTGTTTGATATTGATAATATTAGTGGCACACTTGAAAAAGTTATAGATTCTAAAACAAAGGCAATTTTCTTTGAGAGTATTTCTAATCCACAAATTTCTATTGCCGATACAGAATCTATCACAGCAATCGCTAAAAAGCATAAAATCATTAGCATTTGTGATAACACAGTGGCTACGGCATTTTTGCATAAACCTTTTGATTATGGCGTTGATATTAGTGTGTATAGCTTGAGTAAATATGTTAATGGGCAAGGTAGTGCTCTAGGTGGGGCTATTATAGAGCGCACAGGATTAAATGCACTCATTAAGGATAATCCGCGCTATCTTGCTTTTAATACGCCAGACCCTAGCTATCACGGGCTTATTTACGCGAGTTTGCCTCTACCTATTTTCAGTATTCGCCTTATTACAGAATGGCTAAGAAATATCGGTGCAACACTTTCTCCACAATCAGCTTGGCTTTTATTGCAAGGATTAGAGACTTTAGAGTTACGCATTAAAAAACATAGTCAAAACGCATTACAAGTGGCTCAATTTTTGGAATCTCACCCCAAAATAAGCAGTGTATCTTATCCATCTCTACCAAGCAATCCTTACAAATCTCTGCTTGATAAATATTATACAAACTCACAAAGTTCTGGGCTTATTAGCTTTGAAGCACAAAGTTTTGAAGAAGCACAAAAAATTTGCAATAACACAGAGATTTTTGCAATGGTGGTTAATATTGGCGATAGTAAGTCGCTTATCATTCACCCTGCCTCTACTACACATTCTCAATTAAGTGGGGTGGAATTAGAATCTGCAGGTATTACACCTTGCACAATTCGCTTAAGTATAGGGTTAGAGAGCGCACAAGATCTTATTGCGGATTTGAAAAAGGCTATTGAATCTTAAAATAGCCCATATAAATCAAGAGATAAAAGGATTGCTATGCCTGTTGTGATACCAGAGGATATACCTGCTTATACATTTTTGCGAAAAAATGCCTTCATTATGGGGGCAGAGCGTGCCATACACCAAGATATACGCACACTAGAAGTGCTGATTATTAATCTTATGCCTACGAAAATTGAGACAGAAAATCAGATTCTCTCTCTTCTTGCAAATTCTCCTTTGCAAGTCAATATCACATTGCTTTCAACAGCGAGTTATATTGGGACAAATACACCTAAAAGCCACCTTGATAGGTTCTATGTGAATTTTAGTGAGATTAAAGGACGTAACTTTGATGGCGCGATTGTTACAGGCGCACCCATTGAACATTTGACATTTGAAGAGGTGGCATATTGGAGTGAGCTTGTGGAGATTATGGCATATTTAAAAAATCACTGCACAAGCACTTTATATTTATGCTGGGGGGCTATGGCAGGGTTATATTATTTTCATAAGATTCCAAAAGTCTCTTTAAATAAAAAACTTTTTGGGGTTTTTGCGCATAAGAAGGTGCAAGAGGATTTACTCCTTAATGGTTTAGATGAAATTGTGTATATGCCTCATTCTAGGCATTCAGGTATTGATGAATCTTGCATCAAACACACAAGTTTAAAGGTTTTGCTTCAAGGGGAGCAAAGCGGTGTGAGTGTGTTGAAAGATGAAAAAGATTATTTTATCCTCTCTCACCCTGAATATGCCAAAGACACGCTTTTATTAGAATATGAGCGCGATAAGCAAAAGGGCTTGGAGATTGAAAAGCCACTTGGATATTTTAATGAGCGCAACGAGCCTGTGCTATCGTGGAAATCAAGTGCGAGTGTGATGTTTGCAAATTGGCTTAATTTTTCTGTATATCAAAACACACCTTTTGTGTTATAGAGGTTTGCTTGCTTCTACATAAAGGCTTGCAAAAGCTCTTTGCTTAGCATCAAATAGTAAGGATTTATCGCGTCCATTATTAAAAGAAGAGCGTTGAATATCTACAAAGCCTACCATTTCAAGCGCATAAGATAATCCATCATAATCCCATACACTTAAGTGGAGGTAGTCTTGTGTGAGTTTTCTTATATACTCACTTGCTAAAGCTTGTTGAGTCGAATCTTGTTTTTTTGCATTAAGGTATTGTTGTATATGAAATTCTAAATCAGGCACACTTAGGCGAATTGTGCCATTAGGTTTTAGAATCCGAAAGATTTCCCTAAGTAGGGCAATAGCATCATCAATATAGAGATGTTCTAGCGTATGTTCTGAAAATACGCCATCAAATATATTATGAGGGCATTGCAAAGGATAGCGTAAATCAATTTGCCACTCTGGCATAGGAGTAGAGTAAGTTTTATAAGGTTTAAGATGTGAGAAAAAATCGGCATTAATTATAGTATGCCCCCCCCCCATTATTTGCCTCAATTGATTACCACACCCAAGATTAAGGTAATTTTTTTCTTTTGATGCAAGAGTGTGAAACTTAGGTGCGCGTGATGGCATATGCGAGAAAAAATAGCGTCCCAAAAAGCTTATTATTTCAAATTGAAGCATACCTTTGAGCGTAAATTTATATTCTTGCAAATAAGGTTTTGGCACTTTTTGCATTTTCAGTTCCTTGTATTGTAGTAAGGGCAGATTCTATAAAATTTTTGTAAAATAGTAACTTAAAATAAGAATCCACCCTTACTAATGATTTAGATTTCTCAAGTGGGTTATAATATTATGAGAGCTATTAAATTTTATAACGAAGAAATATGTATGAAGAGTGTAAAATTTTTGATTCTTTGCATTATATACTTATTTGCTTGCAAGAGCTTTGGCTTTCAATGCACACATAAAAGTTGCAATGATGACCGTTTATTTCTCTCTCCGCATTTTGTGAATCTTCATTCTTCAAAGATTGCCATTAATGGTGTAGGCGGTGGCTTAGGTGGTGATGCGCTATGGTATGATAGAGAGTTTTATGCTCATACAAATGTTGGCATAAACTTTATGGATTTTAACACTCATAGTTCGCATAATATCTTAAGCACCAATCGTGGTTTTGGCACAATTTTTAGCGTATTTGGAGATATTGGCTTTAATCTTGGCTCACTAAGCAAACCACTTTTTTTGGGTTTTGGAATCCCTATGGAGATGTATAATCTTAACTCTAGCAACTCTCCAAATGGCTTAAGTATAGGAACAATCGGCTTTGGACTTAATCTCTCACAAAGATACATTGAGCTTTTGCCCGATGTGAGATTTGAATATGCTCTAGGGATTTATTATGGCTTAGGTGTTTATAATTTTGCTACACTAGAGCCTAAAGGGCTTTTTAGGAATGGCTTAAACACACAAGGCTTTATCACGCAGGGCTTTGTTGGGCTTACTTATGGTGAGCGATATAATCTTTTGGACGACTTAAAGCAAAATATCATCAGCTTCAAGATTCTCAAAGCATTGTGGCAGATAATGGTTTAAGTGCCTTTTATCCAGCAAGTCAAAATTTTACACTTGTTTTAGAGCTAGGTATGGGCTTTTAAGTTTATTTTTGTTAGAATGCGTTTCAACCTAAATGACGCGCATTTCCTTATCATTCGCTAGTCTGTTACTAAAAGATTATTGAGCTAATCGTAGTAGTTTCTGTGTGTCGGTGTTTCTGCTTGAGCTGCTAATGCAGTGAGGATTTGCCGCCTAATGAGATTCTCTTGGCTCTGTTTGTGGCTTTTTTAGGCTACGCACATTGGGGTAACGCTCATTTGGGGGTTTAAGCTTAAGGATTATTATGCAAGAGCGGATTTTGATTATTGGTAATGGAGGGCGTGAATATGCCATAGGTTTGGCATTAAAACAAGATAGTAGAATAGAATCTTTATATTTTGCACCCGGTAATGGTGCTACACATAATCTTGGACAAAATCTCTCTTATAAAAATACACAAGACATTTTAGAATCTATCATAAAATATAATATTACACTTGTTGTTATAGGACCTGAAGCACCACTTGGCGAGGGCTTAAGTGATGATTTGCGCGCTCACAATGTTCGTGTTTTTGCACCCTCCAAAGCAGCAGCAGCTTTAGAGTTAAGCAAGGCGTATATGAAAGACTTTGTCTCTCAAGCAAAGATTCCAACTGCACGATATGTTCAATCAAGTGATTTTGATTGTCTTTGCGCTTTTATTGATACGCTAACACCACCCATTGTGGTAAAGGCTGATGGTTTATGCGGAGGGAAAGGCGTGATTATTGCACAAAGCTATGAGGAAGCAAAGCAAAGCGTAAAAGATATGCTTAGTGGCATAAGTTTTGGTGATGCTGGGAAATGTGTTGTGGTTGAGGAATTTTTAGATGGATATGAGCTTTCTGTCTTTGCGCTTTGTGATGGGAAAGATTTTGTAATGCTCCCTGCGTGTCAAGACCATAAACGACTACTTACAGGGGATAAAGGACCAAATACCGGTGGTATGGGTGCATATACGCCCACACCCTTATGCGATGAGAATCTAATGGACAAAATTAAGCAGCGTATTATCGCTCCCACACTCGATTCGATGAGTAAAAATGGCACACCATTTGAGGGGGTGCTTTTTGGCGGTATTATGGTGGTAGAAAAAGATGGTGAGCTAGAGCCATATTTGCTAGAATTTAATGTGCGATTTGGCGACCCTGAATGTGAAGTGCTAATGCCTATGTTACAAACACCTTTGCTTGATATTCTTGTGCACTGCGTGGAGGGCAGGGTAAAGGATTTGCGCTATGAGCTAAAACATCAATATGCGGTAGCGGTAGTAGCCTCATCAAAAGATTATCCTTATACTTCAAGCACTCCTATGCCTATTAAGATTCAGAACTTTGATAAGAATCTAGGACATATTATATATGCGGGTGTGAGCGTAGATTCACAAGGGCAATTACTTGCGAGTGGTGGGCGTGTGCTTTTAGCGGTGGGGATTGCTTCAAGCTTAAAACAAGCAAGAGATAATGCCTACAAGATTCTAAAAAATGTATTTTTTGAAGGTATGCACTTTAGAGATGATATTGCTTATAGGGCGTTACAAAATGGATAATGAGCGCATTTTAGATAATTTAGAAAGAGAGAATCTTACTCTTGCAGACAAGGGATTGCGCTCTGTAGCGTGGCTTATTGATGTATTTTTGCTCTCTTTAGTTTTTACACTTGCCAATCTTGATATCCTTTCACAGATAAGTGATGCAAATGGTGGAAATGTAGATTATCAAACAATGCGGGAATTTATGACGGCTTATGTGTGGCAGATATGGGTTTTAAAAGTAGGCTATGATACATTATTTGTGTGGTATTGTGGAAGTTCTATTGGCAAGATTTTATGCAAAATGCGCGTAGTGAGTGTAGATTTGTTTGATAAACCTACCTTTATGTATGCTTTGATTCGTGCTTGTGGGAAATATATAGGGGAGAGTTTGCTCTTTATCACTTATGTGTTTGGATTTGGCGATAAGTGTGCGCGGACATTGCACGATAGAATGGCAAAAACTTTGGTAATTGTGTGTTGAAAAATCGTTTTTTTATTAGCATATGGTATGCGTGTTTCATTTTTTTTGTAAGTGCGTATGCGGAACAAACAACGGATATATTTGACCTTTCTGCCGATAATGTAAGTGCGCGTAATGATGAAGTAATCGCGGATGGCAATGCGTTTTTACTCTATGGCGATGTATATATGGTAGCGCATAAGATTATTTACAATAAGCAAACTAAGTATGTCTATTTACAAGGTGGAGTGAAAGTCTATCAGGGTGATACCTTATATCTTGATGTGGAAGAAGCAAATATCAATATGCAAGATAAACAAGTTAAAGTCTCCCATCTTTACTTACAAAGCACAATGGGTATGTGGGTGATGTCGCACCAAGGAGCTGGGAAAGATGGGATTTATACCTTTAAACGTGGAGTAATATCTGGCTGTGATGTTGTGAATCCACTTTGGCATTTGAATGTAAGCTCTGGCACATATAATACAACAAAAGAATATATGAGTGTATGGAATTCGCGCTTTTATATTGGGGGAATACCCGTGTTTTATCTTCCTTATTTTATTGCTCCTACAAGCAATGTGCGTAAAAGTGGATTGCTTTCTCCGGAACTCTCTTTGAGCAATAAACAGGGCTTTATGTATAAGCAGCCTTTATTTATAGCACCCTTTAATCGCTGGGACATAACATTTTCTCCACAAATACGCACACAAAGAGGGGTTGGCGGAGAGCTAGAGTTTGCTTTTGCCGATAAGGATAACCAAATAGCACTCTTACAAACACGATATTTTCAAAATACTGATTCGTATATGCTTGAAAATGATCTCAAGAATCAATACATCTATGGCGGGACTTTTAATTACACAACACAACATCTTTTAGCAAAAAATGAGCGTGCAACTGATGGCTTATTTGTAAATATTACCTATATGAACGACCTTGAATATATGCGTTTAAAAAGTCTTAATGCTGCATTTAATACGCGTCTATATGAATCTCGTATTAACTATTTTCTTAATACAGATAAAAATTATTTTGGCACTTATTTTAAATATTATCTTGATTTATCAAAGGCTAATAACACTGATACTTTTCAATCTTTACCACATCTACATTATCATCGTTACACAGATTCTCTTTTTTTTAAGAATCTTCTTTACACTTTTGACTTTCAAAGTAAGTATATCACGCGTCCTAAGGGATATGGATATTTTCAAAATAGTATGTCTTTGCCTATAGGTGTGGCTATACCACTTTTTAATAACTATATAAGCACAGGAGTAAATCTTGATATGTATGCAACTTCGGTTGCCCTGCAGAATGCACAAGACTTGGTAGATGCAAAAAATGATGCACTTTCAAATAGCATTAATTATGCAGTAGGAAGCTATAATGTATCGTTTAATTCTGATTTAGCACGTCCTTATCGACATTTTTTTCATTCTTTGAATCTTGAGGCTATTTTTAGTGGAGCATTATATAAGCATACCTCAATGGCGGTATCTGATGAACGATATGAAGCGTATAATGCGTTACTTGAGCAAGGTATTGATTCTACACTTTTAGCAATGTATTGGAATCCTAGTGATATTGTCGATGTGGTAAAAAATAAACATAAAGTGGATTTGAAGGCTTCGCAGTATTTTTATGGTAAGAATGGCAAAGAGTTATTTTACTGGCGTATTTATCAGCGAGTTTTTCTTAAGGATAGCTTTTTGACAAAAAATCAAGTGCTTCAAAATGAGATTGGATTCTCTCCAATAGATGGATTTAGTATAAGCGCATCGGCATTTTTTTCTTATACACGCAAAAGCGTAAATGAGGCTTCAATAAATGCTTCATTAAATAAATGGGGATTAGATTCTCGTTTTACTTATTATTTCAAACTTGACCCGCTTTATCTTTCATCAGGTTTGTATTCTTCGGGAAATACAGGCTTTATGCGTGGGAGTTTAGGCTATGATTTTGGCTTATTTCGTTTTGATACAAATATAGGTTATGATACAGAACTAGGGTATTTAAAGGATTGGTATGTTACAATTTCTAAAAATATTCGATGTTTTGGTTTGGGTTTGAAAGTAGCACAAGATGTGCGTCCTACACTCACGGCTAACAACGAAATTACGCCTATAAAAAATCAATATGTAAAAATTGAATTTCGTTTTGTGCCATTGGCAAATACAGGTTTGACATATAGATTTAAAGAATAAAGGATAAAAGTGCAACAGATTGTGTTTGAAGAAAAGGAAGATTCTTTACGCGCTATTCTTGATATGATATATCTTAAGAATCTTCCACTTCAAAATGCCATTTTAGTAGCGATTGGACGTGATGGTATAGAATGCGCACAAACACTTGCTACAAAGCTAAAAGTGCCAATGGAATTTCTTTTTACACAAATTATTTCTGCTCCGCATAATCCTGAATGTGCTATTGCTGTGGTGAGTGAGGATATGGAAATTGTGATTAATGAAAGACTGATTGATGCCTTTGATATTAGTTTAGATTATGTTTATGGTGAGGCACAACGACAATATGAAGAAGTGATTTTGCCAAGTCGTTATCAATTACGCAAGGGCAAGGAACTCACCTCTCTCAAAGGAAAAGATGTGTTTCTTTTTGATTTAGGTGTAGAGACGGGCTTTCGTATTGGGGTAGCAATAAAGACTTGTATGAATATGGAGGTAAAGAGTATTACCGCCATTGCACCCATTATGCCAAAAGATATTTATCAAACTTTATGTGAGATTTGCGATGAAGTATGCTGTCCTTATCCCATAGAGTATTATGTTTCTATGGCACACTATTTTCCACATCTTGCACCTATCAGTGATGAGGAGTTTGAAGAGATACTTAATCAAAACACAACAAAGGAAACATAATGACACGCATTGATATTGATTTGGAGAATCTAAGTGAATCGTATAGCTTTGAATATGTAGCAAGGGCATCAAATGGTGCGGTTTTGTATCAAAGTGGGGGAAGTGTGCTTTTAGCAAGTGTCTGCACACAAGTAGATGAAGAGATTAATGAAGATTTTGTGCCTCTAAGTGTTCAATATATTGAAAAATCTTATGCAAAGAGCAAGTTTCCTTCTGGATTTATTAAACGCGAGGGTAAGCCTAGTGAATTTGAGATTCTCACTTCAAGGCTTATTGACCGCACGTTGCGCCCACTTTTTCCTAAGGGTTATGGGCATAATACTTCTATTATTGTGATGGTGTTAAGCTATGATGGAGAAAGTGATTTGCAGCTTAATGCACTCAATGCTGCTTCTTGTGCGCTTTATGTATCGGATTTACCTTTGGAATCTTTGCAAGATAATGCAGTATCTGGAGTGCGTATAGGACGCGTGAATGACACTTTTATTGTGAATCCTAGTGCTAGGCAACTTAAAGAGAGTGAATGTGATATTTTTATTTCGGGAAGAGGGGAAGAGCTTTTAATGATTGAGATGAAAGCTATGCGCACACAAAGAGGTGCAAATGAGCTTGCAGAGAGTGAATTTTTGTCTGCCATAGAATTAGCCAAAAATTATATTTCCCACGCAACCAACACTTATCACCAGCTTTTTTCTCCATATAGAAAGCAAAAACTAAACCTAAAAATAGCACAAAATGGGCTTGATAAGAGTTTGTATGAACGCATTTGTAAGAATTATAAAGAACAAATGAGTGCTGCTTTAAGTTTTATGGCAAAATCTGAATCTTTGCAACACATTCACACCCTCACTTCGCAGGTAGCTAAAGATTGTCATTTGGAGCAAGATGAGGCTCAAAAATATGTTTTTGCCTTTAAAAAGCAATATGTGCGCTCTATGATTTTAAATTCTCAAAAAAGAGCTGATGGTAGGGGACTTACAGAGGTGCGACCCATTCATATCGAAACAAATATTTTACCTTTTGTGCATGGAAGTGTGCTTTTTACACGAGGGCAGACACAAGCACTTGTAAGTGCAACAATAGGCACAGAGAGTGATGCACAAAACTATGAAATGCTAGAGAGCAAAGTTGCTCTTAAGAGACGCTTTTTATTTCATTATAATTTTCCACCATTTAGTGTGGGAGAAGCTGGCATCATAGGATCTGTTGGGCGTAGAGAGCTAGGACACGGCAATCTTGCAAGAAATGCTTTACAATCAAGTATCAATGAAAATGACAAAAGTATTCGCTTGGTGTCAGAAATTTTGGAATCTAATGGGTCAAGTTCAATGGCAAGTGTATGTGGTGGTTCTTTAGCATTGTGCGCTTGCGGAATTCAGGTAAATTCTCTTATTGCTGGGGTGGCAATGGGGCTTGTTACAGAAGGTGATAGATATGCTATTTTAACTGATATTAGTGGATTAGAAGACCACGATGGTGATATGGATTTTAAAGTTGCCGGTGGATATAAGGGCATTAGTGCTATGCAAATGGATATTAAGCTTGGCGGGATTACACAAGAGATTCTTAAAAATGCTTTGTTTCAGGCAAAAGATGCACGCACACATATTTTAAGCATTATGGAAGTTGCAAGGGCAAGTATTGTGCTCAATGAAGCAATTCTACCAAAAAGTGAAAGTTTTATGATTCCACCACATAAGATTGTTGAAGTTATTGGTGCAGGAGGGAAGGTAATAAAGGATATTATCGAGCGTTTTGCTGTGAATATTGATTTAGTAAGAGAAAGCGGAATGGTAAGTATTAATGCAGACAATGTAGAGAATTTACGCAAAGCAAAAGCCTTTATTATGGATGTAGTTAGTGGCGGTGGTGAAAAAATTGATTGGGAGAGCTATAAAGTTGGGGAGCAATTTGTAGGGAAAATTAAAAAAATTGCAGATTTTGGGGTGTTTGTAGAGTTGCCACGTGGTGGTGATGGACTTGTGCATATTAGCAAAATCACACAGGATCGAGGACAAAAATTGAGCGATATATTACAAGATGTGAGTGAATTAGAGTGCGAGATTCTTTCACAAAATAAAAATAAGGTCGAATTAGGACTTGTTAAAAGTTAATGTTTAATGTTTATTTTATTAAAGCTTGGGCATAATATGCGCTCCAAAGTATCTAGTAGGGGATAGATCCGAACAGACTTTGAGAAAAAAAGTGAGGTGCAAGATGAAATTTCTAGCTCTTTTGTGTTTAGGTATGGTAGGTTTTGCTTTCGGAGCAGAAGTAAGTGGCGTTGATATGATTCGGTCATATTCAGTTGCTGGAGCTGTTATCGGTTTAGGTATTGCTGCACTTGGTGGAGCAATCGGTATGGGACACGCTGCTGCTGCTACGATTTCAGGAACAGCACGCAATCCTGGTATTAGTGGTAAATTGCTCGGAACAATGTTTATTGCTTTGGCTTTGATTGAGGCACAAGTTATTTATACATTGGTTTTGGCACTTATTGCTCTTTACGCAAATCCTTTTATTAAATAAAAGATTTCTCCTCTTTGCGAGGAGAAATGCGCTGGTGGTGGAATTGGTAGACACACCATCTTGAGGGGGTGGCGGGGCAACCCGTGCGAGTTCAAGTCTCGCTCAGCGCACCATACTTCATTTTTATATTTCAATCAAGCTTTTAGAATCCAAGCTTTTAAAATCTTGGTATATTAATACCATTATATGTGCCGGAGTGGTGAAACTGGTAGACGCGCTAGACTCAAAATCTAGTAGGGGCAACTCTGTGTCGGTTCGAGTCCGACCTTCGGCACCATAACCTAGAAAGATTTAATCAAACTGCTTTACTTCTTGAAACTTCAATTTTTAAGGATATATTGTGGAAGACTACGGGTTTGCTCATTCGGCGTTAAGTCTTGTTGTCCCTCTTTTTGTCGTATTTATGGTTGTGCTTACTCGCCGCGTAGTTTTGTCGCTTTTTATGGGTATTTGTTTAAGTGGCATAATGCTTTATGGATTAGATGTTCAGTCTTTAAGCTTTATTTTTAAGTCTATAATAAGCGTATTTTATGATAATGGAATTAATTGGGATAGTGCATATATCTTTATATTTTTAATTATTCTTGGTGTGATTACACAACTTATTTTGTATAGTGGAGCGATTGACGCATTTGTCAAGTGAGCAAAAAAACATATTCGTTCCACAAGAGGTTCAGAGTTTTTGGCATTTATAGCAGGGGTAGTGATTTTTATTGATGATTATTTTAATGCCCTAAGTGTTGGACAAATTGCGCGTCCGCTCAATGATAGCTATCATTCAAGTCGTGAGCGTTTAGCATATATTATTGATTCTACATCAGCTCCTATTTGTATTCTTGTGCCACTTTCAAGCTGGGGAGCATATAATATCGGGCTTTTATCAAAGCAGAATATTGATGAGCCATTTATGGTGCTCTTGCAAAGCATACCAAATAATTTTTACGCATTCTTTGCACTTGTAGCTGTTGTTTTGACGATTTTTTGGCGAATAAATTTGCCTACTATGCGTCATAATATTAATGTAGATATGAAAGATGATTCATCAACGCATACATCTTATTCACATAAAAATGCTATTTTGTATCTTATTGTGCCTATTGCTGCTCTTATTGTGGGAATCTGTTTTATGATTTTTTATAGTGGATATAAGGCAAGTGGAGAGGCTAATTTTATTGTGATGCTTGCACATACAGACACACCATTTGCACTTTTTTGTGGGGGACTTTTTGCGCTTATTATTACACTTTTATTTAGTTTGAACACTATAGAATCTAAAAAATATGGTGAGATTTTTTGGTATGGGGCAAAAAGTATGTTTGGGGCAATTCTTATTCTTAGCCTTGCGTGGGCGATTGGTCCTGTGATTAAAGAGCATATACAAACAGGTATATATCTTGCAAGTGTGGCAAAAGATATGATAAGTGCGGAATATTTGATTTTTATGCCGGTATTTTTGTTTTTTATCTCGGCATTTATTGCCTTTTGCACAGGCACGAGTTGGGGAACATTTGCTATTATGTTGCCCATTGGTATGGAAATTACAATTCAGACTGGTGCAGCTGAATCGAGTATGTTTTTGGCACTTTCGGCAATTCTCTCTGGTGCGGTTTATGGGGACCATACTTCACCTATTTCAGATACGACTATTCTCTCTGCTGTAGGTGCTGGCTGTTCTGTGCAGAGTCATTTTATTACGCAGTTTCCCTACGCAACAATTTCTGCTGTATGTGCGGCAATAAGTTTTGTTGTGGTTTCATATTTCCAAAGCACGATTTTAGCTTTTAGTATGGGTTTATTGCTTCTTATAGGCGTATTTTATATGTTAAAAATTCGCTATGAAGGCGACCTTGTGAAAGATAAGAATCTCAATGAAAATATGCAAAGATTCTAAAATAAAAGAAAATTTTAGAATCTTAAAAAAGAATTTTGCTAAAAATAATGATTTTTTCGTGCAAACTATCGCGCAAAATCAATCGCCCTTGTTTCTCGTATCACGCTCACTTTGACTTCACCCGGATATTGTAGAGTGGATTCTATTTCTCTTGCAATATCTCGTGCAAGAACGACACTTTGATCATCGCTCACCAAATCTGCTCGTGCGATAACACGCACTTCACGCCCTGCATTAATAGCATAAGCTTGCTTGACGCCAATTTTATCCATAGCGATACGTTCAATGTCTTGCACTCTTTTGAGGAAGTTTTCCACCGCTTCTCTTCGTGCGCCCGGACGCGCAGCAGAAAGTGCATCGGCAGCACATACAGCAGCGCATTCTATGCTCCGAATTTCTTCATATCCGTGATGTGCTCTAATGGCATTAATCACCACAGGGTGCTCGTTATAGCGAGTGCAGACTTCTACCCCTAAATCCACGTGATTACCACCTAGTTCTTGTGTCAAAGCTTTACCAATATCGTGTAGAATCCCTGCGCGTCTAGCAAGTTTTTCATCACCACCTAGCTCACCGGCAATAATAGCTGCAAGTTTTGCTACTTCAAGAGAATGTCCGAGTGCATTTTGTCCAAATGAAGCACGATAACGCATTTTACCAAGCAAAAATTTTAATTCCGGATGCATATAGCCAAGTTCCATATCAAGCACAACATCCTCGCCATCTTGTCGTATTTGTTCGTCCATTTCGTTTTTGACACGTTCATACATTTCTTCGATGCGTGCAGGTTGAATCCGTCCATCTTCTACAAGATTCTCAATCATTTTTGTGGCAATAGCGCGACGATAGAGATTGAAGCTACTTAAAGTAATGCTACAAGGCATATCGTCAATAATTACATCAACACCACTAATAGTTTCTAAAGTTTTAATGTTGCGTCCATCTTTGCCTATAATGCGTGATTTAAATTCATCGTTAGGGAGTTGGACTGAATTGATTAACCGCTCATTTGCAAATTCTCCGGCATAGCGTGTAGTTGCTTGAGCCAAGATGTAATTTGCTTTTCTTTTTGCTTCCTGCTGCGCTTCTCGCTCGTAATGGCGAATGAGATATGCTTTTTGGTCGCAAAGTTCTTCTTCAAGATGAGAAAGTAAAATGCTTGTTGCTTCCTCTCTGCTCATTCGAGTATATTTTGAGAGAATCTGCAACATTTCTTTTTTGTTGTGTTTGTTTTCATTTATGAGTTTATTAAGCTCGGTTTGTGAGCGCAAAACTTTTGCTTTAAGCTCTGCAATTTCTTGCATTTCTTTCTGAAGATGGGCAGATTTTGTATCATATTTTCTTACTAATTTATCGCGTTCTTGTTCATAGTGCTGCTTTAAATACAATTCTTCTTCTTTAATCGTCATTTGATGTTCTTGAAGAAGTTTTTTTGCCTCATATTCAATTGCTTTGGCTTTAGCCTTTGCTTGCTCAATAATAGTTTGAGAATGAGATTGGTATATTTTTTTAGTGATGATATATACGCTCACTCCGACCAATAATCCAAAGATTATACTTCCTATCACATACCATATTTCCATTGCGCTTCCTTACGCACAAAGCTGATGGCGTATAAAAGTAATCTCCCTGCACATCATAATTTTGTGTGATTACTTTTGGCACATAGTTAGGACTTTGTGCTACAAAAATAATATCAACCTTATTTTTGAGAGAAGACATAAACCTATCATACATACCCCTCCCAAAACCTATTCGCCTAAAATGTTTATCAATACCCAAAACAGGGATAATTACGGCATCAACTTTGATTAAATTAAAATGAGAATTGTTTGATTCATAAATACCAAAAGCATTTTTATGCAATGGCATTCGTAATGGTATCATTTTAAAACTAAATTCTTGTATAAATGGAATCAAAACGCGATATTTTTTTTTGCGCAGATTGCTAATAAGGGGCATAATATTTACTTCGTTACCAAAAGGCATATAAACAAGCACATTTTTATATTTTTTTTGCATTAAATGATAAAGTAGAGCCTTGTTGAGTGCCTTATAGGCAAAAGGCGCGTGTGTGAAGCAGTGATTTAGTCGAGATTTTGCAGAGAATCTAAATTCTTGTTTGGTAATTGTTAATCCTTTTTTTAGATATAATGATACCTTAAACATAGCATAAATGGAGAAATATTATGAAAGCGATGCGGATTTTGAGTGCGTATTTGAATCTTGCAAAATTTTTCATAGCTGCTGCGATGATATGTGGGATTTTTCAAGCGTGTAGCGATGATGGCGAGAAGGATAAAGACATATTTGGCTTTGAGGGTGGAAGCAAGGATAAGATTCTAAGTATTGAGGTTATTAACACTCAAAATGAATCTTTACGTTTTAAAACAAATGAGGACCAAAGCATTTTTAAAAGCCCTATTGCGCGTCCGACACTCCTTTTTTTCCTTTCTAAAAATTGTCAAGAGTGTCAAGATGAGCTTTTGCATATTCTTGATTTACATAATAAGTATCAAGAATTTATTTCTATTATTGCTATTAGTCCAAAAGATGAGCTGGAATTTTTGCAAAAAGAGATTGATAAAATCAATCCACGTTTTAAGCTCTATGCTTCAGTGGATAATAAAAATCTGTTAAGTTTCCTTGATAAAGATGAAAAACATAGCTATATTTCACTTTACGATAAGCAGGGTGAAAAGGTTATAGACTATGTAGGACTTGTGCCAGAAGAAATGATAGAGGTTGATATAAGGTATCAGATTCAGGACCAGCTTGATGCAAAAGCACAAGATGAAATGCAAACATTTTCGTCCGAATCTCAAGAAGAAGATGAGCAAAATATTATTCAGCCCACAGAAGATTCACAAGAATCAAAAGATATGCAATGATTGCTAATTTAGCCAAGACGTTACAAAAAACTACACAGCACCTCACTGCACTTTTGGGTTCAAAAAAGGATAAATATACTAAAGAGCAGCTTGAGGATATACTTATAGAATGTGATGTAGATTATGAGCTTGTAGAATCTATCCTTGATAACCTTCCTGCTTATATTTCGCGTGAGGCATTGCAAAAGGAGCTTTTAGCAAGACTAGAATCTGCACATTCACAACAAGAACTCAAAGATACATTTGCAGATGTCAAGCCACTTGTAACACTTATTGTCGGTGTCAATGGTGCAGGTAAGACGACAAGCATTGCCAAACTTGCTAAACTTGCTCAAGATAGTGGTAAAAAAGTAATGTTAGCTGCAGGAGATACCTTTCGTGCTGCAGCAATTGAACAAATTAAGCTTTGGGGTGAGAGATTAAATATCCCTGTGATTAGCACACAACATATGCACGACCCAAGCGCGGTAGCTTTTGATAGTATTAATGCTGCGTTAGCGCGAGGGATTGATGAGCTTTATATAGATACCGCTGGGAGATTGCATAATCATACAAATTTAAACAATGAGCTTGCAAAGATTGTGCGTGTGAGTCAGAAAGCATTGGGAGATTTGCCTTTACGCAAGTTTCTTGTGCTTGATGGCACACAGGGAAGTTCAGCTATCAACCAAGCTCGCGCATTCTCACAAATCATTCAATTTGATGGCATTATTATGACTAAGCTTGATGGCACAAGCAAGGGAGGGGCTGTTTTTAGTATTGTGAGCGAGTTAAAAATTCCTATTTGCTATATTGGTGTAGGTGAAAAGGCAGATGATTTAAGTGTCTTTGATGCTAAAGATTATGTGAGAGTAATGCTTGAAAGCATTTTTGAGGGATAATTGTTTTGGCAAAAAAGCATACGATTTTTGAATGTCAATTTTGTGGTTGGCAGAGTGCAAAATGGCTTGGAAAATGTAGTAATTGCGGGAGTTGGGACGCATTAGTTGAGCTTAAAGAGCATCAAATAGAAATAAAAAAACAGCTTACACAAACTCCTAGCAAAGCCACTCCTATTACGCAAGTGCATCTTGAGGAGATTGTGTATTTTAGCTCTTATGAAGAAGAGTTTGATATTGTGCTAGGTGGAGGCATTGTGCCGGGCGGTTTATATCTTATCGGTGGTAGTCCGGGTGTGGGTAAATCCACACTTTTGCTTAAAATCGCTGGGAATCTTGCTACCAAAGGACAAAAGCAGATTCTTTATGTAAGTGGTGAAGAGAGTGCAGGGCAGATTAAAATGCGTGCTCACAGACTTAATGCGATGAGCGAGACATTATTTTTACTTAATGAAATTGACCTTAATCTCATTACAAATTCTCTCAATGAGCGTCCATATAGTATATGTGTAATAGATTCTATACAAACTATTTATTCACCTGAGATAACTTCTGCACCTGGCTCTGTTTCCCAAGTGAGGGAAGTAACTTTTGCACTTATGCGTCTTGCCAAGGAGCGTAATATCAGCATTTTCATTATTGGACATATCACAAAAGATGGCGCAATAGCAGGACCGAGAGTTTTAGAGCATATGGTAGATTGTGTGCTGTATTTTGAAGGCGACCCAAGTAGAGAGTTAAGAATGTTAAGAGGATTCAAAAATCGTTTTGGTAGCACGAGTGAAATAGGGATTTTTGAGATGAAAGAAAATGGTTTGGTGAGTGCAAAAAATGTCTCACGACTATTCTTTACGCAAAGAAGCGCACAAGCTGGTAGTGCCATTGCTGTTATACTTGAAGGAAGTCGTGCGCTTGTGATTGAAATACAAGCCTTAGTGAGCGAATCAGGCTATCCCAAACGCTCTTGCACAGGCTTTGATACAAATCGCCTCAATATGCTTCTTGCCTTGCTAGAACGCAAGCTTGAATTGCCTTTAGGGCGATATGATGTGTTTGTGAATGTTGCAGGTGGGATTAAGATTAATGAGCCAAGTGCAGATTTAGCTGTGATTGCAAGCATTGTTTCAAGTTTTCGCAATCGTCCTCTTAATGCCAAAACTGCTTTTGTGGGTGAAGTATCACTTGTAGGTGATATACGCGAGGTAAGTAATATTGATGTGCGTTTAAAGGAGCTTGAAAGCTATGGATTCCAAAAGGTGATACTTGCCAAAAAGCCAAGCAATACACCTAGTGGTTTAAAATGTTTTGAGGCAAATGAGGTCAGTAAGATTCTAGAATGGATGTAGGTTTTTGCTGATAATGCCGATATATCTTTAAATCTTATGCGAAGGATTCTAATGTTTCATATATCGATTTTGCCTCCCGTTCGTATCTTTCTTAGCTATCTATTATCTATATATTTATTTATACGCTTTGTAAGGCACAATGTGATATGTATTATGCTTTTAATCCTCATCGTGTTTTTTATGGCTTCTTGTGCGGTGGCTTCACAATCCTCGCAAGGAGAATCTACTACAAAGGAGATTCTAGTAGAAAAGGCTACGGAATCAGACAAAAGTAGTATCAAAGAAGATTTTATGTCTATTGCTCCTTATGCTAAGGAGGGCTACTATTATCAAGTTGCTGCATACAGAGGGGAAATGTCGCAGGATATTCTCGCACAGATTGAAAAGTATCCTTATATAGTTTTGGTGAGTGAGCAAGGTTCTAAACCAATGTATCATTATCTTATTGGTGCGTATGATACAATAGAATCTATGAATACAGATAAAAAAGCGATTTATGCGCTTACAAAGAATACGCATATCCAAAAAAATATGAAGCCTATTGTATGTTATGTAAATAAAAATAATGAATCTATAGAAGTGCATCCAAATTCAAGCATAATTGAAGCCACTGAAGTGAGATTTGGTAAGATTGTAAATGAAATAGGTAAAGACAATGCAGTAGGGGCGTTAGCAAATGCAACAAATACAAATGAAGTGCAAGAAAATGAGATTGTAGTCAATGTAGAAACAACAGATGAGACAGAAAGTATAGCAAGTAAAGATAACACAGATGAGACTTACTTAGTCACCCAATCACAAGATTCACAAAATCCACAAGAAAATATTGCTCTTGTGCTTGTGCAAGATACAAATTTTAATGATGAGAGATGCGCGAGTGTTTGTGAAACGCAAAATAGTGAATATTATTTGATAAGAGAAAAAAGAAGAAATCAGGGCAGGAGGGATAATTTCGTCTTATTGCCACCTAGTAAGTAGTTTTTAAGATACTCTCAAGGGGCAATGCACTACGAGAGAATTTAATATATTTGGCTTACTTATTTATAATCCTCTGTGTTTTTAATTCTCTATTTTCTCACGTGCTTTTCCTTTTGGTGGGCGCATAGCATTTAATAGAGCTAAAAGAGCTATGCCTACATCGCCAAATACTGCAAGCCACATATTTGCAATACCTACGATACCTAAAATAATAATAAAAAGTTTGCTTATAAGTGCAAAGCTAATATTTTGCCAAGTAAGTCTGTGTGTATGAAATGCAATCTTAAAGGCTGATATAAGCCCCTGCAGTGAATGATGTTGCAAAATAATATCTGCACTTTCTTTGCTAATATCATTGCCTTGCTCACCTGTATTGATACTAATGCCTACATCACTTCGCCTAAGCACAATAGAATCATTAATGCCATCGCCTACAAACGCGCTTTTTCCTTGCCATTGTCCCATAAGTTCGATGAGTTTTTGTTCTTTTTGTGCAGGGAGGAGATGACCATAAGCGTGAGTTATTCCTAACTCTTTTGCTACATAATCCACGCTGCTTTGATTGTCTCCGCTCAGAATCGCAAAATGTGCTATGCCATATTTTTGTAGGCTTTGCAAATCTTCTTTGATATGTTCTTTAAGCGTATCGCCAATAAGTATATATCCTGCATATACACCATTATGAGCAATATAGATAATTGTATATGCACTATTTTGTGTCTCAAAAGCAATATTTCTTTCTTGTAAAAGTGTGGCATTACCGATGATAATCTCTCCCCTATCGCACATAAGCACCACGCCTTTTCCACTTATTTCTTCATAAGATTCTATATGTGCTGCAATATTGAGGTGATTTTTGATACAAGTTGCAATGGGGTGGTTTGAGTTTTGCTCTGCAATTGCAGCAAGCTCAAGTAGATTCTGCTCTGTGTAGCCTTTATTTGGGATAATTTTGAGTATTTCAAAACTTCCACGTGTGAGAGTGCCTGTTTTATCAAAAATAATATTTTTCACTTTGCAGAGCGTTTCAAGATGGATAGCACCTTTGCAAAGCACACCTTCTTTACTTGCTCGTCCAATAGCCACAAAATATCCTAGAGGCACAGCAATGACAAGCGCACAAGGGCAGCTTACCATCATCACAACAAGTGAGCGATATATCCATTCGTGCCATTCTCCATTAAAAAGCGGTGGAATAAGAGCAACACATAAAGAAAGAATAAAAATAATAGGCGTATAGACGCGTGCAAATGAGGTAATGATTTTTTGTGTTTTCGCTTTATTTTTGCTTGCTTCTTGTGTAAGTTTAGCAATTTTAGCGATGTGAGAATCTGTAAAGAGCCTTTCTACACGCACTTCAAGCATAGCACTTGTATTAATAGCTCCAGCCATAAGGGAATCTCCTTCTTTAACACTTACAGGCACACTCTCTCCATTGATTGAGCGCATATCAATATAGCTTTTACCTTTGAGAATCACACTATCAGTGGGGATTTTTTCACCAACTTTGATAATGAGTGTATCGCCTATTTCTAGGGATTGTGGGTGTAAATCTATAAGGGTGTGATTTTCTTTTTTGTGGGCAATATCAGGAATGACTTGTAGTAACGCACTGATAGAGTTTTGCGACCTTTGCACAGCAAGAGATTCTAAAAATTCCCCAACACGAAAAAAAAGCAAAACCGCCACTGCTTCACTTGCTTCACCAATGCACCACGCTGCGATTGTGGCAAAAAGCATTAATGTGTGTTCATCAAAAAAGACTTTATTTTTGCAGTTGTGCCAGAAGGTAGAAAACATAGGCTTCCCTGCACACAAATACACCACAAAAAGCACTGCAAGTGTAATTTCAGAGACAAAAGGTAATGTGGCTAGAGATGGTGTATAGATAAAGAGTAGGCATACCACAAAAATGGCTATGAGACTAGCTATAAGGAATACTTCACCATAATGAATATGGTTGTGAGGGGACTGCTCGTGATGATGTGTATCGTGGCAACATTGTGCTTCATTATGATGTGTGGGATTCATATCATAGCCTTTGGAATAAAAATATATGATTGTAATAAAAAAGAGTAAATAATACATATACCCCCTATATGTATATAAGATTCTTAAGCTTGAGTTTCTCATAGAATCTCTATCACAAATTGGAGTATTGTTGTAGTAAAAATCCTAAAAGAAATTTAATGCTTTTATGCTAGAATTTCGCCTTATTTTTATCTATTTTTGCTTAATGTATTTAGCATTTTAGATTCTCATCAATTTGAGTGAAGGACACCTGCAGTGCGAAAATCACAAACATTACAACCCGCAAATACACCAGAGAAAGCAGAGATTCAGCCTTTAGAGGTAGCTCCTAAAAAAGCAAAAAAAGATAGGGAATCAAAAAATAAGGCAGTATCTACGCACAAAACAAATAAAATAACTCACGCAGATTCTATTCAAAATACACATACACAAAAAAAGATTTCATCTAAAAAATCTGTTCCAGAAGTTTTAGAATCCCAAGAAAATTTGTATAACAAAGAGCAAGATAATAAAAATTCACAAAATCAAGATAGTGTTTCGCAACCCACAAAAAACCGCAGTAATACGCATTTGAAAGCGTATAGAAGAGCCAAAGCACATAGAATCTATACTCATTTTACACGAGCGGCACAAAGAAAAAGTATAGGATACAAAACCATAGTTGGTATGCTTATAGCTCTTGTATTAGGTATTTTAGCTGCATCTTTGGCACATTTTTATTTAGATGCTTCTTTTAAGGTTTCCGCACTTCTTGGCATTATTGCTTTACTTGTTACGCTTTGGACAAATAAAGCTTTGCCTTTGGGTGTTGTATCACTTTTGCCTATTATTTTATTTCCAATTTTTGGAATTTTAGATACTAAAAGTGCTACTGCAAATTATGCAAACCCTATCATTTATCTGTTTTTGGGTGGTTTTATGCTTGCCACTGCAACAGAAAAAATAGGCTTACATAAAGTGATTGCTAAAAAATTCTTAGGGCTTTTTCCTAATACGCCAAAGGGCATTATCTCAGCACTCGGACTTGCTGCTTGTGTGCTTGGCACAGCACTTTCAAATTCTACAACCGCTATTTTGCTCCTTCCCATAGCTCTTTCTATCACACAAGAGTATTCTTTAAAAATGCGTTTTTTGCTTGCCGTAGCTTTTGGTGCAAGTATTAGTGGCATCACTACACCCATTGGTTCGCCACCTAATTTAATATTTTTAGGATTCTTGGAAAAAATGGGATTTGATGGCATAAGTTTTACAACTTGGATTTTTATGATGGCACCACTTACTTGCCTTATGCTCTATGCGATGATTTATATCCTTTCTTATAAAATCGGAGAATATGAGCTAGAAATCAGTGCTTTTGATGATGTGCAAATTACCCCAGCGCATAAGAGACTACTCTTTTTTATTAGTGCATTACTTATCTTGCTTTTTCTTAATTCTCCTATTAAGCCTTTTTATGATGGCTTGGGTTTAAATGAAAATGTCATTTTGCTTGCTTTTGGGCTTTTAATGTTTGTGCCAAAGCTTGGGTTTTTAGATTGGGACGATTCTAAATCAATTCCCTATGAACTCATATTTTTGTTTGGAGCAGGATTTTGTATTGCTACTGCTTTTTCACAATCAGAACTTGGTGGAGCATTTGAAGGTTTTTTCGCACAATTTTCGGGACTGCCTTTTATATTCTTTTTGTTTTTGGCTTGTCTTTTTGCACTCATTGCTACAGGTTTTTTAAATACTACGGCACTCATTGCAATTTTATTGCCTATTGTTTATACCGCTACGCAATCATTTTTAGAGGGAAAAGAGCCTACAATTACGATGCTTGCGATTACTATTTGTGCAAGTTTTTCCTTTATGATACCTATATCTACGCCACCTAATGCGATTGTGTTTGCAAAGGGAAATATCAAAACTTGGGATATGGTGCGTTTTGGTTTTGTGTTAAGCCTTGTAGGATTTATAGCTGTTCCAATTTTTGCCTTTATTTATTGGCGGTGGTTTTTGGGCTAATTATTGCATTTTAAGGAAATAGAATCTGCCCCCCCCCCCGTTAATTTATACTTTTTAGAGCTTGATTGTAGTGTGAGACGTATGCGGTGGAGCACATTAAAGCAAACTTCAATCTCTTCTTTAGAGCATTGAGCAAGGAGTAATTCTTCTGTTTTTTTAACTATTTCTTTGATATATGAAGCAGCTTCTTTACCACTTGCAGTAAGAATAAGGGATAGAGTGCGTTGATTGCTAGATGTTTGATTTTTAATACAGAATCCTTTTTTAACAAGAGAATTGACTTCACGAGAAATGGTTGCTTTATTTTTATTTAGTCCTTTGGCAATCTGACTGATGCAGGTTTGTGGATTTTCTGATACTATAAGGAGAATCACCCCTTGCTCAAAGCTAAGTTGATAGGTTTTTAATTCATTAACAAAAAACATTTGTAAATATCGTGCTGTTTCCCCGACTTGATGCCCGATAAAATGTTGTGTGTTCATTAAAATGTAATCCTTTTTTTGAGATAAGTTTAATTTGAGATAAGTATCCATTATAACAAAATTTGCTATAATTTCTGCTTAGGCATAGTAGGTGGTTGCTTTTGATATACAAAAGAGGAAAGTCCGAGCTACTAAGACAGGATTCCATTTAACAAATGGCTAGGGTAACCTAAGGGAAAGTGCAACAGAAAATAACCGCTTTTATAGTTTTTTAGATTCTATTAAGAGTAAGGGTGAAAAGGTAGGGTAAGAGCCTACCGATTTTGCAGCAATGCAGAATGCCTATGTAAACCCAATTCGTAGCAAGAAGAGTATGGTTAAAGTCTTAAAATAATAACTCTTCGCTTGAGGTATGTTGTAAAACATATCCCAGATAAATAGCCACCCACGACAGAACTCGGCTTATCGCTATGCCTTTTCTTTTTTTACTTTGTTTTAGTCTTGTTTAGTTACAGACATTTTATGATATGTATCTCATTTTGCTAAGTATATAAATATATAAACTAAATGGAATAAAAGGTGCTTGAGGGTTTAAAGAAAATGCCAATATTGATGAGGTAAGTTATGCAAGATATGTTATCTACATTTCAAAAACACATAGGAGCGCATTTTGACGCACCTAGCGAGGCTTATACAAAAAATGCTATCCATAAATTTGGAGAAGATATTAAAGGTGCAAATGAGTTTATAGGTGCGTTACAAAGTGCTTCTGTGGCTTTGAGGAAGATTCTAAAAATTGCCAAAGATACTACTATACAAGATGTATGCAATATCAAAGCAAGTGTGCAAGAAGTCATAAATAATGCGTCATTTATGGGTATAGAGCTTTTTGATACGCGTTTAGATACAACCTTAAATGGCATAACTTATACTTTTGTTGTGGAAAATCCCTTGCCACTTTGTAAGGATACAGGAAGTGCAGATTCTGTAGAGTTTCAAGAAATCGATATGAATCCTGTTATATCTTATGTGGAAGAAAAATTGCAAGAAATTAGCCAAATGTTGCTTGCATTGAGTGAAACACTCACAGAGCCAAATCCACCAGCCTTTAATCCTGCTCAATTTGCACAAATGCTTAAAGGGAAGTAATGCTACGTTTTGCTCCTTCACCTACAGGTGATATGCATATTGGTAATTTGCGAGCTGCTATTTTTAATTATATTATTGCCAAGCAAACAAATCAAAAGTTTTTAATTCGTATTGAGGATACAGATATTCTACGCAATATTGAGGGCAAGGACAAAGAGATTCTAGCTTTGCTTAATCTTTTTGGATTGCTATGGGATAATCTTGTGTATCAGAGTGATAATTTTGATAAACATCGTCAGCTTGCAGAGTATCTTATTTCTAAAGATTTAGCCTTTTATTGTTATTGTTCTAAGGAGTTTTTAGAATCTAAACGACTTGAAGCAAAAGAGCAGAGAAAGCCTTTTCGCTATGATGATTCTTGGGCAGAGATTGAAAAAACAAGTAATCATAAACCTGTGGTGCGTATTCGTGGAGCAAAGAGTGCTATTAGCTTTGAAGATTCTATTAAGGGTGAAGTGAGATTTGAAGCACACGAGATTGATAGTTTTGTGATTCTCAAAGAAGATGGAATCCCCACGTATAATTTTGCTTGTGCGGTTGATGATATGCTTTATGATGTGAGTTTTATTGTGCGTGGTGAAGACCACGTGAGCAATACACCTCGTCAGATTCTTATTCATCGTGCATTAGGCTATGATAAAGTGCTAGGATACGCACATTTACCGATTATACTTGGAGAAAGTGGAAGCAAAATGAGTAAGCGCGATAGTGCTTCATCAGTAGCTTGGTTACTAGAAGAGGGATTTTTACCTCAAGCTATTATGAATTATCTTATTTCGATGGGGAATCGCACGCCTACAGAAATTTTCAAACTTCAAGATTCTTATGAATGGTTTGATATTAAAAATATAGCCAAATCACCTGTAAAATTTGATATTAAAAGACTTCGTTTTTTAAATAGAGAACATCTTAAAATGCTTAATGAGCAAGAATTCGCCCTTTTGCTTAATAGCAAAGATTCCTCTATTGGGGCTTTAGCAAAACTCTATTTGCAAGAGGCAAGCACACTCAATGAAATTAGGACAAAAATAGATGGCATTTTTACACCAAAATGTATCACACAGCAAGAAAATAATGAGAGTTTTGAACAAGAGTGTATTGTGCTTTACACTCATTTGCGTGAGATGATAGAATCTTATAGTGAGGATTTAAAAGATTATGAAAGCTTAAAAAAAGCACTTTTGCAAAAAAGCAATTTAAAAGGAAAAAGATTCTTTAAGCCTTTACGAATCTTGCTTACAGGCTCTACTCACGGCTTAGAGCTAAGTGAGATCTATCCATATTTGCGTTTTTTCTTACGGGATATTGTTACCTTAGATTCACAAGATTATTCTAAGCTTTCATTAGCAGAATGAAGTGGGGGAGAAATATGGTCATAGGCACTTTTTTGCAAGCAGTTGCGACTTTGCTAAGTATGCTTATTAATTTGTATATATGGATAATTGTTTTTGCTGCATTGATTAGTTGGGTGCGCCCTGACCCTTATAATCCTATTGTGCAAATACTCAATCGCCTCACTCAACCACTTTATGCAAAATTGCGTCATTTTATGCCTACAACGATAAGTGGTATCGATCTTTCACCTTTGATTGTAGCGGTAGCGTTGAAATTTATTGATTTATTCCTCGTGCAGATTCTTATGCAATATGCACATACTTTACAGATGTGAGAATGAGAGATGAGAAGAATCTGTATTTTATATTTTTTGCTTTCTAGTATTGCTTTTGCACATACAAAAATTACACTTGAATTTTTAGAATCTAAACCCAAAGGTTTGGCAAGAGATTTTTATATTTGGCAGTTTCTAAGTGATGAGCAGACAAGCCTTCAAGATGCATTGAAGGCTTATGATCTCATTTTCCGCAAAACTGCAAAACTTAACAGCTTAATGAGTGCTAAGGGAAAGGTAGATGAGCTTCCTCGCAATCTCTACTGCCAACGTCTAAGTTTTGAGAAGTTAAAAACTCAAGATATTGCGTGTATTAAGTCGGGATTAAATCTTGCTAATATTCCCTCTATGCCACAAAAAAATAAAGATTTTTTGCTCAAGAAATTCCAAAATGATAGTGCTTTTAAAAAACGTATTGAGATTCTAAGTGGTCCTAATATTCTCACAGGTATGCTTAAAAGTGATGCACAAACTTTTGCGGCTATTTATCGCGCACTAAGAGCAAATCAACGCACACAGATTCTTAATCAAGATATTAAACCTCAAGCACTTAAAAAACTTGCTGATGAGAATAATCAAGCCTTTAATGCTATGATTCAAGGCATTATTGTTACACACGATAAAAGTTTTAATAAATTTAAAAAATCTCTTGTAGGTGCAAATATTACAGGCACAGATTCTTACACACTTTTTATGCTTGGTTTAAATGAAATTTTGCATAATCAACAAAAAGCAGCACTCAAGTATTTTCAGTTAGCCAAGACAAAAGCAACCACACCTATGCAAAAAAATCGCTCATTACTATGGCAATATTTTTTAAGCCACGACCAACAGGTGCTTGAAGAGCTTTCACAAAGCACAAATATAGACCTATATACAATTTATGCTCATCAAAAACTCAATGTGAATCCTAGTTATAAGGTCGTAACAGATTTGGGTAAGCTATCAGATAAGGCACCTAAATTTGATATTAAAGACCCATTTCAGTGGCAGATTCTTAAGGAAAATTTAGCACAGGTAAAAAATGAAAAAGATTTGAAAGATTTAAGCAAACATTTTGCTTACAAAGATACAACCGCACATCTTGCTTACATATTAAACCAAATGAATAAATTTAAGATTCACTATTTTGTAACGCCTTTTAGCGATAAGATTGCTTGGAAAAATGATGAAGAAAAAGCCTTTACTTATGCAATTGCCAAACAAGAAAGTATGCTTTTGCCTGCACTTGTTTCAACTTCTTACGCGCTCGGTATGATGCAGATTATGCCTTTTAATGTCGCTCCTTTTGCTAAAAGTCTAAAACGTGAAAATGTGGAGCTAGAGGATATGTTTAATCCTGTGATTGCCCTTGAATTTGGAACTTTTTATTTGAACGATTTGGCACGTGAGTTTAAACATAAACTTTTTGTGTCCTATGCATATAATGGCGGACCTGGATTTTTAAGACGCACACTCAAGAATAAAACACTTTTTCTTAAAAAACGCAATTATGAGCCGTGGCTTTCTATGGAGCTTATTCCATATAAGGAATCTCGTGATTATGGTTTAAGAGTTTTGGCAAATTATATTGTTTATCAAGAGAGTTTTGGGAATCATATCAATCTTGAAGAATATCTCAAGGATACACTTGTGAATTAAGGAGATTTTATGATACATAAATGTCTATTTCCTGCGGCAGGATATGGCACACGATTTTTACCTGCAACAAAAGCTATGCCAAAAGAAATGCTCCCTATACTTACAAAACCACTGATTCAATATGGTGTGGAGGAAGCCCTTGAGGCAGGTTGCCGTGAAATAGGGATTGTAACAGGACGCGGAAAACGTGCCATTGAGGATCATTTTGATATTAATTATGAACTAGAACATCAAATTTCGGGCACAGATAAAGAAAAGCTTTTGACAAGTGTGAGGAGAATAACGGATTCTTGCACTTTTTCTTATACAAGACAAAATGAAATGAAGGGTTTGGGACACGCCATTCTTACAGGTGAAACATTGATAGGTAATGAAGCATTTGCTGTCGTGCTTGCCGATGACTTATGTATAAATACAAAAGGGCAGGGTGTGCTTAGCCAAATGGTAGCACTCTATAAGAAATATCGCTGCTCTATTGTTGCCATAGAAGAAGTAGAACGCACGGAAGTTGATAAATACGGCATTATACAGGGTGAAGAAATAGAATCTTGTGTATATCGTGTGAATAATATGATTGAAAAACCAAGTGTAGAGCAAGCTCCAAGCAATCTTGCTATTATTGGACGCTATATTCTTACACCTGATATTTTTGATATTTTGCGAGTAACAAAGCCGGGTAAAAAAGGTGAGATACAAATCACAGACGCACTTTTAGAACAAGCTAAAAGAAAGGGTGTTTTAGCTTATAAATTTCAAGGCAAGAGATATGATTGTGGGAGTCTTGATGGCTATGTTAAAGCTACTATTGAATTTTATGAGCAATCAAAACACTAATGTTTAATCTTAGTTTTTATATCATTTGGTGGTTACTCTTTTTTTTGTTATGCTTGCCTATCATTTTTGCTGGGCTTTTTGCCATTGCGCTTGATACGGAGAAAGTCGAAGTCGCAGAAAATCGCTTGAAAAATATTTCAGATGAAATTAACCAAAATATCAATGATAAGGCAAAGCTTAAAGTATTGCTTGAAGATTTTTTGAGTAATTTTAAGAATTATTCAAAAGATGCAGAGGATTATAATTTATGGCTTGATATTATTTCTCGATTTGCTGCAAATATGAATCTTATGGAAGTTGATGAAGTGGTAAATTTTCAAGATAAGCTCGAAAGTGCCAATCCAGAAAGCAAAGCAAGTATTAAAGAAGCTATTGGTAAAGCCTTACAAAAACGCGAAAACAATAAATAAAGGATTATTATGGATTATTTACAAATAAGCAAGAGTCCCTCATTGAAAGGGAGTATTAGCATTTCTGGTGCAAAAAATTCAGCCCTGCCTATACTTGCAGCTACGTTACTTAGCAAAAATGAAGTGAAAATTAGCAATCTCCCCGATGTTGCCGATGTGAAGACATTAGCTAAACTTTTAGAGCATTTAGGTGTCAATGTAGTATGGCAAGACAATAACGCGCTTATTTCTCAAGCTGAACATATTGTGCATACAAGGGCAATTTATGATATTGTGCGTAAAATGCGTGCATCTATTCTTGTGCTAGGACCGCTTCTTGCGCGTTTTGGTTATTGTGAAGTGAGTTTGCCCGGTGGCTGTGCTATTGGTGCGCGTCCTGTGGATTTGCATATTAAGGCTATGCAGAATCTTGGTGCAAGTATTCGTATCGAGGGTGGATATATTATCGCAGAGGCAAAAGGTGGCTTAAAGGGGGCAGATATTTTCTTTGATAAAATCACTGTTACTGGAAGTGAAAATGTAATTATGGCAGCAGCTCTTGCTCACGGCAAAACACGTATTATTAATGCTGCTAAAGAGCCAGAAGTTGTGCAACTTTGTGAGATTCTATCTTCTAGTGGTGTAAAGATTGAAGGCATTGGAAGCAATGAGCTTATCATTTATGGCACAAGTGGAGAATTGCTTGATTTTGCACCCATTGAAGTTATACCTGATAGAATCGAGGCTGGGACTTATCTATGCGCAGGGGCAATTACAAATTCTTCTATTACACTACATAAAGTGCAAAATGCTCATCTTAGGGCGATTACTGACAAACTCGAAGAGATAGGTTTTAGCTTTATTAAAGATACAAATAGCCTCACTTTACTTCCAGCAAAGCATTTGAAACCTTTTGAGATTGTAACGACAGAATATCCCGGATTCCCTACTGATATGCAGGCGCAGTTTATGGCACTAGCGACACAATGTGAGGGTGCTAGTGTGATTGAAGAGAGATTATTTGAAAATCGCTTTATGCACGTGAGTGAATTGCAAAGGCTCGGTGCAGATATTTCGCTTAAAGGCAATAATGCAACAATTAAGGGCATTAGTTCGCTAGTTGGAGCTGATGTAATGGCAACAGATTTGCGTGCAAGCTCTGCACTTATTATCGCAGCACTTGTAAGTGAGGGAACTACAAATATTCATAGAATCTATCATCTTGATAGGGGTTATGAACAAATTGAACATAAATTACAGCAGCTTGGTGTGCGTATTACGCGCTTAAAGAGCTAAGGAAGATTCTAAAGTTGTATAAGGATTTTAAAAAGGAGCAAAAATGAAGAAAGTTTGCTATATGATGTGTTTGATGATACCTTTGTTTCTCTATGCGCAGCAGAATGATAAAGTAGAATATGACCTTAGAATCTCCTATACAGGAGATAAAAATGCACCAACAACAATTAGGACACATTATTGCAAAGGGACGACAACAAAGTGTGGCAAACAAACAAAAACTTCATTCCAAGGCGTGTTGCTTTTTAGTGCATTTTATACAAATGGTGCTTATGATGGTAAAGTGCTCTCTTATTATAGCAATGGCACATTAAAAGAATCTCGCACATATATACAGGGCAAAGAAGAGGGAAAACGCGTATTATATTACGAGAATGGCAAGATTCAAAGTGAGCAAGAATATGTCCTTGGTAAGCGTGAGGGAGAAGGTAAAAAATATTATGAAAATGGAATCTTGCAAGCACAATTTTTTTATAAAGATGATAGACTTGATGGCATACGAATAGAGTATAATAAGCAAGGAATTTTGACTTATGAAACTCTTTATCAAGATGGTAAAAAGAAAACAATGAAACACTATGATGCAAAAGGTGCTGTGTTAAAAGAGCAAAATTGTCGTTGGGAAGCGTGTTATTAATAAATGAGCTATGGTAAGGAGGGGAGAAATGAGAAAGCAATATATAAAATGGACACAAATTGCAATAAGTGGTGTGTTGCTATGTGGATTATGTGCTTGTATCGAGCAAGAAGTAGCAGTAGCACAAGCTTCTAAGCAGACTAAAGAAGCTAAAGAACTCAAACAAACTAAGCAGGTGAAACAAGTTGTAAAACCTCAACCAAATATAAAATCTAAAAACAATCTCTCATCTCATATGATACCCAATAAAGTAGCTACACCTAAAGATACTCAACCAAATCCAAAGGAGATCAATTTAAAAAATGATGGTGTTTATCCACAAAGTATGCTTGAAACAATAAGTGGAGAACAAAGTCAAGAAGAAGTGCAAGAAGATGGACGCACTTATCAGGCAGTGATTACTTATAAACCTGGAACAAAAATTAAGCACGGTAAGGAGACACTTTATTATCTTGATGGTGCTTTAGCACAGGTAGCATTTTATGTTGATGGTAAGCGAGAGGGGTTGTATCAAATTTTTTCTCAAAGAGGCGTATTGATTTATGAGGCATATTACAATGGAGGAGTTTTACACGGCTTATGTCGGCTTTTTGATGTAAAAAATGGCTCTTTGAGGAGTGAGATGAATTTCGTATATGGCACACAAGAGGGAGAAATGAAAATATATGACACATCTGGGGCATTGTGGCATAGTATTGAATATAAGAATGGCAAAAAAAATGGCATAGCAAAAGAATTTGATGAAAATGGTAAAATTGTGCGAGAAGTGATATATCGTGATGATATCGAAATAAGTAGATAATTCTTTATTGCAAGGTCTCGTTGGAGACTTTGCAAGATTATCAAGATTCTTTTAGTGTGAGAATATAATAGAATCCATTTTTTCTTCACCAAAAATAGGTGCAAGAGTTTGTAGATATGCTTCTTTCATAAATCCATTATGAATAAGTGCTTCAATTTCTTCATCAAGCCATTCTTTAAGTTCGATATTTCCTTTTTTAACTGCTGGGGCAATTACATCTTCCTCACCAAGTGTAGGGATACCTACGCTAAAACCTTCATTTTCCATAGCCCATGCAAGGACAAGAGTATTGTCGTGTGCAAGTGCCTCACCTCGTTTGTCTTTAAGTGCAAGGAATGCTTCTGTATTTTGCTCGTATTTAAGTAGTTCAATATCGGGGTAGTTTTTGCTAAAAAACATATCGGCAGTTGTGCCTTTATTAACAATAAGTTTTTTACCCTTAAGTTCATCAACATTTGTGATATTGCCATTTGGAGATACTACACCAAGAGAAACTTTCATATAAGGCTTTGCAAAATCTACTACTTCTGCTCGCTCTGGAGTTTGTGTAAAGTTTGCCATAATAATATCAACTTTATTGGAGCGTAAAAATTCTACACGAGAAGCAGCCTCTGTAAAAATAAACTCTACCTTTGATTCATCGCCTAATAAATCCTTTGCAATACGCTTTGCAATATAGACATCAAAGCCATCATTTTGTCCTTTATCATTGACAAAGCCAAATGGAGGTTTATCGCTAAAAACACCAATGCGGACAACATCTCGCTGTTTGATTTGTTCTATCGCACTTGTAGGCATATTTTCTCGCTTATCATTACACGCGTTAAACACTATTATAAAAGCTATGCTTATACATAACAGAAACCATTTTTTCATTTTTGCTCCTTATAAATTAAATAGTAAAAAGATAGATTTATTACCCAAAAGCTCCATAATTTACGATTTTTTGATAGCGTTTGTTGAGATGATTATCATCTTGTAAGATTTCTTCAAGAGATTTAAGAAAGTATTCTTCAATAACTTTTGCTGCATTTGCTTTATCTCTGTGCGCGCCGATAAGTGGCTCATCAATCACATCATCAATTAATCCATATTTTTTAAGCTCAACAGGTGTAATTTTGAGTGCCTTTGTGGCAGATTCTATTTTTGAAGGGTCATTCCACAAAATGGCTGCGCAACCTTCTGGCGAGATAACACTAAAAACAGAGTATTGCATCATAGCAAGTCTATCGGCTACAGCAATTGCCAAAGCACCCCCACTTCCACCTTCGCCAATAACAACAGCGATAGTGGGTATTTTGAGTTTAGCAAAATCTTGTAGATTTCTAGCGATAGCCTCACTTTGTCCGCGTTCCTCTGCACCTAAACCGGGATAAGCACCTTGTGTATCAACAAGCATAAGAATAGGAATGTGGAATTTTTCAGCAAGTTTTGCTGCGCGCAAAGCTTTACGATAGCCCTCTGGGCTTGGCATACCAAAATTACGCACTAATTTATTTTTTGTCCCTCTTCCTTTTTCTTCACCAATCACAACAGCAGTTTGCCCACCTATTTTACCCAAAAAACATACAATTGCTTTATCATCTTTAAAATGTCTATCGCCACTAATTTCGTAGGCATCTTTGCAAATAATTTCAATATAGTCCATTGCATAAGGGCGGTCTGGGTGGCGTGCAAGTTGTAGTTTTTGGTAATCACTAATATTGGTATATACATCACGCACTTCTTTTTCAAGCTCTTTTTCAAGAATAAGCTTTGCATCATCATCGCCGCGCACAATAGCAGATTCTATATCATCTTGAAGATTTTTGATTTTTTGCTCAAAGTCAAGATAAGTAGCCATACCTGTTCTCTTGTTTTTTAGATTCTACCAAATATGACAACACCATTTGTTCCACCAAAGCCAAATGAGTTGCTCATTACTGCATTAATCTTACCTTCACGAGCGTTGTTAGGAATATAATCAAGATCGCATTCAGGGTCAGGAGATTCTTGATTAATTGTTGGTGGAAAAATATTGTTTTGCATTGCCATAAGAGAAATGACTGCCTCAATTGCACCAGCTGCACCAAGACAATGTCCAATTTGCCCTTTAGTTGAGCTAACAGGTGGAACGGAATCTTTTCCACCAAAGGCAGTTTTAAGTGCCATTGTTTCATAAAGATCATTGTATGCAGTGCTTGTGCCGTGTGCATTGACATAATCTACAGAAGTATTTGCCATTTTAAGTGCGGCTTTCATAGCGCGTAATGCACCCTCTCCTTGTGGAGCAGGAGTTGTGATGTGATTTGCATCGCCACTTTCACCAAAACCAATGACTTCTGCGTAGATTTTTGCACCTCGTTTTTTTGCATTCTCATATTCTTCAAGCACCAATGCCCCAGCACCTTCGCCCATAACAAAACCATTACGTTCTTTGTCAAAAGGACGAGAAGCCTTAAGGGGCTCATCATTTCTATCGCTGAGTGCTTTCATTGCTGCAAAGCCTCCAATGCCTACAGGGCAAATAGAAGATTCTGAACCCACAACGAGCATCGCATCAGCACCATCAAGCATAATAGTTTTCGCTGCCTCACTAATAGCGTGAGTTCCTGCTGCACACGCAGTAACGCTTGCTAAGTTTGGACCTTTAAGTGCGTATTGTATGGAAACAAAACCTCCGAGCATATTCACTAATGCAGAAGGGATAAAGAATGGGTTAATGCGCCGAGGACCTTTTTCTCCGCAGGCAATTGAATTTTTTTCAATATTTCCAAGCCCACCAATACCAGCAGCAGAGCTTATACCGAATCTATCGCCAAGTGCAGAATCAATTACACCATTTTGAAGCAAACCACTTTCATTCATTGCTTCTTGTGCTGCTTTTAATCCAAGATGTATGAATCTGTCAGCTTTTTTTACTTCGCGTGGGTCGAGAACATCTTCAGGATTGAAATCTGTAATTTCACCAGCAATTCTTACAGGAAAACCCTCTGTGTTAAAGCTAGAAATATGCTTAATACCACATTTTCCATCAATAATTGCCTTAAAAGAATCTTCTTTGTTTAGACCCAAGGAATTAATCATTCCTAAACCGGTTATTACCACTCGACGCATATAGCATTCCTTTTTGATTTATGAGAGTGCAGTGTGAAACTGCTTCTAAAAATTAAAGTAAATTATGTTACTTAGTTGCTTTTTCAATATAAGCAACAACATCATTTACCGTCTTGATTTTTTCTGCATCTTCATCAGGAATTTCGATTGAGAATTTTTCTTCTAATGCCATAACAAGTTCTACAACATCAAGCGAATCTGCATTCAAATCTTCAATAAAACGAGATTCTGGCTTTACTTCATTAGCATCAACACTCAATTGTTCCACTACTACTGCTTTTACATCTTCAAACTTACTCATTGTATTCTCCTTAGATTTAAAACTTAAAAGGTGAGATTATATCAAACTTTTGTTAAATTACTAGCTACTATTTGGAATCTTTTACAAAAGTGTAAAATACAGGGATTTGAAAAGTTATATTTGAGAATCTCGCGTGTATTTTATGCTTTCATAAGATACAAGATTATGCGTGGATATGCCTATCGCTAAATGTTGTCTATCCTAATCCCATTTTTCTTTTTTGCGCACGATTATATGCGTTTGTAGCTTTCTTTGTATTCCAAGCACCAATGGGCTGATTGAAGTCTCTTGCAGCAGAAAACATATAGCTCATATCTTTTACGCTTGAAGTATCCATTTTGCTAATCCACTCAAGCAACGAGCTATCCACATTCTTAAGAGAAATGATAAATCTTTAATATTGCTGATATCAATATTGCCTAAATATTACTTTTTAAGCTTTACAAATTTTTGCAACTCCCTTTTGTTTTTTTGGCGTGATTACCTTACCCTTGCTTTTTTTGACAAGACTGGCTTTCTATCAAATATGCTTTTGAGAATAGTATCGAGCTTTTGTCTCTTTGAGTATCGCGAACAGATTCTATAAATATAATCTTGTGGGGAATTTTTCGCACTGCATCTTGTATAAAACGCCTTATTGTCCCAATATTCTTGCTCCAAATCTTTTGCTTTCATATAGAATCCACCTTATCAGTAGCAGATTCTAAAGTATGTTTTTACATATATAGCCCACCATTAACCTTTAGCACCTCTCCAGTGATGTAGTTTGAGTGTTCGGAGAGTAAAAATGCTACTGCCTCTGCCACATCGCTTGCTTCCCCAAAACGCGTGAGAGGGATATTTTTCATATAACTTTCTGCCACTTCAGGTTTTAGTTCATCAGTCATATCACTTTTGATAAATCCGGGTGTGATGCAGTTAAAGCGGACATTGCGTGGCGCACCCTCATAAGCAAAGGATTTACTCATTGCAATCATTCCACCTTTGCTTGCAGCATAGTTTGACTGCCCCATATTACCACGCTCACCGATAATTGAAGCGATATTTACCACACTACCAAATCTCTGCTTGCTCATTATTTTTAGTGCTTCTCTACAACCGATAAAGCAAGACTTAAGATTTGCATCAATTACGCTTTCAAAGTCTCCTACACTCATACGCAAAGCAAGTTTATCATTTGTAATACCAGCGTTATTAACAAGGTAGTTTAAAGTGCCATCACTTTCTACAATGACTTTTATTGCGCTTACAAACTCTTCTTCCACACTTGCATCAAATTTAATTACTGCTGCTTTACCGCCGTTGGATTCTATTTCTTTTTGTAGTGCATCGGCAATCTCTGGTTTTGAGCGATAGTTTATCCACACTTTTAGTCCATATCCTGCCAATGTTTTGGCAATTTGCGCTCCAATCCCCTTGCTTGCGCCTGTAATTAGCACATTGCTTCCTTGAAATTTCATCTGTTCTCCTTAAATTTTTTGTGAATCTTAGCTTATTTTAGTAACTATTATTCTATGTTAAAGCTTACACTATCCGCACTGCCATCTTCTCCTACAATTGTGAGATGATAATTTCCACGCGTTAAGAGTGTTTTGAAGGTGGATTGTGTGGAGGTAAGGACAAGTTCTTTATTAAGATACCACGAAATGGACTGATTTTTGAGATTGCTAATATGTATAATGAGCTCTTTTTGTCCATCAAGGTCTGTTGCTTGCAAGATTCTAAGATTTTGTGTAGGATAAAGAATCTGCACACTTTTTTTATGTTTTGGGATATGTTTTTGGATATTGACATTTTGAAACTTGTAGTATGACAAAACATTGAGAGGAAGTTTAACCACGACTTGTGGTTTGGCATCAATAAAATGACTATCATAAGAATCCACCTCTTTATCATCATACATAAAAACTTTGTGATAAAATGGTGAATAACGCAAAGGTTTAGCTGCAATAGGATAGAGAATGCTCCGCATAGAATCTTCATTAGTAAGCAAATGCTGATATTCATCACTTAGGGTATAGCCACTCCATCTATCAACTTCAATATAGGTAAGATCGTCTGCAGGGAGTGGGAAGTTTATGTTATTATGAGGGAGTGTGGAGAGAATCTCAAAAAGCAATGTTCCAGCAGTTTTTACACCTAAAATATTTGGATTTGGTTTGCCATCAAAATTTCCCGCCCACACGACAATAGTATATTTTGGGCTTACACCTGCAGCCCACGCATCTTTTCTACCATAGCTTGTCCCGCTTTTCCACGAAAATACCATTTTTTCTTTATGGTAGTCTAAAATACCCTCACGTTCTAATTCTTTAAGTGTTTGCAATGTGAGATAAGCACTACCTCTTGTGAGAAGCCGCTGCGTGGGTGATTTGCGCTCATTTACAAGAAATGAGAGATTCCCAAATGCACCATAATTACCTAATCCACGATAAAGTCTTGCAATTTGTAGCATACTCATTTCTTTTGAGCCAAGTATAAAAGACAAACCATAGCGGTAAGGATTACTTCTTTTGAAATCTGCCATATCTTGCAAGGCAAAATAGAATTTTTCATACCCATAGGTTTGTAAAAGTTTAACAAAAGGCACATTGAGCGATTTTTGCAAGGCATATTGCGCTTGAGTTAATCCTTGGTAGTTTTTCATCGCATTTTGTGGATTAAAATTTGCAAAAAAGAGTGGCACATCAATAAGAAGGCTTTGTGGAGCGATTAAACCCTCATCTATACTTAAGGCATAAAGAAAAGGCTTAAGTAATGAGCCGGGTGATCGTAAAGCACGAACGCCATCGATTTGTCCATAATTTTGCATATCTAAAAAATCTTGCGAACCTACATAGCATAGAATCTCACCACTTTGTGTATCTACAACAAGTGCAGCAAGATTGAGAATACCTTGTGAAAAAAGCTTTTTATGATAAAGCTTAATTGTAGATTCTACACGCATTTGCAAGGTTTTATCAATCGTAGTTGTAATATTGTTTCCTTTTTGTGTAGCAGCTAAATACACACTCAAGTGTGGAGCAATATTTTTGTGGTTGATTTTGTGTGAAGGAAGAGGCTCTTGCAAAGCAAGAGAGAGGATATCTTCATTAAAATAACCCTTGTCGTGAAGTTTTAAAAGTAAGGCATCACGTTTATTTTTAAGAATCTGTTTGTTTTTGTGGAGATTTAAAAGTCCGGGTGCATTAGGAAGCACAGCAAGGAGAGCAGATTCTGCCCAAGTGAGTGATGAAGAATCTTTATCAAAGTATAGAAGTGCAGCTGAATGGTAGCCTACGATATTGCCGCCATAAGGGGCATTATTAAGATACATATTAAGAATCTCATCTTTGCTATACATACACTCAAGTGCAAATGTTTGAAAAATTTCATTGATTTTATGTGTAAGTGTGCGAGGAGCTTTAGTATAAAGTTTCACAACCTGCATACTAATAGTGCTTCCGCCCATACGTTTATGTGAGATGAGATTATTTTTTACGCTCCGCATAAGTGCAAAAATATCAATACCAAAATGTTTTTCAAAACGTTTATCTTCATAGGCAAGCACAGCAAGATGAAGTTTGTGAGGTGGGTTATGAGGGGATTTGAGATGCCATTGTTCTTGTTTGTTTAAAAACACACTAAGAAGTGCGCCGCTTCTATCAAACACACTTTTGCTATACACAGATTCAAAAAGGTCTTTATGCGGAGTAAGTGTGTGGTAAAAAGCTACAAAAACGCCTAAGCCATAAACACAAAAGAGCAAAAGAAATGCTACACATATGATGAGTAGCACTTTTATAGGGGGAAATAATATATTACCTTTCTTCACGAGAAGTTACCGCAATAGCCTTAGATTCCGTATTAGCTAAAAAGCTATTATCATACATTGCTTCTGCAGTAGCAGGAGGTAAAAGATAATTACCCGGTGTGATTGTATTAATCTTTGCAAACATTACTATGTTGTTGCCATAATAATCAACAAACCACATTATCTTATCATCTTTTATATCTGTGTAAGTGATATTCCTTTGAGATACAAAACTTGGAAGTTCAGTGTCAGTAAGTCTTGTATTTTCTATCTCCCAACCACTAGGAAGATTCTGTGTGATGGCGACATTATCGACACTCACACGCTCATTTGCATTATGCAGAGTAAGCTTCAAGTAGAATGTGCTTCCCGAAGGCAAAGAATCAATGCTTATAGCATTTCCTTTTTCATCAAGAAAACTTCGGCTAAGGGCAATTTTTTGTGCTTTTGGTTGTATATCTTTTTCAAGTAAGATTCCGTCCCAAACTTGATTGATATAAAGTGCAAATGTGTTATTTGATTTTATTTGACCTTGTAATTCATCAAAAGGTATTTTTATAGAATCTACACCTTTATTTGCTTTAAAAGATTGTTTATTAAGCACAATATCTATCGCATTATCACTTGAGTTTGTATTTGCTGGCATTGCGCTAGATAGCGCAAGGAGAGAGTAGCCAAGTGTTTGCGTAGAATACCACTCATTGCTTTCAAGTCGTTGAATCACTAAATCAAGCAGTGCTTTGTGAGGATTCTTGTAAATATCTACATAGGCTTGTAAAATCATTGCATCATCACGTAACATAGAACCATAGCTAAAGCGATAATAGCTCTCACTGCGTGAAGTGCTTCTAGTCGGAAGGTCTTTTGTAATTTTTTCTGCCATAGATGAAAGTCCCGCGAGTTTATAAGCAGCAGCTAAAAGCCATTTATCGCTTACTTCAAGATTGCTAAAATAATGCTCATACATATCATTAAGCAAACCTATTTGTGGTTCTCCTGCAAGAGAGAGAAGATAGAGAGGATAGAGTATGGCAAGAGGATTGTTTGCCGTTTTGACAAAATCTTTTTCGTAGTTTATCCATTTTTTAAGCACACTCTCTGGCACATAATAACCTTGTGATTTTGCAAGAAGTAAGAAATGCCCAGCGTATGCGCTTCCCCACGCATCGGATTGTGATTGTCCTTGCCAATAGGAGAATCCTCCATCACTTGTTTGAAAATTACCAATACGTGCAATACCGGCATTAATATTACGCGTGATTGTAGGCTTATCGATAAAATCGCCTTTGCTAAGACTAGTGATAAAAAGCTGAGGCAATACGCTTGAAGTTGTTTGTTCAATACAACCATAAGGATATCGGATAAGCCATTTAAGGCGATGGTCTATGCTCAAAATGGGTGTTTGGCTTACAAGCACATAGCCATTTTGCGAGCCTTTGACATACTCTTTTGGATTTTCAAGTGTGAGTGAGGATTTTGGTTCAAGCATAAACTTTTTACTCAAAGTCGTGTAAGGATTATAGGGTAAAATATCAATCTCTGTCTTTTCTTGCATACTAAAATCTTTGCTTGATAGACTTATATCGATAAAATCTTGCCCGATATACTCTTCACTCACTTGTGCATTAATCTGCAACATTTGTGATGTTTTATCATTAAATTGCAATGTAAAGTTGGTTTTATCAAATTTGATTTTATCACCGCTTTTGAGATTTAAAGTTACCTTGCCTACCTTATCTTGTGTAGGTAAGACTTCAATAGCAAGTGTAAAAGTATCACCAAGTTTAAGACTTCGTGGAATAGTAGGAAGCATTACAACGGGTGCGCTCACTTGCATATTTTGTGAAGCTCCACCATAGGATTTATCATTAAGTGCTACTGCCATTATTCTTACACTTCCCATATATGCAGGCATAGTGTAGGTAAATTTTGCTCTGCCCTTATCATCACTCATTGTGGGTGGTGCGTAGAAAGCTATTGGCTTAAATCTTTGGGCTTGATTCAAATCCTTGCGCGCTGCACCTGCTGCTAATTCATCACCACCAACCTTTAGAATCTGCTGGATTTTTCCTATATTGCGCCCAATAATCATATCATAGTTATCAAAGACCGAAAGTGTAAGGGCGAGTTTTTGGTAAAAATGTTTCCACGGATTAGGTGAGACAAAATTTGTCAAATCAAGCAATCCCTCATCAACAACAGCAAGTGTATAAGCCACTTTTTTATTCTCTTTATTTGATAGATTCACAGAAAATTCTGTATTAGGGCGGATTGATTGAGGTGCATCAATTTGAAGTGTAAGCTTAGAATCTGCATATTCTACATTGAGAGGTATTACCCCATAAAGTCGTTGTGAGCGGTCGTTATCAAGCGTGTGATAATTTTGTAAAAGCGTGATGGCGACATACACATTTGGTGTATAAGAGGATTTAAGCGGAATATTTACTTGTGTCTGTCCATCATTTGTATCAACCCAAAAACGCTCTAGCACTTCATTTTGCCCAATGATTGTTACAAGTGCTTTAGAATCTTTGGTGCTTTCAAAGCTAATCTTTGCCTTATCGGTAGCAAGATATTGCTGTTTATCTGATTGTAGTTTAAGTTGTGTAAGTTTTGGCTCAAGAGTTGGTTCTCCATATTCGCTTGCATAGAGTGAAATTGCACTTTTTGTGTGATTTTCCTCATCTTCTACTTCGATGAATAGCTCACCACTTTGATTTGGCGTAAAGCTTAATGTGATAGGTTCAGGTTTTGAAGTGAGTGTGCCTTCCTTAAGGAGTTTTGTATTTTTGTTGCTTTTGATTGAGCGCACAAATTCATCGTAATTGCTATAATCCCACCACCACGAGTAGCTTGAATGATAGATTCTATAAGTGAGTTTATGTCCTGAAATAGGTTTATGTGTATCGTGAGAGAGAACAACAATGGGGAGATTCACAGCAGAAGTCGCATCTATGTAGCGACTTTTTGGTGCTTTGATACCTACAAAACTCTTATAAAGGATAATATCTACATTCTTTGCTGTGCTTACTTTTCGCCCACCATTTTCAAAGACTGCACTATATAAGGAAGCGCGGAGATTCCTGCCCAAATCCTCCATATCATCAAGTTGATAGTGAATTTTTGCCTCACCATTGCTATCAAGCGTTGATTTTTGAGAATCTTGTAAGCGATATTGAAGCGATAGGGGTGAGTTGAAAGTATAGTCGCTATATGATGGAGCATAGAAATTTACTTCTTTTATAAAAAGTTCTGTTGTAAAGTCAAGATGACTTGCAGGTGCGCCAAAAAGATATTTTGATTGAAGACTAAAGCGCAAACCATCATCTTCTTCAAGCTTTTGCGCACTTATTTGCTCTGGAGATTCTATTTCTACCTTTATGCGATTTGGCACAACATTTTCTACAGAAATATTATGCCAAAAAGTGCTGCCACCTATTTTTGTTTCGAGTTGATAGATACCGCTAGGAGCATTCTTTTGTGTCTCAAATGTGTAAGAAAATAATCCAAAAAGCTGCTCTTTAAGTGCCATATTTTCTACAATAAGTTTTCCTTGTGGAGAGGTAATGTTAATATATATGGGGTGGGTTATAGGTTTGGAATCTGCTCTTGCAATAATATTGATATGTGCGTTTTCTCCCGGTCGATATACACCCCTATCAGTGTAGATATAGGCACTGGTGTTGCCTTCTTGGACTAATCCCGCTATATCAAAGCCTTCTGTGCTAAGGGGTGAGTTGAGGCGCAAAATTGTATTATCTTCATCTTTACTCGCATTAAGATACATAATCGAAGAAGCGTTATCAAATACAACACTTCCTTGTGAATCTGTATTAAGCGTGGCTATGGCTTGATTTTTACGATTAATAGCACTAATTTGCACAGAAGACATAGGTTTATTACTTGCTATATCAAGTGCTATGACATTAAGTTTATCTTTGCCAGTTTGTTGGGCTAAAAGGGCAATGTCTGAAAAAATCAAATGTTTTTGAATTGCCGCTTTATCAAAAAAACTTCTCTGTTTCCACGATGAAGTGCCTGCTGGAAACTCATAATCCACGCCGTCTTTATCAAAATTGAGTTCAAGGATAAAAATACCCTTTTTATCCTTGAGTGCGGATAAATCAATTTCGCTTTGAATCCATTCATTTTTACGCATATCAAGAGTAAATTCTTGCTTGAGCACCTCATCACCTAAACGATAAAAATCTGCATAGATTCCATTATTTCTATCATCGTAGTCATCATAATCATCATAGCTATGAGCGTTATCGTTGTATTGTGTTTCACCAATAAGATTTTGTTTATAAAGATAAGAAGTGATGTTATTTGGATAGATTTTGCTTACTTTGAGAGTTACTTTTTTGATATTTATGCTTTTAAAAGCAATTTTATTTTGTGCATTACTTGGCAAGAAAATGCCTTGTTGAGAGAATGCAAGTGCTGGTGGGATTTGATGAAAAATAATAGTATCTTCTTTTGCAGTGTGCATACGCGATTTGCCAATACCCATTAATCCCTCTTTGATATGCACCTGATAGTTTTGTGAGAGATTAAAAGGCGCATCAATACGCACTATATTACCTTGAGATGAGATTTTTGTCTGTATGTTTGGGCTAATAGTGATGAAATCCTCTAAATGCGGATTTTTTACAAGGTCTGTGGAAAAATGAATTTGAATATAGGGCGTTTCTGCGCTAATAGGCTTAATACTCACAACCTCTAAGGTATTCACACCTTGCTCGTAACGCATTTTCTCATCTTTTTCGAAGCCAAAATAAGGGGCTTTGAGTGTGAGTGTATAGCTTTTGTCTTCTTCAAAAGGTAGATTCACACTTTTTAAGAACAGCTCATTATGGGAAACTTGAATCTCAAAATCAATATTTTTTCCCTTATCATCGTTTAATGTAATCATTTTAGATATTTTTTTTACCTCATTTGATTGAATAGCATTTTTTAATTCACTCATATCTATGTTTTGAGAGAGCTCAATATGTGCGTTGAGATTAAAAGTATTTTCATCAATATGCGAGACACTAAAACGCGATGAAGCAATTTCTGTGGGATAAGTATGGAGTGCAAGTGAAATAGAATCTTTGAGTATGGCATTTTCAAGCCTTGATAAATCAACAGAGAGTTTATAGTCTGTATGAGCTTTGAGTGTTGGCACATTTGGGACAATGAGTAGCTCATAAGGAGAACTATACGCATAAGTAGCATTAATACCTTTTCCATCAAGCTTAATGATATTGTTATCGGCATCTGCTTGATAAAGTAGCCCGATAATCTCTTGTGAATCTTGCGTGATAGGTGTATTAAAACTAACAAGGATTTTTGGTGTAGTAGTGATTTCTTTGTCATATGAGCTAATGGCAGAATTATCCGAACACGCATTGATAGAAAGTATCATAAATACACTTAATATTGCATAGAGCGACAAATATATATATTTTTTCATTTGTATTCCCCTTCATTTTTTATAAATTAAATAATATCTAAAATAAAAATAAAAAAAAATAAAATACTAAAAGTAAGGCTGGAAATGTGGCGCACATTTGAAGTCCAAAGTGCTTGTGAAGTGATAATTTATGCCTTTGAAGCTAAATTTTAGCTCCCGCGCATTAAGACATAAATAGGGTGCGCCAAAGTATTGTGTGTATTGCGTAAGATTCTTATTATCTAAATAGAATCTGCTATGCTCCTCCTTTGCTCCATAAAGTGGGTCTCCTAAGATTCTGTGTCCTATAAAATTACAATGCAAACGGATTTGGTGGGTTCTCCCTGTGAGAGCTAAAGCACAGATAAGCGTAGAATCTGTCCTCTCGTGGTAGGCTATGGGGCGGATAAGTGTGCGAGATTCTTTGCCGTTTTTGCATATAATACTTTTAATGCACAAATCGCCCTTATGCTTTTGTGTGCTAATAGGCTCATCTACGAGGATTTCTTGTGTGAGTTTGCCCTCGACTATTGCGTAGTAGCTTTTGTGAATCTGCCTTTGTTGCATAAGTATTTTAAGTTCTTTTTCACTGACAGGATTAAGAGCGCAGAGTAATAAACCACTTGTTTGTTTATCGAGGCGATGAACAATACTTGCACGATTCCCAAATCGTGATTTAAGGGCGTCATTGAGTGAATAGTGATAGAATCTCCCTTTCGGGTGGCTTAGGAGATTATGAGGTTTATCATATACACAAAAATCCTCATTATGATACAGCGGTTCTAGTGCAATATCATAGGCTTTAAATTCATTTAACTCTACTTTTCCGCAAATGATTTCACTCTTTTTTATAATGTGTCCATTTTGTGTTAAATATGCCTTGTCTATGGCTCTTTGAGCCTCTCTTATGCTATAACCTCTATGTCGCATAAGGAATAAAAATGCAGGTGTGGGTGTGCTAATCTCATATTTGCTCGTGATAAAAGGCATTTTAGAATCCTTGCATATTTTTTGCGCCTGATATGGCTAAAAGTGTAATTTTAAGGTTTAAATTTTAAACGCATTTCCTAGAATTTTGCTGCACATATCGCCCTTGCCCTCGTCATTTCCGCGCTTGTGGGGAGTAGTTTTTTTTTCACATTGCTAGCGTGATGTCTCACAGCCATCTTTTTTTCACCACTACAACCAAGATAACAACGTTCTTCCTCGCTCATTGTTTTTATCACTTCATTTGCTATGCACTCATTGAGCGCATCTACTTGAGATTGGCTCATTGAGCTACCATAGAGGGTTTTTATCGTGCGTGCAGACTGCTTAGCCGTCTTTGCCTGCGCACTTTGGCTTATTTGCACACTCTGGTTTATCTGCGCACTTTTATTCTTTTTTCCACAACCTACAAAGCTAGTCCCTAGCACAAATGCTAAGGTTAAAATCACTATTTTTCTCATCTCTGCCACCCTTATCATAATAAGATTCTAGAATCTCCTCACCTAAGAAGCAAACTCATAAACATTTTATTAAAAATGTAAAATACACTAAACAAGAAGTAATAGCTTGATTGAAACTCTATATTTTTTCCCAAGTCGTGCCATTTGGTGTATCCATAATTTCAATACCTTGTGATTTAAGCTCATCGCGTATGCTATCGGCTAAAACATAATCTTTTGCTTTTTTTGCTTCTTGACGTTTATTGATTTGCTCTTCTATAAGTGCTTTTTTCTCATCACTAAGTCCAAGCTGAAAGTAGCTGTGTGCATCTTTACCACCAAGCCCTAATAAAAACTCTACACACGCAAGATTTGCCATTATGAGTTGTTTTTGTTTTTTGTCTTTTGGGTGTTTATCTAGAATCTCATTGCTTTGTGAAAGCATATCTTCAATAATGCTTAATGCTTTTGAGATATTGTAATCATCGCTCAATGCCTCAAGCAAAGGATTTAAAAACTCTTTTTTTGCCTCTTGTGTGAGGCTTTGAGGAGAGGAGAGAGAGTGTATAGATTCTGTATTATGCGTAGGATTTGGGGTGTTTTCCTGTGCGCGTTTTTTAAGGCGGTAAATCTTATCAAGTCGTTTTTTGCTCTGTAATAAATCTTCTTCATTAAAGTTCAATGCCAAACGATAATGCACTCCTAGCAGATAATTACGCAAGATTTCTCCATCATAGCTTTTAAGCGCATCTTTAATAAAAAAACTATTCCCAAGAGATTTGCTCATTTTTTCACCATTGATATTGACAAAGCCATTGTGTAGCCAATATTTAGCAATTTCTTTTCCTGTGGCACAACGCGTTTGTGAGGCTTCATTTTCGTGATGTGGAAAAAGTAAATCTGCTCCACCAGCGTGAATATCAATACTAAACTCTTCATTTTGATAAGCTAAATGTTTTTCAATCATCGCAGAACATTCAATATGCCAACCAGGACGCCCTTTACCAAATGGGCTATCATAGGCAATATCATTTTCTCCCTTATAGCCTTTCCAAAGAGCAAAATCGTTGTGTTCTAGTTTATCTTGTGCGTTTTGAATGCGGCTTTGGGTGTGAGAATCTTCGATTCTATGTGAGAGTGAGCCATAATGTGAATCTTTGTTAATGCTTAAATAAATATCGCTATTTTCACCTTTATACGCATAACCTTTATGGAGTAAGGATTCTATCATTTCACACATTTGAGGGAGATGTTCTGTGGCTTTTGGTTCAATGTCTGCACGTAATACACCAAGAGAATCCATATCTCTAAGATAAGAATCGATATAGTGCGCAGTAATTTCACTCACATCTGTGCGACTATCAAGAGCTTTTTTAATGATTTTGTCATCAATATCTGTAAAGTTTTTGACAAAAGTAACTTTGTATCCTAAAAATACAAATAATCGCCGCCATAAATCAAAAACAATGGAACTACGAGCGTGTCCTAAATGTGCATCATCATAGACGGTGGGACCGCATACATAGAGCCGAATTTCTCCTTCTTTTATAGGAATAAAAGGCAGTTTTTGTTTTTTTGCACTATCAAAAAGAGTTATCATAAAAGATTCCTTACAAAGAGATGAAAAGTATCAACAAGTATTTTGGCATAAGGTTTGAGATACCATAAAAGCAGTAATTCTAAGCTTATAATGCCTATAAGAAGCAACCACGCTTTTTTATTGTTTATTATATCTAAGAATCGCTTGAAGCCAAAGATTCTAATTGTCAGTATAAAAAGCACAAAACCGCTTAAACTTCCTGATAATGCCAAACCAATTGCACCAAATGGGTGCATAAGCACAAGAGAGAATCCAACCCCACAACCCAAAGAAATAGCCGAAATCTTAGCAGCTTTACCTTGCATTTGGTAAGAATAGAGCCAAAGTGAGAATATTTTGCTTAGCCCAAAAGGCACTAAACCAATCATATATGCGCTAAAAACTTGTGCGACAATGCGTGTATTGTCTTCACTAAATTGTCCCCATTGGTATAAAAGACTAATAATCTCTTCACTCAGCATAACACCACCAAGCACACACATACATAAAACAATAAACAAAAACCAAAATGACTTTTTTAGGGCATTTAAAGCTTGAGTGGTTTGTTTGTTTTTAATTGCTTTTGCTATGAGGGGAAAAAGTGCGGTTGAAATAGCAATGGCAAAGATTGCAAGGGGAAATTGAAAGATTCTGTTAGCATAATAGAGTGAGCTAATACTCCCTGCAGCAAGAAATGAAGCTAAAAGTGTGTCTGTAAAAGTTGCAAGTTGGGCTGTGGAGCTTCCAAGCATTGCAGGAAAAAATTGTTTAAAAAAAGTTTTTATATCAGATTTAGCGCAAGCAATTTTTTGTTTCAATTTAGAATCTGGCTCTTTCGTGCTTATCCATTGCCATAACTCTATGATACCAACATAGAGGAGCTTAAAGTATTTTAAGCGATAGAGTGGATAGAAATGAAGCAAGATTTGTGCTACTCCTCCACATAGCACGCTATAACTTAGCATATAAACAATTTGCATAGAATCTTTATCGTGTGCAAGAAGTAGGGCACTAATCATTGCGACATTTAAAAGTGCAGTGTTGTAAGCATTTACCCAAAAGCAATTTTTGTATTGAAGTAGGGAAGAGAGAAAAGTAACAATAAAGACAAGTTCTAAATACCAAAAATTGATGGCTACAATAGGCTTAGCAAGAGTTATTGTATCATCATCAAAGCCATAAGCAAGAAGTTTCGTGAAAAATCCACTAAAGCACATTACTAAAAGCGAAAGGATAAGGATAAACAATGCAAAAATGAGGAAAGTAATGAGTGCAAACATACCTTTTCTGCGGCTATGAATGAAGTTTGGCAAAAAGCTTTGAGTAAAAGCTCCTTCACCAAATACGCGCCTAAAAAGATTAGGGAGTTTGAAAGCAGCAAAGAAAATATCACTATACACGCTTGCCCCTAGAAGTTTTGCTGTGCATAAATCACGCACCAATCCAGCTATGCGAGAAAGCAAGATTCCACTGCTATTTGTCAAAAATGCTTTTTTTATCAAAATTTACCTTTACTTTAAAGATTAAAAAATAAATAATTGTGGTATTATAGCTTCATTAAACAAAAATTGAGAATACGAGGTTTTATGCAACTCTTTGAGCCTATTTCTGTGAAATCCTGCATTGATGTGAGTGCTGAAATTAAAAAAGTATGTGATTTATACGCACTCAAAGAAGATTTGGTAAGTTTTGATATATTGCATATCAATACCCTTTATCGTGGAGAAACAAAAAAAGATTTTAGTGTGCTTCCGCCAGAAGAATATGTCAATATTCTCGGTAATGAGGAGAGATACAATCAAAACGATTTTGATATTAAGCAAGTATATGACATCGTGTTGCGCGGACTGAAAGAGGGTGATTTGGCACCTTTTGTTAAGCTACATATGGATAACGAATGCTACGAGTTAAGCTTAGAGCTTAAAGAAGGGTTAGAAGTGCGCGAAGATGATGAATTTTTCACACAACTCTATGAGCAAATCACACGAGAAAAGATTGTTAAAAACGTTATTGTAAGGCTTTTTGGTGCTGATACGCAGCAAGAGATTCAGTCATTGAAAGAATTATTTTCTTCTCTCTCAATTAAAGGCAAATTAGAATCTCGGCGCAAAATGGTGATTTCAAAAGCTGGAGGGTTTGTTCCAAGTTTGAGTGGGACTTTTAATTTTATCCTCAAAGAAGAGTGGAATAAGACTCGTGATAAACCTATAGAATTTGCTTCATATGCTGCAAAAAGCGGTGATTTGGTAGGTTTAGCTATTAAAGCACAAGCAGGTGTGAGTGGGCGCAATTTAAGAGGTGAATATATACACGCAAAAAAACAAGAGAGTATGGATTTAGAAATGAAAATGGGATATAAGGAGGGTGAATTTAGAAGTGAAGAAAAAGAGGGAGTGATAGAATATTATGCTGCACAAGATGGCTATGTAGGGCTAGGAGAGGGTGAGCTAAAGATTCTCGTTGATTTTAATTTATCTGAAATTACCACACGCACAAGTGGCTCTCTGCTTGGTGGCGATAAAAAAGGTTTTGTTGTAGAAGTAAGCTGTGCTGATGCAAATCAAGATGCGGTAGGCGCAGGAATTGTGCTTGAAGCAGGAGATATAAAAATTTTTGGTTCTGTCGCGGAAAATGCAACAATAGTGGCAAATAAGTTAGAAATTAATGGACAAACACATCAGAGCACGCTTATAAGAGCCAAAGAAGCTATAATTGATATACATAAAGGTTCGGTAAAGGCAGAAAAAGTTCGTGTTAAATGTCTTGAATTAGGGAGTATAGAGGGTGAGGAGGTTTTTGTTGAACAAGCAAATGGAGGCAATATCAAGGCAAGAGATGTCGTTATTGATAATCTTTACTCTCATACAAAGATTGCCATTTCTCATAACGCACATATTAAAAATATGAATGGTGGTGAGAATCAATTCTTGATTTCTTCTCGCACCGCTCTGAAAACACAAGAAGAAAAGGAACGCATTGATACACAGCTTAATCATAATTTTCAGGCAATGAATGCCTTTTTGCAGGTATTAAATAAAGATTTGGCACTTGTGCGCAAAACAAAGCCTGTAGTAAATAAAATCAAAATTATTATGGAAGAAAACAAAAAAAATAATAAACCAAACGAGCGCAATATCACTGATAGTATTGCTCAATATGTAACTTTGCTTCATCGGACAAAGTATCTTAAAGACCAGCTTATAGCCTTAAAGCAAGAAAGTAAAGTAATGAATGATCGTCTTGAATCTCTTGACATACAAGCAAGAGAAGCAACAATTACACTTGATGTTCCTTGGCAGGGGAATAATGAGGTTATGTATGAGAGTTTTTTTCCCGAATCTAAGGACATTATACGCGTGAATGATGGGGAGAATGTCAATATAAGTATTGATAAGGAGCAGGGCAAATTACAAAAGGTAGAGCGTCAATGAGTGTGCCAATGAATCTTATTGTAGGCTTAAGAGGTGTAGTTTGTAGAATAGAGCCTATGTTCATAGAGATTGAAGCAGGAGGGGTGATTTATGGTGTGCAAATGTCGCTCAATGCAACTTCTGCGTTGAGAATGTATATAGAAGCAGATGCGCAAAAAATAGTCAAAATTATCTGCACACATATTATCCGTGAGGACGCGCATTTGCTTTTTGGCTTTGTTGAAGATATGGAGAGACAAACTTTTGAGAGGCTTATTAAGATTAATGGTGTAGGTCCTAAGGTGGCACTTGCGATTCTTTCAACTTATACACCTACACATTTTGCCTCTATTATTGCAAATAAAGATATTGATGCGTTGAAAAAAGTGCCCGGCATTGGCGCAAAAGGTGCAGGGAAAATTATGGTTGATGTCGCAGGATTTTTTGCAGAATTATTACAAAATCAAAGCATTACACCACAAAATAGTCTTCAGCACGAGGCGTCTTTAGCTTTGCGTTCTCTAGGATTCAAAGAAAGTGAGATAAGTAAATCTCTTCAAGGTATTGAGGCTACAAGTGTGTCCGACATAGTCAAAGAAGCATTAAAGCGATTAGCTTAAACTAAGAAAAGGAGCAAAAAATATTATGCTGCAAACATTTCGTTCTAAGGTGCTTTTTACACTCTTAGTATTTATCATTATTGGCTTCAGTATCCTTTATGGCATTATTGCTACAGGTTTTCAGGGTATGGCAGTTAAAGAAGGTAAAAGAAATGCGCAAATGCTTGGAGATTCTATATTTCAGACCGTGCGTATGAGTATGAATCTAGGTGTGCGTGAAATTATTGATGCTGGGCTTCTTGATGCAAGCAAAATTCCTGGTGTGCTTGATTTAAAAATCCATAAAAGTCAAAGTGTGATTGATTTGTTTGGTATGAGCGATAAGGTGAGTGAAGATAAAGATGTGATAGAAATTTTTAACACTAAGCAAGCACAATTAAAAGAATCTTATGAAGATGGTGTCCATAATGTTGTATTTTTTAAGCCTTTAATTGCAGATGCAAGCTGTATGAGTTGCCATCAGTATGGTGTTTTGCAAATTGGCGATGTGCTAGGTGTGCTTGAACTTAGAATTTCAACTGAAGGTTTTTATGAGCAGATTGAACAAAATGAAGATTATCTTTTACTCACAATGCTTGTAGCAGGTATTTTGGCATTGCTAGGACTTTATATATTTTTTGAAAAAGAGCTTGTCAAGCCTCTTAATCATTTACGCGATATGGCAAAAGATTTGACAGAGGGCGGTAGTGGAGATTTGACAAAACGTATTGCCATTAAACGCAATGATGAGGTGGGTATTACTTCAGGCTATGTTAATAAATTTATCCAAACTATTCAAGATACAATTTCAGTGAGCAAACACGTAAGCGAGGAAAATACACAGACTTGTAATGGGTTATTAGGTGTATCTAATATATTATCAAAAAACTCCGATGAGCAGTTTGAGCTTGTGGATAAAGTGAATGCTTTAACACATAATGTGAGTGAGAATCTTGATAATGCTGAACAAATTGCTAACGCGACAAGAAATGATATTGAACAAACTGAAGAGATACTCGATGAGTTTGTAAAAAACTTGCAAGATTCTGTAAATCTCATTTCTTCATCTGCGGAGAATCAGCAGACTATTTTAGAACACGTGGGAGAGCTAACAGGACACGCGGAGCAGATTAAATCGGTGCTTTCTATCATTAGTGATATTGCTGACCAAACAAATCTCTTAGCATTAAATGCAGCTATTGAAGCAGCAAGAGCTGGAGAACACGGAAGAGGATTTGCTGTTGTTGCAGATGAGGTGAGAAAACTCGCAGAACGAACACAAAAATCACTGAATGAAATTGCAGCAAATATTAATCTTGTAACACAGAGTATTGATGATATGGGAAAAGATATTAAGGAAATTTCAGAAGATATGATACAAATTGCAGGCAAAACTACACCGCTTATTAATGATGCGCATAATACACACGAAAAGCTCACATCAACAAAACAAAATGCCATCAATCTAAAAGAAATTAGCACCTCAATAGCCCAAAGCACAAAAGAGTTGGTGAATATGATGCAAGAAATTGCTAAATCTTCAGAATCCACTCAAAGCGTAGGGCGTGATATACATAAAATTGCTACTGATATGTCTTGCAAGGCAAAAGATCTTGAGAGTGCGATTAGCAAATTTAAAACTTAAAAAATATGAGAATTTACCACAAGAGCTTTGGAAGCGAATTTAGTGATGTAGCTTCTATGCTGATATGGATAGAATCTTGCTTACCACATACGCATTATATACGCAATCTTGATGAAATAGGAATTGTAGTTTGTGAATGTGCTCATAATATTATTGAGCATCATATCAAGCGTGTGAGTAAAATGCAACTCTATACAAATCAGCCCGTATTCCCAAAATATCAAGCGTGTATAAAAAATACTGCATTTTTTAAAAAAACTTATAGTGTTTTTTGCACACTTTTGGTAAAACCTACACAGATTCTCATTACTTTTAATTTTCCTTTTAAACCTTGCTATAAAGGGTGTATAAAAGTTAAGAATCTAGGCGGGAGAGGAAAGCGTATAATGACACTTTTTTCTGCAAAAACACGTTCCCATATACATTATGGTATATCAAGAGGCGTCATAACATTGCGTATTCCCTGTAAATATTTTCATTCATAATTTGAGAAAAAATCAAATGATAATAAATACACAATATGATAAAAAGATATGTTTAATGACACGCAATAAAGCTTTGATATAATATTCTTAAAGGAATAAGAAAATGGCGTTAAGTATTAGAACAATCAATGATATGCAGATGATATGTAGTGTAGGAAAACTCAAGAGTTATGACGCGTTTTTGACTTTTAAGATTGAGATTGAAAGTATGCTTAAGCAGTTTGTAGCTGAGCATCAACTGCTTAGAATCTACTTTATTAAAGCTTACCCTATTAATTCATATGTGTTAGGCTATCTCTTTAAACTCCACGACATAGATAAGATTAAGATAGAAATTGTCGTTGATGATTTAAGATTGTTTATGTTTTTTGAAGAAATTGATTTGATTGAGTTTTTTCAAATTAAGATTATGGAGGCATAGATTTGGAGCAATATAGCCTGTGGAATAGAATCTACGATTATATCGACCCAATTGCATTTAAAATATTTGATATAAGTGTGCATTGGTATGGGATTATGTATGTGGGAGCAATGCTTATTGCGCTTTTAATTGCAAAAATATTTATTAAATATCAAAATAAACGTTTTCCTATCGCACAAGAACAACTTGATAGTTTTTTTATTTGGGTAGAAGTCGGTGTTATTTTAGGTGGGCGTATTGGCTATGTATTAATTTATTCTCCACAGCGATGGGAGTATCTTTCGCAGCCGTGGCAGATGTTTAATCCTTATATCGATGGAGTGTTTGTTGGTATAAGTGGTTTTAGTTATCACGGGGCAATGATTGGTTTTGTATTAGCTGCATTGCTTTTTTGCTATTTTAAAAAGCAATCTTTTTGGATATTTATGGATTTATCGGCTATTTCTGTTCCCTTAGGTTATGTATTTGGACGTTTGGGTAATTTTTTCAATCACGAGCTTTTTGGACGCGTAATTGAAGGTGAAGGTTTTTCTCGCACTATTGGAATCCTTGTGAATGGAGAATTGCGTTACCCAAGTCAGCTTTTTGAAGCTTTTGCTGAAGGGATTGTGGTGTTTATTGTTTTGATGTGTTTATTGCGATATGCCAAGCGTCCAGGAAGTTTGCTTGTGGTATATGGCTTTTTATATGCGTTAGCTCGTTTTATTTGTGAATTTTTTCGCGAGGCTGATGTGCAAATGGGTTATTTTGCATTAGGTTTGTCAATGGGGCAAATTTTAAGCATTGTAATGATGGTAATAAGTGCTTTTTTGGCATTATTTATTTTTACTCAAAGTCTTGTTTCAACTCAACGCATCAAGTCTCAAAGGAAAAAAAAATGAGTATTCAAAAAGCGTATTTGCTTTTAGTCTTTGCAATTCTTACTGAAGTATTAGCAGTGAATCTAATGAAAGCAAGCGAGGGCAATATTTGGGGGCTTGTGTGTATGTATATTTTGCTTGTGCTTTCTTATTATTTTATGGCTCTTTCTTTAAAAAGAATTTCTGTGGGTGTAGCATATGCAATATGGGAAGTGCTGGGTGCTTTATGTGTGGTGTGTATTAGCGTATTTTATTTTGGTGAGGAGCTGTCTCTATGGCAAAAAATCGGTATCGTGTGTGCCATTAGTGGCATTGCCTTAATAAATTATGCCGAAATGAAGCGAAAATGAGGAGAGCAAAATGAGTTTAGCATTAGTATATGTTGTAATTTCAGCAATATTAGATGTGATTGCAAATTTATTTCTTAAAAAGTCTAATGCTTTCACACATAAGGGCTATACAATAGGCACTATTGTTATGGTGTGGGCAGCTTTTAGCGTATTGGTTCTGGCACTTGAAGATATGCCTTTGTCTGTAGCATATTCTACTTGGGGAGCAATAGGTATTATTGGCACGATACTTGGAGGCTATATCTTTTTTAAAGAAAAACTTGATATTGTAGGGTATATAGGCGTTGTTATGGTAGTATGTGGAGTGATATTGTTGCATTGGGAATCTTAAGAGATAAGGAGGAGTAATGCTGGAAAAAAAAATGAGTTTGGGTGCGCTTAAAGCCAAAAAGGGCAAAGAAAAAATTGTAGCAATTACTGCTTATGACGCGCTTATGGCACATATATTTGATGGTGAGGTTGATGTGATTTTAGTAGGAGATAGCCTCAATATGAGTTTTGGTGGGCAAAATGATACACTAAGCCTTAGTATGGACGAAATGCTTTATCACACAAAGGCGGTTTGTAGGGGGGTTACGCGCTCATTTCTTATCACAGATATGCCTTTTGGAAGCTACACTACAACAAAAGAAGCACTTAAAAATGCGCGTAGATTCTACAAAAATACAACAACAGATTCTTTAAAGCTTGAAGTGGGAATGGATAAACTTCCTTTGATTAAGGCATTATGTGATGAGGGTTTTGCGGTAATGGCACATATTGGTTTAAAACCTCAATTTATGCGTTTTGATGGAGGATTTAAGGTCAAGGGTAAAGACAAGGCACAATCTCAACAACTTATAGAAACTGCCCTCGCTATGCAGGAAGCAGGCGTATTTGGAATCTTAGTAGAGGGTGTGAGTAAAGAATGCGGAAATGCTATCACAAAAGCCCTATCTGTGCCGACTATTGGCATTGGTGCGGGGGTGGATTGTGATGGGCAGATTCTTGTATGGAGTGATGCCTTTGGATTTTTTGATGAATTTAAGCCAAAATTTGTGCGCCGCTATTGCGATGGCAAAAGCATTCTTAAAGATGCTGTTAGAGCGTATGCTAAAGATGTAAAATCTCAAACATTTCCAAGTGAGCAAGAGAGTTATTAATGGAAAAAATTTCACTTCAAAAAGCGCAGATTCAAAGCACGGAGATTAATCGTGTGGTCGAGGTGGAAAAAATTAGTTTTGATGCCACACAAGAATTTTCTTTGCGTCCAAATGTATGGGAAGAATATATCGGGCAAGAGAAAATCAAAAAGAATCTTAAAATTGCCATTGAAGCAAGTAAGAAGAGAAGGGAATGCTTAGATCATATTCTCTTTTTTGGACCTCCCGGACTTGGTAAGACAACTCTAAGCCATATCATTGCCCATCAAATGGGGAGCAATATCAAGGTAAGCGCAGCACCTATGATTGAAAAAGCAGGGGATTTGGCAGCAATTTTGACAAATTTAAATGAGGGAGATATTTTATTTATTGATGAGATTCATCGTTTAAGTCCGGCTATTGAAGAGATTCTCTATCCTGCAATGGAGGATTTTAGGCTCGATATTATTATTGGTTCTGGTCCTGCTGCACAAACTATTAAGCTTGATATTGCACCTTTTACACTCATTGGCGCGACTACTCGAGCAGGTATGCTTTCAAATCCATTGCGTGATAGATTTGGTATGAATTTTAGACTGCAGTTTTATGAAAATGATGAATTAGCACAGATTGTATGTATTGCGGCAAAAAAAATGAATAAAATACTCTTACAAAATGGAGCAGATGAAATCGCACGCCGCTCAAGAGGCACTCCACGTATTGCTTTGCGTTTATTGCGTAGGGTCAGGGATTTTGCTGATGTGGGAATCTATGCTAAAGAAAGCGAAATAAGCCTTGAATGCGTGCGCTATGCGCTGAATGAACTTGGCGTGAATGAGCTAGGCTTTGATGAGCTTGATTTGCGTTATTTACGTATTTTGGCACAGGCACAGGGCAGACCTATAGGGCTAAATACCATTGCGGCAGCTATGAGTGAAGATGAGGCAACCATTGAAGATGTGATAGAGCCTTATTTGCTTGTAAATTCTTATTTGGAGCGCACAGCAAAGGGGCGTGTAGCAACTGCTAAAACCTATGAATTGTTGCAGATTCCAAATGTGATGCAAAAAACGCTTTTTTAATCGCGATTATTATTTATTATAATTTCTTTTGTTAAAATAGCACTCTCATTTTGTATTCTAAGGAGAAGAGTATGTTAAAGTTTTATGCAGGTTTTTGTATATGTTTCTTGGCTGTGGGTTTGTGGGCAAGTGATACTTCAAGTGTCCATTGGGGTTATGGTAAAAATGATGGTCCTAAAAATTGGGGAGATTTGGATAAACAATTTGCATTGTGTAAGGTAGGTAAGGCACAAACGCCTATTGATATTATTCCATCTCAAACAAAAAAGACAAAACAAAATATTGTTTTTGCCTATGATGAAAAGACACAGACTATCACTAACAATGGGCATTCTGTGCAGGTTGATTTAAAAGATAGTGCTTCATCTTTGCAATTTAATAATACAACTTACGAGCTTGTGCAATTTCATTTCCACACACCTTCTGAAAATCATATCAATGGTGTAGCCTATCCGCTTGAAGCACATTTTGTGCATAAAAATGCTAAAGGTGGATTACTCGTTGTTAGTGTTCTCTATAAAGAAGGAGCAGAGAATAAGGCACTTGATAAAATCATTAAAGATTTGCCTAAAACTGCTAATAGTTCTAAGAAATTCCAAAAATTTGACATTCAGTCTTTATTGCCAGAAAGCAAAGGATATTATGAGTTTGTTGGGAGCTTGACAACACCACCTTGTAGTGAAAATGTGCAATGGGTAGTAATGAAGACTCAACCTGAAGTTTCTTCAAAACAATTCAAATCTTTAGAATCGGTATTGCACCATAATGCAAGAGATATCCAACCACTCAATAAAAGAGTAGTAAAATCCACAGAAGAGTAGAGATTTTAAATAAGTGCAGTTAAAGGAGTTTGAATCTAAAAGAATATATTTAGATTCAAATACTCTTAGATTTACCAATAAACTCTAAAAATTTAGCCTTAGCGATTTTTAATCATATCTGCAATAAGAAATGCCATTTCAATGGCTTGAGTTGCATTTAAACGTGGATCGCATTGCGTATTGTAATTGCATACTAAGCCCTCTTCAGTAATTGCTTGTGAGCCTCCTACGCATTCTGTAACATCTGCCCCTGTCATTTCTAAATGCACACCACCTGCGTAACTTCCGCACGCTTTGTGAATCTCAAAAAAGCTTTTGACTTCACTTAGCACACTATCAAACACACGTGTTTTGTAACCATTGTTTGCTTTGATTGTGTTGCCGTGCATTGGGTCGCAACTCCACACAATTTCACGTCCCTCTTTGTTAATAGATTCTAAAAGTTTGGGGAAATTTTCACGAATCTTATCTGCACCCATACGCACAATAAGATTAAGCCTACCACTTATATTATTAGGATTGAGTGCATCGCAAATACCCATAATATCTGCTTTTGTCGCATTTGGTCCAATTTTCACACCCACAGGATTCTTTACCCCACGCAAAAATTCGATATGCGCTTCATCAAGTCCCCTTGTGCGTTCTCCAATCCATAGCATATGAGCCGAGCAGTCATACCAATCGCCCGTGAGTGAATCCTCCCTACACAGAGGTTCTTCATAGTGTAGCACAAGGGCTTCGTGCGAGGTGTAAAACTCTGTCTCTTTTAGGCTAGGGTGCTCTGGGCTAATGCCACAGGCTTTCATAAAATCAAGTGCTTGAGTTATACGAGAAGCAAGCTCCTCATATTTGCGTCCAAAAGCATTATCTTTAACAAAGCTAAGATTCCATTTATGTACTTGATTTAAATCCGCAAAGCCACCTTGAGCAAAGGCACGCAAAAGATTGAGTGTGGCAGCACTTTGATGATAGGCTTGAAGCATTCGCTCGGGATTATGTTCTCGAGCCTCTGATGTAAATTCCATACCATTAATCATATCTCCGCGATAGCTTGGAAGTTCAAATTGTCCATTAGATTCCATATCACTTGATCTAGGTTTGGCAAATTGCCCTGCAATGCGCCCTACCTTGACTATCGGACAAGATGCACCAAATGTAAGAATTGCACCCATTTGGATAATAACTTTGAATAAATCACGAATGTTGATTGCATTAAATTGGGAAAAACTTTCAGCACAATCTCCACCTTGGAGTAAAAAAGATTCTCCTCTGCATACTTGAGCCAAACGCTCTTGCAAGGCTCTTGATTCGCCTGCAAAAACAAGCGGTGGATAAGATTTAAGCTGTGCTTCCACAGATTCTAAAAGTGCTTTATCCTTATAAGTTGGGTGCTGTTTAATAGGTTTATCTCGCCAACTTTGTGCAGACCATTGCATACTACTCCTTTGATTACAACATAAAAATTAGAGAATATTCTACCACCTTTATGAATACAATATGTTAAATACCCTATTTTTTGCCTTTATTTGTATTTTTATAGACATTTAGTGCTGCTGGAGCTTGAGTGGTAGGCATTATTTCAAGTGTATTGATATTGATATGTTGAGGCAGTGAGGCAACCCATAGCACACTTTGAGCAATGTCTTCAGGCATAAGTGGCGTTGTGCCTTCATATACACTTTTTGCCTTAGCCTCATCACCTTTAAAACGCACTTGTGAAAATTCACTTCCACCGCACAAGCCCGGTTCAATATCGGTTACGCGAATGTTTTTATCATACAAATCTGCCCTTAAATTAAGGCTGAATTGCCTTACAAAAGCCTTACTTGCGCCATATACATTACCACCCGGATAAGGATAGCTCCCTGCGATTGAGCCAATATTGATAATATGCCCATAGCCTTGTGCTACCATTTGAGGCAGAAGTAAATGTGTAAGTTTGATGAGAGCTAGGATATTCACCTCCACCATTTCCTCCCAATCGCACACATCTGCTTTGTCTGCGCTACTTAATCCCAAAGCTTTTCCGGCATTATTCACAAGCACATCAATATTTTGAAATGGTATTGAGAGCTTTTGAAGTGCGGATTGTATATAATGTGTATCGCTCACATCACATACTATGCTTTGGCAAGATTCTCCTAAGGAATCTTGCAAGGATTGAATCTTATCCTGTCTCCGTGCGAGGATAATTACCTTGTGTGAATGAGCCACAAAAAGCTTTGCAATTGCCTCGCCTATGCCTGAAGATGCACCAGTGATTAATGCAGTCATTTTCGCTCCTTTGTTTTATTATTTTATGCGCCTAAATATGCCATTTTCTTTATCAAATATGATTTGCCCCTCACGTGTAAGTTCATTTACCAGCCTTTTAAAAAGCTTTTTGCTCATTTGTATTTTTTCAAAAATAGCTTGTGGTGAAGAGGAAAAATCTAAGCGTAAGGGCATAGATTCTAAAAGAGTGGCTTTTTGATTGTTGCTATGAGGAGCAAAAAGCGTGAGATTAAGCTTGCCATCGTCTCTGTGTCCTTGTGTATAGGCTTTAATATGTGTGCCAAGATTTACCACTTTGCCTTGTGGAATGGCATTAGTAAAGAGTAAGCCATAATATCTTTGGGTATTTTTATCTTTTTGTTTATCATTTTGTATTTGCACCACACAGCCAAAACCAAGAGGAGTGTGTTCAAAAATAAAGGCGTCAATTTCACTATGTGGAGCAATGAATGGGGCTTTATGCAAAAATGATTTAATATGAGTTTTAGCAATGAGACGCGATTGTTTATCAAGTGTGATTGCTACGATAACTTTTTGATGTAATGTAAAGTGTGTTGGTGTTTTGGTTGGCATAAAAATATGTTTATCAATGCCTAAGTCTAAAAAACAACCAAAAGGTGAGTGGGTTACCACTTCAAGTTCTGCTATATCGCCATATTGTGCTTTTGGAGTTTGTGTGGTAGCTACAGGTCGGTCATTTGAATCTGTATATACAAACACTTCAAGCATATCGCCAACTTTGCTTTGTATGGGCAAAAATTTATTTGGTAACAGCACTTCTGTAAGATAGTCTATGGAGGTAGATTGTGTATTATGTGAAGTATTTTCCATTGCGCTAAGATATGCTCCGTGTTTGGTGAAGCGAGTAATATATAGCGTTTGGATTCTACCTATTTTTATAGGTATTATCTTGTGTTGTTTATTTTTTATTATTGTTTGGGAGTGTGCAGGAGAAGATAAATTCTTTATTTCTGCATTTTTAGACTTAGCGGATATTTTTAAGAATGGTTTTGAATGTTTCAATTTCTTTTTCCTGTGTTTGGATAATATGTTTTGCAATAGTTTTTATTTGTTCATTTTGTGTATATTGTAGAATCTGCTTTGAAGCATCAATCGCACCTTGATGATGAGGAATCATGCTTGAGAGAAAATCATAATCAATGCGGTTATGCAACTTGGTTTCATTCATAGCTTTCATCATAGCTTCCATATCAGTTTTTGCTTGATTGTTAAAAAGTGTTACTTCTTTTGGGCTATAAAGTTTTTTTTGTTCTTGTAATTGTGGAATAAGCGATTCAAATTCTTTAATCTCGGCTTTTTGCTCTTTGATAATTGCTTGAGCTTGAGCCCTTACTCTTTGGTTTTTAGAATGTTTTAAAAGCATTTCTGAAGCATCAATCGCACCTTGATGATGAGGAATCATATTTGAAATGAAGTTTAAATCTAAATTATCACTTTCTAAAAATGGTGTTTGCATCATAGGTTTGTGCATTAAATCTATGATTTGTTCTGAAATTGTAGATACTTTTTTGTGCTGATGTATATGATGATTATGTTTTTCTTCTGCAATTGCTATATTTGTGCTTATTAAACCCATAAACGCTACTAAATTAATTAAAGCCTTTGATAAAGTTAGCTGCATAAAAACTCCTTAAAATATTTTGCAATAAACTATAACAAAGAAGTTTGCTATTTGTGTAAATATAAGTTATGGTCTTTTAATTCAAAGAATGTCATTATGGTAGAGTGTATAGAATTCGTGAGCGATGCGTGGATTGCACGAGCCTTTTTGTGTGCTAAATTGCAATGCCTTTTGCTTAAGAGATTCATCAAGTGGTTCTTGAAAGATTGTTTGCAAAAATGTAAGATATTCTATTTTGCTCATTGTGTAAAAACCTATAACAAGTCCAAATCTATCGCTTAGGGAGAGAATCTCATCTTGAGCGTCATTGAGATGAAGCGTATCTTGAGGATAAGATTCACTGATAAGGTGTCGGTGGTTTGAAGTAGTGTAAAAAAGTATATTGTGTGCTTTGTTTTCAAAAGAGCCTTCAAGTATGCTTTTTAAGGATTTGTATCCTTGATCGTTTGCTTCAAAATAAAGGTCATCACAAATAATAATAAATCTATAAGACAAATCACGCACATAATCTTGCACCATAGGGAGCAAGCCTAAAGATTCTTTATTAAGCTCAATAATGCGTAAGGGTGATTGAGAATGCAAAAAATGGCTTAGAGTATGCTGTAAAAGTGAGCTTTTTCCACAGCCTCTAGCTCCCCATAGTAGAGTATGAGAAGCTTTTTTCCCTTGTATGAACGCGAGTGTATTGTTTTTTAAGGCAGTAATTTCGTTGCCTAAACCAATAAGTTTAGATTTTCTTTGAAAATCTAAAATAGGCTTAAAATACCCATTAAAGCCTTCAAATGTGGGGCGATATACACACGCGAAATACTCTTCCCACGAGAAATTAAATAGATTTGGCAACATTTTTTGTTTGGACGTGTTTAGGTGATTGAGTGCATACAAGAGTAATGCGAGAATGCTTTGCCTTAGGGTGAGAATCTTTAAGGAGCGTTATTTTTGCATTTCCTCCTTTTTTTAACGCACCAAAGAGAATCTCTTCGCTCAATGGAAGTTTGATTTGTTCATCAATGATTTTTTTCATTTCACGCGCACCAAGAGCTTTTTCCATACTTTGTGAAGCAAGATAAGCAAGGGCTTTAGAATCTATACTAAGATAAATATGACGCGATTTTAGTGAAGTAGCAATATCGTTAATGTATTTTTTGGCGATAAGTTTATATTCATTCAAACCTAGAGGATTAAAATGAATGATTCTATCAATACGACTACGAAGTTCAGGTGAAAAGAGTGATTTTATTGCTATATCGTTTTTGCTGTTCATATTAGCGTTAAAACCAAGTGTATTGGCTTCCTTGCTCCCCGCATTACTAGTCATAATGACAATAACATTTTTAAAATCTGCTTTGTTTCCAGCATTATCAGTTAAACTTGCTGCATCAAGAATCTGCAATAAAATATTATAAATATCGTGATGAGCTTTTTCTATTTCATCAAATAACAAAACACAATGAGGGCTTTTACGCACTGCATCTACGAGCAACCCACCTTGTTCAAAGCCTACATATCCAGCAGGCGCGCCAATAAGACGAGATATAGAATGAGATTCCATATATTCGCTCATATCAAATTTTACAAAGCCAATACCTAAAATCTTAGCTAATTCTTTGGCAAGTTCTGTTTTTCCCACACCGCTTGGTCCAGCAAAAACAAAGCTACCAATGGGCTTATTACCCTCACTTAACCCTGCTTTATTTGTTTTAATAGCATTGCTTAATTCATCTATGGCTTTATCTTGTGAAAAAATGCGTTCTTTGAGTTTAGTAGAGAGATTTTGCAGAGATTTTCCCTCATCTCTACTCATAGAGCTTTTTGGAATATGCACACTTTTACTTAAAATAGATTCTATATCTTTAATCGTAATAGTTGGAGTGGCATCTCTTTTGTTATGGTAGATTCTCATATTTGCGCCTACTTCATCAAGTAAGTCAATGGCTTTATCAGGTAGAAATTTATCACTTATGTATCGTGCAGATAAATCTACACAAGCCTTGAGTGCATTTTTAGTGTATTTAATATGATGATAGGATTCATAAATAGGAGCTAAACCTTCAATAATTTTATAACAATCTTCTAGGCTTGGCTCCTTTACTTCAATTTTGCTAAAACGGCGAGATAAGGCTTTATCTTTATCAAAATGTGTTTTAAATTCGCTAAATGTAGTTGCCCCAATACATCGCAATGAACCATTGGCTAGAGCAGGCTTAAGGAGATTTGACGCATCGAGGTTTGAGCCTGAAGTTGCCCCTGCGCCTACAATAGTATGGATTTCATCAATAAAAAGCACACTATGGGGTATCTGCGCTATTTCTTTAAGAACTCCTTTAAGTCGTTTTTCAAAATCACCTCGATATTTGCTCCCTGAAATCATCGCTCCTATATCAAGTGCAAAAATTTGCGCATTGTGTAGCACTTTTGGCAAACGCTTGTGATAGATTTCAAGTGCTAAACCTTCGGCTATAGCAGTTTTACCTACCCCAGGTTCTCCTACAAGGATAGGATTATTTTTTTTACGCCGAGTAAGAACCTCACTCACACGCCAAATTTCTTCTTCGCGTCCTATGACAGGGTCAATTTTACCTTCTTTAGCAAGAGCAGAGAGATTTTTAGAGTATTTAGCTAGGTAGCTTTCATTGATTTCTTTTGAGTTTTCTCTTTGTTCTTGGTATGTTTCTTGCTCTTGCTCTTGCTCTTGATAAGTAATCACTTCAAGCACACTTAATCTATCAATACCTTGAGATTTGAGAATCTGTGTGCTAAAGCTTCGAGTTTCTTCCATAATTGAAGCGAGTAAATCACCTACATCAATATTTTGTCGATTACTATTTTGAGCGTGTTTAACCATTGTTTCAATAACACGATCAAGAGCAGGAGTTTGCACCGGATTCTTAATAGAATCGTGAGAAAATGGCACATATCTTTGCAAATAAAGACTAATTTGATGGCGCATTTCCTCAATATTACCTCCACATTTTTGTAAGATAAATATACCTTGTGTGTTGTTGAGTGTAGCAAGGAAGAGATGTTCTGTTGTGAGAATATTATGTCGCATTTCGCGTGCTATATCAATAGATTCATTAAAAATAAGGGTAAGATTTTGTCCTATCATCATATCTCCTTATGAAGGCATTTCCTCAATAATAACCCGCAGTGGGTAATCAAGCTCTCTTGCTTTTTGGCTAACAATTTGACTTTTAAGCTCTGCAATATCATAGGTATAAACACCGCACACACCCTTACCTTTGTTATGGATTCTAAGCATAATAGAAGTAGCTTCATCAGGCGTTTTGTCAAAGACTTCAATAAGAATACGCGTTACAAAATCCATAGCAGTATAATCATCATTTAAAAGCGATACACAATAGAGTTTTGGCTCTTCAAGTAAGGTATCTAAGCTTGTTTCAAATGCTGTATGTGCCACAAGAATCCTTTAAGAAAAGTTTAAATAGTAAATAATGAAGTCGTATTTTAACATAAAAACATAACATAATGATAGGAAGAAAGGTATAAAGGTGAGGATTGTCTTCTATTGACAGAAAGGACAATCCTTTGTAAGAAAGATTCTAAAAAAAGCCTTAATAAGACTATGTAAATTTGATAGGAGTAGCACTAAGCCTTTTCTTTAGCAACTTTGGCATATTTTTCACCAAGTTCAAAAGCTTTTTTGTTTGCTTCTTGCACTTTAGCAGGGACTTTTGCTATCATCGTTTCAAACACAAGATTTCTATCAACACATTGAGTAAAGGTTGTTGTAATAGCAAGTGCCACAACAGATTGTGTTACAACATTGCCTACCTCTTCTTTTGCAATAGTGATGATAGGAATCTCATAAATTTTAAATTTTTTTCTATCTTCTTCACTTGGTCGCACAAGATTTGGTTCAACAACAATGATACCACCTTCTTTTACGCCACCTTTGAAAGAATCATAGCTTACTTGTGCAGTGGAGAGCATAAATTCAATTTCACCTTCATTTGCATAAGGGTAAAGAATCTCCTCGTCACTTAGGAGAATATCCACCTTTGTGGGTCCTCCACGCACTTGACTTGTATAAGTTGCGGCTTTTACACCATAACCTTTGTCCTTAATTTGTGCTTCAGCGAGAATCTCTCCTGCTAAAAGCACACCTTGCCCACCTACACCTGTGAATCGTAACTGATGCATCATTTTAATGTCCCCCTTTAGCTTGAGCTTTTTTAATTACGCCTTCGTAAGCTTCACAATATTCAATTTTGTCTGTTTGATGTTTGAGCACGCCTGTAGGGAATTTACCCACACGTTCTTCTGGAGAGAGGGTGTCAAATTTACTTTTTGATACAATGCGAGATTCTATCCATTTTAGCATAGAAGTTGCCTCTCCCATTTTGTTTTTACGTCCGAGGTTAATATGGCAATTACTATGAATATCAAAGAAACTAAAGCCTTTGTGAGTAAATCCTTCCATAAGGACTTTTTCAAGTTTTTTGGGTGAAAGCACACTCTCTCGTGCTATAAAGCTTGCACCTGCTGCATTTGCAAGTTCGCAAGGATCGAAATTCGGGTCAATATTACCATATTGAGCAGTCACCGTCCAAAAATCTTTAGGCGTAGTCGGTGAAGTTTGAGAATTAGTAAGCCCATAGATGAAGTTATTAATCATTACAAGATTTAAGTCTATATTGCGTCTGCAAGCGTGAATGGTGTGATTCCCACCAATTGCTGTAGAATCCCCATCACCTGAGATAACAATCACTTTTTTATCTGGATTTGCAAGTTTGATGCCTGTGGCATATGCCATTGTTCTTCCGTGTGTCGTATGCACTGTATTGCAATTTACATATGAAGAGAATCGCCCAGAGCAACCAATACCGCTCACAATACATACATCATTCATATTCCAACCAAGTGCATCAATAGCGCGTATTACGCTTTTTAAAATAACACCATCGCCACAACCCCAACACCAAAGTGTTGGCATTTTATCCATTCGTAAGTATTCTTCGTAATTAAAAGCCATTTTACATCTCCTTGATTGTTTTAATAATTTCTGTAGGCGAGATAGTGCGTCCATTGGCTTTGCCAAGGAAGGTAATATCTCTTTGCATAATGCGCTCCACTTCTTGCTTATATTGTCCCTTATTAAGCTCAATCATAAGAATCTTTTTGAATTTTTTGCCTAACTCTTTAAGTTGTTTAGCAGGGCTAGGCCATATTGTGATAGGACGGAAAAGTCCTACTTTCACACCTTGCTTTCTTAAGGTATTGATAGCTTCTTTGACAGAGAGTGAAACAGAGCCATAAGCAATGATAAGAATCTCTGCATCACTTACTTCATACTCCTCGTATTCTACTATATCATCAATATGAGATTCTATTTTGTTAAAAAGTCTATCGATGAGGTTTTGTGAGAGTTTTTCATCTTCAGTTGGGAATCCAGTTGGTCCGTGATGAAGCCCTGTAATATGATATTTATAACCCTTGAAGAATGGATTAAGCACAGCAGGTCTATCTTGTGCTACACCATAAGGTTGATAATCTTTTGGATCACCTTTAAATTCCTCACGATGAATAATTGTAGGCTCTATATCCTTGAAATCAGGGATAAGCGTCTTGCCGTGCATATGCCCTACTGTTTCATCAAGAAGTAAGAAAACAGGAGTCATATATTTTTCTGCAAGATTAAATGCACGGATAGTTTGTGTATAAGCCTCTTGTAAATTACCTACTGCAAGTGCGATTGAGCAAAAATCGCCGTGGCTTGGAGACTTTGCTTGATTAATATCGCCTTGTGATACGCGAGTAGGCAATCCCGTAGAAGGACCTCCGCGCATTACATCAACAACCACAAGTGGAATTTCCGCCATAAAGCCATAACCAATTTGTTCGGACTTGAGTGATATGCCTGGTCCAGAAGATGCAGTCATAGCTTTTGTGCCGCTCATAGATGCACCTAAAGCCACTGCAATACCACTAATCTCATCTTCCATTTGGATAAATTTTCCACCAATTTTTGGTAACTCCACACTCATTTCGTGGGCAATTTCACTTGAAGGTGTGATGGGATATCCACCAAAAAAACGACAACCTGATTCTATCGCGGCTAACGCGACAAGCTCATTTCCTCCTGTAATTAACTCACGCATTTTCTCTCCTTATATTGCCATAAATTTGTTTTCTTTGATTTTTGCTGCTCTCTCTTGCGCTTCTTTGCTTACTTTGGCAAATTTGAATTCATCTTTATCAGCGACAAAAATAGCAAAATCAGGACAATGTAGCTCACATTCTCTACAACCGATACAACTCTCTGGATAAGCTACAGAGATAATTTTTCCTAAAATCTTATGCTCATCTTTTTTCATACCTAAAACGCCACTCGGACAGAGCGACACACATACATCACACGCTTTACAACGTGTCTCATCAACCCATACTGGAACATTTTGTGGTGCTTTTTTAATACCCATTTCCCTTCCTTTCTTGTTTAGATTTATCTTCTAATCTTAAATTCTCTCTTTTAACAATCCGTTATTTTTGAGAATTTCGACTTGTTTTTTTATGCCCTGTGCGGAGTTTTTTAACATTTCCCGCTCTTGTTCGTTTAATGGTAATTCTACAATATGTTCTACTCCTTTTTTGCCAAGTTTGATTGGAAGTCCAATAAAGATGCCTTCCATATCGTATTCACCCTCTGTATAGACGCTACATACAAGCATCTCTTCACTTGGAGTGATGATGAGTTCAAGCATTTTGATAACTGCACTTGCAGGAGCAAAATACGCACTACCTTGTTGATAATAATTAACGATTTTTGCTCCACCATTTTTTGTTTCTTGAACGACTATTTCTTGTTGCTTGGGGCTTAACACATCGGCTAGACTTTTGCCGTTACACACGCAATAACGCAATAAAGGAAGCATATCATCACCGTGCGCACCTAACACATAAGATTCGATATGTTTTGTAAAATCGTTAAGAATTGTTTTACTCTCATAAGTAAGTCGTGCGCCATCAAGCACACCCGCCATACCTATTATGCGGTTTTTTGGGAATCCACTATAATGCTTTGCTACAAGACACATCACATCAAGGGGATTTGAAACAATAATAAGTAATGCTTCTTGCGCTACTCTAGCAATATTTTCCACAATTTCTTGCATAATAGAAGCATTTTTGAGTAAAAGATCGTTTCGACTCATTTGCGGTGTGCGTGGGAATCCAGCAGTAATAATCACGACTTCGCAACCGCTCAAATCTTCATAAGATTCGCAACCTTTCACAGATACAGGAAGATCGAAAATCGCTGCTGCTTGGGAAATATCAAGTCCAACGCCCTTGCAACGAAACAGATCAATACTAAAAAGAAGAAATTCTCGCGCCAATCCCCTCATTGCCCCTAAAAATGCAATATGGGAACCGACATTGCCAGAACCACCTATGATAGCAACCTTATCAAACATCATTATCCTTACTTTTCCTTAAAAACTTACCTAAAGATATGTGTTTTAAGCAAAAATACTTAAAGTATGTAAAATATAAAAAGTTAAACAAAAAATTTAACTCTGAAACTATGAAACAATTTAACTTAAAAGCAAATAAAATTAAAAATGACTGCGATGTTCTTCATAAGTTTTACTAAATTTATGTGTGCCTGTAGCTCTATCTCTCACAAAGTAGAGATAATCAACTTTAGCAGGCTTAAGCACCGCTTCGATTGCTTGTAGGCTAACACTTCCGGCAGGATAGGGTGGCACACCTTTGTTTTTATAAGTATTATAGGGTGTATCATCATTGCGGATACGTTCGGGTGTAACTTTGGAATGCGAATACTGTCCATAATTAAGTGAGCCGTCCATTTGTAAGGGCATATTTTTTTGAAGACGATTAAATACTACGGCTGCGACAATAGGCATTTCTTCATTATTTGCTGCTTCTTTTTGCACAACTGAAGCAATAGCGATATTTTTAAACCATTCTTCTTCATTATATGTGCCAAGAAGTCGCATTGCATTTTGTTTATGTCTTTGCATTGAAAGAGTATAGAGGATACTCATCATTTCATCTTCATTTATACCAATAGGAAGGCTATAGGTATCAGGAAAAATTACACCATCAGGATAAGGAAAATATTTATTATAGGCTTTTTGAAGCTCATCTATAGAAAGATTAAAGTTTTGCGCCAAAATGCGGATAAAGTAATAGAGAGTTTCACCTGGAATAAGCGTAACATCTTTGGTTGCGGCTTTTGAGCTTACGAGAGCTTTAAAAAATGCACCTTTAGGTAACACTTCAGCTTTCATATCAATATATCCACTTTGTGGTTGTCCTAAAAAACGAATAAAAAGAGAATCAAGTTTATTAATATGTTGTCCGTTATCATTCAAGTATGTTATAATTTTAGGCAATGAGCCTTTAGGCAGATTGATGATACGTTCAGTTTGTATAGGTTGAAGCAAATAAAACAAAATGGTTATAACAATGATGACAAAAAAATCTAAAAGCATTGCAAGTATCGTTATTTTTTTAGGCATTTTACTTTCACTTTCAATTATGGGATATAAGATTCTCTCCAATGGCATATATAGCCCCTCTATCAGTTTTGGAAAGACTCGTGTTGAGGGATTCTATCTTAGATTAAATAACAAGCTTATTTTACATATTGATACGCTTGATTTATCCCATTTACAATCATCTTCAAACACGCAAGCAAAAGATGATGAAGATTCTATGAGTGCTCGTGATATTTTAACTTGGATAAAAAGATTTCTTTTTGTTCTCTCATATTTTGAAAAGCTTGATATTGAACATATTGTTTTGGAGGATAATTTACAGCGAAGTGTGCATTATGATGGGGAATCTTATACGATTAATCTACCGGAGATTGTAGCGCAATTTGCTATAGAAGAGGGAAACAAGGTTACAGAGTTACATATTGCCCAACTTGATATTGTATCACTTGGGATTCAGATACAGGGCAGTCTCTTTTATCAAGGTGTAAAACAAACTATTGAGGCTGATATAAGCATTTCTCCCAAAGAGCAAACAAATGACCCAGAGCAGCCTACGCTTTATATCCGTGCTATTACAGATTTTCATAAAATCGATTTGGAAGCGTCATCATCGCATTTGTATAATCTTAATACCATTAAGCCCTTTATCCTAAAACTTAAGAATCAAACTCTCAATGATTGGCTTTTTAAAAATGTGCATTATGATGTGCTAAAGCTTCATTCACTTAGATTCCAAAGCACACTTGATAAGCATTTTTTTACAAAATTACAAAAAACGCTTGAACTTGATTTGGCGATTGAATCTCCAAAGATTTATCTTGCAGCGCATCTTAAGCCTATTCAAGCAACACGTGTTATTTTGTATATGCGTGATGAAAATTTGCAATTTTTGCTCAAAGAGCCATTTTTTACACAGATTAATCTTGATGGCTCAGAAGTGAAAATTAGCAATATCTTTACCCAGCCTCTTAGTGTAAAAGTTTCCATTGTCTCTCAAAATGCAAGTATCAATGATGATCTTAATGAACTTTTGCAAGTCTATGGTGTGAATCTGCCCTTAAGAAGCGCAGATTCTGCTTTACAAGTAGGTCTTGATATTGATATTATGAACGAAAATAAGCAGACAAAAGTATGGCTTAATGGTAGCATAAAGGCAGAGAACACATCACTTAAATTTGGCGACCAAAGCCTTAAAGCGCAGCAACTACAGCTTAATTTTGCCCAAGATAATACAAAAGCATATATTCAACTACTGAACACAAAAATTGATTATGCAAAAAGTATTCAAGGCACATTAAATGCGTTATGGAATCTGCAAACCTCTAAGTTGCAAGGAGATTTGCTGATTGATAAATTCGCACTCTCTTCACAAAGTTTTTCTCAAAATATCACTTTACCTCAAGCTCCAAAAGAAAGTGATGAATTGACAAAACGCATTATTCAAGCTATTTATGATGAATCAAAAAAGGGCTTTAGTGAGGAGATTCTAAAAATTAATAAGAATCATCTTAAAAAAATTAGTATTCTAGGGGATTTAGGACAACATAAAATAATTACCTTGCCAGATTTTGCATTGAATATTGATATTGCCGAAGATAATGTTTTTACACTTAATGATATTGCCAAAATTTATCCCTATTCACCTATTTTGCAATATTTTGGTATATCACAAGGCACACTAAGTATCAAGACAGCAGATTTTCAAAATATTGAGCTCAATGCACAAATAAGTGGCTTAAAATATCCGCTTTATACTAAAGATTCTCGTATTTTAAATGATATGTCTCTTAAGGGGCAAATCAATGAGAAAGGCATCTTTATTGAATCGCTCGATAAAAAATTTCTACTTATCAAAGAAGGAAATATAGTCAAAATTATCCTTAATGGCTACAATCTTTACATTAATGAAGTGTTTTCAAGCTCTATACCTATCCTTGCACAAATTAATCAAAAAAATGAGAGTGGTGAGAAGCTTAGCGCACAAGAGCGTGAAGAGCAGGAAGCATTTATTCGAGCAAAGCGACAATATGAACGCGTCAATCAAATCTCCCCACATATTACTTACTTAGAAGCACGTGATATGGACTTTATATTAGGTAATTACACTATTCCCTCAGATAATGCTTCTCTTTCTATACGCGATGGAATGATACGTGCTGATGTTACCTATGGTAATGGTGTAGCAAATGCAGATATAGCTTATTCTCGCGCAAGTGTAAAAATGAGTAATTTTAGTGATAAATTTTTGAATCGTGTATGGCAGAGAGATATTTTTAAAGGTGGTCTTTTTAATTTTAAGGGCATTTATGATGAAGGTGCGCTTAAGGGCGAAATTAGTATGCAAAATACGACTTATAAAGATTTAGCCATCGTGCAAAATGTTCTTGCATTGATTGATACTATTCCTGCATTGCTGACTTTTCGTAAGCCCGGACTTGGTGCAAATGGTTATGAGATTAAAAATGGCAAAGTGCATTTTGTTATCAATGATGAGTATCTTGTGCTTGAAAATATTGATTTGGTAGGAAGTTCTATTGATGTAGAAGGTGGAGGACTTGTGAAGCTCGATAGCAAAGAGTTAGACATTGTGTTAAAAGCCTCTACATTAAAAACACTTACAGATGTTATAAGCAAGATTCCATTAATAAATTATGTTATTTTAGGCGATGATGGAAAATTTGTTACAGGGATTGTAATGAAAGGCACACTTGATAAGCCCAAAAGTGAGGTAAGTATTGTTGAAGACCTTTTGCTTAGCCCTTTTGAAATGGTGGGAAGAATCTTAAAGCCTGTAGATAGTCTTTTAAATGGCTTAGCAAATGCAATTGGAGGTGATACGGAATCTATTGAGAATATCCAAGAAATGAATACTTTGGCAAATCCACAAGAAGATACACAATCTTATCAACAGATAGCACCAGAAGAGATAATGCAAGATTTTAAAGATATTCCCAATGAGCCAAATTTACCACAACAAGAAACAAAAGATTCTGCAAATAAATAAAAAAGTAAAAATGGGGAGTAATCTTGTTATTTTATTTAGTATAGAATCTCATTTGTTAGAGTTATAAGTATGAAATATAAGGAAGGATAGCGATGACGCTCTATGAATGCGCTTTAGGCTCAAAGTGTAAAATTATTAGCTTTGATATACAAGATGAGGCTCTAAGGGATAGATTAATGTCTTTTGGTATTGTAAAAGATAAGGTATGTCAAGTGATGAATCACTCTTTTGGACGCTCTGCGGTTGCAGTGATGATTGAAGGCACACAGGTGGCTTTGCGCGATAGTGAAGCAAAAATGATTATCATTGAACCACTTTAAGGGAAGTTTTAAGAGGTTTTATGGCAGATTCAAAACGCAAAATTACTTTTAGTCAGTGTAAGAAAAAAGATATTCCAATCATTAAAGCACTATTTTTAGAGCATTATGCTAATGCCAAAACAGAGCTTGTTTATCATAATTTGTATGAATTGCTCGTATGTGTAATGCTTTCGGCTCAATGCACTGATAAGCGTGTGAATCTTGTAACTCCTAAACTTTTTACTACTTATCCTGATATAGCAAGTTTAGCTCAAGCAGATGAAGAAGAAATTAAAGAAATAATTAAATCTGTTTCATTTTTTAACAATAAAGCCAAACATTTGAAAAAAATGGCAAATCAAGTGATAAACGATTTTAATGGCAGTATTCCTACTACACAAGAAGAGCTCAAAACTCTCGCAGGTGTAGGGCAAAAGACTGCTAATGTAGTGCTTATAGAATTTTTAGAGCAAAATTATATGGCAGTAGATACCCACGTTTTTCGCGTATCTCATCGTTTAGGTTTAAGTGGTGCAAAAAGTGCAAAACAAACCGAGCAAGAGCTTACAGCACTATTTAAAACACAGCTTGATACGCTTCATCAGGCTTTTGTGCTATTTGGTCGCTATACCTGTAAGGCATTAAAACCAATGTGTGAAGAATGCTTTGTAAGTAAATTTTGTCAAAATAAATGCAACTTCAAGCCCGCTTGAATTTAAAATGTTATATAATATGCAATTTATTTTGTATTTTAAAGGTGGTTTGTAATGGATATTATTCATCGCAGTTTCTTTGATATTGTGCAAAAGAGCATTAATAAAATACCCACTGATTCTATAATGCCACTCAAAAAGGGTTATTTAAGTAGAATAAGTATGATTGGCACGCGCAATGATGTGTTTTTGCTTTTCGATAAGGTATTTTTACGCATTTTTTGTGAGGAATTTTTAGGTGAGCATAATCCCGATGAGCAAGCATTAGAAGATATGGCAAAGGAATTGGCAAACCTCACGGTTGGTAGAGCAAAAGTAATGGCACAAGAGCTTGGTAAGAGCTTTAATATTTCTACACCTGAATTTTTGGGACATCGCTTGATTAAAAATCACGATCATGGCTTACATTTTCGACTTGATAATGGGCATTGCAGTATTTATATGAGACGTATTAATTAAGGAATGCAGAGGGGCATTAATGGCTGGAGAAAGCATCTTAGATAAACAACGTATCCATTCAGCCAAAGATATAGAGCTTGCTACATATCTTGAAGACATCATGGAGAGCTATACCGGGCTTTTAGATATGGATGTTATATTTAACGCAGACCTTGGTAACACAAAAATTCCTCTTGGAGAAATTTTGCGTTTTGAAAAAGGTTCTATCATTGACCTTGGAAAACCTGCGGGAGAAAGTGTTGAAATTTTTATCAACGGACGTGTTGTTGGTAAGGGCGAAGTTATGGTGTATGAACGCAATTTAGCTATTCGTATTAATGAAATCTTAGATTCTAATGCGATTGTGTATTATCTCACACGTGAGCAATAAGAAATAATTTGGATACGATTCAATGAAATGGCGTATTGTATATGTGCTTGTATGTATGTTTCATATGCTTTATGCAGATACACAAGTGAGTAATTTTGAGCTTAAACAAGGTGAAGATACATTAGAAATACTTTTAAATCTTGAAAGTGTGTATGAAAAATCTCCACATCTTACTACACAAGAAGGATATAAAGGTGTTATTTTTCCTCATCTTCAAGCAAAAGCACATAATCAAGATTTTAAAAAATTTTTTATAAGTGAAGTGCAGATTTTTAATATACAAGAAAATCTCTATATTTTAGGCATAGGCGATACGCATTTTATTGATGTGCAAGTAAGCAAAGCACCTCACGCTTTTAAGGTGGTTTTCACAAAAGCTACCCCTCAACCAAGTATGATTGATACATTGCTTCAAACCCCTTATAAAGCTGAGATTCCAACAATTGATATTGTGCAACAACCTATTTCTTCTGCGCCTATTCCTTCTCCGCAAATACAAAAAAATGAGCATACACAATCTAGCTTAATCTCATTCAAAGATGATATGGGGATTGACACTTGGCGTTATGTAGCAGTGCTTTGTGTGATGGCAATTCTCGTGCTTGTGCTGTGGATAGTGAAGCGATTTGTGGTGCATAAGAAGCCATTTAAGAATTATTTAAAGCCTTTTGTCTCTAAGCAAGAATTGTTTGATCCTACAAAGATTGAAGTCGTATCTCAAAAAAATCTTGATTCAAAGCATAAAATTCTTACCTTAGAATCTAATGGCTATCGGTATTTGATACTTATTGGGGCAAGTAATACAACGCTCATTGATCGCTATCCTATCCCCCAAAGCATTACATTAGAGGAGCAATCACGTCTTGATGACCAGTTTGCAAAACTTTTAGACCAAAAGCAAGAGAGACTTGCTCGATACCTTCATAGTGATAAGGATCACACATTGTAATGGTGCAAGATTTAGAGAACTACTTACCACGCACTCATTCATATTTATGGTTGTGGCTGTGTCTTTCATTTGCTATTCACCTTATAGTTTGTATCTTACTTTTTGTGCGTTTTGAATCTATGCAACTTAAAAAAGGCACATCGCTCAATCCACATACGAAGGTAGCAGGTTTTAAGATTCTAAGCGGTGAACAGGCACAAGGTTTGCAAGAAAAAATGTCTTCATCTGCTTCACCTAATACACCTAAAACTCATAAAACACAAATCAATAATCAAGCACGTGAATCCTTTAATTTACAATCTTTAAGTCTTTATGATGGCAAGGGTAAGGAATTACAAACAAGTAAAAGCAATCTTCAAGCATTGGCAAAATTTCCCAATGTAAATCAATTTGCTAAACGTGATATTGAGGAGCTTTATGGAGAGGAATTTGGCGACTATGGTTTGAGCGAACAGGAATTTTTGGTTAATAATCTAAGGGATATTGGGCGCATTACTCAACGTTATTTACAATATCCTCCGAGTGCAATAAGATTAGGACAACAAGGTGTAAGTGCAGTAGAATTTTATCTCCATCCCAATGGAGACATTAGTGGGCTAAAGATTATTCTTTCATCGGACTATATGCTGCTTGACCGCAATAGCGAGCGCACAATTGAGATTGCTTATAAGGATTATCCACACCCACGCACAAAAACAAAGATTCGTATTTTTGTAAGCTATGGATTATATTATTATTAATTCAGTGAGAGAGACTAAAAAAGCGATTTAAATCTTTCTTTATTAGAGTATAGAATCTTCAAGTATAACCTAGCTTTGCAAAAACTCTTTAAGAAAGTCCGCGTGAAGCACTGGTTCAAATTCAAAAATTTCATATCGCGCAAGATTATGCTGTGTAAATGGGTCAGCTTGAGAAAATCTCACAGCCTCATCTTTATTTGTAAATTTACCAATGATAATGCCACCATCTCTTGGGTTTCTAGCACCAGAGGCGAGTAAAATCCCTTTATCATATCCTTTTTTCAAATAAGCCCGATGAACATCGAGCTTTTGGAGCACTTCCTCAAGTGGTTTTGTATAATGCACGAGGCAGACAAATAAATGATTCATTATTTTTCCTTTATTATTGGTTTGATGCCATAGGTTGAGAATCTTGAGTTTCTCTAGCATTATGGGCTTTAAAAATATCTTGTGAGATTTTATAGCTACAAAATTTTGGACCACACATTGAGCAAAACTCTGCATCTTTAAAGACTTCTTGAGGCAGGGCTTCATCGTGATATTCGCGCGCTCTATCTGGGTCAAGGGCGAGTTCAAATTGTTTATTCCAATCAAAAGCATATCTTGCATCGCTCATTGCATCGTCTCTATCTCGCGCACCTATGCGCCCACGAGCAATATCTGCAGCGTGTGCTGCAATTTTATAAGCTAAAATTCCTTCACGCACATCTTTAGCATTTGGTAACCCTAAATGTTCTTTTGGTGTTACATAGCAAAGCATCGCTACACCTTTCCACGCGGCGACACACGCACCAATGGCACTTGCTATATGGTCATATCCTGCCGCAATATCTGTAACCAAAGGTCCTAGCACATAAAAAGGTGCGTGATTGCAGTATTGCTTTTGAAGTTCTACATTGCGTTCAATTTGATTAAGTGGCACGTGTCCGGGTCCTTCTATCATTACTTGCACATCAGCTTCCCAAGCTCTTTTTGCAAGATCACCTAATACTTTGAGTTCCGCAAATTGCGCCTCATCACTTGCATCAGCTAAACAACCTGGACGCAAAGAATCTCCCAAAGAGAGAGACACATCATATTTTTGACAAATTTTTAGAATCTCATCAAAATACTCATAGAATGGATTTTCTTTATGATAGTGCATCATCCAACTTGCCATAAGACTACCACCACGCGAAACAATACCCATTTTACGCTTTGCAACAAAAGGCATATGGCAGAGTAGGAATCCGCAATGAATGGTAAAATAACTCACTCCTTGTTGCGCTTGTTTTTCAAGCACAGCAAGCATAGTATCAATATCAAGTTTTAATACATCATTTTTTACGTCATAGAGAATCTGATACATAGGCACAGTGCCAATAGGCACACTTGAGGCTCTAATTACGGCACTTCTTATTTCGTCAAGGTTGCCTCCAGTGCTTAAATCCATAATTGTATCTGCACCATATTTAATGGATATTTTAACTTTTTCTACTTCTTCGTCTATGGAGCTTGCAAGTGAAGAACTGCCAATGTTTGAATTAATTTTTGTGCGTGTGGCTATGCCAATACCCATAGGCTCAAGATTGGTATGTTTAATATTTGCAGGGATAATTAGTCTTCCACGTTTAATTTCTTGGCATATAAGTTCAGGGCTAAGATTCTCAATATTAGCTACATATTCCATTTCTTGAGTGATAATGCCTTTTTTTGCATAGTAAAGCTGTGTGCGAATGCTATCATTTGCACGTTGTTGTATCCATTGTGTTCTCATAAAGTCCTCCAAAAAGTATAAGTTTTTTTAACTTATCGTATCGTATTGAAACTTACAAAAATATACCTATTTTCTTTAAAAAAAAGTTAAACAATATGGGAATTTAAGTAACAATTTTAGTTTATTTTTTGGTTTGTAGTGCTACAATAGCATTTGGATTTTTAAATAAAAGCGAGATAAGAGATTTTGAATGTGAATGATGTTACACTTATTATGATGGCAGCAGGTGATTCTACAAGATTTTGCAAAGACTTAACCTGTAAAAAACAATGGCTGCGTGTGGGAGATGAGCCTTTATGGTTTGTGGCTACACAAAAGATTACTTCTTGCTTTAGCTTCAGCAATGTGTTGATTACTGCTTCAGGAGCAGACTATGCCTATATGCGTGATATGAGTCCCTACCAAGTTGTGCGTGGTGGTGATACGCGTTCAAATTCCTTACGCAATGCTTTAGAATATGTTGATACACCTTTTGTGCTTGTAAGTGATGTCGCGCGGTGGAATATTCAAGAATCTGTAATAGAGGCAATGTTTGCACTTATGGAGGCAGATTCACAGCCAAATATAGAAATTGATTGTATTGTGCCATATTTAAATGTAGCAGATACGACTTTTTATGAAGGTAACTATCTTAAAAGAGAATCTATAAAACTTATTCAAACACCACAATTAAGTAGAGTGAGTGTATTAAGAGAAGCATTGAAAAAACAAGAAGATTTTAGTGATGAAAGCTCAGCAATTCACGCCTTGGGCAAAAAAATTACTTTTGTTAGGGGCAGTGTGCTAATGAATAAACTCACTTTTGGGAGTGATTTGTCTTTTCATATCTCAAGGCTTAAAGCTCCAAATAGAAAAACTTTTATCGGCAATGGTATTGATATTCACGAGTTTGAAGATAAAAAACCTATGTGGCTTGGGGGTGTGCTTATAGAATCTCCTTTTGGATTCAAAGCTCATAGTGATGGCGATGTTGTATTACACGCACTTTGTGATGCAATTTTGGGTGCTATTGGTGGAGGTGACATAGGGCAGTGGTTTCCTGATACGGATATGATGTATAAGGGAGCAGATTCTAAAAAGCTTTTGCAAGAGATTTATAACTTTGCGCAGAGTGTAGGCTACGAGCTTTATAATGCAGATATAAGTATAATGGCGCAGATTCCTAAAATTTCCCCTTATAAACTTGCTATGCGTCAATGTATAGCAGATATTTTGCAAGTGCCACAATCGCACATTAATATTAAGGCAACCACCACAGAAGGCTTAGGATTTGTAGGACGTAAAGAGGGTATATGTGCGCAGGCACAAGTAAGTATGGGATTTGTCAATTGGCAACAATTTATATTACAAGAAGGAGGCACGATGAATCAAGTTTATAGCATAGAGGAGGCACAATGAAAGTATTGATTATTGAAGATGAAATTTATTTGGCTCAAAGTATCGCAAACAAATTAAGCGATTCGCATTTGGATTGCGTGATAGCACATTCTCTTCAAGAAGTGCAAAAAGATAATTATGATGTGATTTTGGCATCTTTTAGGACGATAAATAAAGGCTATACAGAATTAAGCAAACTTTATCCACAGGCAATTATTATATTGATGATTGCGTATATTAATGATGACACGGTGATTAAACCTTTGCGAAATGGTGTTACAGATTATATCGTGAAGCCTTTTATTGTTGATGAGCTTATTCGTAAAATTACGCATTATAAGGCTTATCGTGAGATGAGGGAAGAGATTAAATTTTATAGGAGTTATTTTAGTTTTATTGAGCGTGAGTTAGGCACACCTGAGCCATTTTTATATAATCCACCTTTTGTGATTAAAACCAATACTCAACGAAGTGCAGATATTTATGCTATGCGGTATGCACGCGAGAAGTGCATACATTTTCAATTCCATTCTCTTAAAGAAGAGAATTGGAAAGGCATTTTTCGTGTGCCACCTAAAAAAAATGAGATTTATTACATTACCAACCTTGAAGAGCTTAAGAAAAGTGACAGAAAAGATTTATTAGAACTTGCACTCAAGTATAGTGTAATATTTTCTATCGTCTCAAATGAAAAGGTGGCATTTCCGCAAGTGATTGATATTGCTCGTCAAATAGATAATGTAGAATTGGGCGGTGAAATTCTCTCTGTGAAAGAGTATGAGAAAATTATCATTAGTAAATACGAGAGCCGTTATCCAGATATTGAGCTTGCTAAAAAACTTGGTATGAGTCGCAAAAGTTTGTGGGAGAAGCGTAAAAAATATGGCATTATTCGTAAAAATAAAAATACTCCACAATCACCTCAATGAAAAAGCAAAAGCTTATTAAAGACTTATTTTTAAGTCTTTTGTATAGTGGCTATTCACCTAAGGCACCGGGGACTGCAGGAAGTGCGCTTGCAGTTATTTTGGGTGCGCCCATTGTATATTATTCGCAAGAGACCTTGTTTTTGGCAAGTATTTTTGTTGCTCTTGTAGCGATTAAACATATTGACTTGTATGAGGCATATACACAAACACACGATGATAAAAGTATAGTGATTGATGAGCTTGTAGGCGTGTGGCTTGCTATGTCTATTATAGGATTTGGTGTATTAGAGTGCATTACTGCTTTTGTGCTTTTTAGAATCTTTGATATTTATAAGCCCTCACTGATTGGTAGGATTGATAGAGAGTGTAAGGGGGGGTTAGGTGTAGTAGGTGATGATGCGCTTGCAGGTGTAGTATCTGGACTTGTTGGGGCATTGTTGCTTTTGGGTATTGAGAAACTCATAGGCTAAAAGTCTATTATTCCTTAGCTTAAGTATCATATCAATGAAGTTTTAAGATTCTATAATTTGAATCTCTTCATCTGTGAGATCATAGAGTTTATATACTAATTTATCAATTTGCAATTCTAATTTGCTTGTGTCAAAGGTGGAATCTTTTGCCTTAAGTTTTAGAATCTCATCAACTAAAGCAATGATTTGATTAGCATTTTTCTCGTTTTGCTTAGTGATTTCTATAAGGGGGATATTAAGCAAAGGCTCTTGATTGATTTGATAATTATTACCTTGCATTTTGCCTTTATGTCTTAACCAAAAGGTTATTGGTTTTGAATTTAAAATACCGACTAAGTATTTAAGGTTAATTCGCTCTGTTTTTATAATATTGAAATTTAGTCCAACATAGCAGGGAAAATTTACATAAGTAAAAACGGGAAAATCAACACATTTTACGCGAGATAATATTTTTTCTCCCTCAAATATAGCTTGTTTTCTAGACCTATGCAATCCATAAGGCTTATTACAAGAGGTAATCACGCTTTGAAGATTATCCAAATGTTTTTTAAGATTTGGATATTTATCCATAGAATTTGCCTTGTTGAATTTTGAATCTGTATAAATAACATATATGTTTGTTTCCTTTATTCCATAATATTTAAGTAGATTATTAGCTTCATAATAAGGTTTTAAAATGCTTTTTTCTACGGTATTTAATGAAAGTAGTTCTATTTCCCTTTTGTTGAGATTAAAAACACCATTTCCAACTTGATAGTTAAATTTACTTTCTTTTTCTAATAGATTTATCATCTTTTTGTCTAAATATGGTTGTGGGTGAACTAATCCTTGCCATACTTCATCATCTCGCAAATAAAATGTCCCATTTTCTAAAATTTTATTCAGCACTTCCTCTTGTTTAGAATCTGCAAAAGTCAAAGATTTATCAAGCATTTGACTTGGTGTAATGTTAGGCTCTAAATAGATATTATCCTCAAAAGATTCTCTTTTCAAAATCGCCTCTCTGTGTGAATCTGTGGGATTTTTAGAATCTATCCTTGCGTAGTTGATTTGGTAGCTTTCAGGGATAGAATCTCTCTTTTGAAATTCCATAACCATTGTTTGGATACTTGCAGCATCAAAGCACATATATGAACCAAAATCTACAAGATTAAGGATTTGAGATTCTGTTAATATCACATTTCTAAGGTTTTTTGCTCCTGCATTTGTCGTCCAATTATTTGTGGCGATAAAAGTTACAATGCCTTTATTTTTAACGATGTCAAATCCTAATCCTACAAAATGATACCAAATATCCATTTTGCCCTGATAGGTTCTTAAATCTCTTGTGCCATCAAAAAGCTTTTTATTATCTGCTTCTTTGATATATGGCGGATTACCAATGACTATATCAAAGCCTAGAAAGTCTCCAAAAGTATCTTTTATCTCTTGTTTGTTTTCTTTGCTGTCTATGGCTTTGATTGCATTATTTGCGCTCACTCGCTTTTGCTTTTCCTCAAAAGTCTCTAAATCTAGCACTTCAGGGAATGCGAAACGCCATTCAAAAGTATCGCTTTGCCGCAGAGATTCTAAAGTGTTAAATTCTTTGTGGATAAGGGCGAGTAAATCTTGTCCCTTTTTTTCTATGGGCTTAGGTTCTAATTCCTCTAGGGTGGGCTGGAATTTAAGATTCTTTTTCCTAATAATCCTTATCATCTCCATACCAAATGGTGTTTCCATATCAAAGCATTCATCGCCATAGGTGCGCACGAATATCCCTAAATTTTTCTCTAAAGATTCCATTGTATAGCCATTGTTTAAAAGCGTGTCTTTAAAGAATGTTTTTAGCGAATGTATTTCTTTATCTATGTCTTGTTTGTTGCCTAGCTTTTCTTTATAGATTTGCACAAGTTCATTGTAACGCAGCAGCTTTTCTTTGAAGTTTTTACTAAATGTAGAATCCTGTTTTTTTAGCCACGCAAAAGTGCCTCTTTGTGGGTTTTGTTGTTTATCATATTCATAAGTGTCAAAATGCGAGATAAGTGAGTTCCCACACTTAATATTTATATCAATATTAGGGAGAGTTTCAAGTCGTTTGTTTTGGATATCTTTATAATAGCTATATTTAAGCAACTCTATCCAAAGGCGGAGTTTAGTTATCTCGCAGGAGTTGGGGTTAATATCCACTCCAAATAAGCAAGATTCGATTAATGTGCGTTTGTTATGGAATAATGCTTTTTGAATCTTATGCGATTCTATATCTTCGTGTGCGGGGAGTGTGTAGGCAAAAAGGGCATTGTGAGAATCCCTTATCACAATTTCATCATTTTGTAATTCTAGGCTTATGTCTTTGATACGATTAAAATTCCAATCGCACAAAATCCCAAACTTAAATTTAAGTAAAATGAGTTCATTTAAGGCGGAGACGAGGAAGTGTCCGCTTCCCACAGCCGGGTCGCAAATATGGATAGAATCAAAAATTTTATTTGCTTCCTTATAGCCTTCTTTAGAATCTGTAAGCTTGTCTAGCTTTGTTTTTAGAGAATCTAAATCTTTGCAATCCCAATTTTTCGCGCTATTAAACTTCTGTAATACGACTTTTTCTAAACTCTGCTTACACATATAGCTTGTGATAAAGCTTGGCGTATAGAAACTCCCCTCTTTGTAGCCATTGAGCTTTTCAAACACAAGCCCTAGCACAGCGGCATTGATGAGTTTGTCAAAGTTTATTTTTGTGTGATTGTGAATGTCTTTTGGTGTGGTGGTGAAGTCATAAGCGCGTAAAAAAGCAAAGAGATATTCTAAAAGTGGCAGGGTGGAATCTTTATCTTTAAGGTTTAGGAGTTTGAAAAGCTCTTTATCCTTATACAAAATAGAATCTTTATAGAGAATTAAGGGCTTAGATTCTAAAAGTTTTATCTCTTTGCCCTGCTTTTCAAGCACACTCCTTTCAAAAAGACTAGAGTTGAGGTAAGGGATAGCCTTTAAGGCTGTGGAGAGATTTGCATCTCTGCTTTCCTCTGCCTTTGCTAAAACATCAAAAAATAGAGTATTAAGCGAGGAGAAGCTCTCTAATGTCTCTAAATCTAAAAATGGCTTTGTGATATGCTTGAAGCCTAAAAGCATAGATTCTAAAAGGCGTAAGAAAAGTAAGCGATTATTCCAAGTGGTAAGAAGTGCAAAAATGGTTTCAAAGTCTTTGTCTCTTTGAAAGTTGAGTGCAGAGCATAGGGAATCTAAAAGTGTATTGCTCACTTTGCTCGGCTCTATAAGCACTTTAGAGTTTTGTGTCTTTTCCTCTAATCCTAGAATATAGAGCAGCTCGTTATAGAAGCTTTGATTGAGGGTATTAGAATCTATGTGCGTTTTATGTTTTAGGAGCATAGCTGGGCTAAGGACTTGGTAAATAAGTGCTAGAGCAGAAGCATCGTTTAGGCTTGTCTCATCTAGGCAAAAATGTGTAAATTTAAGGTTAGATTTTATTTTTGGCAAGATAGACTTTATCTCATCATAAAACTTTTGGGTGCTTGTGTCGTTACCCTTTTTGTTTTCGCAGTTATTGAAAGCTTTTATAATCTCTTTGTGTTTGGTAAATTGGAGATATTCTTGTGCATTTATGATGTAGAAATCGCGTGTATTTGTGAGAATAATATAGGTGAGATTGTTATTATTCTTGGTGAAAAACTCACGGAGGTAGTAAAGGATAGATTCATAAAGGGCTTTGGATTCTAAATTTGTTTTTGCTGAAGTGTCCTTTATCTCCTGAAGTTTGTTTCGCCCCCCCCGCAATAAATTCATTTTTATTGCTTAGGGCTTTGCATTCAAAAATTACTTTCACTTTAGAATCTTCAAAAATGGCTAAATCGATTTTGCCTCTTGCGTTGCAATCATACTTAAAAATATCTCTAAGTAAATCACGCAAAATATTTTTTTGAGGCTCTTCGTCTTTTTGCTGCTTTAATTGTAAAAGGTAGTGATTTATTTTATCTTTAAAATTTTCTATATCTTGGCTTTGTGGCGATATAGAGTGAGTAATAAAATCTTTTAACTCTATCAAAGAAAATTGCATACTACTCCTTTTGGCAATTCCTTAATGCTATTTTATGTTAGATTCTGCATTTTCCATAGGCACGAGATGTAGCACACTAATCTCACGCTCACTCCCTATACGCATAGGAGGTCCCCAGAATCCTGCACCTTGTGATACATATACCTTTGTTTGATGAGCATTGTTAAATGTGTGTAACCCAGAAATATAAGGCTGCTGCAAAAGCATAGCAAGAGAAAAAGGAAAAATCTGTCCTCCGTGTGTGTGTCCGCTCACTACTAAATCAACCTTATCATAAGAATCTTCAAGAAAACGCACAGCTTTTGGTTGATGAGCGAGAAGAATCGTTGGTAAATTGGGATTTATATGTGCGAATGTTTGTTCAAAATTTGGCTCTAAATATCCCACACGCCAACCCATAAAATCAGCGATTCCTGCGATGTTTATTTTATCATCAAGTATAGAATTTTCATTGATGAGAATCTTAAACCCTAGAGATTTGAGTTTGTCAAGGATATTATACACATCGTGGAAGTATTCGTGATTGCCTAGCACATAAAAAATACCCTCTTTTGCCTGAAGATTTTTGAGCTCATCTACGATAGATTCTACATTATGAAGTGGTGCATCGACAATATCACCACTCAAAAAAATTACATCTACATTCAGTGCATTTGTCATTTCTACAAGTTGTTTGATTTTGCTTTGCTCCATAAGTCCGCCAATATGCACATCACTAAGCACAGCAGCCTTTAAAGGTGTGCTTAATCCTTTGATTTCAAGCGTATGCTCTATAATATCAGGCTTCCTCACACCATTGTATGTCCCAAAGGTAAGCATAATGAGACTAATAAGAAAAATACCCACCTTTGTTCTATGTCTCCAACGACTGCGAGCAGATTTAGTGCGAAGCGTTATAATAATAATAAGAGAACAGCATTGATATAAAAAAGCTGCCATAGCAAACAAAAAGGTAATGCCAAGAGAAAGTGAAAGCAAGAAATAAATGCTTTGCGGCACATTTGCACTATCACGCAAGAATAAATAGGCGATACAATGCAAGGCATTAATGCAAGTAAAAATCTTCCACGCAAGGCGCACAAATGCTTTAGTGGAGAGTGATTTAAGCAAGGCTTTGTAGATATAGATATGAAGTGCAATAAAAAGAAGCGAACCCATAAAAGGAAAAATCGCACTTTGCATTTGGGCAAATTGTGGTATATCTTGCATAGAATCTCCTTGTGTGGATAATAGCATTTAATAGATTTTAGAGAATCTTAAAGGGAATGTAAGAAGTATATCTTATTTAGATTCTATAAAATCTACAAAGCTACCTTTAATTGAAAGCTTCTTTTTTAAAAATAATGAAATACGCGCTTCTGCCTTACTTATAAGATTTACACATACAAGGCGCATTTATTTTACGCCTTGTAAGAAATCAAGCTAGATTATTTGATTTTATCTTTCACACTTGCGACTATGGCATTAAATGCGTTTATATCATTCATTGCCATATCTGCAAGAATCTTTCTATCAAGCTCAATGTTTGCACATTTGAGGGCATACATAAAGCGAGAATAGTTTATGCCATTCATTTTACACGCTGCATTAATACGCGTAATCCACAATCGCCTAAAATCGCGCTTCTTTTGCTTTCTATCTCGGAAAGCATAGCACATACTGCGCTCTAACTGCTCTTTTGCTTTTCTAAAATGTTTGTGGCGACCACTATAAAATCCTCGCGCAAGTTTTAGAATCTTTTTATGTCTTCGTCTTCGGACAACGCCTGTTTTTACTCTCATTTTTTCTCCTTTACCTTATTGAATTTGAGGTGTAAGCTATCGCTTCTCTTTCCCATAAATGTTTTTATAATATTTATGGGGAGGGGGGGGATTCTCTTTTAAGCCATACAAAGCAGACTTTTTACAGAATCAACATTTGTGCTATGAACATATTTTGGTGCATTTAAGTTAGCCTTACGTTGTGGCGATTTTTTTGTCAAGATATGGTTTTTAAACGCACTACCGCGTTTAATCGCATTTTTCTTGCACTTAAATCGTTTTGCTGCACCACGATTTGTTTTCATCTTTGGCATCATCTCTCCTTTCATAAGATTTAATGTTTGTCTTTTTTCTTTGGCACATAAAGCACATTGAGATATTTTCCTTCTAACTTCGGTTCTTTTTCTGCTATGGCAATATCTTCAAGCATAAGTGCGACTTTTTTAAGTGTATCCATACCTGCTTCGGGAATATTAAGCTCTCGTTGCTTGAGGAACACTTTAAATTTTACGTGTTTGCCAGATTCTAAAAATTCAATGGCGTGTTTGACCTTGTAATTAATATCATTTTGAGCAATTTGAGTTGAGAGTTTAATCTCTTTAATTTCAATTTGCTTTTGTTTTTTACGGGCTTCTTTTTGTTTTTTTTCAGCTTGATAGCGAAACTTGCCATAATCCATTATCTTACATACAGGTGGCTTGGCTGTTGGTGAAATAAGCACTAAATCAAGCCCAGCTTTTTGGGCGAGACTTAATGCTTCTTTAGATGAAATAATACCATATACTTCACCATTATCACTTACACAACGCACTTCTTTAAAATCTATTTCCTCATTGAGTAATATTTCTTCTTTGCTCAAAAGCTAACCTCTCCTATTTTTGTTTTTAATAAAGTAATAAAATCTTCTTCAGGGAGTTCATATTGTGATTTCTCCCGCCTATCACGGATTGCAAGAATTTTGCTCTCCACTTCTTTTTCACCAATGACTACAATGAGTGGCACTCTTTGCTTTTCTGCAATTCTTATCTTTTTGCTTAAACTCTCATTCTTATCAAGCACTTCAGCATAAGCACCAGTATTTAGAATCTTAGCTCGTAAAGTCTTTGCATATTCAAGCTGTGCTTCGCCAATGGGAATTAAAATCACTTGTGTGGGAGCGATAAAGAGTGGAAACTCGCCACTAAAATGTTCTGTTAAAATAGCGACAAATCGCTCAAAGGAACCGAGCAGTGCGCGGTGAATCATTACAGGTTGCACCTGCTCGTTGTGCTCATCAGTATAGCTAAGACTAAATCTTTCGGGCAGATTCATATCAACTTGAATCGTCCCACATTGCCATTTCCTGCCAATGGCATCAGTGATTTTAATATCAATCTTTGGTCCATAAAATGCCCCACCACCTTCATCTATGCGGTAGTTGATATGATTTTGTTCTAGTGCATTTTTAAGTGCGGCAGTTGCGCTTTCCCATACCTTCTCATCGCCTATGGATTTCTCCGGGCGGGTGGAGAGCTCCATTTCATAGCTAAAGTTAAAGGCATTCATCACGCTTTTGCAAAAATCGATAATATCATTTACTTCTGCACCAATTTGGTCAGCTTTGCAAAAAATATGTGCATCATCTTGTGTAAATTCCCTCACGCGTAATAAGCCGTGTAATACACCGCTTTTCTCGTGTCTATGCACTATGCCATATTCATAAAAGCGTAAAGGCAAATCACGATAGCTTCTTGGCGAGCTTTGATATACCTTTATATGTCCTACGCAATTCATCGGTTTAATACCATATTCTACTTCATCAATGGTTGTAAAATACATATTTTCACCATAGTTTGCATAATGCCCACTCGTTTTCCATACATCACTTTTTAGAATCTCTGGTCCCCTCACAGGTTCATAGCCTCGTTCTATGAGTGCTTGAGTAAGAAGATTCTCAATATTTCTACGCAGCCTTGCTCCTTTAGGCAGCCATATAGGCAATCCTGCGCCAATTTCTTCATCAAAGGTAAAAAACCCCATTTCTTGCCCAATTTTACGATGGTCGCGCTTTTTTGCTTCTTCAAGTTGGTAGAGGTAGTTTTTGAGTGATTGTTTGTCTGCAAAGGCAATACCATAGATTCTAGTCAGCATTTGTGCTTTTTCATCGCCACCTAAATATGCTCCGGCAATCTTTGTGAGTTTAAAATGCTCTAAAAGTGCAGTATGTGGAAGATGGGGTCCTCTACACAAATCCTCAAAATCTCCTTGTGAGTAGATACTCAGTGTATCACTTTGAATACGACTCATCACTGCCACTTTTAGCTCATCACCTTTGAATCTTGTTTCTACTTCCGCACGTGGCAGGGTGATTTTTGTGATAGGGTAGGCATTTTGAGCGATTTTACGCATAGCAGATTCTATACGAGGCAAATCCTCCTCGCCGATTTTAGCATTGACTTTAAAATCATAATAAAATCCCTCATCTACCACAGGTCCTACAAAAAATTGTGCTTCTGGATAAAGGGATTTAATTGCTTGAGCCATAAGATGCGCACAAGAGTGGCGGATAATCTCTAAAGATTCAGGAGAGTTATCAAAAACTATCTCCTCTCCGCTAATACCTTGCTCTTTAGCGGTGATGAGGTCATAAATATTTTTTTCTGTTTTAATGCCTATAACTTCACTCATTCCCTATACCTTCATTATCTCTTCTTCTTTATGCTTTACCATTTCATCGCATTTTTTGACAAATTCATCAGTATATTTTTGAATCTCATCAAGTGCCTTTTTATTCTCATCTTCGGTAATACTTTTATCTTTTTCAAGTTTTTTGATATGATTATTTGCATCTTGTCTAATGTTGCGGATAGCAACCTTTGCCTTTTCACCCATAGATTTTGCATTTTTAGCAATTTCTTTTCTTTGCTCTTGAGACATAGGAGGGAAAAAGAGTTTAATGCACTCACTATCGCTGTTTGGATTCACACCGATATTTGCCTCCTGTATCGCTTTTTCAATATCTTTTATAAGTGGCTTCTCCCAAGGAGTAATGATAATAGTTGTCGCATCTTGCGCAATAACTGAACCTACCTGATTGAGCGGTGTGGGTGTGCCATAATAATCTATGCGAATATTATCTAGGATATTGACACTGACTTTACCACTACGAAGTGTGCTAAAATCTCTACGAAGAGATTCTATACTTTTGTCCATATGAGATTTAGCATCGTTGTATATTTGCTCAAGCATACAATTCCTTTATTTGTCATCATTGTGTATAGGCTCTGTTTGAAGCAGAGGAGCAGATGGAGCAGCATTTTCATCAACGATAAAGGCACTAGCACCAGATTCGGTAGAGACTGGAGCAGATAATACATCGCTTGAAAGTGTATCAAGCACACTTTTTTGACTTTGTTGGTTATAAGTATAGCTTAGGGCAATAGTGTTTAATATAAAAAGTAACCCTAAAAACATCGTAAATTTTGATAAGAATCCAGCAGGACCTTTTGCTCCAAATACAGATTCATTGCTACCACTATATGTTCCAAGCCCAATACTTGAGCTTTTTTGTAAAAGCACGATGATAGTGATAAAGACTGCTAAGACAATTTGCACAACAAAAAGGGTGGTTGCCATTTATTACTCCAAATCATAAAAATTAAGTCATTACAAAATTAAGCACACGATTGTAGCAAAAAATCCTTATAACAAGCTTGTAATTGCCTTATTTTCTTTTTATGCAATAAAAAAATGTGAAAAAGTATATAAAGAATTGATAAGCGGTTTTGGTGTGGGTAGAGATTCAATGTTAATGCTAATGGACAAATAGCCTGTGAGCAATATTTTGCTGAATTTGAGTATCTTAGAGCAGCCAATATGGGATACTTTAATGTTGATGTATTAAAAATTTATCAAATGAGAGTAAAAAATAAGGAATATTTATTTGATTGTTTTATTGCAGAATCTGCACTTCGCACTCTAAATCAATTCCGCTTACTTCAAATACACGTTTTTTTGCAAGTGTGATAAGAGAGAGCGCATCTTCAAAGGTAGCCTTGCCTTTATTAATAAGAAAGTTTGCGTGTTTTTCACTAAAGGCTGCATCGTTAATACAATAGCCTTTTAAGCCTACAGATTCTAAAAGTCTTCCTGCAAAGTCTCCTTTAGGATTTTTAAAGCAACTCCCGCAGCTTGGCTCTTTAGGGTGATTTTTACGCAGTGCAATAAAATCTGCCTGAAGTGTATCATTAAAACCTTTACGTTTATAGAATCTAGCAGCAAGAATAACGCCCTCTATACCACTATCACGATAATTCATAGGAAAATGGCTCACATCTTGCCACTCTCCATTGACATTCACTGCTTGAAGAAGTTGTTTGATTTCATAGCTTTTCATTCCTGCATTCATTTTGACTAATCCACCCAAACTTCCGGGTAAGGCTTGCAGGAACTCTGCACCAGCAAGATTGTGTGATTTAAAATAGCTAAAAATCCGCCCAGAGCTATATGCACCACCGATTTCAATATAATTACCACAATCTTTGAGATAGGCAAAATTTTTATCAAGCATAGCAAGTTTTTTTGTAGCGGGCGAAACAAGGAGATTGTTTGCTTTGCCGATAATACGCATATTTTGCGATAGAGCAAAAAGCGCATCTTGAGGAGTTTGTATGAGAGCTACTTCAAGCGGAGTGCCAATTTTTAGGCTTGAATACTGTGCAAAGTTAATAATTTTAGTTTGCACGGGCTAAAAATTAATGTTGGAAATCATATCAAAAAGCATACGCGTATAATCTGTAATCATATTTATCATCCACGGCATTGTAAATATGATTACAGCAACAACTGCAAGAATCTTTGGCACAAAAGTGAGTGTCATTTCATTAATCTGTGTGGTAGCCTGAAAAATACTAATGAGTAAGCCCACAATAAGTCCTGCTAAAAGCATAGGAAGCGAGAGAATGAGTGTGAGTTTATAAGTTTGAATCGCAAGTGCCATAAGTTGAGCTTCCATAAAGAATCCTTGAAATAGAATCTAATTTGGCAGGAAGGCGAGAGAATCGAACTCCCCAAAGATTAGACACCTAACCTTTCTATGGGTTTGAAGCCCACGATACCCACCAGAGATACTTGCCTTCCTTAATATTATTTTATAGAATCTAAGGTTACCCCAGATTCTATAAAAATTTTCTTAATGGCTACAGCCACAACCTCCACCACTATGTCCGCCACCACCGCAGCAGCCTCCACCACTATGTCCGCCACCGCTTCCGCAGCCACAACCTCCACCTACGCCACCTTGAAGAATTTCCATTTCTGTGGCTTCGCGCACATCAAGAATTTTTACATCAAAATTGAGTGTTTTGCCTGCAAGTGGGTGATTGTAATCAATGATAACAAACTTATCATTAAAGTCTTTTACACTTACTTGAACTGTTTGTCCATCTTCGCCTTGTCCAAAAAGTGTCATACCAGCTTTTAGTTCAATACCTTCAAATTGGTCTCTTGGCACTTCTTGCACAAAATCGCTTTGATATGTGCCATAAGCATCTTCAGGAGCGATAGTTGCCTTGATGTTATCACCTACATTTGCACCCATAAGAGCGTTTTCAAGTCCGCTAATCACTTGTCCTGAACCAACAAGAAAGTCAAGTGGAGCACCACCTTTGTTTGAATCAAGCAGAGTATTATCTTCTTGGTTGAATACTTCATATTCAATACTGACAATTTTATTTTGTTCAATCATTTCTTTTCCTTATTTTGAATTTTAAGTTTTTTTGCTGTTTGGGCTTCTTTACTTGATGGGTAATTACCTATCAAAGAATCCAAAAACTTATTATAGTTTTTTGTATCTTTGATAGCGTTGAAAGATTGGGCAGTATGAAGCAAAAGTGTAGGCATAAATTTTGTTTTATCATTAGCCATTGCACTTTCTTTATAATATTTAATAGCATTGTTATGGGATTTATTTGCAAAAGCAATTTCACCAAGATAGAAGTTGCTTTCAGGTTTTTTATAGTTGAGTGTGAGTAGCCATTCAAAACGTTCTTTAGCAGATTCGTATTCTTTCTTATTAAAAAGTTCCTGTGCTTGAGCAAAAATTTCAGCCTTTTTGGTTTTATTTTTATTAAAAGGAGGATTTTTTGTTTGAGTGTCTGAAATATGGTTTGTATTGTCTTTATCTGTATTTTTCTGTGAAGAATCCGAGGTAGTATTTAGTTTTTTAAGTTCATTAAGGATAGTTTGATTGAGGGTTGTAAGATGTGTGTTGATTTCTTGAATCTGGGTTTTAAGTTTTTGAATTTCTTGAGTATTTGTAGTTACTTCTTGTTTGAGGTTGTGTAATAAATCAAGCTGTGTTTTTAGTTCTTCAATATCTTTTGTTTGTTGTGTTGTCTGTGTAATTTGTCGTTGTAGTTTTGTGTTTTGAGATTCATAAAGACTTGATATACCTTCTTGAGTTTGTCCTATGGCTTCAACCTTTTGCTGAAGCTGGGTAACGATACTTTGAAGAGCTTTAATATCATTTTTGGTAACACCGCTTTGCTTTTCAAAAGCAGAAGGCTCACCATTTGCAATAGAGGCAAGGACGATGAGAGCAAAAAAAATGCAATACTTCATCAATCCTAACCTCCTTGTATTATTGCATTATTTTGAAAGTTTAAATTCAACGCGTCTGTTTGCTTGGTTACAATCTGGTGTATCAATTGTGCAAGTAGGTTTGCTTTCACCATAGCTTACAGTTTTAATTTGAGAAGCATTTACGCCACGTGCAACGAGAGCATTTTTCACAGCATTTGCTCTTTTTGTGCCAAGCGCATAGTTATAGGCATCAGAACCATAAGAGTCAGTATGTCCTTCAAGCACAACTTTTGCACCTGTATTTTTAAGAGCTGTAGCACTATTTCCAACACGCTCTTCCATATCTGTGCGAATTTCATATTTATCAAAATCAAACAATACTTTTGCATAACCTTCAGCACCATCAGCCGCTAAATCTACAAAATTATCCTTTCCACCAGCTGCAGTGCCACTTCCTGAATCAGCTGCTTCTGGCTCTGAACAACCAACTGAAACAAGAGCAGCTAAAACGCCTATTGCAAGATATTTTTTCATCTTAACTCCTTTAAAAAAATGAAATAAGTGATTATTCTAAGCTATAAAAGTAAATATAAATAAACTTCTACCAATCAAATGCTTGGATTTTCATTTTGGTGAGTGGGAAAAAATAATTTGTATTATAATCTACACGGATAATGCCTAACGCACTTTGAGCCTTATAATGTTTAAGATACATAATGCTTCCACCATCACTTGAATACTTTGGCATTTGATTTTTGCCACTTGCAGTCAAGCGGCGGATATAGTTTGAGCCAGGTGCAAGAGAAATAAGATAGAGATTAAAGGTATTGCTTCCAAATTCGTTATTTGTCTCACGACTTGTATAAACAGCATATTGACCATTTGAAGTAATCGCGCTGTTATTGCGTCCGTGCAAAACAACTTGTTCTGTGCCACCACCATCAATGCGCATCATAAAAATATTTGGGTAACCAAGTCTATCGGAGACAAAAATAATTTCTTTTTCATCATTGACAAATTTGCCATCAACATCAATACCGGAATAATTTGTGAGCCGACGCAAATTTTTACTTTTTGTGTTATAAAGATATAAATCAGAGAGGGCTGTAGGTGAGAGGCTAAGGATAAGATTTTCTCCATTTTTGCTTACATCGGATACCATTGCTACACCCTCACTTCCTACAAGCTGCTCAATTTGCCCTGTGGCAAGATTATGCCTTACAATAGTAGGCACTTCAAGGTATTTTGTGTAATAAATGCTCTCCTGCTTTGAATCCGCCCATTTAGGAAAAATATTCAATCCTCCCTTAACAACAACTTTTTGATAAGTAAGTGTATAGTCAGCAATAAGAATTTCGCTATTGCCTGAAGTGGTGTATTGTGAGAGGACAACTAAACGATTCATCCACTGGATACTTGGTGCGTGGATATAGTTATTTACATCAATAGTCATACGATGCGCAATGAAAGGAAAACGTTTTAATTCATCTTCTGTATAATTTTTTGTATATATGTGTTTTGAGGCATTAATATCATAGAGTGAGATTGTGCCTGTGAGTGTATTTGAAGATTTGCTTACTTTGATTTGTGCAAGAAGATCGATTTTTTTGTCTGCATAATCTTTGTATGTGATATGGGTAGGTTTTACAACGCCCCCATCATTAGCTTGAAAATGCCCACTTACTTTTAAGTCTGCCACAAGCATTTTCAGAATCTTTGTGCCAAAATCGGCGTTATCGCTATCCAACCTTTCTACAACAATGTAGGGAATCTTATTTGTATTTTTCACAATTTCTAAAGTCGCATCAATGGCAAAAAGCTTCAAGCTTAATAGTAAAACTAGAGCAAAAATTCTCATAGAACTCCTTTTGTGCATAGAATCTAATTTTTAAAAGTTATAGCGATTTCCCTTTTACCTTTGGGGTGAGGAGGGAAATGTATCTGTGTGCATTCCTCAAGCATAGCTTTAAGTGAATCATCAAAGACTGCATTACCAGAATATTTTACAACTTTATAGCTAAAAATACCATTTTCTGTAATACGAATATGCACTAATGCTTGTAATTTTTCTTCAACATAGAATGTTTGTTGCCATTGTTGAAACATCATTTTTTCGATTTGAGCATACCATTCATCGTATTCTCCATCACTTTGGTTGCTGTTTGCGCTTATAGTGAGATTACTTAGAGTGTTGAGTTTATTTTGCAAAGATTCTGCACTTGCTTGTAAGTCTTTGAGTTGTTGCTCTTTGCTATTTTGTTCTATTTTTTCACGATTATCCCCTATGGGCGTGTTTTGTGAGGGTGTATCACTATCGATTTTATCAAACATATCCTTAATACCTGAACCTGCAAGTGGATTATTGCTCGCGGTTTGTTTGTTTTGGCTTGGAGTAGGTTTATCGTCAATGATGGCTTCAATACTAATTGCGTGAAGTGCAAGGCTAGATTCCTTTAGAGAAGAATAATGTGTAGGATTTGAATGAAAAAGTGTAAAAACAAGAGCAATAATAAGCAGAAAATAGATACAAAAAGAAATAATACCACTAGTAATAAATAAAAGAGCGTTATTCATTGTTAGCTACTAGTAATAAGAGATACTTTGAGGAAACCGGATTCTTTGGCAGTTTTGAGAATATAAATAACATCTTCATATTTAAGATTCTTGTCAGCACGAATAAAAACATTAATGTCTTTATCGAAATTTTTACTAAAAAGAACAAAGCTGTCTGCAAAATTATTAAACTCATATACTTTATCACGGATATAGATTTTTCTATTAGCACTTACACGAATTTCAAGCATAGAATCTTTTGCAACCTTTTTTGATTTTGAACCTTTGGGAAGCGTAATATCTTCTTGATAGGTGATTGTAGGTGTGCTCACCATAAGAATTGCCAAAAGCACGAGCATAATATCTACAAGTGGAGTGATATTTAGCTCTGGTTTTTCTTCCCAATCAAATCCATCATTTTGCATAAAATCTACTTATTTGAGAGTGTAAGGTCAATTTGCATTTGAATATAGGTAATAATATGATAAGCTTTGCGTTTAAGGAGTAGGGCAAATGAGTAGGCGGGAATAGCTACAAGAATCCCTGCTGCAGTCGCCACAAGGGCTTTTGATATAACAGGGGCTATCACATCAAAAGAGACATTTCCACCTCCGAGCACACTAAAAGTTTCTAGAATCTCAACTACCGTTCCAAATAGTCCAATAAAAGGTGCTGTAGAGGCAATGATATTTAAAAAAACAAGAGATGAAGTGGCTTTTTGTGTGGCTTTGAGTTTCCATACTTGTAGAATCTCTGGTGAAATGCGCCCTTCACTTTTTTCAAGCAAGGCATTTATAAAGGTATTTTTGGGCATCAGAATACTTTTGGTTAGAAGCATATCAAGGCAATGTTTTTCTGTTGATAGCCAATCACTAAGTATAAAACTCTTATAAAAATAAATCCAAAGTGTGATGAGAAAATATAGTGAAAGCCATAAAAGCACAATAATTGTTGTTATTGTGCTTTCTTCAAAGAAAGTTTTGAAGACATCCATATGTTAGATTCTACTCTTTGCAATATTTTCAACACGAGAAACTACCATACCAACAAGTGATGTATCATCTGAAGCTCCTTCCAAGAGAGCTTTAGTGCTTTCGATAGCTGATGAGATTGCAGATTCTGTGTTGCCATCAATAGCTACTGCACCATCAGCAATAATTTTGACGTGAGTTTCTGTCCCAGCTTGAGAGACTTGAGCGTGCCCCCAATTAATCGCTATAAATCCTTTGTCGCCATCTATGCTTTCAAACTCAATAATCCCAATCTTAAGCAAGGAGAGAAGGTCGCAGTGTCCTGGAAAGACACCAAATTCTCCTTCACTACCGGGCACGATGACATATTTTACTTCACCATCATAGATGCGCCCATAAGGAGTTGCAATTCTTAGAGTGATTTTTTCCATAATTTCCCCTATGCACTTTGAATCTTTTGCGCTTTTTCTAGCACCTCTTGAATATTGCCTACCATATAAAATGCGTTTTCAGGAATATGGTCATATTTGCCTTCCAAAATACCTTTGAATCCTTCAAGCGTTTCTTCAAGCGTTACATATTTACCTGGACTACCTGTAAAAATCTCTGCCACAAAGAATGGCTGAGAGAGAAACTTCTCAATTTTTCTTGCTCGATCCACAATTTGCTTATCTTCTTCAGAAAGCTCGTCCATACCTAAAATAGCAATAATGTCTTGTAGGTCTTTATATTTTTGCAATACTTGCTGAATACCAGTAGCGATTTTGTAATGTTCTTCACCAACAACTTGTGGGTCAAGGATTCTAGAAGTAGAATCAAGGGGATCGACCGCAGGGTAAATACCTTTTTCTGATATTTTTCTATTCAAAACGGTTGTTGCATCAAGATGTGAGAATACAGATGCTGGAGCTGGGTCAGTCAAGTCATCAGCTGGTACATATACTGCTTGAACAGAAGTGATTGAACCTTTTTTGGTTGAGGTAATACGTTCTTGAAGTTTGCCCATTTCACCAGCAAGTGTAGGTTGATAACCAACGGCTGACGGAATACGTCCAAGAAGTGCTGACATTTCAGAGCCAGATTGAGCATATCGGAAAATATTGTCAATAAACATAAGCACATCAAGTCCTTTTTCATCACGGAAATACTCTGCCATTGTTAAACCAGTAAAAGCAATGCGGTTTCTAGCACCTGGTGGTTCATTCATTTGTCCATAGCATAGAGCAACTTTATCTAAAACACCACCTTCTTTCATTTCATTGTAAAGGTCATTTCCCTCTCTTGTGCGCTCACCTACACCAGCAAATACAGAGTAACCACTATGTTTGTAAGCAACATTATGAATAAGCTCCATAATAACAACAGTTTTGCCGACACCTGCACCACCAAATAGACCAACTTTACCTCCCTTTGAATAAGGTGCAAGCAAATCAACAACTTTAATGCCTGTTTCAAACATTTCTGTTCTCGTGCTTTGTTGATCAAAAGTTGGTGCTTCTCTATGGATAGGCCATTTAATATCGCTAGTAAGAGGTTCACCATCATCAATAATATCACCTGTAACATTAAAGATTCTACCTAGCACTGCTTCACCAACAGGCACTTCAATCATTTTACCACGAGCCTTTACTTCTTGCCCACGTGTAAGTCCCTCTGTCATATCCATAGCAATTGTTCTTACACGATTATCTCCAAGGTGTGAAGCAACCTCTAATACCAACTTATTCTCTTTTCCTTCAATATTAAAAACCACATCAATGGCTTCATTAATCATTGGTAGATAAGAGCTGAATTCGACATCTACTACTGGACCCATTACCTGCGTAATTTTACCTTGCATTTCTTCTCCTTTGTAAAGTTTATTTAATGGCTTCGACACCAGCATTAATCTCAACAAGTTCTGTTGTGATTGCTTCTTGTCGCGCTTTATTAAGGGCAATTGTGAGACTTTTCACTAAATCCCCTGCATTATTTGTTGCCGCATCCATTGCCTGAATTCTAGCACTATGTTCAGCTGCTAAAGAATCTACAAGAGCATAATACATATTGTATTGAATATACTTTCTTGCAAGTGCATCAAGCACTTCATCTTCTCCATCTTCTGGTTCCACATTGAGCGTAGAAACCTTCTCCATTTCATCAATGTTAATTGTGATTGGCAAAACAGCTTGAATTTCAAGTTCTTGAGAAATCATATTCTTGAATCCATTATGCACAATTATCACTTCATCAGTTACACCATTGAGAAAATCATTAACCACATTATCAATAAAGTGTGCAGCTTTTTCAAAAGCAGGCATAGAACTTAAGCCTATCGCTTTATCAAGCACTTCAATATCATTAAAAGCAAAAAATGAAATCCCTTTTTTGCCAATGCCTCTTAGGCGCACTTTAATACCTTGTTGCTTGTATGTTTCCATAAGTCGCACTACTTCTTTGATTACGGTTGCATTAAATCCTCCGCATAAACCTTTGTCAGCTGTAATAAAAATAATATCAAGCTTTTTGATTTCACGATCTTTAGACTTTATAAAGTAATGGCTATTAATACTATCAAGACCACGCAAACGAATTCTTGCCACAACATCGTGAAACATTGCACTAAGTTGTTTTGCATAAACTTTAGAACGTTTTGCTAACTCTTCAGCTTTTTTAAGTTTGGAGCTAGAAACAAGTTTCATCGCTTTTGTTGTTTTTTGCGTATTTTTGACACTTGTTATTTGTTTCCTTATCTCTTTAAGGTTGCCTCCCATATCAGCTCCTTTATTGTGCCCCAAAATTTATTTTAAATTCTTTAAGTGCTTTGTTTAACTCAACTTCAATATCTTTATCAAGTGCTTTTTTTGCACTAATATCTTCAAGAATCTTAGGATATTTGGCTTCAAGGAATGGATAAAGTTCGGCTTCAAATGCGACTACTTCATTGGCTGGAATATCATCAAGCAAACCATTTGCACCTGCATAGATAATAATCACTTGTTTCTCTATTACAAGAGGTGAATATGGAGGCTGTTTAAGAACTTCCACCATTCTTTGCCCTCTTTCGAGTTGCTTACGGCTTGTTTCATCAAGGTCAGAAGCAAATTGTGAAAAGGCTTGAAGTTCTCTGTATTGAGCCAAATCAAGTCGCAATGTTCCAGCCACTTGTTTTGTAGCTTTAATTTGTGCTGCCCCACCAACCCGTGAAACAGATAAACCTACATTAATAGCAGGACGAATACCTGAATTAAACAAGTCAGTTTCAAGGAATATTTGTCCATCAGTAATAGAAATAACATTTGTTGGAATATACGCTGCAACATCTCCTGCTTGTGTTTCAATAATGGGCAATGCAGTAAGAGAACCAGCACCCAATTCATCATTAAGTTTCGCAGCTCTTTCAAGGAGTCTAGAGTGGAGATAGAATACATCACCAGGGAAAGCTTCACGTCCAGGCGGGCGTCTTAAAATAAGAGACATTTCACGATATGCCACAGCGTGCTTACTCAAGTCATCATAAATTATGAGTGCGTGTCGCGCGTTATCTCTAAAATATTCACCAATCGTAACACCTGTGTATGGTGCAAGGAATTGCATTGCAGCTGAGAATGAAGCAGGAGCATTTACCACGACTGTGTATTCCATAGCCCCGTGTTCTTCAAGTTTGCGCACAACTTGAGCCACAGTAGATTCTTTTTGTCCAACAGCGACGTAGATACAAATAACATCTTGTCCCTTTTGATTGATAATTGTATCTATTGCAACTGTTGTCTTTCCTGTTTGTCTATCTCCAATAATAAGTTCTCTTTGTCCTCGCCCGATTGGCACAAGTGCATCAATTGCCTTAAGACCTGTTTGAAGCGGTTGATGGACAGATTTTCGTTTCATAATGCCTGGAGCTTTTTCTTCAACAAAGCGGAATTCATTTGCTTCGATTGCCCCTTTGCCATCAAGTGGCTCACCTAATGTATTGATAACACGTCCTACAACCGCATCACCAACTGGCACTTTCATTAGCTTTTTGAGACGCTTAACAGAACTTCCTTCTTTAATCGTGCGTCCAGAACCAAGAACCACGACACCAACACTACTTTCTTCGAGGTTAAATGCAATGCCTGTATCACCTGTGTCAAATTCAACCATTTCGTAATACATAACATTATTAAGACCATAAACTTTTGCTACACCATCGGCATAAGCAATAACTTTACCTGTTTCGCTAATATCAATATTGATATTAAAACTTTCAATTCGCTCTTTAATAATTGAACTAATCTCTTCTGACTTGATTTTTGTTGCCACTTGTCTCTCCTTTGTGTTAAATTAAAGTGCTTTAAGAATGTGATGTTTTAAATCACTACTGAAACGTTCTTTAGAAAAAGATACTTCAATACCTAAATCTTCAACGCTTAACTTGATGCCTTCTGCCCCACTCAATTTCTGCTTAATGCTAAGTTTGACACCAAGCTTATTAGCCAAAGCAGATTGAATCTTCTCTAGTGTTGCACTATCAAGATCTTCTTTAGTTGTAAGTATGGCAGCATACTCTTTTTTACGTGCAAGCAAACGTTTTTCAAGTTCATTGCTGATGTAAGGAATGAGTAATATTCTATCCGCTTCTGCTAAAAGACGAAAGAAATTTTGAAGTTTGGCATCAACCTGACCCACGCTTTCTAGCAGGAATTGTTCTTTTTGAGTTTTGCTTAAAAAAGGTGAAGCAATAATATCTATAATTTTCTTATCTCTTAAAGCAAGAGAGAATCCTTTTAGGACATTAAGTGCTTCATCTAGATCACTTCCAGAATCCATAAGGGCTTGCGTGTATTTTTTAGCAATAATATAGAGCATTATGAAATCCTTTTTGTAATAATATTAACATATTCTTCTTTATTGAGGCGAACATCATCGCTTTTAATAAGCTCATTAAGAAGCTTATTGACACTCTCTTGCACTGCTTTTCTTTGCTCAAATTCAATATTTGCTTCTAGAGCATATTTTAATGTCTCAATGTCTTTTTTGATTTGATCATTGTATTTTTGTTCCACTAAATAAGCTTCTTGTTTGGCAGCATTAATAATAGATTTAGCTCTTTCTTTGCTTTCTTCTAAACGTTTTTGTGCTGCTTCTTTTTCTTGTTTTACTTTATGGAAATTATTTTGCGCTTCTTGAAGACGAGCTGCAATGGCATTTTTTCTATTTACAAAAATACCCTTGATAGAATCAAAAGCAAAATACCATAAAATTGCTACGAAAATAACAAAGTTGATGACACGTTGGACAAAATCACTTTCCTCAATACTTGCAGATGCGAGAAGTAAAGAGGGAAAAACCACACAGAGTGTTATACAAAGAAACTTTTTCATCACAACCCCCTAGATTTGTTTAAGTTTCGCATTTAATGCTGTTTTGAATATAGGAAGTTGCTCAAGAAGATCTGTATAGAGCTGTGATTTCTGCTCTTCTATTTCTTGTTTAGCTTGGGCAAACTTATTTTCATTTTCAGCCTTTTTGGCATTGATTTTCTCTTCATAGGCTGTTTTTGCTTCTTTTGTTGCATTGTCTAGAATTTGTGCAGCTTCTTTGCGTGCTAAAGAAAGTATTTGTGTTATTTCATTTTCAATGGTTTCAATATCTCCTTTATGGCTTTGAGTGTTTGAAATCTCACGATTAATAAAATCTTCTCTATTATCCATAAAGGCAAACATAGGTTTAAAAAGCCATTGATTCAGTAGATAGATGAGAAGCATAAAAGTGATGAAAACAAGTAGCATAAGGTAAGGATTAAGGGTAATGCTCATTCTGTCCTCCTTTTGTAGAATTTTACGGAAACTTGGATTATTCTAACAAGTTAATATATATTAAACCTTAAAGTTCAAGTTATTTTGATACTTTTTTTATTAAGGTGGCAATTTCCACATCATTTTTAAAGGAAAGTGTAATTTTTGATTCAATAATTTGACTTTGTATGCCTAATGATTCTAATTTATCTTTAAGCGTGTGTAATAGTTGATTGTCGAGATTATGTATATTTTTTTTAGGAGATTTTTTACTTCCATTTTGTTTGTCTTTTATTTTTTTAATGAGTGTTTCAGTATCACGCACACTTAATTTTTGTCCTATGATAGAGTTAGCCACAAGCCTCTGTTCATTTTCATCAAGAGTAACAAGCATTTTTGCGTGTCCTTGTGAAATTTTATCTTCATTGAGCATATCCTTAACTTCGTCGCTAAGTTGCAAAAGACGTAAAGTATTAGTAATTTGTGTGCGTGATTTATTGATACGTTTAGAAAGCTCTTCGTGTGTAATGCCATATTCTTCAAGAAGTTCTTGATAAGAGAGAGCTAATTCAATCGCACTTAATTCCTCACGTTGAATATTTTCAATGATAGCGAGTTCGCGCATACGCTTGAAGTCAATCTCTGCGACAATGGCTCGAATATTACTTAACCCCGCAAGTTTTGAAGCACGAAGTCTCCTCTCTCCTGCAATAAGAATATAATCTCCATCACCATTGTCATAGACAACAATAGGTTGGAGTAATCCGTGCTCTTGGATAGATTCTGAAAGTTCTTGCAGTGCTTGTGGATTAAAAGTCTTGCGTGGCTGGTAGGGATTTGGCTTAATAATATCAATATCAAGGTCTAGCACAAGCGAAGAATTATCACTTAAGCTTTGTTCATATGCCTCTGCTGTTTCAGTAAGTATTGCTCCAAGCCCTCTACCCATTGCCAACTTTTTTTTAGCCATTGTTCTTATGCTCCTTGTAAGATAACACGAGCAAGATTTTCATAAGCCACACTTCCATTGGAGCGATTATCATAAAGCATTATAGGTTTGCCAAAACTTGGAGATTCTGCGAGTTTGACACTACGTGGAACGATAATAAATTCACCCTTTTCTTTAAAAAGATCTTTACTAAAATGTTGTGTAAGCTCTTCAAATACTTGTCTTGAAAGATTATGTTGTCCTGAATACATAGTGGGCAAAAATCCTTTAATATTAAGACGCGGGTTAATCGTATCTTTAAGAAGTTTAATTGTATTTAGCAATTGCGCTAATCCCTCAAGCGCAAAAAATTCACATTGAATCGGCACGATAACAGAATCTGCAGCAGCAAGAGCATTAACGGTAAGTGAGCCTAATGCAGGAGGAGAGTCAATAACAATAAAGTCATACTGATTTTTTATCTCTTCAATTTTTTTACTTAAAAGAAGTTCGCGTCCTTTGATGTTGTTTTTATTATAAAATTCTTTCTCAATGCCTGCTAGACCAATGTTTGAAGGTGCAATATCAAGATTTGGAATATCTGTTTTAAGTATAATTTGTGAAAGTTTTTTTGAGCCTGTAAGCACGTGATACATATCAAATTCTATTTTATTACGGCGAATACCAAAGCTCGTTGTCGCATTTGCTTGGGGATCATAGTCAATAATAAGCACATTTTTATTTGCTGAAGCTAAAAAAGCTGCCAGATTCACAGCAGTGGTTGTTTTACCTACACCACCTTTTTGATTTGCTATTGTTATAATTTCACACATAGTCTCTCCTTATCGTAAGCTGTAAATTCTTTTTCCATTCACGCTCAAAGAGCCATCTTCATTAAGAATCACATCTTTTAAACTGACGCGTTCTTCATTGAGATGAAAAAAAAATGAATTATTTTTGTGAAATTCTAACTTATAAATACTAAAAATCTGCTTCCACGATATAAAATTTTCAAAGCTTTCAAAAAAATCCTCTAAAAAGCTTTTAGGCTGTATATTGATGCTTATAGATTCTTCTAAAGTAGCGTATTTTTGGGAAATTAAAGAGGTAAGTGGATTATAAAGATTTATGCCTATACCACAGATGAGATTATCCTGCACTTTTTGCGTAAGAATCCCACCAATTTTATGCCTCTTAATATACAAATCATTAGGATATTTAAGCCATACATTTGAGCCTAGTGAAGCAAGAAATTCACGTATAATGACGCCAAAAAATATTGAGCTTGATTCTATTTTTAAGTCTTGTGGCAGACTATTTAAAGGTAGTGCAAACGAAAACATAAGTCCTCGTGGCATATTTTCCCATTGGTTTCCTCGACTCCCTATACCTTGTGTTTGGTGTGTAGCTTGGATACAAAAAGGAGGAGTGAATTTTTGACTTTTAAGCATTTCAATGGCATAAGTTTGGGTAGAGGGTAATGTATCAAAATGATACATTTGTTTTTTAAGCAATGTAATAAAGGTAGATGTAAAAATATATTGCTGCGTATTGCTATTATTTTGCGATGTCTCATTTAGCATAATATATCGCCAACATTTAATCTTTTGCCGCGTAGGTAAATTGCAGCATTAAGCTTTGCCTTCCCTTCTTGTTGCAATGAGCCTATACGCACACTTCCGCATTTACAGCCAATGACAATGCTTTGAGATTCTATGTTTAAAATTTCACCTACTTTGTGAGTGTTGCAGGATTCTATAAGGGCGACATCAAAGAGTTTAAGTGTGTAGCCTTTTGTGCTCTTTATAAAAATATGAGGCCATTCACAATAAGCGAGATAGTGTCTATATACATCATTAGCAGATTCTAAACTTACGCAGCCATCACTTTTTTTGATTTTTGTGCAATAGCTTGCATCAGCATTGATTTGTCTTAAAGGCTCAATTTTTTGCAAATGCGTAAGCACATATTGTGCTAGTTTTGCTCCAATAGATGCGAGTTGTAAGGATAGCTCTGTAATGCTTTGTCTAGTGTTTGGCAAATATGATATACCCAAAATATCACCTTCATCAAGCTTTTCATTCATTTTCATAGCGGTTATACCAAAATATGCATTTTGGGAGAGAATCATTTGCTGTAAAGGGCTTGCACCACGCCATAGTGGCAAGATGGAAGCGTGAATATTAATGCAAGGTGCAATATCCAAAAAGGCTTTGGGGAGAATTTTCCCGTATGCCACCACAAGTATAGCATCAGGTTTTAGGGCTTGAAGTGTGGCAATCACAGATTCAGTTATTTTATCAGGCTGGAGAATCTGTATATCTTGTGATAAAAAAGTTTCTTTTGTGTGTGGAGATTTGAGCTCGCCTTTACGTCCAAATGGCTTATCAGGCTGACAGATAAGTGCGAGAATCTCAAATGTCTTGTTTTCTATCAATGGAGCAAAGATTGCTGAAGCAAAGGCAGGTGTCCCAGCAAGGATAAGTTTCATATAAGTGCCTCTATATCCTTAGAATCCGCAGGGCAAAATAGTGTGCCAGAGGTGTGCTTTTTATGGAGTAAAAAATCTCGCAATACATTGAGTTTTCGCCCGTGGCTTAAAAACATCATTTCTCTATGTTGAAGTAAAAAGTTAGCCGCTAAGAGTTTAGTAACAATGCCGCCAGTAGCAAAATTTTCATTTGGTGTATGGCTTTCTTCTAAGGCACTAGGTGCGATTGTATGCACGATAGGGAGGATTTTTGCATCACTATGATGATGTGGATTTTTATCAAAGTAGCCATCAATATCACTTAGAATCACAAGAATCTTTGCGCCAAAATAATGCGCTACATACGCACCCAGCCTATCATTATCGCCAAATACAATTTCATCGGTAGCAATTGTATCATTTTCATTAATAATAGGAAGCACATTGTGAGCTAAAAGCGTATCAATTGTGTTTCGTGCATAATCTGTATGCCTGCGTGAATCAAAATCGCGCCATACAAGTAAAAGTTGAGCGATAGTAATATTGTATTGCTCAAAAGCATTGCGATAAGATTCCATAAGTAAGGGCTGCCCAATGCTTGCTAAAGCTTGTCTATTTTGTAATATATTTTTATCAATATGCAAAGCAGTATGCCCACTTGCTACTGCTCCAGAGCTTACAAGAATTACATCATATTGTGTTTTTAATTCGCTAATGATTTTTGCAAGTGCTTGAATCTGTGTTTTATCAATGACTTTGCCATTGCAGAGATTTGATGAGCCGACTTTTAAAACGATACGTGGTTTTTGCATATATGCCCTTTTTTAAAAATAAAGAGCGCATTATATCTAACATCGCCCTTAAATCGCTTAAAAATGATTATGTGAATCTTGAATAAAAATTTTAGCGTAGGGTATTAATAATACTTAATTTATTTTTTTATGCAATGAGTATGATATACTATATATTATTGATATTTTTAATTTTTCGAGGAGAGAAAGTGCGTGTCATCATAGCGGTGCTTATGTGTATAGGCATAATGTATGGGAAAAATATACTCACGATGGCAGTATCTGGAAATGTTGGAGTAATGAATCCACAGGGCTATCAAGGTAATGAAATGTTTGCACAAAATGCTATTTATGAGGGTTTAGTGAGTGTAGATAAAAAAGGTAATATTATTCCAAGCCTTGCAACTTCGTGGAGCGTGAGTAAAGACGGATTAAGTTATGATTTTATACTGCGAGAGAATGTGAAGTTTTCTAATGGTGAGGCATTTAACGCCGATGCAGTAGTGATAAATTTTACATCAGTGCTGAAAAATAGAATCAGACATTCGTGGAGTGGCTTGATTCTGCGCCTTGAGGGTGTAGAAAAGTTAGGTGAATTCAAAGTGCGCCTTAAGCTTAAAGCCCCTTATACACCTACACTAAATGAGCTTGCTGTGCCACGTCCATTTAGATTCCTTGCCCCGAGTGCATTTCCACAAGACTTGAATCTCATTAAATATAACCCAAAGCCCATTGGCACAGGTCCTTATATGCTTACCCAATCTGTGCTAGGTGTAAGTGATACAATGCAGAAAAATCCGCATTATTGGAATAAAGACGCGTATAATGGTATGTATTATGATGAGATTTTTTTCAAAGTGATTTTTGACCCAAACTCAAAAATTGCTGCATTAAAAAGCGGACAGGTGGATTTAATTTATGGAAATGACCAGATTCCATTAGAGATTTTTAAAAGTATGCGCAAAGATTCAAAATTTGCTACCTATCTTAGCCCACCTATTCGTAGCACAAGCCTTTTGCTTAATTCCTCAGCACCAGCTTTCATTTTAAATGATGAAAAGGATTCGATAGCATTACGTAAAAATATTATTTTGGGTATTGATAAAACAAAGATTGTTCGAGCAGTATTTGGAGATTTACAAGAGAGCGCAGATATGCTTTTTTCACCTACATTTTACCAAACACTAGGCACACAGATTTCATTTTCTACACCCTATCAACCACAAGAAGCCAAACAAGCTATCGCTTTACTTTTGCAAGATTCTAAAGCTACATTATTACGTGAAAAAGGTGTAGAAATACTCTTTATGGGAAATAATCCTGTGCATAGAATGATTGCTGAAATCCTGCAAAATGAATTTAAGCAATTAGGGATTAAAGTGCGTTTGAGCGCGAGTGAGCCAACAATTTATGCAAATCGTTTGCTTCAAGGTGCATTTGATGTGGCGTTTCACGAAACTTGGGGTATGCCTTATGAACCTTTGAGCGAGTTATATTCAATGCGTGTGCCTGGACACGGCAGTTATGCTGCATTATTAGGATTAAGTTCAAAAGCTGCAATTGAAGAGCTGATTTTGCGATTAATATCGCTTCCTCCTAAAACCAAAGCTTTTTTGGACACACTTAATGAAGTTGTGGTTTTATTGCGAGACAGTAGTATTTTTATACCGCTTACTTATCAAAGAAACAAAGCAGTCGCTCATAAAAAGATTAAGGGTATCAATATGGGAGTGCTTGGTTATGAAGTGCCATTTTGGGAAATGTATGAGTGAGGGCTTAAGGAGAATATATGAAGCGACTTATTTTTTATAGAATCTTATGGCTTGTGCCTATTATGTTTGTGGCATCTTTGGTGGTATTTTGTTTATTGCGTTTAAGTGGAAGCGACCCTGTGATGACTTATATTATTAATTCTAATCTTCCTGCCACACCTGAACTTGTGGAGGAGATTCGCCATAGTTTTGGGCTAGATAAACCAATTCTCACGCAATATGTTTTGTGGCTACAAAGTGCAATGCAGCTTGATTTTGGAACATCATATATGACAGGGAGAAGTGTGAGTGAAGATTTTTTACATTTTTTGCCAACAACTCTTATACTGGTTGCCTGTGGTTTTGTGCTTACCTTTATATGTTCTGTGCCATTAGGGATTCTAAGTGTGTATTATCATAATAGATTCCCTGATTTTCTCATTCGTTTTTTTTGTTTTATTGGTGTAAGCACACCAAATTTTTGGTTTGCTTTTTTACTTATGCTGTTTTTTTGTATTTATCTTGGGTGGTTACCAGCAATAGGCATAGAGGGAGCGCAAAGCTTTATCTTGCCGAGCATAAGTATTGCGCTAATGTCAATATGTATCAATACGAGATTAATTCGGGCTAATATGTTAGAGGCTCAAAAAGATAGATATGTAATTTATGCAAAGATGCGTGGCATTAAAGGCTGGAGGCTTTATGTCAAGCATATTTTTTATAATGCGTTTTTACCTATTTTTACGGCAATGGGTATGCACCTTGGTGAGTTGATTGGTGGGGCACTTGTGATTGAGAGTGTCTTTGCCCTGCCAGGTATTGGGCTTTATAGTATTCAGGGCATAGCTAATCACGATTATCCTGTGATTCAATGTTTTATCGTTGTATTAAGTTTTTGTTTTGTGTTGTGTAATGCAATAGTAGATATTTGCTATGGATTGCTTGACCCACGCATACGCAAACAAATGGAAAATGCAGAAAATGCACAAAAAGGACAGGTTTATCATTTTGAATCTGCTATTAAGGAGAATGTATGAATAAAAATACAAATACTTTACATTCTCATAATTTAGCACATTTTGGTTGGTGGGGTAAGGTGGCACTCATAAGTGTGAGTGTTATCATACTTATTGCAATTTTTGCACCTATTCTTGTTCCTTATGAACCAGATATGCAGGATTTAAGTGCGATGTTAGCTCCTATGAGCGCAGAACATTGGCTTGGCACAGATTATTTAGGACGAGATATATTCTCTAGGATTCTCTATGGGGCAAGTATTTCTTTGGGCTGCACTTTTGTTATTCTTGCGTGGATTGTGGTTTTAGGTGTAAGTGTAGGTGGGCTATGTGGATTTATTGGCGGACGCATTGATACTCTCTGTATGCGTGTTTGTGATGTCTTTATGGGTATGCCTACTATCGCACTTTCTTTGTTTTTGATAGGTATGCTTGGGGTAGGGTTAGAAAATGTGATGATTGCAATCATTGCTACGCATTGGGCTTGGTATGCGAGAATCGTGCGAAGTATTGTGTTTAATCTTAAAAACAAAGAGTTTGTTACACTTTCCTATACTTTTGGCGCAAATGGTTGGCAAAGATTCAAGCGACATTTGCTTGTGCCAATTTTTTCTCAATGCGCAGTTATCGCGAGTATGGATATAGGACATATTATGCTGCATATTGCTGGGTTATCATTTTTAGGGCTTGGAGTGCAGCCACCAATACCTGAATGGGGTATTATGCTCAATGAAGCAAAAGATTATATGTGGGATTATCCTATGCTTATTCTTTACCCGGGATTAGCACTTTTTGTGAGTGTGGCATCGTGTAATTTGCTTGGAGAGGCATTGAGAGATTATTTTGGGGTGCAAAATATGCTCAATGATTTAAATAAAAAATATGAGAGGGTTAAAGATTCTAAACAGATCCTTTCTAAAAATATTTCCCTCTCAAATGTACAAACTTTGCAGGTGCGTGATTTGCATATTTGTATGGATTCTACACCTCTTATTTCTCATCTTAATCTTAAAATCAAAAGTGGAGAATGTGTGGCATTACTTGGTAAAAGTGGAAGTGGTAAATCTATAAGTGCCCTTGCTTTGCAGGGATTCCTTGCAAGTAATCTTACACAAACAAGCGGTGAGATTATGCTTGATAATGAAGTGATTAATCCCCGGTATTATCGCTCACTTGCTTTTGCAAGTATTATGCAAAATCCACGAACTTGTTTTAATCCGCTTTTAAGCATACATTATCACCTTAAAGAAACACTTCAGGCTCTTCATAAGCCCTACGATAAATCATTTATATTACAATGCCTTCAAGAATCTGGCTTTAACACGCAAGCATCTCATACGCAAACAAAATCATACGCACAATATGTGCTTGATTCTTATCCTTTTGAATTAAGTGGAGGTATGTTGCAACGAGTAATGATAGCTTTAGCATTGCTCACTCAAGCTCCATTTATAATTGCTGATGAACCAACAAGTGATTTGAATAGAGATGTAGCATTTGAGATTCTTGAGACTTTACATACATTACAAATGCAGAAAAAGATTGGTATTTTACTTATTACACACGATTTAGAGGTAGTCGCAAATATGGCACAATATGTATATGTGGTAGATAAGGGCAAGATTGTAGAAGATATGGCTTTGGATAAAGATTTTTATCTTTATACTCCAAAAACACCTACAACAAAGCATTTGAAAGACATATATACAAGTAAGGAAAAAAGCTATGTTAAAACTTTGTGATGTATCTTATCAATATAAATCATATAGATTCTTTAAAACAACACAAAATAATGTATTAAAACATATTTCTTTAGAATTAAATGAAGGGGAGAGTCTTGCAATTATGGGGAAAAGTGGTTGTGGTAAAAGCACATTAGCTCAAATTGCCTGTGGGCTACTTAGCCCAACACTCGATGAGTTGGGACATAGAGGAGAGGTATATTTTAATAATCAACCTCTTAAACTCTCTTCAATACACCAAAGGCGTTTATTTTACACACAAGTGCAGATTCTCTTTCAAGATTCTATAGGCTCGCTTAATCCGCGTTTGAGTTGTTTAGAGAATCTTATTGAGCCACTTATATATTTGCGTGGCACAACTTATAAGGAGAATTTAAAACATATTGAATCTTTGCTTGAAACATTAGGGTTGCAAAGGGAGATTTTAGAAAAAAATGTAGCAATGATTTCAGGAGGTGAAGCCCAAAGAATATGCCTTATACGAGCACTGCTTGTAGAGCCAAAACTTCTTATTCTTGATGAAAGCACTTCCGGACTTGATTATGAGCTGTGTTTAGAGGTGATTGCGTTTCTTAAAGAATGGCAAAAAGAGCAAAATCGCACAATTTTACTTATTACACACGATGAGGCAGTAGCCAAAAGGCTATGCAATAATGTATGTGTAATGAATGCACAAGGTGAGCTAAAAACCAATCCTAAAGGTATTGAGGTTTGAATAAAGATTCTAAAACAAATCTTAAGGCACTTCAAAGATATAATCTCTAAGTGGCAACTTAAAGATATTTTGATTATGCTGTGTCGCATCTTGTAGGGTTTGAGATTGCCTAAAAAGTGTTTTTAGCAGAGGCTTTAGAGCAATATAGGGTATTCCAAAGGCATTGCTGGCATAAACCAAGCGATATTTTTGTGTAAGCTGCTCTATATATTGCGCATTTATGTTGTGAATTGTGCTACTATTTAGGATTATTAAATCTCCACTTTGTGGTGTAGTAACACTATCATTATTATAAATACTTAGTGGTGATTGTGGATTGTAATGCCATAGTTTCATTTTCTCCCATAGTGTTGGGGAATTTTCATCTTTTGTCTTGATATCAAAATGTGGTGTATGATAGATTGTTTCTAAATATTGTGCAAAATAGCCCCAATACCAAGTGGCATAATTTTCACCACGTCCATTGCCCTCAAAATAAAGCGTAAGCGTTTGATTGGTATTTGCTTTCTCCTTTGCTCTGTGTGCGACAAAAGCTAGGGTATCGTGAAACTTTATTCCCTCAACCTTCAAAGTTATATAGCTATATATGCCCATAGGTATAGTGTTTATACACATAAGAAAAGCACAGAGTATAACTATACTTTTAAAGATTCTATATTGTATAAGATTTAGATGATAGAGAAAATAAAGCATTGCACTAAGACTTACAAAATAAATAGGAATAAGGTAGTAAAGTTCAAAAAGATGAAGTTTAATAAATGCACATAAATATAAGAATCCACCCAAAAGCAGACTATCCCAAAAGATATGCCTT
>NZ_JRMQ02000039.1 GCF_000762845.2 Helicobacter japonicus | reverse complement strand
GTAGCAGAGAATCCGCTTAAGGTATTAGCTTGATGAAATTTAATCTTATATCTTTTAGCAAAGTTTTTAGCTTGAATTTCACTAAATTCACCATTGAGTTTATCTAAATTAAAACTATCTTTAGCTTCATTTTTCATTTTTGTAAAAATATCATCGCCTTTTTCAAGATTTACCAATACTTCGTGGTTGTAATATTTTTGATTCACTATATGTTCTAAAGTAATTTCTATTTCTTTATATCCTCTAGGATATTTTTCATCTTTGATTTTATCGTTTTTTGAATCTAATTCATAAATCTTTCTAGGGATATTATTAGAATCTTTAAGGAAATCAAAGTAAAAATAGGAAGCTTGTGCAAGTTCGGCATAATCTCTTAGATTATTGATTTGAATTCTTGTTTTTTCCATATTATCTCCAAAGTTTTTCTATATAAAACATAAGAATCTTTTTTATCCCAACAAGATATAGCCATATAAATGGCAAATTCAATACTAACAATATTGATACCATATCACGGAATATCACAAACAAAACAAATGCCACTATAGGAATAAGCAAATATAACACATATCTTTTAAAAAATAATTTAAAATCATTGATATAAGCATTATTTTCATCGCACCAAATTTCAAAATCAACAGGAATTTTAAAAATACATAGAAAATATAAATAAGGCATAACAGCTAATACTAAAGTAAAAAAAAGGCTTCCAAGAAAGTCGGGTTCGTATGCCATTCCTAATAACATAATAAATATCAAGACGCAAAATCCTAACCAACCAATATATAAAATTTTAAAAAATGTTTTCATTCCGTCCCCCTAAACCCTACCACAAACCTATCCTCTTGTATGTCATAGAATAAAGTAGCAGAGAATCCGCTTAAGGTATTAGCTTGATGAAATTTAATCTTATATCTTTTAGCAAAGTTTTTAGCTTGAATTTCACTAAATTCACCATTGAGTTTATCTAAATTAAAACTATCTTTAGCTTCATTTTTCATTTTTGTAAAAATATCATCGCCTTTTTCAAGATTTACCAATACTTCGTGGTTGTAATATTTTTGATTCACTATATGTTCTAAAGTAATTTCTATTTCTTTATATCCTCTAGGATATTTTTCATCTTTGATTTTATCGTTTTTTGAATCTAATTCATAAATCTTTCTAGGGATATTATTAGAATCTTTAAGGAAATCAAAGTAAAAATAGGAAGCTTGGGCTAGTTCAGCATTGTCTCTAAGTTTGTTAATCTGTTGTTTGTTATTCATTATTCACTCCCATTGGTGTCATATTTTTTTGCTACATCAACACAAGCTAATCTTCCCTCACCCCAATAAAATCCACTTCCTTCATTGCCGTCTGGATAAAAACGCTTCGTGTGCCAAGAAGCATAGATTGACATTTGATTGGTATTATACTTACTTATTGGTGATTCATTACTTAAAAGACTTGCTGCTATTCCTAAACGAGAATTTATTTCCTTTGTTTGTGTTAAAGCCTCATATTCATAGATGCCTTTTTTATAGTCTCCACTAGTTTCTTTCAGTTTCCAAATTTTCCTATTCAACTCCTCCCAATCCAATGTATCCAAGCTTGTATCAAAATACTTTAGAATCTTATTATACTTTTCCTCATTGTTTGGCAATTCATTTAATTCACA
>NZ_JRMQ02000038.1 GCF_000762845.2 Helicobacter japonicus | reverse complement strand
AGATAAGAGTAATGTAAAAGATTATGATAAAGAGCTAAAAACACAAAAAAGCTATCTTGAGCAAGGTAAATGCAGCATACAAGGAAACAACTAAGAGGAATAAATAGGTAGTAAGGGAGCTAAAGTAAATAAATGTTAGAATTTGCAAGATTTGTAAAAGGCTTTAAAACAAAGTGAGAAGATTTAATATAAGGCATACAAGATGACGCACAAGGCAAAAAACTTAAACATCGCGCAATTTTTTTCTAATCCATTTTATGATAAGCGGTTTTTTCACGCCTTTTTAGTGCTTTTTTGGCTAAACTTTATCGTGCTTTTCTATTCACATTATATGGTGCTACAAACGCGCTTTGATTTTTATTTTTTTGTAAGCTTTGGGTATAGAATCTTAATGTTTTGCCTCACATATATCGCGCTTTTAAGCCTGATATATTGGACACATTTAAGGGCTTTACAGAATCTGCTTTTAGGCTTTTTACTTTTGTGTAGCGCGTTTTGTTTTATTATAGAAATTTTTGTGCTTTATAATTTTGATACGCCCATAAATCCTTATCTTATGCTTGTAGCCTTTGAGAGCAATCCCCAAGAAGCCACAGAGTTTTTGCAAACTTATGCGAGTTGGTTTTTATGCGCTGTGTATGTGCTTGCTTTGATAAGTGTGTTTTTGCTCTATCGCATAAAAACCCCTGATAATCTTAAGTTTCTCAAATGGCTTTATCTTGTTATCCTCATCTCTGTGGTGATTGTGCATATCACGAGAATGCGCCCATCTTCGCCTGATTTGCGTTATAGCGATATGATTAATCATATATATACAACAACAGATGATACCTTTAAAAAAACCTATGCCGCCTTTAAAGAATACCAAAAAATACAGGAGCAATTTGATTCTATTTTTACGGATTTGCAAGTGCAAAAAGCACAAAATCCTATTGATAATATTGTGCTTGTCATTGGAGAATCTACCCAAAGAGGTAAATTAAGCCTTTATGGATATCCATTACCTACCACACCACTTTTAGATAATCTTAAAGATTCTAAACCAAATAATCTTTTTGTGTTTAGTGATGTTATTTCTCCTCACGCACATACACATCAAGCCCTCTCCCTTTCACTCACCCTAGCAAACAAAGATTCACAAAAGCAATGGTATGAATATCTCAATCTTATCGATGCCCTTAAACTAGGGGGCTATCACACCATTAGCATATCAAATCAAGAGCAGCTTTCTATGTTCGGTAATGCAGTTGCTACGATACTTAAACGCGCTGATGAGGCAATATTTGTTCATAGTGGGGATAGTTTTGATTTGAGTAAGCACGATGAGGCGATTTTGCCTCTGCTTGATAAATATATCGCTCCCCCCCCCCAGCAAAAAATACAAACCTTCTTTGCCTTGCACCTTATGGGGACTCACGCACGATATGAAAATCGCTACCCCACCTCGTTTAAAATCTTTAGCGCGCGCGATATAGACGCGCCAGATTTTGCAGATAAATCCCAAATTGCCGCTTATCTCAACGCCACCCTCTATGGTGATTTTATCTTAAGTGAGATTATCAAAAGATTTGAAAGAAGTGATAGCATAGTGATTTATTTTAGCGACCACGGAGAAGAAATCTATGACTTTAGAAATTTCATAGGACATTCAGATTCTAAAATCTCGCGTTTTATGGTG
>NZ_JRMQ02000037.1 GCF_000762845.2 Helicobacter japonicus | reverse complement strand
ATACAAAGGCAGATTCTAAAGATTCTCAATATATCCTCTCCTTTCGTGGCACAGAAATAAGCACAAACAAAATAGAGGAAGCAAAAGTAAGTCCAAAGCCTTATAATGAATAAAACAAAAAATATGAAAAAATACTTTAAGTTTAAAAAACACATTTTAATCTTATTGGTTTTATGGATAATTTACCTTATAGGTATTCCTTTGCATTACACTCCCTATGCATTACAACCGAGTTATTGGGAGTTTAAGAAAATGTGTGAGTTGAATAATTTACCAAAAAATCAAGAAAAATACGATAAAATCTTAAGTTACTTTGACAAAAAATTAGACAATAGTATAGGAAAAAGTGGTTATAAAATGGAGTATTCAAATAGAATAGATTTAGGCATTCTTATTCACTATAGAAATTCAAATAGCAAAATATTAAAATTTGATAATATTGAAAAAATGTATTTTAGACCCGAATGGAAAACATATGTCCCATACATATCTGGCAATGAGGGAAATATGGATTTTAGAATACATTTTGATGACACTATTGATTGTAGAAATTTTGTGGGAGAGATTGATGGATAATAGACGCCAAATACAAAACCTTAAGGACTATGCAGAACTTGCTTGGGCTAGTTATGGATACTTTGAGTGTATAGGTAATAGATTTGATAAAGAAAAAGATAAATTTGTATCTATTGCGAATGTTTTAGATATTCAATATAAAGATTTGAAAATTATTGATGAAAAAGGTTTTAAAATCGCAACACTCAATGGCGACTTCACTCCCACTCAAGCAAAAATTTTTTTTGAAAAGTATGATATGCTTATTCACCAACCAAATACAGAATATAGAAAGGTAGCCTAAGATGACATACATCCTTTTAATCCTCATCTCTACTATTCTTTCCTATCTCATATTAAAGTTTATATATAGAATCATCTTTAAATCAAAAAAGAAAGTCTCAAAGTCTTTAGTCTTTCTTGGAAGTATAGCTTTAATCATTTTTTACTATACCCCTTATTCTTTTTATTTAGAGCCTAGTTATTGGAAATTTAGGAAAATGTGCAAAATGCAATATGACTTTTTTTTGAGGGTGTAGGGAGCGAGGAAGCTATTGTGGCGTATGCAGACAAATACAATATACAAGGAAGTTGGGATTCTGGCAGATATTATCCCACTATTCACGCTCTTTTATATGGACTTGAATGGGACGAGTTTTATATAAATTGCACTGATTTTTATAACAAATGGGATAAAGATTGGTATGATAAAGTGCAAGGAGGAGAAATTTATGGAAAATAAACTATTGATTCACAAACTAAAAAATAACGCAGAGTTAGCTTGGGCAGCGTATGGATATTATGATTTAATGACAAATAGCGATAGTCGGTTGTTTATAGAAATACAAAATAAGAAAAATGAAAATTCCACTAAAAAAGAAATTACCCTCACTGATATTATGGATAACACATTTGCAGATTATAAGGTGTATAAGCCACAATTATCACCAAACATTAAACCCGATAAAGTAGGCACACTCAATGGCGACTTCACTCCCACTCAACTACAACACTTCTTTGAACACTATGATTTACTAGAGCATTGCCCCAACACAGATTCAGGATTCTCCGCTACACTCTTTAAAGATACAAAGGCAGATTCTAAAGATTCAGAATATATCCTCTCTATTCGTGGCACAGAATTTAAACTAGAGCAAATCCAAGATTTACTTAATGATTATTACATAGGCACAAATAAT
>NZ_JRMQ02000036.1 GCF_000762845.2 Helicobacter japonicus | reverse complement strand
CAAACACACCACAAACCCTAAGATAATATAAATAATCGTATCATTTCTTCCACCTATATGTTCTAAGAGTGCAGGCATACGATGAACCTTTAAGGGTAATTCCACCCAAGTAATGCCAAACATTCCTTTAAGTAGATTTATTGCCCCTTGCACATTCTCACTCCTAAAGAATATCCAAGTGATATTGATAAAGTTAAAAGTGATACACCAACAAAGCACTTTATAGAATCTGCCTTGAGTAAAGTTTCTTATATTTTGTGCTAAAGGAGTATTGCTCAGTTGTTTTGTAGAATTTACTTTGCTTTTAGAATCTAAATCCTTAAAATCTATGTCTTTAGAATCTTTTTTATATCCTTTCTCATCTTTAGATTCTAAAACATTATGAAGATGAGCATTTAAAAAACAATCTACCCTCATATTATCTTGAATGCTTTCTGTTCTGCTCTCTTTTGTATGTGTTCTCGTATTGTCTTTTGATAAAGAAGTTTCTATCTTTCTCTCATACATCACATTATCTATCACCCACGAGTAGATTCTATGAATACACATTGCTACTCCGTGTAATACTCCCCATATCACAAATCCCCACCCAGCTCCGTGCCAAATACCACTTAAAAATGCTACAAAAAAGAGATTTCTAAGAGTGAGTATCTTATTGATAGCATCATAATGTGTAGAGGCGCAATACTTTGTATTCCTATTTCCTCCTAATGGAATATAGACATATTCTTTTAAGAATCTCCCCAAAGTGATATGCCACCTCCGCCAAAACTCACTGATGTTTAAAGCCTTATAAGGAGAGTTAAAATTTATAGGCAGCATTATTCCAAAGAATAAGCCTAAGCCTATTGCCATATCGCAATATCCACTAAAATCAAAGTAGAGTTGAAAAGTATAAGAGAGTGAAGTAGTCCAAGATTCAAAGATATTTAATACTCCTCCATTCTCTACAACATTAAATCCAGCATTTGCCCATTTGGCAAAAGAATCTGCAATGAATACTTTTTTAAATAACCCAATAGAGAATATAAATAATCCTTTAGCCATATACTCCCAATGGATAAGACAATGACTATTTTTTAAAGCATTAAATTGGGGCATCATCTCTTTATGATGCACAATAGGACCAGCAATGAGTTGAGGAAAGAAAGAGATAAAAAGGCAATAATCAATAAAGTCAATCTTGCTTGTATTTCTTATATCATCTTGCTTAGATTCTCTATCTTTCTCTTTATATATGTGATTTTCTCTTTGCTCTTGCATATCACTTATATCTATTCTTTTATAACAATCTATTAAAAAAGCAATTTGTTGAAAGGTTACAAAGGAGAGAGCTAAGGGTAAAAGAATATGAGGCAAGGGAATATTAAAATCAAGTTCTAAGAGTTTAGAGAGAATATTAAAATTCTCTAAAAAGAAATCTGTATATTTAAAAAATCCTAATAAAGAGAGATTAAAGATAATGCCAATAATGAGATAAAACTTAGGGTTTGTAAAGATTGTTTGTATGTGAGAGTGGATAGAATCTTTATTATGCCCCCCCCCCCGTTACTTTATTTATAAGCCTATCTCCTTTTATAGATTCTAATGATAGATAATGCACAGGAGATAAAGAAGTATGTGAAGACTTCAATGATGAATGCATACAAGAGATTGAATGAGTATGTGTATGATGAGATATATTCTTTAAAGAGAGTAGAGTATAAGAGTTAAGAATTTTTCTTGCAATGATAAAGTTAATAAGGATTGAAGAGATAAGAATAGGCACATATTCAATTTTAAAATATCCATAAAAAAATAAACTTGATAGAACTAAGAATACTTTAGCAAGATGTAAAAACAAGAGAGAATCTTGTTTTATGCTTATGTATTTGAGTATATGAAAAATAATCCAAACACAAGGCAAAAAAGCAAAGATAAATGCAAAAGAACTAAAGAGCATAGAGA
>NZ_JRMQ02000035.1 GCF_000762845.2 Helicobacter japonicus | reverse complement strand
TGATGTAAAAGATTACTATGTAAAAGAAATTCACAATATTGATTGAAAGACTTTAATCCTTCTTCACAAGCCCAAGTAGAATCTATATTGCATAGGGTAGCATAGTTTTGGTAGAATAGTTGAAGGTCAAGGAGAAATTCTAACATTGATAATTCCTGTTCATTAAAAGCTTTGGAATGTTTTTTAATCACATCATAAACACCTTGTGGAGTGCTTGTGCTTTTATCCCACCAATCTAATCTACCAGCAAATACTATCTTTAACTTATCCATTACGAAATCTACACAGGAATTGCCAACTAAAGCATAAAATCTAAATTGATTATCGTCTTTTACAAAAGCAAAACCACCTCGCAAACTATCATCAGTAATTAATACATCTTCTAAGATTTTACTTGCAACTTCTATGTATTTCTCATTGGGTATTTTTATAGCAAAAGCTTGTTTATTTTGAAAAGTGCTTAAAGGACGAATGCTTACTAAAACATGTCCTTTGCTGAAAGAATATTTGGACAAAGTATCATTCCTTAAACTCTCGCCACTATGCTCGTGTTTTTCTTCATTGATGTTATTATTCTCTCTCTTCTCATAATCATAGTGATTGTTTTGAAAGACTTTGCCACCGCTTTCTTTATCTCCATAGCTAGAAGTTCTTAATGGAGCAGACTTATAAGGAGCAAAGCCAAAAAAGCCTTCGATATTTTGTATATTACTTTTTTCACTTTGAATAAAATTTATCAAACTTCTTTTATAAGCCTGATAATGAAAGAATATAGCATTTTTAAAATATTCTTTCGCTTGAATTGTTATGTCTTTATAACCTTGTCTAAAGAATAGATAATTGTCATCAAAATCAGTAGTTTGCTTTTTCCATTTCTCTTTATTTATATCATTATTTTTGTATTCTTGTGTAAGATTTTCTATGAGTTGCATTTGTGTAGTTTTACTATGTTTTTCTAGTTTAGATTCTGAGATATATTTTTTCTTTAACTCATCGCTTAATGTGCCTTGAAAATTTTCATCAATAAGCTGATATTCTTTTTTTAATCCCAAAAATACATGAGGTATCACTCCCTCTCCCCAGCCCCAAGTATCTATATATACTCCTAGAGTATAGTATTTTTGGTAGAGTTTCATTTATTTCCCCACTTTTTTAATTCCCTAAAGGTGTAATAATCTGTAAGAATCACATCAGATTCTAAGCCAATAGATTCACGATTATTTAAAGCCATTTGTAATAATATCTCACTTTTAAAGTTATCTTTTTTACACTCTAAAAACTTCTTACTTATCGGACTTCCTTTAGTAAAAAGGATAAATTCACTCCAATGTCTATCATAAATATAGCCTACTATTGCTTGATAAAAGATATGTTCTTTATATCTGTTTCTGGTGTGTAAGTTAGATAATGAAAAGGTTTGTCGCACTTCAACAATGCTTTTGCTATTAGTATTAAGGGTGGTTGCGCTAGGGATTTTATATAGGATTTTACTTTCTATTCGTTCTAACACTTCCTTTTTTGCTAATTCTTTTTGGACTATCGCCTCTATTCTTTTATCTAGCTCTGCAAGCATTTCTTGCCATAATTCTGGCGTGATTTCGTCTATATTTTTTTCTTTTTTAATGGTTAGTAGTGATTCATCTGTTATCGGTATTTTTCTTCCTATCTCGCTTTTTTCAGATTCTATAAGATTGTCTCGTATTCCTTGTATGAGTGTGGCTTTCTCCTCTTGTGTGATAGGTCTTGCATACACTACCTTGTTTATCTCTTCTTTACAAAGTCTTTGATATTCCTTATATTCAGAATCTAAAGCCTTAGGGATAAAGGCACGATAACTTGTAGGGTAATAAATTGAACCCCCACACATCACATGTAAAATAAAAATTCCGATGATTGCTAAGACAATATATTTCATTTTATGCCTTTTATGCTGTATTCTCTATGCTCCAATGATAATGAGTAATAGATTGATTATACTTAAAATTCCTCATCATACACTCCTTTAACTATCCCTCTCACTCTTGCATTCCTTTAAAGGCTTTGCATACCCTATTGACAAACATACTGATAACACCATAGCAACATTTACTAGATTCTTTAACATC
>NZ_JRMQ02000034.1 GCF_000762845.2 Helicobacter japonicus | reverse complement strand
AATCTAATCTAGGTAAAAGTATTCAAGATAAGAATATTCCTTTTATATTAGAAACTGATTTACTCTATAGCTCTATTGTAGGTTGTCCTAATCCTCCTATAAGTGGAGGACCTTGCACACAAGTAGCACTTATACTACCTCACTCTCGTGGATTAAAAAAACATAATGAAGATTATCCTATAATGCAAGATTTGGTTTTGTAAGGAGAATGAATTATGCAAGAAAAAGAAAAATTCAAATGGGGTAAGTTTATTTTAGATTGTTTGATATGTTGGGCATTAACAATAGCTTCTTATTTTATATTTTTTATCCCAGCAAGCTTAATCGCAAAATTTGTTAGGAAGTTTTTAATTTATGTTTTTAATTCAACATTTTATTATTTGGGAAATCTAGATATTTTAAATGATTTTTTCTTTATTGCTCTTTGGCTTATGTTATGTCCTTTGTTTTTCTTTGGAATTTGGTTTTTCTTAGAAAAAAAAAGTATAATTAAATACAAAATTTACAATTCAAGCTTTTGGTTTGTATTTATATTATCAACAAGTTTTTGGTGGTGGTTGGCTTATGGATTTGCGACCACTGGCAAATAAGGAATTTCAATGCCATACTTTATAACAATCTATATCCACCCAATGCAAGGCAATATCCCTCACGCCTTTCTAGGACTTACACGCAAACACCCTAATGAATTAGATACTATAAAATATGAAAAAGAAATAACATATTGGGATTACAATGAAGGAAAAATGAAACTTTGGAGAAAAGAAGAAATCAAATGGTATGAGAACTTTGAAAATGTAGAATTTAATGATGGCTTTTATGGCTTTGCCCCTGTGAAATCTGCTGCTAGCCATTGGGGGAAAGTGTTTGAGAATAATCAATATACTCCACAATGGAATGAAAATACTAAACATTATGACTATACTTTAAGAAATAAAGACACTTTTAGAGAATACAATCGCTGTGTATTTGAAGTATCACAAGAACAATATGAATTTTTACTTGATGAAATTAAAAAAGAAGTAGCACAAACAAGCAATAGAAATCCTAATTTACAACAAGATAATAGCAAAATGATAAGCCTTGAAACATTGAAAGAGAATTTGTATTATAATTCTATGCCATTTGACACTTCTTTATCTTTGCCTCCTATCAAAACTTTTCCCCTCCACAACTGCACCACTTGGGTTTTACACAAACTAGATAGCATAGGTATAGAAGTTTTTAATATCAAAGAATGGATACCCGATATTCCTGTATTTAAAGATTTAAAAGAATTGTTCCCCTATCTTAAATTTTGTAATACTATCTTCCTCAAATTCCAAGCCATAGATTCTAATTTAGAATCCATTAAAGGAGCAAAAGCATTTAGAGATTGGGCTAGGACTTTTATCCATCACCCTTGTTTCCATCAGCTTTATATAGAAAATAATCCATCGTTAAAGAATATGGATTTAGACCAAGAACAAAAGGATTTAATCCTAAAGGTTTTATTTAATGTGAAAGAAATTTACAATATTCTTGATATAATCTTACAAACAAGGCTTGATAAACTTAAAGGAGACTTTGAGCTTATCTATTGGGATAAACAAGAAAATAAAATCAAATCTCTAAAGGCAGAAAACGATTATAATCCTATTGTGGTAGAGAATTTTGACTTAAATATTCCTGCTAATAATTGTTCCATTAACAAATTTTATCCTTTTATCTTTATTCCTAGAGATAAAATCCTATCAAGAATGCTGTATCATAAATATGACTATGGTAAGGTTTCAGAGAGTTATCAGGAAGCTGCAAATGAATTTTACTTGAATGTTCTAGCAGGAATACAAAGCGATAAATATTGGAGCAAAAGTTATCATAAGCTTTCAAAGATAAATAAGCAATTTCAAGTTCAAACAAAAGAGATAGAAAATGTTTGAAACAAATAACACAACCAAAACAAAAGAAACAATCTTTGCTTATGATAATCAAATAATTGATATAGAGGAATTAGCATCCAAAAACATAGACACTCTAAACTCTAAATTATATTTTATGGGCATAGAACTCACAGGAGGCACAGAATCTCCCAATCCTCTTTTTCAATACTTCTTTGGTGAATTAGATAAAGACAATACCATTAAACAAGATACACCAAGTTATTACTTCTCCCCTAAAGATGAAGAAAATAATCTAGGCACACTTCTTA
>NZ_JRMQ02000033.1 GCF_000762845.2 Helicobacter japonicus | reverse complement strand
TTGCCCTAGTGGAATGGAGAAAATAAGATTAGAGGTGGGATAGAATTTGGTATAATAAGATATAACAAAGCATAATGGAGGGAGAGAGTGATGTTAAAGTGTGCTATGTATGAAAGAATATTGATATTTTTCACTTTATTGTTTGCTAATATACTTTATGCCTCCAATCCTTGTAATGAAAATATTTCTTTAAAAGACAAAGATAGCTTTGAAATACTAGAGCTCAATATGCCTTTATTTCAATGCTCTTTTAAACAAGAAAAGGTGATGTGGCAATATAATCAAACATTACCAAAAGACTATAACCAAACACTTAAAGATTTGCAAAAAAACTTCCCCACTTTATCCCTAAAACAAGCGAAAGGATTACGATATGCCCTTTATATACAAGATTCTGTTAATAGCATAAAGAAAAATAAAACCACAAATGATAAAAATATTTTTGGTAAAATCTTAGGCTCTGCCACATTCACGCAAAAAGACATAGATAATATGCAAGGAGCAATAGATTTTTATTATCAACAATCAATCCCTAGTCTCAATATTCACGAAAGAGAAAAGCTTTATTTAAAGCTCTATGGGGAACTAGAATCAATAAAAATAGAGAAAAGAGCAGAAGATTCTCAGCCAATTAGCAAAGAAGAGATTTTTAAATCCCAATTGGACAATAAGAAAATATTACAACAAATAAAAGACATCACGCAATTAAGTTTTGGCAGCGAAAATGAAGAGAGTTTGTATGTAGATATGGTCAATAATCTTGCATTTATCTATAACGCTAATTTGCTCATCAATGAGGGCAAAGATTATAAAGAAAGAAAATATAGAGCCTACAATGAAAATAAAAATGCCTTAGAACTTTTGGAGTTACTTTATCTTTTTGCTCAAAAAACACAAAACAAAGAAAATCAATTTATATCTTTGCAGGGAAGTCTTGTAACTATACAAGGAGCAATTATGAGCATACCTATACATACACCTTTTAATAAAGAGGATTATGAGAGAATGAAAAATAGAAAAGAATATATAGAGTATTGTGGTAATTTATTTAAATTAGATGGGATAGTGGCAGTAGTTGGAACGATTGAAAAGCTGATAGCACAGGCTTCTAATGCCTCATATTCACAAAAACAAGCCATATTTCAGGAAGCTTTTACTAGAATAGATTCTATTTCTAAAGTCTCAAAATTAGGTTCAAAAGATTCTGATTTTATGAAGCGTGTATTAGATATGTTAGAGTATGAAGATAAATATTTTAAATAGGAATAAATATGTCAAACGAAAAAGATGAAAGAAGTATTTCTAAAGATACTGCAGAAAATATAAGAAGCGGTGGAACAGCCCTTTCCTTAACTTCTGCTACTCTTGATATACTTGACAAATGCGGTGCTGTATGCAAAAAGATTCCTATTGGAAGTGATATTGTAGATTCGGTTTTAGTTTATGATGAAACCAAAAGTGTCAGAAAAGCTCTAGTAAGGTTTGGAGTAAATACCATAGGGGGACTTGTGGATAAACCACTTGTTGTTATTTTTATTTTTGATGTAGAATTGGGAGTTTGGACTTACAAAGTCATAAATAATGCAAAATCTTTTGTAGAGGACAAAACAAATTCTTTTATTGATAATATAGAAAACTTTTTTGAAGATATGTTTAATACTATCAACAATAGTTTTAGGGGTTGGCAAAATAGACTTATTTTTGAAAAAACAGGTGTTTGGTTTGAAGCATATTTAGAAAAAGATAAACTAGAAAAAATAGAATTTGCTGGAAGCACTGAAGAAATACAAGGGCAATATCTTGAATATATTAAGCATAATCAAAAAAATTTAACGCTTAAACCACAGCTTAATTTGAAACCTACCACAGAAGAATTAGATAATCATTTTAATTTATATTTTGCTAAAGTTAAAAGTATTTTAGAAAACGATATTGTTAATAATAAAGCAATTCCAATTGCTTTATTTAATAAACAAAACAATAGATATTTTTCTCAAGCCTTTTATATCCAAAAACTTAATCCCAACGATATAGATTCCCTCACCAAAGATTCCCCTATTCATCTACTCAATGCCCTATATCAGTGTGAAGACTATATTTTGCTTGATGAAAATAAAGAAGCTATTGTGAATAAAAAGTCTTTTAATTATAAATCATCTTTTTACCTCTCCTTCCTCTCCAACCAAGATTCTATAAGCAATGAATACTTAGAAGCTAGAAAATCCCTCTATAAATCTATTTCTCAACTTAAACAAGAAAAGCAAAAGCAAGAATTACAAGAACTACAAAAGCAACAAG
>NZ_JRMQ02000032.1 GCF_000762845.2 Helicobacter japonicus | reverse complement strand
AAAGATTCTTCTTTGCCCTAGTGGAATGGAGAAAATAAGATTAGAGGTGGGATAGAATTTGGTATAATAAGATATAACAAAGCATAATGGAGGGAGAGATGGGGAAACTTTTGCAATGGTATAACAAAAGCACAAGAAATAAAATTATTATCTTTAGTATCATCTTTATCCTTGCTTTGGGTTATTCGTTCTTGCATAGACCTTTGGGATTGATAATGTGGTATCAATGGAGCTATGAAAAAGAATTTGAACAAATGGAAACAAACCTTCGTCAAGTTAGTTCTGATGAAGAAAAATTTCTTGAACTCTATCACAATTTCTATGAAAAAGAAAATATTGATGAAAAGAATAAAAAGATTGGAAAAGAGCTATTGCACTATATTGATAAGTTAGAAATAGATTTACTTGCTACTACTTTTTTTGGATTAGAAGACTTGTATTTATTGGCTTTTGTTTCCAAAGTAATGATTTATTCAAATGATTTGGAGTGGAAACTAGCTTATGCTATTTTTAAATCTTATAGATTAAGCAAAGAGCAATTCCAATCTTATTATGATTTTTTTAAAAGTTACAACAAATTTTTATTTTTTGTGAATGGATTAGATAATGACATTCACAGAGCCAGTCTTATATCAGCAAAATGGTATGCTAATCTTTTTGTATTAAAATTTATTGGAATTGCATTGGCTTTAACAGATTTGGCAGAGGAACAATGTTCTATGAAAGATGATATTTTGGGTATAATGCAAAAAAGTTATAATGAGATGCAACAAATTAACAATGTAGTAACTGAAGCAAATAAAAATAAAAAAGTTGATTTCTTTGAAAAAGTTTTAGGTATTGCACAACATTCATATAATGACGCTAAGGAAAAACTCAATGAATGCAAATGAAAACAACAATACCATAAATCAAGAAGCTTATGAGGGTATAAAAGCAGTAATGCTTCAAGAGGGAGTAATAGCTAAATTATGGTATATTTCTAAAAGGCGATGAAGCCGCAAGGGTTTCATTCCGAAGATGAGGAAATATTAAGTTGTGAGGATATAGATAAAAAATTCAAAGAAGGTAAATTATACTTTAGGGCAGTAGAATGAATAAAGATATTAGAACAGGGGAAGCTAGAAAAGAACTTGTTAAGAAATTCCTAGACTACACTAATTATGTTGATAATAATATTAGTATAAATAATAATTGCAAAATATTTAGGTTGCAACAATGTTAGAATTTCTTTTTGTCTTTTTTCTTGTATTTATCTTTTTTGTATGTACTTTTTCTATTATTGTCTTTTTTGTCTTTACAATCATTCATAAACTAAGACATACAAATTCTAAAATAAGTTTAAAATCCTTGATTATAAAGCTTAGTTTATTTCTTTTCCCTATATATATTGTTTTATTTGTAGCTGGTGGGTGTTCGTATCAATATATTGACCCTCAATATTATGAGTTTAAGAGGTTGTGTGAAAAAACTTTCATTGTATATGATGAAAAATTATTTCAAGAAGTTAAAATATTAATAAATAAAAAAGTAACTTTAATAAGAGATATTGAAGAGGGGCTAAACAATGATAAAAAAATACAAGAACTCTATTTAGAGTATAAGAAAGAAATATTAAAAAATAAAGACCGACAAATAAGTGAATGGGAAGAAATAGAAATGAGGAGAGCATTTATCCGCAAATATGTAAATGATAATTTTGAATATTTAAATACATTATCCAATGGTAAAAAATGGAAAATTGATTTTTTGGGTAGATTGAATGAATTTGATTTTTATAAAGCAAAAAAATATGATAGAATTTTCGACGGACAGGCATTATATTATTTTGATGATAAAAACCAAATAGTTCTTATTGCAGAAACAAGACTTTATGAGTATCTTATACCAAGTTATCAATTAAGGCTTCCAAGTGATGCTGGTCCTGGAGGATTCGTGCAAAATTTTGATTATTGTGGCAGCAGAACTTTTAATTGGAGATAAATAAAATGAGTAAAAGCATTCAAACACAAAATGCAGATACAAATTTAGTTAAGAAATTTTTAGACTACACTAATTGTGCCGATGCGAGTTATGCTTTATTAGAGTATATATTTAGTGGAGAGATAAAATATAAAAAAGATAATAAAGAACAAATAGATGAATTCGATACCCAAACACAAGGCGACAAATTCAATGGCAAAAACTCCACCTACGCCCGAACCATAGAGGCAAGATTTAATGAAGACAGAACAGGCGATTGGTGTATCCCTTTTACTAATATATGTCTTACAACTAAAGACAAGATACCCAATAACGACATCACTCAAGTAAAATTAGATTCTAAACTTAGTCAAAGAACCATAGATTTTGTAAATAGATTTAAACTCTTAGCTCACCAAGAAAACAAAGAAAGAAGCAGAGAAAAAGGCAAAGAAACTGATGGCAATTATGGCTTTAGTGCTACACTCTTTAAAAATACAAAGGCAGATTCTAAAGATTCTCAATATATCCTCTCCTTTCGTGGCACAGAAATAAGCACAAACAAAATAGAGGAAGCAAAAGTAAGTCCAAAGC
>NZ_JRMQ02000031.1 GCF_000762845.2 Helicobacter japonicus | reverse complement strand
TAAGAAGTGTGCCTAGATTATTTTCTTCATCTTTAGGGGAGAAGTAATAACTTGGTGTATCTTGTTTAATGGTATTGTCTTTATCTAATTCACCAAAGAAGTATTGAAAAAGAGGATTGGGAGATTCTGTGCCTCCTGTGAGTTCTATGCCCATAAAGACAATGGATATATCATAATCATTTAGACTTTTTTTCTCCTCTTTAGTGAAATTATTAATCGTAGGAAGTAACTGCTCTATATCAATATAAAATCTATCTTTTTCTACACTAAGAACTATTTGATTATCATTTTGGAATATTCTAAATCTTTGTGGTTTAAATTTATTTTTCATCTAATAAGACCTCCTCTTATTCATTGATTGCTTTAGGATAATGCTTTAAAGTTACATCTTTATAGCAATTTACTAATATAGTATCTGCTTTATGATGCCCACAAAATATTTTCGCTCTCGGTGTTCTATACCCTATAAGGCGATTGGCTGTATGTGTATCTTTGATTAGTGGATTTGTATTTTCATCTGTGCTAATAAAAAATGAAGATTCTTGTATTGCAAAAAGTTGAGATAATGGAGAATCTGGAGTAATATTTTTAATTGTATCTTCTTCTAAAATTTGAATATAAACCTTGTTTTGTTGTAAATATAAGATTGCCTCTATAATATCACTCGTATCTTCCTTGATTAAAAATTTATTTTGTTGTGTTTTTATAGTAGCCTCAAATACCCTTTGTTCTATGATAGCATATAGCCAATTAGGAGTTTTTGGAATATATACATCATCACTTGAACTTGTCGCTAATGCTTTTTGAAATTCTATATTGCGCAAAATTGTATTAATAGCTAAACTAATTCTATTGCAATATTCCAAAGCTTTTTTGTGTTCTCTATATTCTTGGGTATCTATTTCGTTATGTTCTTTTAAAAACTCATCTTGGTGTAGCTCATATTCTATTTTTACTTCTTTGCTTGTCGTGTCAATAAGAGATTCATTTACCTCATACAGATAAGCATAAAAGTATAAAGTCTTTGCCATAGAAGAGATTTTATGAGAATCCAATCCCCCAAAGTTGAGATTCAGGATAAAGTAATTCCCTTCTATATCTTTGCCTAAATGCTGTGCGGCATTTTCTTTATAGGATTCTTTTGCGTGATGATATTTATCTGCTTGATTTTTGGATTCTATATGAAACACCTTATCACTGATACCTAGTTTATAACCCTTTTTGTTTCTGTTATTGTAGTTATGGATTAGGGTTTGGTAAGGCTGGAGTAAATTATCAGGGATTTTTTCATAATTAACATAAGCATAATCCATCTCTTTGCTACTCCTTGTGAAAAAGCTTATTCCAAAGTGTGTAGAAGCGATATTACCTGTATGATTGTTAAGTATTTCTTTGAGTTGAAATTCTATTTGTGCCTCTAAACCAAACCCATTGATTTTTAATTCTTTAGCTTTATTTTTTATCGCCTTTTTATAAAACTCAAACAAAGATTCTTTAATTATATCATTAGTAACTTTGGGAATGGAAATAAGCATATCATAAGGAGGTTTTAGATTCTTTGCACCGGGAGAGTTAAAAGTATAGACTTCATTAATGATAGAATCTTGATTAGATTCAGTAGTAGAAGCATTGGGGTCTTTTGGTTTAGAATCTTTATTTGAACCCTTAGCAAAAGAGAGAGCAAATATTTGAGCAAGACAACCTCCAAGAGAATGCCCAACTACATTTAAGCTTTTAGGTTGAGTGATAGCAGGATATTTTTTAGCGCATTGATAATAAAATCTAATCATATCTTCATATTGTTCTTGTGGAATGTGTCCTAATGCCACCACTCTAGCGTTTGCTTTTATATCACCATTATTGCTTGGTTCTGTGCCTCTTATAGCTAAGATATATTCTGAATCTTTAGAATCTGCCTTTGTGTTTTTAAAGAGAGTGGCGGAGAATCCTGAATTGGTATTAGGTTGATGCTCTAGTAAATCATAGCGTTCAAAGAAGTTTTTTGCTTGAGTGGGAGTGAAGTCGCCATTGAGTGTGCCTACTTTATCGGGTTTGAGAGTTGGCAAACGACTTGGTATATAAACTTTGTAATCTTTATAGGTCATATCAAGAATGTCAGTAAGCGAAATTTCTTTTTGAATTTCTTGTTCTTTGTTGTCTTTCACATTAATAAATGTTGGATTTTTCTCACTTGTTTCTAAATGAAAATATCCATAAGCAGCCATTGCTAGTTCTGCACAATCTCTTAATCTTTGCACTTGTTGTTTATTTGTCATTTTTTAAATCCTCGCACGGAATAGATTTGTTGTTTTTAAAACAAATTACTTCACTTGGTTCTCTTCTGACATTTTTAGTATAAATAAAGATTGCCAACAAGATACAGGACTTTTAAAATCCCAAGTAATTTCCATACTTCCCTCATTGCCATAAAAATTGATTCGCCTTGTATCCCATTCTGCCCACAACATGATAGATTTTAATTTATCAAAATCTAGCTTATATTTTTCTTTGGGCGTAGTGATTGCTTTATTATCTATCTTGAGCTGTTCGACAAAAGAAGTTATGCTTTGCCCTTTATAATATTCATTGTGGTATATAAGTAGGCGTAGTTTTATCCTCCTTGAATACTGCTTAGTATGTGGAAAGTCATCTCTATCACCTAGCTTCTTATCAAAATAACTTAAAATCTTATTATACTTTTCTTCATTGT
>NZ_JRMQ02000030.1 GCF_000762845.2 Helicobacter japonicus | reverse complement strand
GATGTTAAAGAATCTAGTAAATGTTGCTATGGTGTTATCAGTATGTTTGTCAATAGGGTATGCAAAGCCTTTAAAGGAATGCAAGAGTGAGAGGGATAGTTAAAGGAGTGTATGATGAGGGAGAATAAAGTTAAAAGAATCTTGTTTTACATAGTAGGAATGTAAGATTTACAATATAATTATTAAGAAAAGGACAAAAAATGAAAACTTCTCTTAAATATTCAATTCTTGTTATCCTAACTATCCTTAATATCCAATTCTTTTATGTTCTTACCTTTATTCCTTTTCCCTTTTTTGGTTGGATTACTCTTTTTATTCTTTCTTGTATATGGGTGTATCTCTTTTTGCGATTCTGTGTATGGAGTATTAATAAAATCTTTAAAAAGAATCTAAGAGTTAAAAAGATATATCTTGCCCTACCTTATCCACTTATTATGCTCTCTTGGTTTGGTTTTTCCTTTGTCCCACTTGAGTGGCAACCTAGCTTTAGGGAGTTTGAGAGGTTGTGTAAAACAATAGAGCAGCCAACAATATACAATGCAAAAACAATTATTAATCTTTGGGACACACACAAGCAAATCAATGAAAATATGCAATTTCAAATAACCAAAAATTATATAAACTTGAGAAACAAAGCAAATGCTTATTGAGTGGTATTACGATGATGACAAAGGCAAAAAACACACTTTCAAAATAGATAAAGATTATTCTTGGTATGATATAGGTATGATTCCCAAGAATGAGAGAACAATCGGTTGTGCTTCCATAGAAAAAACCAAAGAACTCATTAAGCAAAGATGGTGGCTCAAATGACAAGAATGCAAAAATATATGCAGTTAGTCAAATATGCTGAACTTTGTTGGGCGAGTTATAGTGAGGGGTTAAATGAGGGAATGTTTGGAGATGAAGAAAAACAATGGGGATTTAATCAGCAAAGAAAATATCTAACCAAACAAGAGGCACAAACAATACATCAAATTTCTTATAAAAGGGCTTTAACATCTAGTATATTTACTTTTTACAATGATACAAGAGTGGATTTTGGAGACAAACAAGCAGAGGAATTTATACAACACTACGAAATACTAGCCTTTATCAATAAAGAAGATTCTGGATTTAGTGCTACTTTATTTAGAGATATACGCGACAATGAAAAGATTCTTGCTTTTCGTGGGCTTGATATTTTTAATCCAAACCTATTGAAAATTCCAAATATAAAAGGGTTGGGCAATAGTCTAAAAGCTGATGTATCTTTAAACATTTGTGAGGATATGATAGATTTTTACAAAGCTAAAATACAACCATCGCAAGATAAGTATATTGTTGTCGGACATTCCTTTGGTGGTTATTTAGCACAGCTTTTCACCTTGATGTATCCAGCAAATATAAAAGAAACATATACTTTCAGCTCTATTGGTGTAGTACCTGATTGGTCTAATAGCATTATGAGCTTTGTGTTAGATGGTTTTTCACCTGATTTCGAAATGTATACGCCATTACAAATCACACAAGAACACAAAGATTCTATCCAATTACGAAATAGTCTCATCCACTTAACCAAACCAAATAAAGAACTTGATAGCTTTTTACCCTATTACCTTAAAACAAAAAGCCCCTATGCTTCTAATCACATAGATTCATATGCGCAAAGCAATAGCCCATTACCAGAAAAGGTAAGTATGAAGAAATTCGCACATAGGCTTTTTTATGAAATACAGACTAGGGATAATGATACATTTTTGGCTTGTAATTTGCAAACAAATGTGTTAGGGAGTGGAACTATGACTATGCTTGATGAAAATGGTATTACACCAATTTCTATAAAACACTTTGAACAAATCAAAACTCTTTCTCAACGCATTAAAGCAGCCGATACGACATTACCCAGCCCACTTACACAATCCCAAATCCACCAAATCCAAACGAGTGTGGAAGCCATATATAGAATCAATATGGAAAAGGGTTATGTGTTTTTTGGTAAGCATATCCTTTCTACGACATATCCACCTATACCGATAGATAAGGAGTTTAAGCCTAAAGTTAAAATTTCACAAACTCTATCTAAGACAATAAAAAATAGCTTAAAAAGAAATATAGTTGCCTATATCCTAGTCATCGCAACCATAGAGGATATATATAATGCTCTTGCTATCCTAGCCCATATTGACGATACGGCGATGAGTCATGCAGAGCTAATGCAGTTTTTAAGTGCATTATACCAACCTAGCATTGTGGAGGCAAAATTATGGAATCTATAATAACTATACTCTTTATCCCTGCTGTGTTATTGGTGGCTGCGGTAGTATTTTTTATCATCAAGTGGCTGTATTATGAGTAATATAAAATTAAGGAACAGCAATGAAAGATTTTTTATATGAGTTAGGGTATCATCACGGCAAAGATTCGGATTGTGTCGCTGATAATATTATTTCTTTAAAACAAAAGTATAACAGCATAAACATCACAAGGCTTCAAGATTCTGACATACAATCCCTCACCAAAGATTCCCCTATTCATTTACTTAGAGCCTTATACACTTGCAAGCCATTTGCTATTTGCAAAGAAAACGATGAAAGCTTTTTGAATGAAAAGAATGCAGGTAAAATTTTAGGTTACAAATCAGATTTTGCAAATATCTTTATTTTTAACAAATCCTCCATACCTGATGAATACTTAGAAGCTAGAAAATCCCTCTATAAATCTATTTCTCAACTTAAACAAGAAAAGCAAAAGCAAGAATTACAAGAACTACAAAAGCAACAAG
>NZ_JRMQ02000002.1 GCF_000762845.2 Helicobacter japonicus | reverse complement strand
AAAGATTTTATGAAAAATCTCTGTGAGGATTTGACTTGTAAGGATTTCAGTGAGCAGAGTTTGCGCGATTTACTCGCATATAGTGGCTATAAGAGAGATAATAATGAGTGGCAAACCTTTGTCTATTATCATACTCGCTTAAGTCTGCAAGATATATTTGATAGAGAAAATGGCACATTCAAAGCAAGCTATAAAGCAATGCGTGATACTGCTTTTGAAAGAGGAGTTGAATCTCAAAAAGAAGCACGACTTACCTACAATGCAAGTAAGCCAAAAATAACTTCTGTGTAGCAAAGATTTTATCTTGCTTAGAATCTCTTCTCCTCAAAAACTTTTTATTTCTTTTTGTCCTTATCTTTTATTTTGCCTCCTTGCTTTTTATGAGAATCTGCCCTCTAAGCATTAAAAATATAATGCTTAAAACCACCAAACACACTGCCGCTAAAACTGCAAAACGTGAGCCATTAAGTGAGATAAACAACCCACAAAGCGAAGTGCCAAGCGTGATACCGATATTTGCAGCACTGATGAAAAGTCCATTTGCGAGTTCCTTTGCCTCTGGGATAGGCGAGGTTACGACAAATTGTGCCATATTATTACCAACCCCCGCAAAGATTCCAAGAATGATGAGAATCACACTCGCGCCCCAAGCATTGCCCCCACCAAAAAAGAGTGCGACATATAATGCAATGAGGCTCAAAGGCACGATTCTTAAAGTCGCATTGGGCGCACTCACAAGGCTTTTACCTGCGATGAAATTGCCGATGACATTGCTTAGCCCATAGATAAGCAAAAGTGCGCTGATGAGATTAAAAGAAACCTGCGTGAAATGGAGCAAAAACTCACTCATATAGCTATAAAAGCCAAACATCGCGCCATTAAGAAGCATTACAACAATGACAGAAACCCACACTATTGGCTTTGCTAATACCTTGAATTGCTCGTTTTGCGCGGCTTTTTGATTCTGCTTTTGACTTGGGATAAATGCAAGTGTGGCAAGGAGGCTTAGGGCATTAAGCGCACCAAAAAAGATAAAAGACATTGTAAGGTTTGTATTGCTTGCAATAAAGCTAGTAAGCGGCACACCAAGCGTCATACCCGCAGAGACAGCGATAAAAATCTTTGCGATTGCCTTTGGGGATTCGTTGTGCGGGACAGAATCCGCTGCCATACTAAAGGCAAAGGAGCAAAAGATAGGGTGAAAAAACGCTGGAATTGCACGCAAGATAAGCAACACAATAAAATTTGTGCAAAAGGCTGCCAAAAATGAGCTAACGCTAAAGACAAGTAGGCAAAATAGCAAAACTTTTTTCGCGTCATATTTTGTCAAAAGCGGGGGTAAAATCGGTGCGACAAGCGCAACAATGAGTGCAAAAATACTCACAACCCACCCCGCGTCTGCGACACTCACATTATAGACTTCCGCCACGATAGGCAACACGCCCATCATTCCAAGCTCCATACTCAAAAGCGCAAATACACCAAGCATTAGCGTAGGAAGCAAAAGAGGATTTGTTTTTATCATTTGGAATCCTTTGATTTTGAGATAAAAATTGGAATTATAAAGCCTGATAGTTGGTATTTGTCAAGAGGGGTTAATAAAAAGAGCCTTGTAATTTCAAAGGCTAGAATGTGAATCGTTAAATTTAATAAAGCATAAGCGCAATATGGATAGAATACTGCTAAATAAAGATATAGCGGGGTGCGTATGAACTATCAAAAGGCATTTTATTCTAAGCTAGAAGTTTGTTATTTAGGTGTGAAAATCAACAACTTTCATAAGCAAACATTTCCAAGATAGTAATTTATTAACTAGAGATTGAAATGTTTTACCCAATAATTACAAAAACTAGAGATACTTGGTTTAGCGCAAAAGATTGCCCCATTAAAGAACTTATTGCTTATATGCACAACAAAAACACTTTGCGTGATGCACAAATTGAAGCCATTAAAACCTATTTATACCTTAAAATTGAGTGCCAAAACAAGCCCTTATGGCAGCTTTTCTATGAGGGTCATTTTAACACCTTAAGCCTTTTTGAGCTTTATCAGAAATTAAATGCCAATGCTTACGATTTTATTAATTATTTACAATCAAACAAAGCAGCCCTAAGTCTTTATGAGATTGCTTCACATTTGCCCAAAGAGCATTTAAAAAAATATATGTATCAACATTATAAGAATATTAATTATGAGCAAATCTTTAAAGACCTTTTTTATAATATCTCTTACACAGATTATCTCTTTTCTTTGCCTATGGGTGCGGGTAAAACTTATCTTATGGCAGCCTTTATGTATTTAGATTTGTATTTTGCGCTTAATGAGCCAGATAATAAAGCTTTTGCGCACAATTTCTTAATCCTAGCTCCTTCAGGGCTTAAAAGTTCTATTATTCCAAGCCTTAGAAATATTAAGGATTTTGATGTGAGTTGGATTTTGCCCGAACCGAGTGCGAGTGAGCTTAAAAAACTTATTAAATTTGAGATACTCAACCAAAGTAAAACAAACAAGAAAAGTAATAAAATCCAAAATCCCAATGTTGCTAAAATCGCTTCTCACCAGCCTTATGATTCTATGTTTGGTGTGATTTTGCTTACCAATGCTGAAAAAGTGATTTTAGAAAAGCTTGATGATAAAGAGGTTTTACACAAAGATTTAAGTGAGGAACAAAAGCGAGAATGGAGCAGTGCAAATGAGCTAAGAAATGCTATCACAAAGATTCCACATTTAGGCATTTTTATTGATGAAGTGCATCACGCAGCAAATGAAGAAATCAAGCTAAGGCAGGTTGTGAGTGAGTGGAGCAAAAAAGGTTCTGTAAATATGGTTGCTGGATTTTCAGGCACTCCTTATCTTAAAAGCACAGAAAAAATATCTATAAGCAAAGAGGTGAAAATTGAGCACAAAGAAATTTCAAATATCGTATATTATTATCCACTCATTCAAGGTATAGGAAATTTTCTTAAAACCCCTGTGGTTAAAGTCGCCCACACTTCACATCGTCTTGAAATTGTAGAACAAGCCTTGAGAGAGTTTTTGAGAGATTCTAAAATTTACGAAAATACCCTAAATAGCAAAGTGGCTATTTATTGTGGCAGTATTGAGAATCTAGAGGAGCAAATCTATCCAAAGGTGTGTGAAATTTTAGGCGAATTTCAATTAGGCAGTGATTGTGTTTTGAAGTTTCATAAGGGCAACAAATCTTACCCCGAGCCTAAAAATGCGTTAATTGAGTTTGAGGGTTTAGATAGCCCTTTTTCAAAAATTAAAGTTATTTTACTCGTGCAAATTGGTAAAGAGGGGTGGGATTGTAAATCTTTAAGCGGGGTTGTTTTATCCCAAGAGGGTGATTGTCCTAAAAATATGGTTTTACAAACTGCTTGTAGGTGTTTAAGGCAGGTGCAAAAACACAAAAATGAAAAAGCCCTGATTTATCTTAATGAATTTAATGCCAAAAAACTTGCCGAGCAATTAGCCCAAGAGCAAAAAATGAGCTTAGAGGAGTTTCAAAAAGGCGAGAGAGAAAAGCTAATAGAAGTGCAAAGATTTGATAGAACAAAAAGATTGCATTTAAATCCTATTGATTTTTATCAATTAAAACTTATTTTTGAAAACTCCACCACAAAAAGCGCAAATCCAGTTAAAAGCTTAAAGTCTATTGAGCCGACAAAAGACAGCTTTATCATTAAAGAGCAAGATTTAGAGAATCAAGTGCTAAATACAGAGGTAAAAAAAAGACAAACTAAAGAAGAAGCGCATTTTAAGCTTTGGCTTTATGCAATAATAAAAGAGAGTTTTCACACGCTTACAATGCACGATTTAACGCCTTTTGAAAAGCCACTTAAAAAGCTTTTTGATATGATTACCTTAAAAGAAAACGATAAGCTTTATTTTAATCCAGATTTTGATAGAAAGGCTTTAGAATCTAGCATTAGAAAAGCCTTTTGCGATAAAAGAAAGTTTCACATACAAAAAGAGCTGATTCCTCAAAGTGCGAGTTTGCTTATCGCTTCTAAGCTTACTTCACCCATTTTTGTAGAAAATGATACCGCTTTTATCCCCACACAAGACATAGTGCAACAAATCATAGATGAGGATAGTGGCAAAATAGGCACAACTTTAAGCGAAGAAGACAAAGCAAATCTTATTAAGATTCTAGGTGAAGCTGGGGCGCAAAAAGCCATTAATGAAAAAGAAATTACCATATTAAAATCACAAGGGTTTGATAAAGACAAAACCTACCACTATTTGCCTTATCAAACTGATAGTGCGTATGAAAGAGAAGTTTTTGATGAGATTTTAAAGTTACAGAAATTTAAAGAGCTTGATTTAGAGCTTTATTATAATGGCGATAATGCTCTAAGTGAATTTAAAATAGAGGCAACTTACAAAAATACCAATTTAGGCAACTACACGCCCGATTTTTTGATTTTACAAAGAAAACAAGAGCAAATCCATAGAATCTTAATTGTGGAGACAAAAGGAGAGGCTTTTGCAGAGAGTTTCAAGCCTAAAAAGGCATTTATGGACGAGTTTATCCGGTTGAATAATGAAAAATTTGGCTATGACAAATTTAACTTTTTGTATCTGCAAGATAATAGAGACAGAGGCTACAAGCTGACAGAAGCAATCAATAAAGCATTAGATTTTTTTAAGGAGTAAAAATGCCATTAAAATATATCCCTTATTTCAAAGACCCCATTAAAGGACAAGCCCTTTTAGATAACTTCACCCGCACCTTAAAATATAGTGGCAATGACAAGATAGGCTATAAAATTAAACGTGGAATGCCCCTTTATGAAGTAAAAACAAAAGAAATTGTGCATAGCAATCCTAGCCTTGCAAACATAGAATCTAAAGAGGATACAAACCTTTTAATAAGAGGTGAGTGCTTAAGTGCTTGTGCTTACTTAAAAGAGCAAGGCATAGAAGTGGATTTAGTCTATATAGACCCGCCTTTTGCAAGTGGAGCAGATTATGCAAAAAAGGTAATTTTACGAAAAAATCCTAAAATCGCCGAGATGCTAGAGGGCGAAAATGAAATAGAAATGAGTGAGGATTTTAAAGGCTTTGAAGAAAAGATGTATGGGGATATTTGGAATAAAGAGGATTATTTAAATTGGATGTATGAAAACTTAACCGCCATAAAATCGGTGATGAGTGAAAATGCGAGTATTTATGTGCATTTAGATTGGCATATCGGGCATTATGTGAAGATTCTAATGGATGAGATTTTTGGGGAAGAGAATTTTGTAAATGAGATAGTGTGGCATTATGGAGGAACTTCAAATTCAACTACTCAATTTGCAAGAAAGCACGATTGTATATATTCTTTTTCTAAGTCGGAAAGTTATACCTTTAACTTTGATGATGTTCGAATTCCATATGAAGATGAAAAAAAATTTAAAAAAGATGAAAATGGTAAGTGGTTTATGAAATGGGATAACACAAGAGATTATTACCCTAAGCAAATTTTTGAAAATGGTGAGTGGATTATTTTAGGAAAAGGGCAATATGATGTATGGACAGACATTCCTTCTTTTTCTACTTCGCACGGAGAAGAGTATAAAAATTGGGACTACGCAACCCAAAAACCCGAAGCCCTCTTAGAGCGAATCATAAAGGCAAGTAGTGATGAAGGTATGATAGTCGCAGATTTCTTTGGAGGAAGTGGGGTAACTGCCGCAGTGGCACAAAAGCTCAATCGCCGCTTTATCCATTGTGATATAGGGATAAACTCCATTCAAACAACAAGGGATAGGCTTAAAGAGCTCAACGCAGAATTTGATATTTTAGAAATAAAAGATGGCATCAGCTTATTTAGAAATCCAGCGCAAACAATGGATAAGCTTAAAACTCTTATTCAGGGCTTAAGTGAGAATGAAAATTTAGACAAGGATTTTTGGTTTGGAAGCATTATAGATTCTAAACTTGGAATCGTGCCTGTCTCTGTGCCAAATCTGCTAGATAGCGGTAGCAAAATGCTTGATATTGTAGCGATGAATGAGCTGATTAATAAGGGCTTAAATACCCTTGATGAAGAGCTTGATGTAAAAAAAGTTATTGTGTATTATATAGATATTGAGAATTTAGAGGAAATGCAAAAATTTATCAAAGAGCAAAATACGCATACGCTCATAGAAGTGGAGCTAAGACCTCTAAGCGAATTGCTTGATGAAGTTAAGATTGAGGATTATATAGAATACTACTTGGAGCAAAAAGAACAAGGCTATGAACTTACTATTACTCAATTTTTAAGTGATAGAGTGAATCAAAAAATCAAAGCTTATAATGAGAAAAAAGTAGCACAAAGCATTAAGAATGGCAAAATTTTTACGCCTATTAATATAAGTAAAAATGGCTTAGAGTGTATAGAATATATAAGTATTGATTGTGAAAACGCCGATAAAAATGCGACTTGGAAAAGTAGCAGTGAGATAAAAATCACCAAAAATTCTTTTATTGTTAAAAATGGAGTGAAAACAAAAGAGTTTTGGAATGGCAAAATCACTTCTAGCAAAAAACCCCTAAGACTTAAGGTGCGCAATATCTGCGGTGATGAGAGTGTGATAGAAGTGGGATAATGTAAAGGCTAAGCGGGTAAGAGATGATAGTTTAGGGTAGAAAATGGAAGAAAAAGAAATCGTAGAAAATATTAGAAAAGAAATTGAGAGAATAAAAGAAGATTCTATATATTCAGCTAAGGGGCATTTTGAGAGTGCAAAATATTGGAGATATTGGAATTATGTTTTAATGGTAGCCTCTATCGCTTCTGTTTGTGCAAGTTTAGTTTTTGTATTTAGTGATTTAGGTAAATTTTGTAGTGGTTTTGTTGCTATTGTGTCAGGATTTATTACAATGTTGCTTGTTTTTTTGAATCCTCAAAAGAAATATTTATCTCACCACAAAAATGGAAACAAATATCTTACTCTTAGAAATAAAGCAAGAATCTTTTTAGAAGTAGAATCTAAGAATATGAGTATAGAGCAACAAGTAGAATCTTTGAAAAAGTTAGATTCTAAAAGAAATAAAATAAATAAGTATTCTTTGCCTATTGCTTCAATGGGATATAAAGGTGCAAAAAAGCAGATTGAAATAGATAAAAATATACAATATCAAGTAGATAAGGGGCAAAAATGAGCGTGAATAGTTATTTGAACGATTTAGCAGAAAGAGCAATTGTTAGGGATAATGAGAAAAATAAAATTCAAGTTTCAGTAAAGGCTATTAAAGAAAGGTTAGAACAGCATTTTAGTAGCGAAGTAGATAAAGTTTTTATTTTTGGTTCTTACAAAAGAGGGACAATTATATCAAGACAATTTGATGAAAATTCCGATATTGATATAATAGTTATTTTTGGAAAAAAATTTGGAGGATTTTATCATTTAGAACCTAGAAATAATTATCCCAAAAATCCACAGACCTACTTGCAAAAATTAAGGGATTTTATAGGGTTAAGATACCCAAACTCTATTTGTAAGCAAAGTTTTCCAGCCGTAGTTTTAGAGCTCAATCATATTAAGTTTGACTTAGTTCCTGCTATTATTGATGATTTTGGAGATTACAAAATTCCAAATAAACAAAATTGGTATCAAACGCAAGTTTGGGATTGGATTACAACCAATCCAAATGATTTGGACGGAGCATTAGCAAATAATCAAACACTAAGGCGATTGGTAAGGGTAGCAAAAATTTGGAATGCAAAGCAAGGACGCATTTATGATTCTTATGAATTAGAGAAATTAATAGTGCGGCAGAGCTTTTATGGAGATTTGGGTGAGCATTTTTATCGGTTTTGTCAAATATTACCTTTGGATTATAGTTTATCTCAAGACAAACAAAGAAAGATTTTAAAACTAAGGGATTCTGCCGCACAAGCTAACTATAACAATGATGAAAGTTATATTAAAGGCTTATTTGAATGAGTTTAGAATCCTTATCCCCCACAAGCATTAATAAAGGCTGATTTATAAGCTCAATTTAATTGAGCGCATCAAAGCGCATTAAATCAAGCAATGAGCTTGTCGCATAGACAAAAGTAGAGTTTGGGTGTGTATCGCCATAATACATTGCTCCCTATACAAATCCGTAGCTTCTCCTTAGAGGTAAAATAAAACCAACTTTGGAATTATAAAGCCTGATAGTTGGTATTTGTCAAGGGAAAGAAGTGAATTTTGAATCCATTTTTTGGAATCTTATATTTGTAAGATTTTTAAGCCCTTTGCACAATCCACACATATTCTTTTATGTATTTCTTGCCTTTGTTCGTATTGCTTTTAAAGCGAGGATAGGCAAAACTCTCAAATATGACTTTGCCTAAAGGTTTTAAAATCTCATCAATTTGAGCTTTTTGCAGTATGCCCTCATTGTTATAGCTTAACACCAAATGCTTGTAATTGTTAAATTTTGTGATTTTTTCAAGTTCTATTAGTGCGGTTTTGGCATTGCAAAATGCACTCTTTTGATGTTGCCATTCTCGCAATCCTGCTACACCTTTGATTTTGGGATTGTCATACTTCGCAATCGTCTCTATTAAGTGATAATTGGGCGCATATTGGCGATGATTATAGGGCGGGTCAAGATAGAGTATGTCCAAAACTTGCTTAGATTTTATCTTTTGCAAAACTTCTATACTATCGCCACAAGCACAAAAATGCTGTATCTCACTTGGTAAAATCTCAATTTCTTTGAGTTTAAATGGCTTCAAGGCTCTTTTGTCCCATTTTTTACAAAATGCCACATAAACACCCGCTACATTGGCATAAAACGATAGAGATTCTATAAGTGTGGCTAAAAGGATAAAATATTCATTTTCATTGATGGATTGTTTTTGCTTCCAAGTTTCAATTTGCATTCTTATAGCGTCAATTTTTGCCGCATTTTCATCGCTAAAATACATTCTAGGCTGTGCTAAATGCTTACTTCCGCTTGGTGCGTAATGATGATAAATAAAGCCTTGTTGCGAGGGGAGAGAATCTAAAAATCTAAGCACCTTTTGGTAAGGTGAAATATCGTTTGTAAAAAGAGAATCTGCTAAATTTTGGCTAGATTGAATAATGCTTTGCAAACCTTGAAATGTAGGGATTTGGTTGTTTTGTATATAAGCCTTTTGCAGACAAAATGAAAAATAAAGCAAATCGCAACTATAAACTTGAAATCCCTTTGCTTTAAAAAATTTCCCCATACTCGCACTTCCCGCAAACATATCAAAAAAGCTTTGCGGGGATTTAGGGTGAGATTCTATACTATGGTGCTTCAACAAAAGAGCATAAATTTTTGCACTTAAAGATTCTTTGTTACCGATAAAACGCATTAATTTTTACTTTCTTTCAAAGGATTGTAATTTGTGATTAAAACTTCTTGTGTTTGTGTTTTGTCTTTATGCTTTGTTTGATAGTTTGCATTGGTATAGTGCGTGCAAACAAAATGAACTTTAAAACAATGTTTATCTAGCCATTGCTTTAAAATATGGTTTTCTTTGCCCTTCATTGTGGGATTAAAATGGGAGCGGTTTTTACCGAAAAGATTATTAAACTCGTGTGCGTTATTAAAACGAATCTGATGATTGAATGAAAAAGCAATCAATACAAAGAGTAAAAGCGGGGATTTGTTTGTATTATAATCTTTTCTTAAAGCATTGTAGCCTTGCACATTTTGCAAACTTAAATGATATTTTGCAATGGTATGATGAATTTCTTGCAAAATCAATTCTGCATTGTGTGCTTGTAAAAATTGATAGAAGTCAATTAAAAACTTAAGATTGTCATTGCAAATAATTTTTTGTGCTTGATGAATGTTAATCCCAACACTGCAACCCCCGCAAAATAAATCTACAAAGGTATCAATTCTGCTTGGAAAGAGTGGCAAGATTTGAGAGAGGATTCTATATTTTCCTCCGATGTAGTTGAGCGGGGATTTGAGAAAGTGCATTATTTTTCATATTTTTTTAAATATTCTATCACTTTCTCCAAAAACTTTGGATTGTCTTTAAATCTACCAAGCCCTGTATTGCAACTATCACATATCCATTCTCTGCCTTCACCTGTTTCGTGGTTATGGTCTCGGACTAGATTCGCTGTTATCCCCACAATACTTCTTTTTTCACAAATTGGACAAGTGAAAATACTGCCTTTAGGTGGTGCAATTTTATCCATTCTCTTTTTTTCAATATTAGAAAGCTTTACCCCATCAATATGTTTTCTGCATTCTCTACAACTTGGTCTCGTTGTTTTATTGCCTTTTGCATCGGTTTGATTAATCTCAAAACTATTAGTATCTTTTAAAACATGACAAATATTACAGATTTTATAATCAAATCCTTTCCCTGTTTTGTAAATATCAAGTGATTCTAAATCTTCATAGGCTATTCTTTTTATCTCGTTAATGCCTATAAACAAAACCATTGCAAAATTTCCATTAAGAGCCTTAATAACCCCAACAGAATTTTTTACTACATTATCAACTTGCTTATTTATAATCACAAAACTATCAATATTTAAACTCATAAGGGATTCCTATATTTATCTAGCCTTTTCCTGGCGATTTCAATATATTCTTGGCTTATATCTACACCTATAAAATTTCTTTTGGTTAAGAAAGCCATTTTGCAGGTTGTGCCAGAGCCACACATCGGGTCAAACACAATATCCCCCTCATTACTCCAAGATAGAATATGGTCAAGGGCAAGTTGCTCTGGATACATAGCGGGGTGTTTAAAAGATTCTTTATCATTTGTTGTTCCACCAAGTCCTACGGCATAATGCCAAATATTTGTTCTTGTTTTTTCTTTTTTTAATTCTTTAAGAACCTTATTGTTTTTGCCATCTGATTTTTTGTTTGCTACCAACATTTCAAAGCCATTTCTTGCAGTTCCTTCCTTAAGTGGATTAAAAGTTTTTGGTTTTCCTTTGGTAAAAATAAACATATATTCATAACTATTTGTATAAGCGTTTGAGCGCATAAAAGGTGTATTTTTCTTTGCATATATCATTACATCGTGTGCATTAAAGCCAATTTCTTGAAAATACAGAGCTTGCCTAAAGCTCGTCAAGCTTTTATTACCATTTTTAATTTTATCGCCAACAACCCAAACGACAATACCTCCTTTTTTCATAACCCTAAACATTTCATTGGCTATATTTTTAAATTCAAAAACATATCCATTATAATCTCTTAAATTATCGTAAGGTGGAGAAGTTACAATCAAATCAATACTATTATTTTGTAAATTTTTTTGCATAAAATGCACACAATCATCAACATAAAATTTATTTAATAAATAATTGTAATTTTTACAAATTGCTTGTGTCATTTTTCTCCTTTTTTATTTAGAATCCTCTACCACAGGCAAGATTCTTAAATTATCCACAAACGCACACCGCTTAGAATCTGCTAAAAATCGTTGAATAATAACCTCCAAAACTTCAAGTTTTGGTCGCTCCTCTGTCAATATCCACAGATTCAATCCTGCTCCTTGCCCTAGATTTATCTGTGGATTATAACCTAGCTTAACTTAAGCTTAGACATTTTTGCTTTAAATTCACCCATCTAAAAAAGTGCTTAGTCCCCTTGTCCTTGCATTTTTCAATAAAGAATGCACTTAATATTCTATCATTTTAAGCCCTACAACCTCTCCCCATAAAACCTCTTAAGCTCTCCTAGTGCCTCTTCCACCGCTTCTTTTTTATAGTAACTCTGGATATGTGTCGTGTTTTTAAGCTTATGCAGTCTTTTATCCTTACTCCCCGCCTTTTTATACGCTGCCTCACTCATATACGCAGTATCCGACTTATCCCCCACAAGTATTAATAAAGGCTGATTTATAAGCTCTATTTTGTCGAGCACATCAAAGCGCATTAAATCAAGCAGTGAGCTTGTCGTATAGGCAAAAGTAGAGTTTGGGTGCGCGTGGGTATCGCCATAATACATTGCGCCCTCCCGATACAAATCTGTGGAGATTTTTGCTAACTCCTCCTCACTTAGCTTTTTAGGCGCACTGCCTGTGTAGCTTATTTTGCCCTCTACAATCTCTTGTGTCCTTGCCTCACTTGCACTCTTAAGTCGCTCTTGAATGCTAGATTTTTCACTGCCCAAAAAGCCCTCTCTGCGCACAAGTCCGCTATTAAACATACTCAAAGTTGCCACTGCTTTTAGCCTTTTATCGCTTTTTGCGCTATTTAGCGTATAGCCACCACCTCCACAAATGCCTAAGATTCCTATGCGATTGAAATCCACACCTTGCACTTTTAGCAGATAATCCACCGCCGCAGAAATATCCTCTGTGCGATTCTGTGGCGTATCTACATTGCGAGGCAATCCCTCACTTGCGCCTTGATAGGCTGCGTCAAAAGCTAGGGATGTAGCCAGATTCTGCTAAATTTTGCGCGTATAGCCCTGCAACTTGCTCTTTTACACCTCCATTGGGGTGGGCTACGATGATAGCTGGAATCTTTGCCTTAGGGTTAAAATCGCTTGGCAAGTAGAGATTTGCAGCGATTTTTAGCCCTCTGCTTGTGTAGGTTACGCTTTTTATATTGACTTTGCCTTTTTCGTTTTTAGCGATTGCGCCCTCATAGACTAAGCCAAAAGGATTGTTGGCTGCATTTGCCTTTGCCTCTTTGCTAGGGTTTGCGATTTGCATTACTCCTCCTTGTGCGCATAAAAATGTCTGTAAGCTGAATGCTAAGATAATGCCACATACAATACTTTTTTGCATTGATTCTCCTTAAAACTTCTCTTTATGAATCTCAATCAAAAATTTCGCAGTTTGGGGGTCTTGATGATTCAAAAACAAGCTTGTTTTGTTATCAAGTGTGGCGATAGTTTGCATATCTTGCTCACTTAGGGCAAAGTCAAACACGCTCAAATTTTCAATCATTCGCTCTTTTCTTGTCGTTTTTGGAATGCAGATAATCCCTCTTTGAATCTGCCACCTTAAAATCACCTGCGCCACGCTTTTATTGTATTTCTTACCAATCTCGCTTAATGTGGGGTTACTAAACATATTGTTCTTGCCCTCGCCAAAAGGTGCCCAAGATTCCATAGCCACATTATATTCTTGCAAGACTTTTTGTGCTTCAAACTGCGCGTGGAGCGGGTTGCATTCTATTTGATTGAGGGCGGGTTTGATTTCATTATTTAAGCAAAAATCTGCGATTCTATCGGGGTAAAAGTTACTCACACCAATGGCTTTGAATCTACCCTCTTTGTAGAATCTGCTTAACGCTCTCCACGCGCCATAAGTATCGTTAAAAGGCTGATGAAGCAGCATTAAATCTATATAATCTAAGCCTAGTTTGCGCAAAGATTCCTCACACGCTTTGAGTGCCTTTTGCTCGGGGTAGTTGTTAATCCAAAGCTTTGTTGTAATAAAAAGCTCTTCGCGCTTCACTCCGCCTTGTAGGGCTGTCTTTATCGCTGCGCCCACACTCTCTTCGTTGAAATACGCTTGTGCGGTATCAATGCTCCTATATCCCGCGCTGATTGCGTCCTCTACGCACCTTTGCGTTTCTTTGGGGTCAATTTGGAAAACTCCATAGCCTAAGATAGGCATTTTAATGCCATTGTTTAAAGTTACAAATTCCATTGTGTCTCCTTGTAAATGATTTTGCATTTGGGATTCTCCCGCGTTTTGTGTGCTTTGAATATTGCGTGCGGAATCTTTTTTAGAATCTTTAGAATCACACGCACTTAAGGCAAATCCGCTCAAACTTGCTAAACTTGCCATTGCGCCAAACTTTGCAGAGGTTTTGAGAAATTCTCTGCGTTCTAGCGATTTTTTATCGTTCTGCATCACACCTCCTTTTATTGAAAAATAAAATGATATTATAAAGCCTTACACTTAGTGTTTGTCAAGGGGATTCTTGCAAGTTATACAAAATTAAAGAATATATAAGGTTTAGGGATTCTAAAGTAGTTTTCTATTACAATCACACCTTGCATTGCGCAAAATAATCTCTAAGTGAAATCCCGATATGTTTTTAAAACTCGCTCAAGAAAATCAGAAAAAAGCCTTTGAAATCATAGAGAAAACCAAAGTTTTGGAGTGTTGGCAAAGCATTGGTGCAGAGATTAACCTCATTGGCTCACTCAAAATGGGCTTACTTTGCAAACATCTTGACATTGACTTCCATATCTACACGCCCACACTAGAGGTTGCACAAAGCTTCGCAGCCATAGCAAAACTTGCAAACAATCCCAAAATTATCCACATAGAGTATCGCAATCTTTTAGAGGAAGAAGATCAGTATTTGGAGTGGCACGCACTCTACCAAGATGAGCAACTTTGGCAAATAGATATGATTCACATTGTGCAAGGAAGCAAATATGCGGGGTATTTTGAAAGAGTGGCGCAAAGAATCCTTGCTGTGATGAGCGAGGCGCAAAAAGAGCAGATTCTAAGGCTTAAGTTTGAAACGCCCGATAACCTAAAAATCGCGGGAATAGAATACTATCAAGCCGTGCTGCAAGAGGGTATTACAGACTTTAAAGAGTTTATGCAATGGCGTAAAAATCGCCCACAAGGTGCTATTATAGAGTGGATTCCTTAAGTTTGGATTTTGTTTGAATCTTAAAAAAGCTGGGAATGGCTACCGAGCCTTATAAGTTTTAGTGTATTGTCGCCATAAATTTTATAAATCACAAGCGTATCGCCCCCTATGTGAAACTCCCTAAAGCCTAGCCAAGTGCCTTTGAGTGCGTGGTCGTTTGCTTCTTGGGGCAGCGCCTTACCCTCGCAAAGTAGGGAGATATATTTAGCAAATTTTGCAAGTTCGCTATTGTTCAATCCGTGCTTTTGCAAATCTTTTACAAAGCTTTTTTCTTGTTTAAGATTCAACATTTTCTAGCCTTGCTTGTTTTGCAATTTCTATGAGTTCCTCTAAAGTAAATTCCTCGCAATTCACATCATTGTCTGCATTTCTCATCGCCCTTAAAGTCTCTTCGTTTGGAATCTCCGCTTTAAGTGCAAAAGGGATTCCACTCTCCCGCACCACCGCTTTGGCAAAGATATTAAAAGCCGAGCTTAGATTAAGTCCCAAAGCGTGAATTACATTTTCAAATTCCTGCTTGTCCTGCTTGTCCATTCTAAAAGTTACATTAATCATTTCGCTTTGCATTCTATACTCCTTACAATAAAATTACTTTATTATACCATAATTTCATTGTAATTTATTGTGATTGCAATCTTTATTTGGGAGTTTTAGCATAACTATGAAATGCGCATACAATCATTAATTGTTATTGGATTTTTGCCGATAAAAGTAAATAATATTTTTAAGATGTTTAGATTCTAAATTTTGCATAAAAGGATATTTTTTCATTAATAAAAAATAGATATTATCATCTTTTGTGCAAAAACCTATTTCAAAAGTGTCTTTTTTATCAAATGAAGAATCTGCAACACATCATAACAATGACTCTTGCTTAAGATTCCAAAAATCTTAAAACACTCAAGCACAAATGTCTTATGTCTAAAATCTAATGATAAAATCCCGTATTCTTTAGTGTTTGCCACTCTTCCAAGAAAAGTTGTATTGTCTTTAGATTCTAATTCCGTGATAGGAAAGCACACATAAAGCATAGGTTGCACTCCTATGGCTCTTTGCTTTTCTTTGATTATGACTTCAACCAACACATCAAAATTGCCAAATTTATGAACTAAAAGCGGATATTTCACTTCGCTTACATAAAACTCTATATCCAAAATTTGCTTCTGCTTTGGGTGGCTTCTAAAAATCTGTAAATCCTCTCTGCTGTCTATAAAATCCTCATTTTTAAGATTCTGCAAAAATGTGCAAAGATTTTCAATCTCTGCTTTGTCGATAATCCCCCATTGCACGAAATAATACAAATATTCACTTAGCTCATAAAGTGCCTTATTTTTCTCATTTGCTCCTACAAAATGCGTCTCTTGCAAGGTGCTTAAAGCAAGTTTTTCTTTGTTGCTCTTATCCACATCATAGCCAATTTGCCATTCAATATAATGCTTTTGCGAGAATGGAATTTGTTTTGTTGCCGTTGGGATTCCATATTCATAAAAGCTATTTCTTATCTTTACTCTAATCTTACCGCTTTGTGTTGTAAGCGGAATCTCTACACGAATTTTATTATCTTTTACACTTTCAATCCTCATAATGCTCTCCTAGCAAATCTTTAAAATACTGCACTATATCCTCACTTAGATTCTTATTTTCACTTGCTTTGATAAATGCAGATTCTAAAGTTTGAAACTTCTTAAAATCTATCAAAATATCACAATTTCCTAGATAATAAGGAATGTGCTTGATGATTTGCTTAAATACATCAACATAGCAGTAAAGACTATATTTATCTTGTGTAACATACACCGCATTTGCAGTATTTTTGCTTATAAATGTTTTAGAGCGGCGGAGGGCATTAATATCGCGCAGAGTATAAAACATTGCTACTTTTTGCTTTGAATCCACACGCTTTTTATTTGGATATTTATCAATATATTGTGCGATAAAATCAAAATCATTGAGCTTAAAAGATTTGCCCTCACGAGTTTTAAAAGAAAAATTACAAATAAAATGATAATCCATTCCTTGACTATCTCTTTCATACAAGGCAATAACAATAGGAAAAAATCCTAAAGATTTAGGGCAAAAGATTTGTGAGCTAATAATCATAGAATCCAATAAGCGATAGTGTTTAGCAAAGTTTTTTAAGGATTTAAAGTTTGATTCTTTAATCAAATAAGAAAGTGGGTGAAGCACACAGATATAATCCGCTTTTAATATATCAAATGAGCGCAAAAAGCTAATGCCTATATCTCGCGCTTTAAGTTGAGAATCCATAGGAATAGAATCAACATTTTTAAGGTGATTTTGCACGATAGAGGTTTTATCATTATAAGGTGGATTGCCAATAATAATGAGCTTATCAGATTCTGTAATCCTAAATTTATTTCTTTGGACATCGGCGAGTGCGTTAGCATGGATAAATAAGGGCTTCATGTAAGAATCTTGAAAATATGCTTTTGCTTTTGATAGGGCAATACTATCAATATCTGCACCGATATTTTGCTTAAATCCCTCTAAATTTAAAAAACTCCCATAACCACAAGAGCTATCAAGCAAAACATAATCTTGTAGATTGCTAATAGAATTTAAAAGCATTTGATACACAAGGTGTACGATAAAATCCGGCGTGTAAAAACTCCCTTGATTAATCGTTTGGATTCTGTCTAAATGTGCTTGAGCTGTCATTTAATTCTATTCTTACTTTACACTCAATGTTGCTACTAATAGATATTTTTCAAGCTTCAGATTCACAAAGCGCAAAGTTCTTTATAGCTTTTCGCTCCCGCTTGTTTTAAGCTCTCTTTATCCTTTTCATTCAATGCCATATCCAAAACGCTTTTTCGTTTATCAGTCGCATTCACATCTGCACCAAGCGCAATGAGAGCTTTTATCTCCTGTGTTTTAGGGGAGGAGTTAGAGAGAAGTAGAATCATCAAGGGCGTTTGGGAAATTTTATCCTTACCTATTTGAATCTGCGTCCTTGAATCAATGTTTGCGCCATATTTACAAGCAATTTTTAGTTTTTCTATTTCTTGCTTATCGGCACAACGATGCAAAAAATTCCAGCCGTCCTTGCCATAGCTTTCAAACTCTGCCCCTCTCTCAAGCAAAAAGGAGATAATGTGCGAATCCTGCCCACCCGCACCGACATAATATTGCAAGGCATTGTTATAGCCATCATCGTCATTTGCCTTTAACCCATATTGGAGTAAAAGCTCTAAAATTTCAAAATCTTTTGTCCTATCACACACGAGACAAGCATTTCCAAGCGTAATAGCGGCATTAAATATAGGCTCTTCCTCATCATCAAAGTTTGGACTATAAAAAAGCTGTTGCACATCATCAAAATATTGTAAAAATTTTTTCAATTCACTTAAATTATTTGCTTTGATAATCTCCCACAGCTCATTTTGTAAATCATCTTTTTCCCTGTGGCTAAGCCTCTTTATTTCTTCTAATGTCATCTCTTATCTCCAAGTCAAACAACCTGACATTATAGCAAAAAAGTCTAATAAATGCCACTTTTTCTAGCGCAAGGGTGCTATCTCATCAAGCGCACTTAGGGCATTGAGGCTTCTAGGGTAGCCGATATAAGGCACAAGTGCAGTAACAACTGCAATCAGCTTCTTTCTGTCGTTTCCGATTCTTAGATTTCCCGCAATATGCGCCCTCACTTGAGAATCCGCCCCACCCATTGAAAGAATATATACAAAGGTTAAAAGCTCCCGAAACTTCAAAGGAAGCCCACCGCGCGTGTAATAATCCCCAAAGCAGTTTGCGCTTAAAAAGGTGCGGATATGTTGATAATCCTTTGGTGCTGCTGCATTGCCCTTGTCAATAGCTTCACCAAAAAGTGTGCGTTGGGTTTCAAGCCCCTTTTCTCTTCTTTGGGCATATTCTACCTTGCCTTGAGGCTCTAAAGGAAGTGCGATTCCTTGTTGTGTAAAGATTTCATTGGTGGCACTGATAAAATCTAGCACCTTTCCCATACCCACATAAGGCGTGGCTTGGTAGAGAATTTCCTTGATTGCCACAGGTTCAACGCCATTTTTCAAAGTCGCCTTTAGGATAATTTTAAACTCACTCAAAGCAGGAATGGCTACAAGTGAGGCAAGAGTAATCATCAAGCTTTCTTTAAGCTCAAGCTTAGATTCTGTGGGGACTTCATCAAAGGCGAAATTCACATAATTGGTAAAAAACTCGGGGTCGCTCTTTGCAAGTGGCACATCAGTGTTGCCAAAGAGTTTTTCAAAAGTTTGTTTTGCTTTTGGGGTAAGATTCATTGTTTGCTCCTTTAGTTGGATTGGATTTGCCGCATTTGCGCGGTTTTGTGTTAAATATACGCCACTGATACCTAAAACCCCTAAACCCGCCGCAGTTTTTAGTGAAGTCTTTAGAAACTCCCTGCGCTCTAGCGATTCTTTGTGCTTTCGCATTGTTCCTCCTTATAATTTAAAAAGACAAAAAATAATATTCAAAGCCTAAAAGCCTTTATAATCTCACAGCCCCACACTCTTTGCGGCATCGCTATTGGGAGCGTATCTATCGCCAACAATTACAAGCTTACTTAACTCCTTGTTAATTTCTTCTAACTCACTTGGACTAAAAGTTAATAAACTTGCGTTCAAATTCTCCTCTAGTCTATGAATCTTTGTTGTCTCTGGGATTGGAATCACAAAGCTTTTGTTAGAGAGAATCCACGCTAAAGAAACTTGTGCAATGGTGGCAGGTTTGCCATTAATGCTTTTACTCTGTGCTACTTTTTTAATAAATTCAATCACACTTTGGTTTGCCTCTAGGGCTTCTTTGGTGTAACGCGGCATAGACGCGCGGAAGTCAAGGGTGGGGTGAAATTTCGTATCTTTTGTGAAATCCCCACCTAAGAATCCTCTATCAAGCGGAGAATAAGCGACAATAGTGATTCCTAACTTCTCGCAAGTATCCATTATGCCATTTTTCTCCAAGTCGCGAAATGCCATAGAGTATTGACTTTGCATTGCCACAGGGGCAAAGACTTTATGTGCTTTTTGTATTGTTTTAATCCCTGCTTCGCCTAACGCCCACGCCTTAATTTTACCCATTTTGACTAAATCTTTCATCGTCTCTGCTACTTCCTCAATGGGTGTATCAATATCCACTCTGTGTTGCGTATAAAGGTCAATACAATCCCTCTGCAATCGCTTCAAACTCCCATCAACTGCGCGCATAATAGACTTGCGGCTAGAATCTAGCTGCTGTTTGCCAAAGGGATAATAGAATCCAAATTTTGTATTGATGATAATTTTGTCTTTATAGTCTTTTAAAGCCTCGCCTAAAAGCTCCTCGTTTGTGTGTGGTCCATACACTTCGGCGGTATCAAAATAACTATATCCCAAATCTACTGCTTTATGCAAAAGCTTAATCATCTCTTTTTTATCTCTTGCTGGTCCGTGATTTGCGCTCATTCCCATACAACCTAAACCAATGGCTGAAACTTGAAAATTCTCGATTTTTCGTTGTGGAATCGCTGTTTTTGTCATTTTTGCCTCCTTAGCATTTACAAAAGTTTGTGTGCCTAACAATGCTATTGCAGCAAGTGTTGTACTTGTCTTTAAAAACTCGCGTCTTGAATGCTCTTTATCTTTTTGCATTTTTATCCTTTTTTGATTGAAAATAGATTCTGGAATTATAAAGCCTGACACTTAGTGTTTGTCAAGGGGGAGCAAAAAGAATTTTGAAAATTTAAAATACAAATTTTTTATTCATATTTGTTTCATATTGCTTAGATTAAATTTCATCGTGTTTTTACAGCACGAATTTACTTTAAGGAGTTTCCTATGAAAAAATCTTTATTTAGTCTTTGTCTTGTTGGTTTGCTTAGTGTTGGTGCGTTTGGCGCGGATTTTAGCAAGCTTTCTAATGAAAGCTTTGTGGCAGCGGGCGCAAATCTTGCTGCAAAAGATGTGCCTGATTACAAAATGGAATTACACAAAAGAATGCAAAGTATGAATTATTTTGACGCTAAGGCTTTGAAAAAAAGCGTGAAATACAACTTCAAAATGGCAAAATATCAAAGAACACCAATACAACAAATGGTATATAAAAACGAAGTGTGCCAAGCTATGCAGGCAAAAACTGATAGTATGAGTGGCAAACAAATCCGCGAATCAGGCTTAAAAATCAAGAGAAATTGCTTCAAGGGTTAAGGAGTTGAGGAGATTTTTAAAGGATTTCTTGCCTATAATCCATATTTTAAAATAGTATAAAAAGGTTGGTAATGGCAGCTAAGATTCTGCTTTTAGAAGATGATACTTTGCTCTCTGAAATGCTTTTTGACTGCTTAAAAAGCATGGGATATGAGGTAAGCCTGTGTGTCAATGCGGAGGAAGCATTAGAATGCGCTTATGAGAAAAACTTTGATTTGTGGATTTTAGATGTTAAAGTTCCCTTAGGCAATGGCTTTGAAGTGCTTAAAACTCTGCGCGAAGCGGGTAAAAATACGCCCGCTGTGTTTTTAACCTCACTTGCTTGCCTAGAGGATTTAAAGGAAGGTTATGTCAGCGGCTGTGATGATTATATCAAAAAGCCTTTTGATATAGATGAGTTGCTTTTGCGCGTTGCGAGTTTGTTAAAAAGGCGATTCTTTCACTATGATGATGAGTTTTTGACTTTGGATAAGCAAAAGGGATTACAATTTAATCTCACGCACAAAGCCCTTTATCGTGGTGATGAGATGATTTCTCTTACAATAAAAGAAAAGGAATTGCTCGCCTTGCTTTTATCCCATCACAAAAACTTTGTTTCTTTAGAGCAGATTTTTGATACACTTTGGGAATACAACGAAGAGCCTAGCGCAATAGCCTTAAGGGTATATGTCAAGAATTTAAGAAAGATTCTAGGCAAAGAAAGCATTATCACCCAAAAGGGCTTTGGATATTGTTATTGTAAAGACTTGCAATGAAAGCACAACCCTTTTCTTTCAAAACTAATGAGGGATTCCACAATAGCATTGTTAAGATTTTGCTTCTTTATGTCGGCACAAGCGCGATTTTTTTAGGCATTTTTCTTTATCTTTTTTACGAAAACCGCATTAATTCCTTGCGCTTGCAACAAATGATTCAAATGCGCAATGAATATGTTTATCTTGTGGATTTTATCACGCAAAATCTCATTTCTCCCACATTGGAGCAAGATTCCTCTAAAACCTCTGTGAGAGAGCTTGATATGCAATCTCTCTCCAAACTTCAAGGGCAAATCTCCTCGCCCTTTGCGCTTGTGGATAAAAATAAAAATGTGCTTTTTAGCACTCTTACGCAAATGCCTAAAAATTTGGATTCTATCCTTTCACACCAAAAGGAGCTACACCTCCTCTATGAAAACAATCAGTTTTTTGTCAATTTTCGCCGCATTCCTTTAGAAAAAATTTTTACATTGCCCCCTTATAATCTCCCCAAAAGAAACGAGAAAACATCTAAAGTTTTTAATAATTTAGGGCTTTCTTTGATTTTGCAAGGCGAGTTGATTGGCTCTACAATCTGGCAACCTAGCCACTTTGCCACAAAACCCTTAGAGGAGAATATACAAACAAATTATATTGCAAGTGAGCTAGATAAATTGCGATTGCAAAGCGCGCTCATTTTGATTTTCTCTCTTGTAGCTATTGGAGTTGTTGTGTATTTTCTAGTAAAACTCTCTTTGCGCCCGGTAGCGGAGAAATTCCACACGCTCAATCACTTTATTAAAGATTCCACCCACGAGATTAATACGCCTTTAAGCGTGATTTTAATGGGAGTAGCACAACTAGATAAAACAAAGCTAGATTCTAAAAACCTTCAAACAATCCGCTACATAGAGCTTGGAGCGCAGAACCTTAAGTCAATTTATCAAAATCTCATTGCCTTTAATTTCCCTCTCACAAACGCCACGAAAGAGAATCTTGACTTGGCTAAGATTCTTAAACAAAGAATAGAATATTTCACGCCTTTAATCACGCAAAAAGCCATTGCTTTGCAAACAGAAATCAATCCCTCATTTATCAATGCAAATGCGGATAATATGAAGCTTTTAGTAGATAATCTCTTAAGCAATGCGGTGAAATATACGCCTAGAGGGGGTGAGATTGTCATCGTTTTAAAGAAGCATTTTTTAAGTATTAAAGATAGTGGTTGTGGGATAAAAGAGCAAAATCAAAAGAAAATCTTTGAACGTTATACACGCTTTGAATCTCATCTTGGCGGCTTTGGCATAGGCTTAAGCCTCGTTAAAAGCGTCTGCGAACTCTATGGGATTACAATCACTTGTCAAAGTGGGTGCAATAAGGGAAGTGAATTTATCTTAAAATGGGGAGAATCGCATTAGGTAAAAAGATGGAATCTCCGATAAAGACAATAAAGATTCCACCTGCATTAAAGTATTATTTCCCCACTCTGTTTGCTTGTTCAGCGGGGTATCTATCGCCTATGATTGTGATTTTATCAAGTTTAGAATCTAATGCCTTCATATCTGCCTTGCTAAGTTTCACAGCCAAAGCATTGATATTCTCCTCTAAATGCACCTTACTCGTTGTGCCAAAAAGCGGGACAATATAAGGCTTTTTGTTTAAAAGATACGCAATGGCTACTTGTGCGGGAGTGGCGTTAGAATCTTTAGTGTGTGGATTCTTGCCCTTGCCAAATTCTATTAATGCCTCAATAATTTGGTAATTTGCCTCCATTGCATCGGGTTGGAATCGCGGGAAAGTTGCGCGATTGTCGTTGTTTTTATCAAACTTAGAATCCCTATTGAGTTTGCCACTTAGGTAGCCACGATTAAGCGGAGAATAGGCAACAAAGCCAATTTTTAGCCGCTCTAATGTAGGGAAAATCTCACTTTCAGGGTTGCGCCACATTAGGTGGTATTCGCTTTGCACGGCAGTAATGGGACAAATTTTATGTGCTGCTTCAATGCTTTTTGCACTTAGCTCACATACGCCAAACCGCGCAACTTTGCCCTCTTTGATTAAATCTTTCACGCAATTTGCCACCTCCTCAATCGGCGTTTTGGGGTCAAATCTATGTTGATAAAGAAGCGGAATCTGCTCTAAATTTAGTCTTTTTAGGCTTTGTTCCACAACTTCGCGAATGCGCTTAGGTGAGCTATCTAGCACACTTGCGTCCTTACCAAAGCCAAATTTGGTGGTGATAAAAAGTTTGTCTCTATAAGGCTTTAAGAGTTCGCCTACTAAGATTTCATTGCTATCTGGTCCATACACTTGCGCAGTATCATAAAGCGTAATGCCCGATTCTATGGCAGCTTCTAAAATCTTTAAAGATTCCTTTTTGCTTAAGCTTTGTGAGCGGTGGTAGTTTAGCCCCATACAACCAAAGGCGAGAGCAGAAACACTTAAGGCATAACTTCCTGCGCCTAGTGTGCGTGTGGGCATTTGGATTTTAGAATCCGCACCAAAAAGTGGCAATGCGCCTACACTTAAAGCAATGCCAAGCATTGCAGAAGTTTTCAAAAAATCCCGCCTAGAATACAAAGCCATGTCTTGTGGTATTAAATGTTCTTGCATTTTTGCTCCTTAAAAAATAGATTCTAGAATTATAAAGCCTGACACTTAGTGTTTGTCAAGGGGGCGAAGCGAAAAATGATGAAAATTGATTCTATTATTTTGCGCCCATTTGTTCTAGGCGGAGGATTCGTTGCTCTAATGGAGGGTGTGTGGCAAAAATCATAGCACGGCAAGGCAGGAAAAACATATGTGCGCAAGAACTTGCTTTGGGGTTGGTAAGATAGGTAGGCTTTTTGGGAGAATCTTCACTTGCTTGATAGGTGCTTGAAACCTGTGCAATTTTTTGTAGAGCAGATTTTATGCCTTGAGGATTGCGTGTGTATTGTGTGCTTGAGGCGTCAGCTAAAAATTCCTTTTGACGCGAAATTGCTGCTTGAATGATTTGCGCAAAAAACATACCTAAAAATCCCAGCACATAAAACACAAGCGCAACGCCAGCAAGTGCGACAAAGCCTTTGCCATCATCTTTAGAGCGAGAAGTTCTTTTAGAGCTATTGGACATCGCCTCAAGCAATATTTCACCCGCTACCACTACGCAACTTAATGCAAATACAAGCGCGAAGATTCTAAGATTGAGCGCAACATCACGATGAAAAGCGTGTGAAAATTCGTGTCCTATTACGCCTTGAAGCTCATCACGACTTAGAATATCTAGCGCACCTTGCGTTACAAAAATTGCTATTTTTTCTTTCTCTTTGCCAAAATATTCTCCGCTACACATTGCATTGATACCTTTCTCTTCTTTGAGAATAAACACGCGTGGCATAGGGCAAGAGGAGGCAATTGCCATTTCTGCAATCACATTTAAAAGCACTCGTTCTTTTTGTTCTAAATTACTAGATTCTGTAATTTCTGTGGCATTGAGTGTTTTTGCGAGTTTGTCAATGCTGTGCTTTGCCAAAGAGAATTTTTGAAAAACAAAGGCGCAAAAAATCACCGCAACTAAGACAAATGCTAAAACTAGAGAAATAAGAAAATTTTCAGAAGAATTATCCGCTACAAGAACCATTTTTCTAGGTGGCAAATCAAAAGGAGATGGCACAGCTACATTAAACTGACTAGGATTATCTAGCAAAATAAAAATCAGCCCAAAACAAGAAAAAGCAGTCAAAAAAATCAAAAATAGCATTATAAAAAAGAGAGCGTTGCACCATAAAATCTTAGATTGTGCAGTGTCTTTATGCTCCCAAAATGTATTGGATAGCTTCACTTCCCTACCCAAAATAGTGCGTGTGATAAAGAATAAAATGAATGTGCTAAATGCGACAAAAACAAGAAGTGCAATGAGGGTTTTGATATTAAAAAAATACCGAGTGGGCGCATCAAAACCTAGAGATGTGCGTATGTCTGCAAAAAACCTTGCGCAAGAATTTAGGAAATCTACAATTTGTGAAGAAGAATTAAGCAACACACCCGCAAATAAGATCAGAAAGAAAACAGAAAGAAGTTCAAACGAAATACCACTTTTTTTGGGAAGTTTATTATAGGTAACTATCCACACCACAATGATAAATGCCATAAGCAAAGCCTTAACGCTTAGAGGCAAGGCTAAAAGAAAATGATTATCCAAAAAAATAGAATCTACTAAATCCATAAGCACACCCTATAAGATTGCAAAAAACCTTAAAACTGCACTTTGGGTGCTTGGTTTAATACCTCACGATTCTCCTCAAACTCTAACAGGGGTAAATCTTTCGCGAATTGCGAAAAGAATCCTACAATAATGTTATTTGGAAAGATTTGTCTGCAGGTATTGAAGTTTGTTACATTATCATTATAGGCTTGACGCGCAAAAGCAATTTTATTCTCTGTGGAAGCTAACTCCTCACTTAGCTGTATCATCGTAGTATTTGACTTTAAGTCAGGGTAGGCTTCCATTGTCATATTGAAATTCATCAAGGCGTTTTGCAAAGATTTTTCAGCATTATTCAGTGCATTGATAGCATCGGGAGCATTGTTTGCAACATTGTCTAGTGCGCTTTTTGCAGTGTTTCTTGCCTCTATGACTTTCATCAAGGTTTCTTGCTCGTGGCTTAGGTATTTTTTAGCGATTTCAATGAGATTTGGGATTAAATCATATCGCCGCTTGAGTTGCACATCAATTTGCGAAAAAGCATTTTGTGCGCGGTTTTTTAAGGTTACTAGAGAATTATAAGCACCAATAAGCCATATCACTCCAAAAGCAATAATACCAACAATGATAAGAATACTCCCAAATACCATTCTTTGCTCCTTTGTCGCAATTTAAAGCACGGATTATATCTTAAATAAGTTAAAATCCTTTTATGCTGTGAGCATTCTCAAATCCCTAAACCCTCAAGCCATTTTGTGAGTTTCGCCTTGCTTGTGCCAAAGTTAAAGCGTTTGCCCTCTTTAAAAATCGCATTAGGAGCGCACTTTGCCATATCACGCGGGGCATTGCTCAAATCACTCCCACCGCTTGTGCAAAAAGGCACGATGACTTTGCCACTAAAATCGTGGGATTCTAACAAGGTAAAAATAATCTGTGGCGCACTATACCACCAAATGGGGAATCCAATAAAGATTGTATCGTAGCTTGAAATATCTATGTCTTTAGCAATTTTTGGGCGCGAGGCTTTGTCCTTGCACTCTAAAGTGCTGCGGCTCTGCTCATCTCTCCAATCCAAATCCGCTTGAGAATAAGGAATCGCGGGGATTATCTCAAAAACTTCCGCATTTGCGGCTTCTGTTAAAGTTTGCGCAACTTCCTTTGTGATTCCACTTGCGCTAAAAAATACAACTAAGTTTTTCATTTTTACTCCTTTTGATAGAATCTTAAAAAAGATTGCATAAATTATAAATCCCAACACTTTGTCAAGGGGATTTAAACTTTCTCTCTTTTTTTCTCACTTCCCGCCAAATACAGGAAAATATGAATGTGCGCCGTAATCTTTAAAGGTGAGTTTTTTAAGTGCCTCTAAATCTGCGCTTGAAAATGTGAAATCCACCTGCGCATTCTCTGCAATGTATTTGGGAGTTTTGCTCTTTGGCAAAGAAACAAGCCCTAGCTCCAAAGTATAGCGGATACAAATTTGCGCGGGGCTGACATTGTATTTTTTAGCTAACTCTATCACGCGAGGGTCTTTCAAAAGCTCTCCGTGCGCAATAGGCGAATACGCTTCTACGAGGATATTTTGACTTTTGCAGTAATCTAGCAAACTAAAAGGCGTGTTGCCAATATGGCATAGAATCTGATTTGCTGCGGGTTTAACTTTGCAATTTTTGAGGATATTTTCTAAATCTTTTTGTAAAAAGTTGCTCACCCCAATGGAGCGCACCTTACCCGCCTTTTGCGCGTCCTCTAGCGCGTTATAGACTTCTACATTTTCTTTAAAATAATCGCCTTGTCTAAAGCTATTCCAAGGCTGTGGGCTGTGAATGAGCATTAAATCAATGGAATCTAGCTTCATTGTCTTTAAAGAAGTGTCTATGGAATCCCTCGCGCTTTTGTAATCCTTGTATCCTGCGCGGATTTTACTTGTGATGAAAATCTCCTCGCGTGGAATCTTGGAGCTACGCACCGCCTCGCCTACACCTCTTTCATTGCCATAAGCTTGTGCGGTATCAATGTGGCGATAGCCCACCTTAAAAGCCTCTTGCACCGCTGCTTCCACCGCATTATCATCAATGCGCCAAGTCCCAAGCCCAAGCTTTGGAATCTCCTTGCCATCGTTTAGCATAAAATAGTCCTTTAAAATGGATTTTGCCTTTGTTCCTTGCGCACCAAACAATAGGTTGGGCGCGAAAAATGCCATTCCTGCTAGGGCTGCACTTTTGCCTAAAAATTCTCGTCTTGTGTTTTGCATTTTCTCTCCTTATGATGATTATTTGCTTAGCCGCTCAATGAGGGCTTTTTGATAGGATTCTAGTTTTGAATGGCTCACTGCTTCAAAAACAAGAGGTTCTAAATATGTCATACCACAATGCAAAGCACTTGCTTTCATTGGCAAAAACACATCTTTAAGCTCCACGCCGATTCTGCCATTTTTGCCATAGGTGCTAGAGCCTCCTGCTGCGGTAGAAACGATTAGCATTTCTTTGCCCTTCCATAAATCAGGTCCCACACTTCCCCAAGTCTCGTTGAGGTAGGCTTTCATCATCGGCGTGATATTAAACCAATGCGTAGGGAACAAAAACACGATTCTGTCATACTGCCTTGTAATCTCCCGCTCTTTTGCTCCATTGATTGCCCTTGTATCATAGCCATAGAGGCTTTCAAGATTCCGCACCTCCACGCCTTTCACACTTCTTGCAGCTTCCTCTAAGCCCTTAATAAAAGTGGATTTTTCTGGATAAGGGTGTGAGGCAATCAAAAGCGTTTTTACCTGCGCTTGTTCTGCAAACAGATGAGATGTTAAGCTAAACATCAGCATAAAAAATAACAATATTTTTGCCATTACTACTCCTTTAGTGTAAAATAGATTCTGTAATTATAAAGCCTGACACTTAGTGTTTGTCAAGGGGGTATGGAGAATATATTTTATATATTTGCTTTTATGAGGTGGGATTAGTCTTTTTCCTCTAATCGACAGATACTGCCAAATCCAGCCACAGGCACACCAAGAGCGCGGATAAGCCTTGACCAATAATTCACTTGCGCAATAGTTGAGGCAATAATTACAATGCCACGTTCAGAAAAATGCTCCTTGAGACTACAAACAATCTCTTTTGAAATAAAAACAGGTGTGTTTGTCGCCATTTCTGTGTATTGCAGGACAATCCTTTCTTTTTCACTAAAGGTATGATGAGTGTAATTTTTATCGGCTATCGCTTGGATTTCATCAAGGCTCAATCCAAATTTTTCATACTCAAAGGCATTCATATCAATGCAAAATGGACAAGCCACCAGCATAGAAACCTGCACACGAATGATTTTTAGAATCCGCTTATTAATCTCTGCATCATCGTGAGCTACGAGGCTTTCTAAAACTGCAGAACTCACCGCTGCCTTAGGATACCAAGTCAAAAGTTTAGCGATGAGCACTTCTTTCTTGACGCTTTTTTGCGCTAAATAAACGGCTATTTTTAGCAAAAATGGCATTTTTTGGGTGGCTCTATATAGGCACTCTCTTTATCTTTGAAAAAGTTGTTTTCATCATTGATTGTAAAACACATACTTCCTCCTTAACATAAAATATATGTGATATTATAGAATCTTACACTTATTTTTTGTCAAGAGGTAGAGTGAAAGCCACTAGAAATGCTTGCTTATCTTTGTTGTGCTATAATTTGATGATTTTAAGGATATGCAAGGAGGATTTATGACCGCAAGAATAGATAGTGCGCAAAACATTAAGGATTCTAATACGCAATTTATTACATCAAAATTTAGCATTTATAACCAAGATTGCACAGAGGGACTTAAAGCACTTTCTAATAATTCTATTGATTGTATTATTACTGACCCACCTTATTTTATTGATGGTATGGGGAGTGAATGGAATGATACAAATCTTAAAACCAAAGCTTCAAAAAGTGGAGTAATTGGGGGCTTACCTGTGGGTATGAAATTTGATAAAGCTCAAGGGGAGAGATTGCAAGAGTTTATGAATCCTCTAGCAAATGAATTTTATAGAATCTTAAAGCCCGGTGGATTTTGTATTGTGTTCTCTCAAGCGAGGCTTTATCATAGAATGGCAATGAGTTTGGATTTGGCAGGATTTGAAATACGAGATATGTTAGCGTGGAAATATGAGGGACAAGCAAAAGCATTCTCTCAAACACACTTTATCAAAAAGGACAAAAATTTAACACAAGCGCAAAAAGAATCTTTAATCAAAGAATTAGAGGGCTATAAAACACCTCAATTAAAACCTCAAATTGAACCTATGGTAATGGCACAAAAACCAAAAGAGGGAACATTCGTGCAAAATTGGCAAAAGCATAAACTAGGGCTTATCAACACAAAAGAGAGTTTAGATGGGAGGTTTCCTAGCAATGTAATGGAGGTGAGCAAACACACAAGAAAGAATGAGAGCAATATAAAAATAGAGCATTTAACGCCTAAACCTGTATGTCTCATCTCTCATCTTGTTAGACTTTTTACGCAAGAGGAGCAAATCGTGCTAGACCCCTTTATGGGAAGTGGTTCTCACGGCATTGCGGCTTTAAACAATCATCGCTTTTTTATAGGTTATGAGATTGAGAAAAAATATTTTGAAATAGCAAAAAAACGAATAGAGCAAGAAGTTTTAGAAAGCAGGATTTTAAAATGAATGAGCAAGAAGTTTTAGAAACCTTCAAAACCATTGCTAAGTATTACGAAGAATACCTTAAAGATTATGGGGTAAAGCTTGTGAAATTAAAAGATTCCAAAGGGTATTACACTAAAGACGCCTTAGTTCTTGTGTATTTAGCAAGAAATTATCCTCATACACAAGCAGTTTCAAAGGGGGAATTAACAGAATTTATAAGAGCATTTTACCCCAATGTAAGTGATGTGCAACAAGCAAGACACTTAAGTAAGCAGGGCGGATTCTATATTGTTTCAGGCACGAGGGGCGATATAGGGCAAAAGATTCCAGCGGGATATTATCAACTTATTACTTTAGAAAAACCTTATCCCTCATTTAAACCCGATAGACGAAGTGGGATAGAATCCGCAGACTTTGAAAGCTTAAAAAAAGAATATGGTTATAAATGTGCGACTTGTGGAAGCGTGGAGGGAGAGCCTCATAATTTTAGAAAAAATGAAAGAACTATATTACAAGAGGGACACATGAATCCAGCTTTACCTTTAGAGTTTGGGAATGTTATCCCTCAATGCCAAGTGTGTAACCGCCCTGATAGAGATAGGTGGATTTATGACAAAACAGGGAGAGTGATAGAAATAGCGGATTCTGATGATGGCAAAAGAGTGGTTGAAAAATACTTTAAAAGAGTAAGCACACATACAAAGGAATATTTTTTAGAGTTTTTGAAAAAGCTTTTGAATATAAAGTAGGTATTTTAATTCTATAATTGCATAGAAATAATTTTTTAAAAAAGGAGAATGTATGAGCAGTTACGCAACACAAGCAGATTTATTTCTAGAACTTGCCAAACCTGATAAAAATGGTGTTTCAAGGTGGGTATATGTAAGTGAGTTTGTTGGAAAATATGAGCCATTAAGCTCTAATAACGGATACGCATGGGCTAGAGATGGCTCAAGAGGTGGCACTACCAAAACAAAACTGAATGAAACATATATCATAGAGAAAAACCCACCGACTGGAGAAGTAGTTGCAATCAGATTAAATGGCTTCAAACCTAAGACTTAATGAACTACATTGGCTCTAAATTTAAACTTTCTCACTTTTTGCAAACAAGCATAGAATCCACGCTGCAAAAAGCCCACACAAAGCCCCTTAAAGATTCTATCTTTTGCGATATGTTTGCTGGAACTGCAGTAGTTGGAAGGCTTTTTAAAGCGCAAGTCAAGCAGATTATCAGCAACGATAAGGAATATTATAGCTTTGTCTTGGCACAAAATTATATTGGCAATCATCAAAAATTAGCCCGAGCTAATGAGTTACTCCACATTCTTAATGATACGATTCAAACACCACCACAAAAGGGTAAAATCTATACTCACTATGCGCTTGGTTCTGGGAGTGGGAGGCAATATTTTAGTGATGAAAATGCACAAAGGATTGACGCTGTGCGCTCTCAAATTGCGCAATGGAAAGAGGAAAAATTCATCAACAAACAAGAATATTATTTTCTCCTTGCCTCTCTTTTAGAATCTGCTGATAAGGTTGCAAACACCGCTTCTGTGTATGGAGCGTTTCTAAAGCACCTTAAAAAAAGTGCGCACAAAGGTTTTATTCTAAATCCTGCGGAATTTGAATGCAATGAAAACGAACATTTGGTATTTAATGAGGACGCAAATACACTTATTACCAAAATAAAGGGCGATATTCTCTACCTTGACCCGCCTTATAATGCGCGAGAGTATGGCGCAAACTATCATCTTTTAAACACGATTGCCTTGTATGATGACTTTATCCCAAAGGGCAAAACAGGCTTAAGGGAGTATGAAAAGTCGGCTTGGTGCAGACAAGCAAAAGTCGCAGACGCGCTAGAAAACCTCATCAAAAATGCAAATTTTGAGTGGATTTTTCTAAGCTATAATGATGAGGGATTGCTTAGTTTGGAGCAGATTCAAGAGATTTTTGAAAAATATGGCAAATACTCTTTTGTTACCCAAAAGCACCAGCGGTTTAAGGCAGATTCTAAGCGAATCCAAAAGCAAGATTCCACTTTGGAATATCTGCATATTTTAAGAAAGTGATTGTTTTTGTATAATACGCTTATAAAACACCAAAAGGGGCTTTATGAGCAAAGATTCCAAGAATATAAATTCTACAAACACTCCACAAACAAATCCCTTAAACACAAATCCTCTTGCAAAGCATTTTAACATCAAAGACTTGCTTACTTTTGCCTTGCCCTCTGTGCTGGTAATTGTGAGTATGTCTATTTTTGGCATTATTGATGGATTTTTTGTCGCAAACTATGTGGGAACTGCTGCTTTTGCAGCGGTAAATCTAATGATTCCTGTGCTGATTGGCTTTGGTGCGGTGGGTTTTATGCTTGGAGCGGGAGGCAGTGCGATTGTCGCAAAAACTTTGGGAGAGGGCAAGGCGGGATTAGCTAACACTTATTTTTCGCTTATCATCGTGTATTTTACGCTTTTTGGTGTCATTATTTCCGCTCTTGGCTTTCTTTTCACGCCCGAGATTGCTATTGCCTTAGGAAGCGAGGGTGAGCTTTTAGAATCTTGCGTGGTGTATGGGAGGATTCTCTTTGCTATCACTCCGTCTTTTATTTTGCAACAAGCCTTTTTAAGCTTCTTTTCTGTGGTGAATAAACCCAACCTTAGCTTTCAAATTAGCCTTATTGCGGGGCTTTGCAATGTCGTTTTAGATTTTGTCTTGATTGTTGTATGTGAGCTTGGAATCTTAGGTGCAGCAGTGGCTACGGCAGTAGCTTGGTTAATAGCGGGTATGTTTCCACTTGTCTATTTTATGCGTAAAAGTGAGGTAGCCCTTAGATTAGATATTTTGCAAGGATTAAAGGCTATCAAAGCGCATAGCGTGATATTGTTTCGCACTTGTATGAATGGCTCAAGCGAAATGGTCTCCCAACTCTCCCTCTCTCTTGTCAATATTCTTTACAATTACCAACTTATGCGCCTTGTGGGGCAAGATGGGATTGCTGCCTTTGGTGTGGTGATGTATTTAAACATTATCTTTTGTGCATTGTTTCGCGGGTATAGCATTGCAAGTTCTCAAACCATTAGCTTTCAATATGGGGCAGGGGACAAAAGGGAACTTGCAAGTTTGTTGCAAAAAAGTCTTGCGATTATGGCGGTATGTGGCGTGGGCGTTTTTGTCTTTTGTCAAGCTTTTGCAAAGCCTTTAAGCTACATTTTTGTAAGCTATGATGAATCTTTATTGGAGCTTACCGCGTCCGCTTGTAAAATTTATGGAATCGCCTATATTTTTATGGGGCTTAACATTTGGACAAGTGCGTTTTTTACCGCGCTGAACAATGGCGTAGTCTCTGCTATCATCGCCTTTTTGCGCACCTTTGTTTTTCAAGTGCTTTGTGTGCTTATTTTGCCTCTATTTTTAGGCATTAATGGAATCTTTGGCGCGGTGATTGTGGCTGAATTTTTAAGCTTTTTAGTGATTCTTTACTATTTAGCGACACAGCGCACTAAGTATGGCTATGTGTGACATATAAAATTTAATTCAAATCTTGCCAATGTTTAAACTCATATTTTTATCTCCACCTTACATTAGCAACTCTATAAGTCTTAGATTCTATTTTTTAGGTGGATTGTCTGGGTTATCAGGGTCATAGATTTTATGTGTTTTGCTTGGAACAATCACATTTATTTCTCTAGGATCTACATCTTTACCATTGTTGCATAATCTTAAAAGTAACTTTTTAAATTCATAAGTGCTACTTGGCTCATAGAAATTTCCACCTGTGGCAAGAGTTAGTTCTTTTAAGGCATTTAAATTTTTACTCAAAGCTAGGGTGTGGATTGTAACCCAATTTTTCTTAGAGCCGCCGCTATTTTGCACAATATTGCGATTAAGATTCTTTGTAAGATAGAGCATTTTTTCTACACTTCCCATATCATCTGGATTGCCATCGGTGATAAGAAAAATTTCTTTTTTCAATCCATTATCTTTTGTAAAATGGCTCATTGCTTGAATAAGGGCATAATTTACAAATCTTGAGTAAGACTTGAGGGCTTTTAATTTTTTAGTATTCTCGACAAACTCTTTTGTGCTAAACACATCATCATAATCTTTCACATCATAATCGCTAAAACTTACAAGTGTGATTTTGGCATAGCTCTCCTTATCTTCTTCAAGTATATGCTTAGCAATAAGGGGCGCGATGTCTTTAAACTCAAAAATATAATCTTTCATTGAATTTGCGACATTTATCACAATGGCAACCTCTTTAGCCGGTTTTGCACGAAGCTTGAGATTATAGGGTTCTTTTTCTTTATCATAATTGCTTAAAACAAGATGTTGTTTATCACAAATGCTTGTAACCTCTAAATCTGTCCCATTGAGCGTATAGGAAAAATCTCTGCTTGGGCTTGTGTAAGTGCTATTTCCACTTGCAATACCCCCTGATAGAATCCTCCCTGCAAAGCGGAGATAGCGAATTTTGTCTTGTATTTTTTGGATATTGATTTTATCTTTATCTTTTACCCAAAGCACACTAGGGTCAAAATGTGAAATCATCGCCATTTCATCGCATTTCACCCCATAAATAAGGCGAGAAAGCATTATATCAATGAGTTTTTCATCAACTTCTGGAATCTTTGCCGAAGGGTTTGCACCCAATATACTAGAGACAAAAATAGAGCAAAGTAAAGTCTTAACTAAGAGTATTTTTACTACATATTGCATTTGAAGTCCTTATTATTTTTATCCTTATTTTTTAAGGATTCTATCAATCTTTTGCTTAAAGGGATAACTATTTTTGAATGTGCATCACTCAAACTTATTTTCCTCATAATGCTTTGCTAAAATACCTCCGCAGATTCCCCATATAAAAGAAAGCAAAGCCCCGATTAATAATACACACATAATTCCTACACTCGCTAATAAGCCCTCAACTTGTGCAGAGAGTGCGTCTCCTCCACGATATACCACGGTATCTAAAAAGTTTTTTACCTTATATTTAGAATCTGCATCTAGTGGCACAAAGAGCATTTCGCGTCCGGGCTTTACCAAAGAATACTCACCTATGCGTCTTATGCTCATCACTATGGCGAGAGGCAAAAATGCCGGGTGAGTAAAACTTAAGATGATAAAACCTACACACATAAGAAACCCAAGTGTTGAGAGGAGCATTTTTATGCCAAAAAATTGTGTAATTTTAGCTGTGAAAAAGATTTGAATGATTAAAGAAAAGCTTTGCACAATTACATCAATCAATGCAAAAGCAGCAGTTCGTGCTTCACGCGTGGGGAAAACCTCCTTAACAATCCGCATTTGCTCCATATATAAGAATGTTGAGACACTTGTAAGCAACACAATAAAAGCACAAAGCATTAAAAGATATTTTGATTGGACTATGAGTTTAAAGCCGATGAAAGGATTTTTTGCCCCTATGGGTTGATTAAATTTTGTAAGAAAATGCTCCTGGATATGCAAATGCAACCCTGCTTCTTTTATCATCATATTTTTAAGCACTATCGCGCCTATGAATAAAAGAATCGAGCCAAAAATAAGAGAGCTTACCTCTAAATATGAAGCGAGAATCCCTACACTTGCTGCGCCTACTATACTTCCTAAACTCGCTCCTGCGCTAATAATCCCAAAAAGTCTTTTACTCATATCTTTATTCAAAATATCAGCAAGCAAACTCCACGCTGTGCTAAATACGCAGAGATTAAAAATACTTACCCATACATAAAAAATCTTGCAAAGCCACAAAAAAGCAGTTGTATTTGGCTTAAAATGAGTCATTGCGGCATAAAAAAGCAAGAGATTGAATGCAAAAAATATCAAAACCACATCAATATAAAATTTCTTTTTAATCTTTGAAGCAACAAACATTAGAGCTAAGGAGCAAAAAAGTGCGAGGATAAAAGTCGCTAAAAAAAGCCATTTTAGCTCTTCTTGTCCGCCTTCTAAGCCTAAAGCATCTCGCAAGGGGCGTAAAATCGCATAAGAGCTAAAAAGCATAAAGATAAACAAAAATGAATAAAGCAAAAGCTTTAATTCCTCTTGCTTGAGGCTAAAGATTCTATAAAACAAACACATTTTGCACTTTTTATACTATTTCACTAAGCATTTTGTAGGATTGACGCAATCAAGCTGTTCGTAAAATTTATGCTTTTGCTCTAAGATTCTTAGAATCTCTTGGGTTTTCTTTAAGTCCTCTTTGACAAATTCTATTTGATTTTTTACCATTTCCTTGCGCTCTGCAATCGTGCTTTCACCTTGCACATACAAATCCATATAAAGCTTGATAGTCTTTATCTCCATTTTGGTTTGCCTCAAATACTCTACCCAGCGCAAAGCATCTATATCGCTTTCACTAAAATAGCGCACATTGTTCTCATCACTTTGCAAAAAGGGAAATAATCCCTTTTTAATCCAAAATCGTATCTTTGTAGAGGGAATCCCTGTTTTGCGCTCTACCTCGATAATTGTGTAAGCCATCATTTCACCTTGATATTTTTGGTGATATTATAAAGCCTGATACCTAGTATCTGTCAAGAGGTAAATTAAAATTTCTTTGTGCCAATATCAAGCAAAATGCCTTCTGATATATCTTTAATAGAGCGTGAAATATCTGCTGTATTTTTTGGTATAAAATCAGAATTTCTATAATCCTCAAACATAGCATCAAGTTTATTTAAATCTCGAGGAATTTTATTCTCTAAAAGCCCCAAAAGTTTGTTCAAACTTGCTTTTTTCGATAAAATGCAGGGTTTGAAAATTAAAAAATAAAAGAGAAACACAATGCTTTCTAATCCTGCAAAAGGGCATTTGCTCGCTATTTTTACAATCCTCGTTTGGGGTGTTACCTTTAGTTCCACGAAGATTTTATTGCCTGATTTTGCTCCTACGGAGATTCTCTTTATTCGCTTTTTTATCGCCTATGTATTCTTAAGCCTCTTGTGCGTCAAATTACACACACAACGCATTACCTTTGTCAGCTTTTCTAATGAGATTCTCTTTATCCTTGCAGGGCTTAGCGGGGGTTGCTTGTATTTTCTTGCCGAAAATGTTGCTTTGCTCTATACAACTGCCTCAAATGCCTCGCTGCTTGTGGCTATCAATCCCTTTTTCACAGGGCTGCTCTTTGCCTTTGTCTATGGCAAAAAACTAAGTAGATTCTTTATTTTAGGCTTTTTTGTGTCATTTGTAGGGATTTTTTTAGTGATATTTCAGGGTGAATTGAGTTTGCAAATCTATCCTATCGGCGATTTGCTGTGTATCTTAGCAGGTATCATTTGGTCTGTTTATACGCTTGTTTTGGAGATGATTTTTGCGCGTTTTAAGGGGATTTCACACCTTGTGATTCTCAAAAGAATCTTTTTTTATGGGCTGCTTTTCACTCTGCCTTTTACCTTGTATCAATCAGGTATTTTGCAGGGGGATTTTCACACATTGCAGGATTTCACACGCTACACCAAAGTGAGTAATCTTGCTAACTTATTTTTTCTTGGGCTTATCGCCTCTGGATTATGCTATTTATCGTGGAATGCCTCTTTAAAACTGCTTGGCTCTCTTAAGGCAAGTGCGTATATTTATAGTGTGCCTGTCATTGGCGTGATAGCCGCGTGTGTGAGTTTGGGCGAGGTGCTAAGCGTGTATATTATTATCGGTGGAATCCTTACGCTTCTTGGACTATTTTTAAGCCAAAGGGGATAAGAAATAAAAAAGGAGAAAATATGCCTAAAGCGATACAATCCACAATGCGCGCACAAAAAGAAATTTTCGCTTGTATTTTAGATTTTGCTAAACGCACAGATTCTATTCGCGCGGTTACTTTGGAAGGCTCAAGGGCAAATCCCAATATCAAGCAAGATAAATTTTGCGATTATGATATTTCGTTTTTCTTAAGTCTTCAAAATTTAGAATCTTTAAAAAACAATGATGAGTGGCTTAAAAATTTTGGCAATATTTTAATGCTCCAAAAGCCTGAAGCTATGGAACTTTACCCACCTGATTTAAGGGAGGGTTGGTTTAGTTATTTGATGCTTTTTGATGATGGGGTGCGCATAGATTTGAGCCTTATCCCCCTAACAGACATAAAATGGTATAAGGACGATGAAAGACTAATGCGTGTTTTGCTCGATAAGGATAATCTTTTTATGCCCGTAAGTGAGCCAAGCGATAGTGCGTTTTTTGTGAAGCCTCTTACCAAACAAAGCTTTTTAGATTGTTGCAATGAATTATATTGGTTGTATGTTTGCACACACAAGGACATTTTGCGTGGCGAGATTCTGCTTGCAAATGCACATTTAGCGATGATGAGGGAGGGGCTTTTAATCTTACTTTCTTGGCGTGTGGCACTACGCCAAAATAACTTTGCTTTTTCTCTAGGCAAGGAATATAAATTTTTACCCCATTTTTTAAAGCCTAAAGAATGCAAAAAGCTCTATGAATGCTACGCACTTGGGGATTTAAAACAAGCTTCAAAAACGCTTAAAACAATGGAGAAATTCTTTGCCAAAAACGCTAAAGAGCTTATGGATTCATATTTTAAGGGTGAATTTCTTGCCTTGCCTTATCAAAAAGAGGCTTTAAAATACACAAAGATTTTAAATTCTTAAGGTATAATAACGGTGCTTTTTGTAAATTCAAGCTTTAAGGATTCTCTATTATGCCTCGCCCTACAAACAAAGCCGCTCTTTTAGAAACTGCAAAAGAGAATTTTGCTAAGCTTTTTGCGCTCATTGAAAAAATGCCTTTGCACTTGCAGGAAGCGGAACTGCCTTATAATGAGCGTGATAAAACTTTGCGTGATGTGCTGACACATTTGTATGAATGGCAGGAATTGCTGCTTACATTTGTGCAGACAAATCTTAACAAAACAAGTGATTTTGTGCCTTTTCTCCCCGCACCTTATAATTTCAAAACTTATCCCAAATATAATAGAGAGATTTTACAAAAACACCAAAGCACCCCATTACAAAAGGCAAAAGAGATGTTGCAAGAAAGCTTTACAAATTGCATTGCGTTGATAGAATCTCTGCCCCCAAAGACACTTTTTGTAAAAAAGCATTATGCTTGGTGTGGCAATACAAGTCTTGGAAGCTATTGTGTGAGCGCAACTTCAAGTCATTATGATTGGGCGATAAAGTGTGTGAAGAAAGCAATAAAAAACAAATGAGATTCTACAATCTCAAAAAATACATCAACTTAAGGAGAATGAAAATGCGATTTTTTAAAAAATATTCCTGCATCGGAGCGTTGTTTCTTTTATTTTCAAGTGGAGCTTATGCAATGGAACCTGTAAAAAGCCAATATGATTTTTCTACGACATTGACTAAAGTTAAAGATTCTATTCTTAAGCGAAATATTCCTATATTTGCCGAGTTTGATTTTACCTCTGCTGCAAAAAATGCGAAATTAGAACTTGCACCAACTAAAACCATTGTCTTTGGCAATCCTAAAGTGGGAACATTTTTAATGCAAGAGAATCCAAATATAGCTTTGGAATTGCCCCTTAAGATTTTAGTTTATCAGGACGCCTCTTACAATGTTTTTATCAAAACCACAGATATAAAGCAACTTGCAAAAGAGTATCGCATTAAGAATACTAAAGTCGTTGAGACTATTTCAAACCTCCTTGCAGAGATAGTAAAAGAATCTTCGGGTAAAGCCAAATAAACTTTTTGTTGTTTATATCCTTTTCTTTATCTCCCTTTTTACCCTTTGCAAGTCGTTGCAAGTAAGAAGCGGGATAAGGGTTTGAATCTCATCTATGCTTTTCTCCCACCATTGAAACGCAAGTAAAAGCGCAATCAGCTCCCCGTCAAATCGCTTCTTAATTTCTCTTGCGGGATTCCCCACCACAATGCTATAAGGCGCAACATCTCTTCCAACAACAGCATTTGCGCCGATAATTGCACCATCGCCAATATGCACACCGGGTAAAATCGTGGCATTTTGCCCAATCCACACATCATTGCCAATCATCGTATCACCCTTAAGAGGCAGATTTTCAGGCGTTGGAGGCGGTGCATTCCAACCCTCAAAAATATTAAAGGGGAAGGTGCTGACTGCATTCATTTGATGATTTGCGCCATTCATCACAAATTCCACACCCGCAGCGATTTGACAAAATTTACCAATGATAAGTTTATCTCCATTAAATGCGTAATGGTGGCTGATATGCCGCTCAAAATCGCTATCACTAATGTATGTAAAGTCGCCCACGATGACATTTGGATTCTGTATGATGGGCTTGACATAGCAGACATAATCCACGCCCTTGATTGGAAAAGGATTGTTTGGATTGGGAAAGATTCTATGTTTCATATTTGTCTCCTTGTGTCAAATCTTATAAGGCAGATTTATTAGTAAAAGTCTGCTATATAAGGTGTTATTTCAATCTGTGATTTATGGATATAGCCAATTTTTGTATCTTTAATCTTTTGTGCATTGGGTGGGAAATACAATACTTTTATCCATTCTTGTTCAAGCTTTGGTTCATCTTCAAAATCTAGTTTTTGCTTATAGCCAATTTGTCTTTGCCACTCGCTTATTTTATTTATACTCCAAAGCATATTTGAGAGATTGATAAGTTTAATGTTTTCTTTATCTTTTGTAAAAATTTGCGCTAGAATCTTCCCATTTGGCTTATCGCGCAGATTCACATAGTTATCCGAAGTATTAAGGGTTACTTTATAATACTTGTTATCTTCATAATCTTTCTTTTGGCTTGGATTTTCTGAAATCTTTTTAAGAATCTTAATATTCTTAATCTGTATCGAATTTCCGTCATTACAAGAAAATTTCCACGGCATTACGCTTTTAAGTTCTAGCTCTACTTCAAAGTTCACACTCCCACCAAGCCCCTCTTTATACCACTTTGGCAAAAGCGGCGCAAAAAGATTATAATAAGTTTGGTTATGTGTTAAATCAACTTCTCCAAACGCAAAAACAAGATTCTTATTATGTGGTTCAAAGGCAATATAAGGAGAAGAGCCATCATCACAAGACCCTAGTCTTGCAGGTTGCAAGTGGAAATCTTGTATAACTTTTAGCACTCCTCGCAAGACAAGAGGCTTTTTAGGGGCAAACTCACACCCTCCGCTTTCTGCAGTAACATACTGACAACTTTCTTCTCTCTCACCATTATCATCTATTCTTGTTGCTATTTTAAAATGCTTTTTCATAAAAAGGAAGTTCGCATACTCCTCTTTTTGTGAAGGGCTATTTTTGTTTATTGGAAACCAAAATACAATCTCATCGTAAAGAGAATATTCTTTTTTATATTCAAAATTTTCATATCCCATATTCGAGCCCATTCCATATTCTGCAAATAAATGTCCAAACTCTTTTGCCATAAATTTAGTGAAGAAATAAGCTGCATTAGTAACAAATCCCGGTGTTACGCAATCCTCAAAAGGTGACATTTCACACGGTATTAATGCTTCTAATTTTTGATAATCCTCAAAACTCAAATCGCGTTGCTTTGCACGAGATTCCAAGCCTTTTAATAAAGCTTTTGCTTGCGTATAATCCTTATTGTTTAATAATTCTACATTTAACCCTAGTTTGTCAAAATCAAGACCAAAAGTAAAAGTTACCAAACAAATAAAACAAAGAATTTTTTTCATTTTTTCTCCGTTTGTGCGTATGTCTAAAGCGGGATTATATCAAAAAAATCAAGGGATTATTTGGTTTTGTCTGAAGGTTCTTTTCTCTCCTCTCTTTAAAAAGTTTGATAGCCTCTTTTGCCCAATCTTTATTCTTATTTTTGTTGATTTTATCTCTTCATATTGACATACAGAATGTATGTATGTTATAGTATTATAAAATTTAGGGGGCAAAATGAAACACAAAGAGCATTATGATGATGCCTATATCGTGGAGTTATCCCAAAAGATTCTAAGTGTAATGCCAGAATTTGAAGCGCAAAAGTTTTGTGCAATGTTGCAGGGCAATTTAGAGGATAAGGAACTCTTTGCAAGATTGGATTGTATCGTAGATGCAATGGTTAAGACAATGGGAGATTATGACAAAAACATTCAAAGCTTTTTTCATCTACTTGGTGAGGAGCTAGAAAAAGCGGAGGGAATGTTTAGCTTTGGCTATTGGTTATTTCCTATTTCACGCTATGTGGAATGCTATGGCAATACAAATTGGCAGCTTTCTTTAAGCTTCATCAAAGAGCTTACCAAGCGTTTTACAGGTGAATACGCTATCCGCCCGATTCTAAGAGAACACCCAAAGGAAGTAATGGACGAACTCATTTTGTGGAGCAAGGATAGTAATGTGCATATCCGCAGACTTGCAAGCGAGGGTGTGAGAATCCACCTGCCTTGGTCGCCAAAGCTCCTTGTCGCGCTTGATGAGTTTGAAAAGTATGCGATGATTTTGACAAACTTAAAAGATGATTCGCAAAAGTTTGTGCAAAAAAGCGTGGGGAATAATCTCAATGATTTGTATAAAGAAGCACCGCTAAAAGCGCAAGCTCTCATCGCACAATGGCAACAAGGCGGGACAAGCAAGGCGTGTGAGTGGATAATCAAACACGGAGAGAGAAATCAAAATAAAAATCAACAAAAGAGAGGAAAATAAATGGCACAGAGCTTTAAGCAATTATTCTAGCGGTGTATTATGACAAACAAAGAAGCTACACGCAAAACTACCTCCGCCTTATTAAGCGTTGCGCGAGCACATTTTGCAAAATATGGATATTTTGAGGTCGCACTAGAAAAAATCGTAGAAGAAGCAAATGTAACGCGCGGGGCGGTATATCATCATTTCAAAAACAAGCAAGGGCTTTTTGTCGCTGTGCTAGAGAGTGTGCAAGAAGAAGTTGCCACGCAGATACAAAAACAAGCTTTGAAAAGTAATGAGGCGTGGGAACAACTGATATTAGGCTGTGTGGGGTTTATCAAAGCAGCAAATGCAAAGGGAAATAGGCAGATATTATTAGTTGATGCACCCGCTGTGCTTGGTTGGGAAGTGTGGAGAAGCGTTGATGCGAAGCATTCAATGAATGTATTGCAGACACATATTGAGGAACTAAAGGCACAAGGTTATCTGCGCGATAAAGTAGATACGCAGTTGATGACATTTGCGCTCTCTGGTGCGCTTAATGAACTTGCATTGCAATTTTGTGCAAACTCCAAAAAGAAGCAAGAAAAGAAACTTCTAGCTACTCTTACACAATTTGTGAGCGGGTTTAGGAAAGATTGATTTGGGAGATTTATTTTGTAGCTCTTTTGGGGGTTTTGCGTTGTTTGGGTTTTTTAGGCTTTGGAGTGGGCAGAGTGGGAGCAAGGATAAGCACGACTTCTCTTAAAGTCTCCAAAGAATCCACATCAAGGATATAAGATTCCTTTGCGCCTGCATAGGGAAAGCCAAGCGGGGTGGATTCTAAAAGGGGTTTGAGAATCTCAAATTGCTTGACAAAAAGCACCTCATCACAAAGCAAGAAAATAGGCTTAGGCACACTCTCTCCTCTATCAAGCACATAAATGCAGTATTCGCCAAACATCTTTTTAGCACTAAAGCAATAAGCCGTATCCTCTAATGCGCTGTTAAGATTCTCTAACACAAAATCCTTGAAACTCTCACTTGTAGGCATACAAACTCCTAGTTTAGAATGAATTATTGGGTAGTTTAGCATAATTTTTCTTGCGAAAAAATAGTTAATATCTTTTTACTTGGAATATTAGATAAAGAAACGAGCTTATTAACCATAGCAATAGGAATAAAAGATTTTTCATATAAATCACATTTAAGCCGAAACAATACTTCTAAAATATTGTTTAATGAGAGAAAATCTTCAATTTTTGGTTGTTTGATATAATCCTTGTATGTGATGCTTTCATCAAATGGAATCGCTACATCTAAAACAAAGGACAATTCTTTTTCTTTTCTTACGAACATCTTAATCCCAAAATAAGTATTTTCTCCAAAAACCGAAGTATTGTTTCCCGTGATGTATTTTCTCATATAATCTAAATTTGGTAAAAGAATACTTCCCAAAGGAATTTTAGATTCTATACTTTTAAGATGTTCCACAAACATGCCACTTTTGTCCAAGCCTACAAGATTAATATAGCTTATATTTTCATTCAAAGATTTTGCATAAAGAAATTGTATAAACGGACGCACAACCTTAAAAGCAAAATCATCAAGACGACTAAACAAAGCCAATGGACCATCTTTAATAAAAAGAATCTTTGGTAGCCATTGTATAGTGTTTTCTTCAAAAAGGAATCGAAACATTGAGAACATTAAAACAACTTCAAAAGCACTCATAATATAAGATTCTATCAGTGTTGCTCCATTGATTTCATCAATCAAAGTATGCAAGTCAAAACAATCTGTAATGTAGATGATATTTTCACATTTTTTATTTTTGCAACGCATAAAATTATTTTTCTCATCTAAATAATCAGGTGTTTGTTTTTGGAATATTTGTATTTCTCCGCAACAAGGACAAGCAAATTTTATAGAGCCTTTGCCCCTAGAATCTGAATCTAAATATTCTTTAAAAATAAGCCATTTAATTGTATGAATAAATGAACTTTTTTCATTTCCCTCACTCAAATAATTTTTGAGAAAAATTTCTTCATAGAGTGTTTTTCTAAATGTAGTAATAAAATCCTCATTTTTTAAACGAATATTTTGTGTGGGTATCACAAAGTTAAATCGCTCAAGATTCTCTAATTTACCTATATCGCTTGGATTGATTGTTTGTTGCCTTTCAACTGCTTTTAAATCCTCAACGCTAAACATAAGAATGCCTATATTGTAATAGCAAAGTTTTTGTGAGGGGAAATTCTCGCTGATATTTACTTCTTGGTAGCCACCGTCTATAGTTATGACACGCTCAATGCAAGAGGAAAATTTATCCTGCATATTGAGTATCGGAAAAGTAAGAGATTGTGAATCCACTTCCAAAGGTAGATTTTGTCCTATCTTTTCGCATTTTGCAAGATAATCTTTAACCTTTGGATTCTCAATAATATATTGATGATTAATTTTAGAGGCTTTTTCGTTAAAATATGCCATTTTAATCCCTTACTTCAAATTTTTGAATCTGAACAGGTACAATAAAATTATTGGAATAAGTTTTTACTCTAGCAAATCCCACATCACTATTGCGAATAATGTTTTGAGAAAAATCAGCAAAATCATAATACTTTTCTAACGCCTTAATTTCATCTTTATTGTTAAGATGAGAAATGAACCAATTCTGCGTATTTTTTAAAATACTTGGAGCGATAGAACTGACTTCTTGAGTAGAGTAACTAATGCCAATTTTAAGCTTTGCTCCCTCTTTTGCCAAACGATTATAAATATTTTTTAAATCTTTATCATCTTTTGGAAAAATATTATGTGCTTCTTCAAAATACATTTGGATAAATTCGGGTTCTTCATCATTAGTGAATTTTTCCATAGATTTGGCAAATATATGGGAGCAAAGCCTATCAATATATTTTTGCTGTGTTTCGGTTGAAGCAGTAGATAAATCTACTAAAATAATTTTTCCCTCACGCAATGCAGAATCTATATCTTTTTTATAGTCATTACCTCCTTTTAAAGAATGTAGTTTGTTAAAATTAAGTAAAGAATTAAACCCTGCCCCCTGTCTTTTAAAAAGCATATTATATAAAGATTCATAATCGCTATCCCAATATTTTTCTCCACTTGAAGATTGTCCTTTTTTTAAAGATTCTTCAGCTTTTTCAAACCATTCCATAGCTTCTCTAATTGTGAATCCATTTTTTGGTATAGGAAATCCATCAATACCAGAAAAAAATAATTTATAATTTTCAGCAATAGAAAATTTTGCATTAAATAATATACATTTATATAAAGCAATTTTTCTCAATCTGTTTCTTTCTTTAGAACTATATTTGTCTCCAATATCAAACAAAGAAACATTTCTAAAGGCATCAATATATTTTGTCCCTCCCATATTATTTTCCAACTCATCACACAGCAAGTTAAAGGATTCTTCCAAAGTTTCATCATTATAAAAATTATACTGCACCGCTCTAACATCTGGGTGCTGTTGGGATTTTTTAAGCGAAGTACTAAAGCGAATGACTCTTTGTTTGAATCTATCATAGATTGAGCCTTCATCTTGTCTATTGCTAAAAGTATATTCACCATTAACATCAAAAATAATTTGCCCTATTTTTCTCTCTTGTTTTACATTGAGATTCTCAATAGCACTGATAATAATCTTGATTGTATTAGACTTACCTGTTCTTGTCATTCCAAAAAAGGCTGTGCGTCTTGCAACTATATCATTTGTCCTTAAGAAAACATCTGGAGCATAGTTTTTATCTTCATCATAAGATTGGCTAGAAGCATATCTTAGGATTCCTATCTTTTCTTGTGTTTCGTTATTGCTAGATTCTGTATTCTCATTTACAATGATTTGTAGTTGCTGTTTTTGAGGCTTATACACTCTATAATTATGCGCTCCTAAGAAATTTTCTATATCTGTTCCAAAGATTAATTTTTTATCTTTATTTAAAAAGAATGTCCCTAGAACCCTACAAGATAAGCCCGAGAATTGATAAAAATATTTTGTATAAATATCAGGGTCTGTGTTTGCTCTATTTTCTTTTTTTGAAATATAAGAATCTGTCATACTTTGGATAATCTCTTTCTTTTGTGGAATTTCGCAAACTCCAATCACTCTAAGCAAAATAGCCTCTGTTTGGTTTTGTCTTAATTCATTATTATAGATTGCAACCAATAAGCAACCGTGAGGCAAACCTTTAACGGAATTCTTATCAAAATCATTGACTAAGATTTTGGCTTCTTCGTAATCCAAATCATACAAACTCCCAACAAAATTTTCCTCTTTTTTAATCTCCTCAAAAAAATTTATTTTTGCTTCTCTTAACTCTCTTTGAGATTGTTCCGAAAATAAATCTGTAATTCCCATTGCCTACTCCTTTTGCAAAACTAAGATTCTATCAATTTTTGTTGCCTTGCCTTTTTTTGCACCCCAAATTCTTGTTACTTTTTTTTCTTTATCATTGGCAATGACATCTTCGGCAATGTGTTTAAGTCGTAATTTGCACCCACCATTATTTTGTATGTAATCCCAAGTGTCTTTTGCAAGGTTGCGCTTGTCAATATCTCCAATAACAACAAAAGCATAGGATTTTGGCTTCAAAATTTTTTCCCAACTTTTGAAGAGTTCTTGCATATATTTAGCATAATTTTCAAATGCTAAATTATCTTTTAAACCTTTAATTTTTTGCATATTATGATAAATACTTACATTCTTATCTACTTCTTTTACTTCCTTATTGAGCAACCAAAGCCTAATCCAATTATATTTACCATAATTAATGTTTTTTAAGTATGGAGGGGAAGTAATAATGAGTTGGACACTATTTTCTCCATATTTTTTAATGATTTTTTTTGTGCTTTTGATTGCATCTTTATTAAAGCAATCACCTTTTTGATAAGAATCTAAACTTTGAAATTCTTTTGTTTGATTTTGAAATAAATGCTCAATGCGTTGTTGTAAAAGTTCAAAAACATTTTGTTTTATTTTTTTAAGATGATGTTTGGCAATGAAATTACGGATATAATTAGGCGACATACTAAAAGTATTAGGCATATCAATGCTACAATAAATTGAAGTCCCATCTTTTCTATGTTTGCCGTGCATAATTCCTGTTAAAACTGCAAGAATAAAATTATCAATCTTTCTATTTTTATTTAAATTATTTTTTAGATATACAAGTTGTGGCAAGGTTTCGCTTTCTTCATAAAGCATTTTAATATCATTTGGAATATCATTAATTTGCTTATCTGTAATAGGTGCTTCTACAAAGTTTTGCTCTAACGCTTGAAGTCTCTTTAATATATTACACTTCTTTGGAATATCAACTTTACTTTTTGTTAAACATACTGCAAGAGGATTTAAGTCGTTTCCTATACCCTTTCTTCCCATTCTGCAAGCTTCAAATGGTGTCGTCCCTCTCCCAGAAAATGGGTCAAAAATCAAATCTCCTTCTTGAGAATATTTTTTAATAAAATAATAGGGAAGATTAGGTGGAAACATCGCTAAATAGGCTGTTATTTTATGGAATCTTGAGAAATTATTATGGGAGTATTGTTTATACTCATCTGTATTTATTTTGTCTTTTACTAGTGCATAATTCTTACTCACAGATTTTGAACTCCTTGATTTAAGACTACCATACAATAATTATGGCTTATTCTTAAAGATTCTATGATTTCTCCCTCATCTTTTGCGTGGAATGAACCTTGTAAATGCGCACTTAAAAAGGCTTGGGTTGAGCGAATATCAAAAATAGAGAAATAGGACAATCCTTTTTCTTGCAACAAAGAAAGTGATAAACTTTTTAGATGATATTTCTCATTTTTTTGCGCCTCCAAAAAGTGCATTATAGCATTAATTGCCTAAATTACGCATATTCTAGTGGCATTTCACTGCTTGATAGCTTTTGTAGATTCTTTCTAACTTTAGTAACTAAGTTTTGTATTCAAATCTTTCTATATAGCTACATTAGAACATCTTAAGGTTGTGTTTGTTGGGTGCGCAAAAGCTCCTTTTCATATTCACTCGGTGGATAGAGTTTATCCCACTGCTGCATTAATGCTCTCTCTTTAGATTCAAGCACAATGCCATATTTTTCGCTCATATAAAGATACACTCGTGCGATAAAACCTTTTGAATAAACTGCAGGATAGAATCTTTTTGCTTTAAAATCGGTATAGACCTCACACGCACCATATTGCGAAAAGACAATCTCTTCAGGAGCGTCTGCATACTCATAATTGCTCCTATCAGCATTAATCTCACCAATAGCAGGAACGAGATTGCGTAAATCTGATTCCATTTGGGTAAATTTTTTATCTTTTGCACAGGCTTTGCGTCCACCATTTTGCCAACACGGCAAATCTTTTCCAAAACGATGAGCGGGCATAATATGCTCAAATTCAATTCTTTGTGCGCGAATATTGGGTTTGCCTTGCTTTGTAAGTGCATTGCGTGGGGTGTATTTAGGAGAGGGAATAATTTTAAGGGTGGTTGTGTCAAACTCTACGCGACAATAAAATTCTTGCGTGAAATGATATTTTTGATACGCCTTTTTAAGAGCGGATTTACTTTGAATGAAAGTTTTTGGAGCAGGAGTAGATTCTACAAAAGCAGGACTAGGAGTTGAACAGCCATATATAAAGAAAATTAAGCCTATAAAAGCAAGAATCTGCAAAATTTTGCTCATAATAAATCCTTTTTTACTCCTTGCAACCTTTTAAACCACACAAACAAGGCTTGAAGCGAACGTAAGATTTGCTTTGTCCATTAGATAGATTCTATGATTTCAATATTTGAAAGTCTATGTATGTCATTATGGCACAATATATACAATTTTCTAAAGATTCTTAAGGCTTCTTAATCAAATACCTTATCGTGGCTCCTAGCTGCTCTACTCCTAACACTTCATAGCCGTGATTTTTCGCATCAATGGGGATATTATTAATGCTTTGGGGGCAATCGCTTAGCACCTCCAAAATCTCGCCACTTTTAAGCTCGGGCAAAACCTCCAGAGTTCTTACCGCAGGGTAAGGGCAAGGCTCACCCTGCAAGTCCAATCTAAAATTTGGGATAATTTCTTGTTGTTTCATTCTTTCACTCCTTTAAGCGCGTTCAAATCGTTTATTTTTCGCAAAATATTGCCGCTCAATCCATAGCACAAAGGCAAGGAATGTAAAAAGCAGCACATAGCTTACCACCAAGCCACCATAATTGCCAAAGGATTCTAAAAGATTGATTTTAGGGAAGCTTGTCGCAAGTGGCTCTGCATAATAATCCCAAGTCGCCGCTAGAAGCGTAGAACCAATGACATTACCAACACCTACAATCCAATAATGCACCTGCCCCTCAACTGCACGATACATCCAACCACATTCACAACCCCCCGCAATCACGATTCCAAAGCCAAAGAGTAATCCACCAATCACCGCATTGGGTGCAGCCCACATAATTTTAGGCGGAAGTCCTAGCATAATATAGCTAAACACACCAATAGTGGAGACCATCATTCCCACAATCACCGCTCTTGCCATATATCCGCGTCCTGTGATGAATAAATCCCTAAAGGCAGAGGTAAAGCAAATCTGTGCGCGTGAAATAATAAAGCCAAAGCCCACACCAAATAGCATAGCAATCGCCAAAACAGGAATCTTCTTACCCTCTGGAATCTTACCTTGCGTCATTAGATAAGCCACCCAAATGCCCACTCCAAGTAGCACCAAAACACCAAGCGCAAAAAGCATTTTTTCCCGACTTTGATTTTCTTTGCTAGTTCCAATGTCTTTTTGTGAGCTGACTTTCTCTAGCTTTGTATGGGAGCGAAAGAACGGGAGCAAAACGACCTTTGTGCCTAGCCAAACGCCCACAAGCGTCATAATCGTAAAAAACCACGCGTGTAAGCTAAATTGTGGAATCCCTGTAAAGAAACTCGCCAAATTACAACCCATACCAATCCTCGCACCAAATCCTGCGATAATCCCACCGATAAGGGCTTGAGCGATTCTAATATTGCTTTGAGGCAAACGAAACTTGATATTATTTGCCATTGCCGCAGCGGCAAACGCCCCTGCAAACATTCCAATAATCATCACGCCATCTACCCTATCTAGCGGAGTTCCTTGCAAACCTAGAATCTTAAAATAACCCCAAGTGCTTGTATCCACACCCAAAAGATTCATAATGTGTCCGCCCCAACGCGTAAATTCACCTGTAACAGCCCAATAAGTCCCAGTCAAACCAAAATAATAAGCCGCCATTACGCCAAGTGCGATAATCGCAGGCATAGGCGACCAAAATTTGACTAGGAATCTTTGCTTGAAATCCTCAAACATAACATTCCCCAAAATAACAAAATAAAATTAGAGTGCGTAAGAAAAAGAAGTATGATGCGTCTCTAATGTAATGCTTTACACGAAAGCCTTGTTTGAAAAGGAGATTATTGTAAAACAAAGCAACTAAATCAAAGCTTAAATAAACCAATGCCTAACATAAAACCTATAATTATCTTTTTATTTAACTTTTTAGCATTTTAATGTAAAATTACAATGCGTCCTTAGTGTTTAAAAGCTTAAACTCACACACCTTAAGCAGAAAATGGAGAGAAGAAACTATGTCAATACTACAGCAATACTTCCGCACTTTTCATCAATTACCCCCGCCAAGTCAGCAAACCTCTATGATAATCACTCATCAATCTTTAGAATCTCTAAGCATTCTTTTATGCGCTAAAGAACGCAATTTGCCTATTTTTGCCCGTTGTCCTAGTTTTATGAATCTCCTCCCAGAATCTCTACGCGCTCCTATGCTCCAAGAATCCCAACTCCTTGATTCTGTCCTTGATATACAAGCACATATCGTGAGAGAAAATCCATATATTTTTGATGAGCTTCTCCCTTATTTTGCAAAACTCAATCTTGCCTCCGTAATAGATGATGATGAATTTGCACTCCTTAGCTCACTCAAAGCCTATGCACTTAAGCACGATATCTCCCTTACACATTCACAGCCCAAACCTCATATTACAAATTTACAAACTTTGCGTGAGGAACTTTATAAAATTCACTCAAATCTTACGCCTCTTCTTTTAGAATCTACCCAAAACGCACTTATTCGCATAAGACAAAAACTTGAAGATGGTCGCTTATGTATTGGCGTTACCGGTGTGCTAAGCGCAGGGAAATCTACCTTTTTAAATGCACTTTTAGGGCAAGAAATTTTAGGAAGCTCAAATGTGCCTGAAACAGCAAATCTCACTATCTTGCGCTATGGGGAGCAGACAGGAGCAAGAGTGCATTTTTGGAGCAAAGAGCAATGGACAGACTTATGCACTCAAGGCGAATATGATGAGAATCTCAAAATTTTTGTGCAAGAGTGTGAGGCACATTTTGGCAAGGAGCTAGAATCTTTTATCACAGAGCCTCACTCCACAAAAGACATACAAGCAAACGAACTTAGTGCTTATACTTCTGCAAATCATACAAGCAAACTCTGTAACCTTATCCAAAAAGTCGAGCTTTTCACACCTTTAGCATTTCTACAAAATGGTGTAGAAATAGTCGATACTCCCGGACTTGATGACCCTATCACAAAACGCGAGGACATTACGCGTAGCTTTTTAGAGCATTGTGATATGCTAATCCACGTGATGAATGCAAGTTGTGCGGCGACACAAAAAGATATTGATTTTATTTTAGAATCTTTGCTTGAACAAAACATCTCACGATTGCTTGTTGTGCTTACACGCATTGATTTGCTTAGTCAAGAAGAACTAAATTCTTCACTAGAATACACCAAATCAAGCCTTGCTAAGCAACTTAAAGGTGCAGATTATAAAGGTGATATTGCTTCGCTTATTTCACGCATTGATTTTCTCCCTCTTGCAGGATATGCCGCGCTTTTACACCGCACCAAGGGTGATATAAGCCAAACACACCTAAGTCTAGAGCAAAGTGGGATTATCAGTATAGAATCTTATCTACATAAAATGCTTTTAGGAGATGATAGCCTCAAGGCTAAAGATATGCTTTACCTTGCCTATAAGGCGACTTACAAAATCGCTCAAGAGCAAGAGGAAATTTTGCGTTTGCAGACAAGTCTGCTTCACGCGAGCAATGAAGAACTAGAAGCAATTATCACTCAAGAGAGAGCACATAATGACACCCTTTTACGTGAATTAAAATCTTTAGAATCGACACTTTCTGCCCTTCATAATGAACTCAAAGATTTTCTCCACACACTACAAACCCTAAGTGCAAATACCCTCTCAAAAGCTGCTACACTTATTAAAGACAAGATTTTTGATGATATTATATATGACTATAAACGTGGAGCAAAAACAGAATCCCAAAATGTGCATAAAATGATAGAACTTGCTTTAAAAGATTGTTTTGCGGATATTGGGAGGGAATATCGCTATAAGCTTAGCAAAAAAATCACACAACTTAAAGGTGCAATTGCCTCGACAGAGGAGGAAGCAAAGATTCCTGCTATTCATTTTCAACTTAAAAATAGCGATATAGCACCAATTATGCAACCCTTGCTTACCACGCTTCCTTCACTTATTAAATCTGCAAGCAAGGAAGATAACCTAAGAACTTCTCTTGAAGATGCTTTCAGTATGCTTTTTAGCGCATTTGCCACATTGATAGATTCTAAAAATCAAGAGATTAGTGCAATTTTCCTTACACATTTTGATAGTATCACGCAATCTTATAAAGCACATATAGAATCTAAAATTGCACAAAAAGAACAAAGCTTACAAGAAGCTATGCAAAGACGCACACAAAACAGCCAAAGCATACAAAAAGAAGAACTTGATACGCAATATAATGATATTTTAAGCATTATTGATACTTTAAAAGCACATTTACAAAGTCTAGAATAGTAAAGGAAAAGGAATGCAAACAACTTTAAATCATCAACTCACATCGCAAAAAAAAACCCTCTCATCACAAGATACAAAGTCTCAACAATCTTCCACAGATGAAGCAAACATTCTTGAATCTTTCATCACAGAATTTATCCACGCAAAAAATGAGCTTTTACAGGGAAGTAACCCGCTTTATGCATTGATTGATAAAGTCAAATACAGCCTAAGTCAGCTTGCACCCCTAGATTCTAAAACACTTCATACACTAAATGCCCTCACACAAAGCATACAAGAACCAATGAGAGTAGCCATTATCGGGCAATTTAGCAGTGGAAAATCTACCTTTTTAAATGCACTTTTGGGAAAAGAAATCCTCCCTAGCGGCATTACACCAATTACGGCTAAAGTCTGCCATATCACCTATGGCACAGATTATACACTTGAAATTGTCTATAAAAATGGCAATATCGCCACAAAGCCTCTTGCCTACATCAACGAAGTGGGCGAAGCAGAAAATACAAAAATTGCTTTTTACAAGCTTTATGCACCTTTAGCATTGCTTAAAAGCATTAATTTTCTTGATACACCCGGATTCAATTCACTTAATCAAAGTGATACCGATACGACAAATGAAGTGCTTGAAAGTGTTGATGGTATTATTTGGCTCACTCTTATTGATAATGTCGGCAAACAAAGTGAAAAAGATATAATCCTCTCACATATCAAACGTTATGCAAGTAAAAGCCTCTGTGTGCTTAATCAAAAAGATAGGTTGAAAAATCAAGCAGAAATTGACACAAGCCTCTCTTATGCCAAAAAAGCATTTAATGGACTTTTTGAGGAGATTATCGCCATATCAGCAAGAAATGCCCTCCTTGCCCACAATGTGCCAGAGGAGGAAGGACACAGACTTAGAGAAGATTCTCATATAGAATCTGTCATTGCCTTTTTGCAAAATCACATCGCCCCTCAAGCACAAAATGCCAAGCATCACAGCATTTGCACGCAATTACGCACCCTCACACTAAATTATGCACGAGTAAGTCTATATGCTCTGCTCCGCTTTAAGAATCTTGAAAATATCCTCACACACGCACCTTTGCATTTTGTTGAGCAATATCCACAAAGTGCATTTTACACAACTTTTCCTACACTTTTTTATAATGTAGAATCTAAGCTTGATGAGCTCACACAATATATTTATGCTGCGCTTGAGCAAACTCCTAGAGAATTTGTGCGACTTGATAAAAAATTTGGTATCACAACGCAAAGCAAACAAACTAAAAATATTACCACGCTCCCTAGAGAGCGTTTAGGCTTAAGCTTATGTGGGGCAGATTCTACTTTTGCACGTGATTTTATTAAACTTGGATTTGATATAACTGCTATAGGTGAGCGTTTTGATACACTTTTAGAATCCCATATAGCCTATTTACGCGACCTTATCACGCAATGGTATGAATCCTTTCTCCCCTCTTTACAGAACGCACTCTTGCAAAAAAATCTTGATGAAATTATCAATGCTTACGAACATCTCGCACATACGCATAGCGAAAACTTCAAAGCACAACTTATGCTTTTTGCAAAGATTCTTACATTAAATTATCCTCTTTCAATACATTTATGCCTCAATACCATAGCCCTAAAGATTCAAGAAGCACTAGAAAAATACACCAAAGCTCCCGATACTTTGCCACTTTTTAACCCTAGCTTAGAAAATATCCGCGATGAACTCAATCTCGGCTTTCACTTTGGTTTTTTACAAGAACATCTTTTAACGCAACCGCTCCACAAAAAAAGCCTATGGCATTTTGAACACGAAGAAAAAAAATTAGGTGATAAACAAATTGAGAATCTTAGTGCTTACAAAGAGCGATATGAGCAACATTATAAACAACTTAAATCCTTGCTCCACACGCTCAAACATCATAACTTGCAAGATTGATATGTCTTTCATAAAGCCTTTATACTGGAGGTAAAATATAAAGTGGTTGGGCAGGAAGACTAAATGCACTTTTATCAAGAATATGAGGTAAAAAAAATGCCCCTTCTTTCGAATCTTGCGTATTTATTAAATCTTTAACATTTTGTAAGAGTATAATATTATTTTCTGCATCACGATGAAAATAGCTCGTGCCAAAAGCTTTAATATACGCACTATGAGTAAAATAAAAGCTTGAAGTAGCAAAAAGTTTTATGTCATATAAATATTGAAGTGTATGGAGAAAAATATGCGTAAGCTTTAGCGCACTAAAACTCCCTGGACCACTTGCATAATAAATAGCCCTAATTCTTGTATCTTTATAATGAGAATCTTGCTTTTGAGTGGGGAGCAGAGATTCAAAAATATGAGGCAATCCTACTAAAAGTAGTTCATCACTTTGCATAGATTCTACAAGAATATTATCCTCATATATCCCGCAAAGCAGCGGAGAATGCACGCTGACAAGGGCAATGTCAATGTGTTTCATACGCGTATTCTAGACTTTCTTCTTCTACCCTATCTTCAAGACTTACAATTTCGTAGGCTTTTTCATCACTTAAAAGTTGTTTGGTAAGAAGATGGTTAAGCTTATGACTTCCAGCAAAAGACACATAGGTGCCAAGTAATGGCATACCAAGCAATGCCATATCACCAATAGCATCTAAAATTTTATGTCGCACAAATTCTTCTTTATAGCGCAAACCTTCCTTATTAAGAATCCCACTTTCATCAAGCACGATACAATTACTCAAATCGCCACCCTTTGCCAAACCTTTAGAACGCAAATAATTCACTTCGTGCAAGAATCCAAAAGTTCTAGCTCGTGCGATCTCTTCTTTATATGCTTTAGTAGAAAAGATAAATTTATATTGTTGATTGCGGATAGCTGGGTGAGCAAAATCAATGCTAAAATCAAAAATCGTTTTTTCGCTCGGCTCTACGCGCACAAATTTTTTATCCTCTACAATTTCAATAGGTTTTTTAATTGCGATTGCCTTTTTATATGCACTTTGTGCGTGAATTCCTGCCTCTTCAAGAAGCATACAATGCCCTATTGCACTTCCGTCCATTATAGGCACTTCTTCATTATCAAGCAAGATTCTAAGATTATCAATGCCATAGGCGTGGATTGCAGAAAGTAAATGTTCGATTGTAGAAACGCGTGCTTCACCATTAGCAATCACAGTTGCCATAGTCGTATCAATCACATTTTCAGGTTTCAAAGGAATACTCACACCCAAATCACTGCGATAAAACACAATACCACTATGAGGGGCTAATGGCTCAAGCTCCATCTTCACTGGCACACCTTTATGTAGCCCAATGCCTACAATTTCAACTTTATTTTTAATCGTTTTTTGTCTCATGCCAAATCCTTTGTTTCTATATTATCGCCATTTTTAAAAATCATTTTGAATAATGCGTTACTTTGGTTAATCGTGTGTAAAATATCTTGACTAATGATTGTATCTTGAAGCAAAATAGCAGGAGTAAATATTTTATGGCAAATAATAAAATCACCTTGTGCCTCTATGCTCCCGCTACACTCGCCAAAAAGATACAAATTACCCTCTGCCACGATACGCGCACCACTATTCACACGAGATTCTATAACAATATCACCATTATGATGTATCTCCTCCCCACTACGCACAATACGATGTATCCACAATGTGCGCTCAAAGGCATTTTGCTCATATTTAGCCTCATCGCGTGGTGTGTCATTATCTTTTTTAGAATCCTTTACAAGAGCGACAGATTCTTTTTGGAGATAAGATTTCATATCACGCGTAGGCAACTCACCGCTTAAGAGTGCAAAACTTAAATGGTGAGAGTGCAAAAAAGATTCTAATTCCTGTGCTATCTGCCCCCTAAAACCTAGTGTATGGTATTTCAGAAGAGGTAGGTGCTTTGTGATAAAAGCAATACATTCTTGTGTGTCTCTATTTTCTTCAAATTCAAATAAAACAATTTTGCGCTGTCGTGTTTTTATCATACTCCGCCCTATGGTGTAGGTGTGTATTGTGAAAATTCCCGTGCTTTTTGAAGCACATTAATAACATTATTATCAATCCATTTTTGGTCAAGCCATTCACTTAATCTTACAAAATGTCCTTGCACTAAGATTCCAAAATGTAAGTGGTCTCCAAATGCCCAACCTGTTTGCCCTGTATTGCCAAGCTGCTGACCTACGCTTACCTCATCGCCCACATTCAAATTGCTCTCCTGCATATGAGAATAAATCGATGAAACGCCAAAGCCGTGATGAAGGAGCAAGGTATTGCCATAAAGTCCAAGATAACCTCTAAGTAGCACCACTCCTTTATTACTTGCAATAATTGGTGCATTTTTCACACTCGCTACATCAATACCCAAATGTGTTGCCTCGCTTATTTTTTCTTTATTTAAAAAATAAGTGCGATAATCCCCAAATCTCCCTACCAACTTTGAGCCTTTAAGTGGCACAAATGCACGAAAATTCTCATCAATATAGCTTATATTTGAATCTGTGTTACTTGCCTTTAAGATTCTGCTCTCATCTTCATTGCGTATAGTTTCATTAAAAAACACAAAGCGTTCAATATCGCTATCAAACTCTTGTCTATGCTTTTTGTCAATTTGAGCGAGAAGTTCATTTAGCTTACCGCTTAAAAAATCCTCCTTGATTGTAATATTTGACTGATAGTAGGGAATATTAATATTACGTGTAATAGAAATATTATGTTTGGTGGTATTTCCTGCTTTATCTTGAGCAACTACTTGTGCGGTAAAAAATTTATTTTTTAATGGCCAAGCGACTATGCCTACATAAATGTCATCATTGAGATACTTAAAGAGTTTAAAATCATCAGTGCCATTATTAATTGATACTTTATCAAGTGCCATATCCTTAATTTGCACTGCTACGACTGCACTTCCTCCTCGATTAACTTGAAATGATTGTGCGATATTTTTTATCACAGGTGGAACTGTATCTACAATTAAATTTAGCTCGATTTCAGCCGTGTTGCCACTAAAAAAATGTGCGCTACTCCAATCAGTTACTGCAATTTTGTATTGAATCTGTGTGCCATTTTTGAGTGATGTGAAAGCTTGAGGTAAAGGGATTTTTATTGACTTTGGCTTATTTAAAATCACTTCTTTTACATCATTGAGAATCTCGCCATCAAAAATCATTTGCACGCGGTAATCGCGTATGCCACTCTCATCGCTAAATTCTACAAAAATTTCATCTTCAAGATTCCAATGTGTAGGGACACTGCTCATAAGTGTAGGAGCTTTTGTTTCAAAAATAATTGAGCTAAATGTTACAACACATACAACAACAAATATAACTACACCTAGACCCATTGCTACAAGATGCTTATTATTCATACCCCCCCCCCCCGGCAATCTTTTCAAATTTGTTTATTATCATACACTTTTTCCTTCTCAAATAAACCGCGCATTATAGCACAAAGTGTTGATTTTATATGCTTCACCATTTTATCTTTTTCCTGCGGATTCTTGAGCTTTCCTAATTGTATCACTTAATGTCATCTTGCCTTCAAGTGCATCAAGTTCTGCGATTTCTTGAAGCACCTGCACCACCGCACCAAAGAACTCTGGTGGCACACTTTGATTCAAATCAAGCTGTTGATAGAGTGCGCGAGCAAGTGGAGGATTTTCAACAATGCGAATCCCATATTCCCGTGCTATGGCTTTAATACGAATAGCAAGTTCATCAATACCTTTTGCTACAAGGACAGGTGGGATTCTACGCTCCGTCTCTTTCTCGCTATATCGCAATGCTACCGCATAATGTGTAGGATTTGTAATCACAACAGATGCAGAAGGAATTTCTTGCATCATACGACTTTGAGCAAGTTTTTGCTGCATTCTGCGAATTTTCGCTTTAATTTCAGGACTTTGCTCATATTGTTTGTATTCATCTTTGACTTCTTTAATGCTCATTTTGAGGCTTTTTGTGTATTGGTATTTTTTGATGAGATAATCACTCACTGCCATAATGAAAAATACAATAAGAAGCACCCCGATGAGAATGAGTGCCTTTTCCCTAAACCATAGAATCTGCACATAAAGCCCTGACATCGACACGCTTGATAATTCATCAAAAAAACTGACAAATACTGCAAATCCCACAATAAAAGCTATAAACACCTTAAGTGTAATCATAAAACCATCAAGAATTTTCTTAAGCGAAATCACATTTTTGACACCGCTAATGGGATTAATCTTAGAAAGTTTAGGCTTAATCGCCTTTGGAGAGAGCAAAAGCCCAAATTGTGCGATATTAGCAAGAATTCCTGTAAGCACCAACGCGATAAAAAGCGGGGCAAGCATAACAAAGACCTCAAACACAATGCTTAGCATAAGATTCCCTAGCATTTTGCTATCGACTTCAATATTCATTAAATCATTAACATACAAAAAGATTTTTTCACTTCCCTGCACCCAAAAAGGTATAAGGAAAAACATAAGTCCTAGCCCCACAAGTAAAACAAAAAAACCCACAAACTCTGGACTTTTGCTTACATTGCCTTCTTCTCTCGCTTTTTGAATCTTATGCGCACTCGGGGCTTGGGTCTTCTCCTCATCGTCTGCCATTTATTTCGCTCCTAATCTTAAAAGCTCTAGAGCACGCGCATAATCCTCTTGTGTATTGATATTAAAACATTCCTCATTAGAAGCAGACACGCTTGTGTGCTGATGAGATTGTATAATTTGATAAATGGTATAAATTTTAGATTTACGCGCCCAAACAAGCGTATCAAGTAAAGAAATATGCCATTTTGAAATAAGATAATGTGCTTTGTCCTCACTTTGTGCATAAGTAATAGGCGCATCTGAATCTACAAGCTGACGCAAAGTCTCTCCACGCACAAAAGGTGTATCTACGCTAATAAAGAGTATTTCTTGAGTTTTAAGCTTCTCAAAGGCATTTATCATTCCTATAATAGGTGCATAAATGCGACTTCTTTCAACTAAAAATGGGGCATCAAAGGTAAATTTCTTTCTGTCTTTAGTGCTAATATATACCTTTTCACATATTTTGCTTAAGCGCGTAAATACCCACTGACTTAGATTCTCTTCTCCAAAAGCAACCTGCGTTTTATCCTCTCCCAAACGCGAACTTCTACCTCCGGCTAAAATCACGCACGGAATCATTATTTTTTGCATTAAGGCTCACTCCTAATTTCAATGGCAAAATTCTACAACAGATTCTAACAACAATTTGTCTTTTTTGTTTAATTGCTCTTGTATCATTTTCTTCGATATTACCCCCTCAAATCATCTTAACACAACACATTTTCCTCGCGCTCCATTTACCAATACATAAATCCATTACACTCTTTCATTCATATTTAAGAATCCTACTTGCATTACATTTTGGATTTAAAATAATATGTTTTTTAATATATAACAATCTCTATTTTTATCACATATTGTAACTTATTTTTGTATAATCCTGATTTCTTTAAAATTAAATTTACATCTTCAAGATTTTGGAAGGGCAATGCTTATAGATTCTTTTTCTCGCACCATTGATTATATGCGCGTCTCTGTAACTAAATCGTGCAATTTTCGCTGCCAATATTGTATGCCTGATACGCCGGAATCTTTCGTAGATGAGAATGCACTTCCTCTCCCTAAAATGCTTGAGTTTATTAAACTTGCCATTGATAATGGTATCAAAAAAATCCGCATTACAGGTGGTGAGCCACTCTTGAGGGCAGATTTAAGTGAATTTATTGCTCAAATTTATCAATATGCTCCTCATATTGAGCTCACACTTACAAGCAATGCTTTCTTACTTGAAAAGTATGCCAAAGAACTTAAAGATGCGGGACTTTCGCGTATTAATATTTCTTTAGATTCACTCAGAAATGAGCGCATAAAGCTTATTTCTAAACGCGATGCCTTGCCACAAATCCTAAGAGGCATTCACAAGGCAGCGACTCTTGGACTTGGTATTAAACTCAATATGGTGCCAATTCAGGGTATAAATGATGATGAAATTTTAGATATGCTGCATTTTGCTTACAAAAATAGCTTTGGCATTCGATTCATTGAGTTTATGGAAAATATCCACGCAAAAAATGGTTTAAAGGGTTTGAGGAGGGCAGAGATTCTTAGTATTATCAATGCTCAATATCCTACGCGAGAAGAAAAAAAAGAATGCTTTGGTCCTGCCAAACTTTATAGCATTACCCACGCGGACTTTGCCACAGATTTAAACACACAAAAGGCTACTCTTAATGGAAATTCTATAAACCCTAAACCTTTTATATTTGGCATTATCTCTCCACACGAAGATGATTTTTGTGAAAGTTGTAATCGTATCCGCCTAACAAGCGATGGTGTGATTTGTCCTTGCTTGTATTATCAAGAAAGTGTAAATCTTAAAGATGCCATTATGCAAAATGATAAAGAAAATATGCAAAAGCTTTTGGAACTCTCTGTGCGTAATAAGCCTGAAAAAAATCAATGGGAACAGGAAATGACGCAACAAAACCACTCTACACGCGCTTTTTACTACACCGGCGGATAAACTTTATCAACCTATGATTTCTTGACAAGCTAAAAGCAAATCTGATTCTAGCTGCACTCAGGACATACGAGAATAGTATTGCTTAACTCCACCAATAATTTATCTTTTCTTACACAATATGCTTAAAAATATTTTTACTCTTGATTTGATTATAATTTTTCATTATAATAATTTTTAATTACTATACTTAAAAAATATTATAAGGAGAAATGATGAAAGAGAATCGTTCAAAAAAAGATTTTTCAACCACTTCAAAACAAAATGATAAAGATGAAACTTACGACATTTATGAAAATATTGGCTTTCTCGCTACAAAGCTTAGGGAGAGATTATCACAAGAATTTGATAAACGTGTAGTTCCACTAGGGCTCATACACAAAGAAGCAGGAATTTTATGGATATGCTCACAACAAGATTGCTCTCAAGTCGAGCTATGCGAGTTTGCTTTGAGCGATAAAAACTATGTGCGTATGTATATTGATGATTTAGAATCTAAAGGCTTAGTGCAACGCAAACAAAATCCAGCAAATAGGCGTGAGAATCTCATTTCTCTCACTCCTAAAGGCAAAGAATGGGCTAAACAAACATACCAAATAATGAAGGAGGTGCATAATGACTTACTTTTAGAATACATAAGCAAAGAAGAGATGAAAAAGCTTCATAAGATACTTTACAAGGCGGTCATAGGACTTAGAGAGAAAGAACAAATGTTGAAAGGATAGTTTATGTTTAGACAAAATACGCGGCACAAAGGATATATGCAAGGTGGCTTTGAAAAATTGCTTTATAGCCTCATTTTTGGGATATTGCTTATAAGCATATCTACAACACAAGCTTATAGTGCGCCATCTCAAAGCAATGGTGCTTTTACAATCAAGCAAGATTCACATATTGGCTTTAAGGCAACAAAGTTTGGATTCATATCTGTTGATGGAGTTTTTAAAGACTTTAGTGGAGACTTAAAACTTGATAATGATAATATCTTGAGTCTTAGGGGTGAAGTAAAAGCAGCTTCTGTTTTTACTGATAATAAAAAACGAGACACTCATTTATTGGAATCTGATTTCTTAGATGTTAATCTTTATCCAACGAGCCATTTTGTAATGACCCGCTACGAGATGGTTGATAACACCAATAAAGACAGCATTAAAGGCAAAATATATGGGGAACTTAGCTTACACGGAACAACATTGCCAATCGTGCTTAACTCTCTGCTTAATCTCAATACACTTGAACTGACATTAGAAGGAGAAATCAATATTAAAAATTTTGGTATTATAGGCTCAAAGATGAATAGCGACACAATAGAGCTACATATCAAAACCTTGTGGAAATAGGATTCTTGCTCAAAATCTCAAAAATTATAGAATCTTGCCTTTAATAAGGCTTATATATTGGCAAGATTCTATAATGTCTTGCTTTGGTGTTATTTATAAATACTTACGCAAAGCAACCTATTATGTTCAAACTTATAAGTAATTTAAGCCAATTTTTAAGCGCATTAAGTTATAATCCGCATTTCTTTTTGTGGCTCGATAGCTCAGTCGGTAGAGCAGGAGACTGAAAATCTCCGTGTCGGTGGTTCGATTCCGCCTCGAGCCACCACTTTTTATTCTATTTATTCCCACTTTTGATTTACTAAACCCATACAAAGATTACCTATTATTGCACCACAAATCAAACATATAAAAATCAAAGGACATATATGACTTATAAATATCAAGGCTTTACATATGGTATGATTATTCTTAGTGTAATAAGCGCGTTAGCAATGTTTATCTCCGCCACACTCACACCTTTTCTCTCTCCACTCATTGTCGGAATCTTACTTGGTGCAGCATTATCTCCATTTTATCCTCGCCTTGAATCTGCTTATAATATACAAAGTGGTGTTACCTTTGGAGCAAAAAAGCTCTTAAGAGCGGGAATTATCCTCTATGGCTCATATATCACATTTGGTGAGATTGCAAAGCTTGGACTTAATGGTTTTCTCATTTCCCTTATCGTAGTTGTTGTAGTATTTTTGTGTGCTATTGTTATTGGCAAAATGCTCAAACTTGATAATGAGATTAGCCTTCTTGTAGGTATTGGAAGTGCAGTATGTGGTGCAGCAGCAATTCTCGCTTTAGAATCTACTCTTAAAACTCACCCGAGCAAAAGCTCTGTTGCACTCGGCTTCATTGTTATTTTTGGACTTATTGGTATGATACTCTTGCCTGTGGTGTATTATAGTGGTGCATTGCCCTTAAACGACTATCAATGGGGGATATTTATTGGGGCAAGTCTGCACGAAGTGGCAAATGTCGTTGGTGCGGCAGCTGTCTCTCCAGAATCTCAAAATGTCGCAATCATCGTTAAAATGACACGTGTGGTGCTACTTGTGCCACTTTTACTTGTCATATCTTATGTAATGTTTAAAAGCGCACAAAAACAATTAGAACATACAAGCAACCCAGATTCTAAGCAAAATGCGCTGTATATTCCTTATTTTGCCTTTGGTTTTCTTGCTGTGATTGGGCTTAATTCGTGGATTGACTTTCCACCTATTATCATAGAATCTGCACAATTTGCCTCAAAATTACTTCTTGTTTTTGCAATGGTAGCCTTGGGATTGCAAATTGATTGGCAAAAATTTATCTCTTTTGGAGCAAAGACATTTGTCCTTGCGTTAATTTTATTCATTATCCTTATGGTCGGCACTTACGCCTTAGTATATTTTATGTTTTAAGGAGAAACAATGATAGAAAATTTAACAACCACAGAATTTGATGAAAAAATTAAAAATGGCTATGTAGTGGTAGATTTTAGCGCACCTTGGTGTCCTGATTGTAGGCATATTGACCCTATGCTTGAAAATTTGATTGCAGAATTTAAACAAGTGCATTTTTACAAGGTAAGTTTTGACACAGAGATTGGATTAAAAGACAAACTCAATATCCGAAAGATTCCTACATTAATTTTCTATAAAGATGGTAAAGAAATGGGCGAAAGACTAATTGAACCTCGCTCAATAGATGCTATTAGAAATGCAATCAATGCACTCTTATAGTTTTTAATTCCGCATTTTGCAATATCTTAATCTTCATTCTTTTACAAGCACACTTTTTAGGCTTAAAAGGAGTGCTTGTAGCCTAATCACATAGCTTTAAAACAGGTTAAATAACTCAATATATAATAAACACTTTTAACAATCTTTAAGGGACATTGAATGATTACCAAAAATACACGAATCTATTTAAAATTTCTCTTATTTTTATGGCTTACAGCAATTGCTATGCGTATTGGCTTTTTGTTATGGCAATGGGAGAGTTTGGTAGCTTTTTCTTGGGCTGACATAGCAAAAGCTTTCTACATTGGTATTCGTTTTGATGGTCGCATTGCAACATTAATATCTCTCCCCCTACTTATATGCCTTTTCATACCATTTTTTGGAAGATTCTTTGATAGAGTGTGTCCATTTTTAATTGCTTTTTATGCTATTGTGTTTATTGCGTTTATGCTTATTTATATTGCTGATTTTGCCCATTATGCGTATTTACACTCACGACTTAATTTTTCAGCTATTGCATTATTGGAAGATACGAAAGAAGCTTTAGGAATGGTTTGGCAAACATATCCTGTCATAAAGCTTTCAGCTTTACTTATTATCATTGTCGCTCTTTTAATCTTTGGAAGCAAGAAGATTCTCAAAAAATGGCAGCCTACTTCAAGCACAATACCACAAAAGATTGTATCAGGTGCGACTACCTTATGCATAATTGCTCTTTTATTATGGGGGCAATATAGCATTGTTTATTTCCCATTACGCTGGAGTGAAGCATATTTTTCCGGCAAAAATGAAATCACGGCATTAGGACTTAATCCTATACAGAATCTTGCCGATACGCGTCCTAAAGACTCTTTTGTTGATAACACACAACAAGCGCGTGAAGCCTATGCAAATGCTACAAAATATCTTGGCATCAAAAATCCTAACGCACAATCCTTGCGCTATGATCGCTTTTTAGAATCTAGCAACAAAACAAATAAGCCAAATATCGTTATTATCGTTATTGAATCAATGAGCACTCACAAAACTTCATTTTATTTTGATGAGCTAGATTCTACACGCTTTCTCTATAATCTCGCGCAAGAGTCGCTTTACTTTCCAAATTATTATGCCTCAGCGCGCACCACTGCAAGAGGAATGTTTTCTATTATAACAGGAATACCTGATGTAAATGAATATTTTAAAACAAGCTCTCGCGACCCTTATGCAGCAGACCAACATCTTATATGGGATAATTTTGATGATTATACAAAGATTTATATGCTTGGTGGCAACGCAAATTGGGCAAATATCCGCGGCGTGATAAGCAATAATGTCTCTAATGTAAAAATATACGAAGAGGGATATTGGAAATCGCCTAGACTTGATGTGTGGGGGGTTTCAGATAAAGATCTTTTGCAAGAAGCGAACATGCTCCTTGAAGAGCAAAAAGAGCCATTTATAAGCCTTATTCAACTTGCAAGTTTTCACTCTCCTTTCACCGTTCCGGATGATTTACCTGATTTTGATTACACAATCCCTGATGATAAATTTCTAAAAAAATATGGCTTTAGTGAGTTTGATGCTAAAGAATATCTTTCTATGAAGTTTTGCGATTACGCACTAAAAAAATATTTTGAAGTTGCCAAAAAATCGCGCTATTATGAAAATACGATATTTTTTATCACAGGTGATCACGGAATGTCGCAAATATCACCATCTGTTGGGAAAAATTATTCAAGTATGAGCTTACACGAATTTCAAGTGCCACTCATTATTCACTCTCCTAAATACTTTCCTCAAGGCAAAATAATGCCCCAAGCGGGAGGACATACAGATATTTTTCCAACAGCAGCAGCGTTAGCAGGTGTGAGAATCCAAAATACAACAATGGGAAGAGATTTGCTTGACCCATCTTTTGGTGATGACCGCTTTATCTTTATCCGCCGATTGAATAGACCACCATTGCTTGTAAGTAATGAATTTTGCTACTCTAATGAATATGACGAGGCAGGTGGTGGAATGCTTTATAAGCGAGAAATGCGACCTATGGGGGAGAAACTAGGAGATAGCCTCAAGGCGAATAATGTCTTTCTTCAGGCGGAATATTTTACAGATTGGCAACCTGTAAAAGATGAAGATTCAGCATTTTCGTCAAAACTTAAACAACTCAATGAAGATTTATGGCAAACAGCCCTCTATATGCTTCATCACAACACAAAAGCTGCCGCCAAAAAAGCCCTAGATGATTTTGAAAACAAAACAGGGGAGCATTAATCACAGCTTCCCCATAATGTTTATTACCTTTACAAGCACATCTTTTAGGACTAAGGGCAAAATATTATAGAATCTTGCACCTAATGCTAACCACCAAGGAAAGGCATAAAATCTCTTTTGCTTTTTAATTGCTTTGTATATTTTTTCACTTGCTTTTTGCACGCTCATCTGTGGAATAAGCTGATTAAGATGTTGTGTAAGTGGTGTTTTTATAAAACCTGGACAAATTGTAGTGATACGCACATCTTTTTGATTAATACTTAGACTTTCGGCTAAACTCTTTACAAACTGCTTTGAAGCACTATAACTTGGTGCATTTGGCAATGCGAGCAAGGCGGCGATGGAACTTATAAAGACCAAATGTCCTTTTAGTCCCAAAACTTTCTCTTGTTTTTGAAACGATTCTAAAGCATAGAATGTATTATAAGCCACACCCATTGCATTTGTATGGCATATCTCAAAATGCTTTTTTATATTTTCATCTTCACCCACTGCAACACCAGCATTCAAAATCAATACATCAAGATGATGAACAAATATCATCTCGCACCACCGCTTAGATTCTAGCCTATCAGCCACATCAAAGCTGTGAATCTCTACTTTTACATTCGGGTTTAATGCTAAAATTGCTTCTTTTGTTTCTTCTAAACGTATCACATTGCGCCCAGCAATATATATGTGCGTGGATTCTCTAGCAAAACATAAAGCCAACTCCCTGCCTATACCACTACTTGCCCCTGTAATTGCCACACAAAATGTATCCATTTTTATCCCCCTTTAAGAAGCAACATATAACTATTATAGCAAATATGCTACAATCGCATTTACGCTTATACATTTTATTTCAAGGGAAAATATGATAAATATTGCCATTAATGGCTTTGGACGCATTGGAAGAAGCATTATGCGTGTGGCTTTAATGCGTGAGGACATACGAAAACATATGCGTATTGTTGCTATTAATGATATTTGTGATTGGGAGATTTTATGCTATTTGTTAGAGCACGATAGCACACACGGCATTTTGCCATTTGCACCCACTTTTGACAAGAATACTTTAAAGTTTAGTCATCAAGATATACCGCCCATTGCTACCCTCAATCATAAGGATTCGCAGAATCTTGACTTTGCCGCGCTTGGTGTGGATATTGTTTTAGAATCTAGCGGCGTATTTTTAGATTCACAATCACTCACACATCATTGCCAAAAGGGCGTGAAAAAGGTAATTTTATGTGCTTCGCCCACAGATTCTATGCCTATTTTTGCTCAAGGCGTAAATGAAAGTAAATATAATGGCGAGATTATCTTTTCAAATGCCTCTTGCACCGCAAATGCCCTTGCACCACTTTGCAAGATTATTGATAATGAATTTGGTATAGAATCTATGAGCTTTTGCATTACTCATAGCTATACAAATGAGCAATCTCTCCTTGATAGCGTATATCCAAATGACAAAAGACGCTCTCGTGCTGCGGCACAAAATATTATCCCTACAAGCACAGGCGCGACAAATACGCTTATTCGCCTCCTCCCAAAGCTACAAGGCAAAGTTGGCGGACATAGTGTGCGTGTGCCAGTATCAAATGTGCTTTTACTTGATATTACTTTCATACTTTCCTCACAGACAAGTCAAGATACACTCAATAAATGCCTTATTCAAGTAAGCAAAAATGAAATGAAAGGTATCATAGGCATAGATTCTAAACAAGGCGTAAGTAGTGATTTCATAGGCAACCCTCATAGTGTTGTATTTGTGCCAGATTTAAGCTATATCGTTAATGGCAATATGGCTCGCATTATGGCTTGGTGCGATAATGAGTGGGGTTATGCAAATCGTGTGCTTGATATGGCAAAAATGTGTTGCGATGTGTGATGAAAGTATAAACAATCTTAGCAAAACCAACAAGGAGCGTTTAAAAAAACTTAAAATCACATCTTTGCTTCAATTCGTAATTACCCATACGCCTAAATCCTATACAAACACGACACTTTCCACAACTTTAAACCTTCACCAAAATGGTGTCTTTAAAGTTTATATCCACGATACACAAATGCTAGGTTTTGGCAAAAACACGCGTTTTAGGATTGATGCCACAATGAGTGATTTTAATGAGCCACTCCAAATGATTATTTTTCACCCTCAAGTCTTTCATAAAAAGATTTTCACACCACATACACAAATGTATATAATGGGTAAGCTTGAAATGTATAACCACCAATACAGCATAATTCAGCCTAAAATTATTAAACATATCAATACCATAAGCCTAAGCTTTAAAACTACTGCGCTTACAGCCAAATCTATGCAAGAGCTATGCACAGAGTTTGTAAGTATTGAGAATCTAATGCAAGAGGGATTACCGCAGAAAATCGCGCAAAAAATCTATGAGATATTTTCACCAAATCCCACATTTTTCGCTGCTTTTAGTGTGCAAAATGCTCTCCCACAAGAATATCTTAATGCACTTAAATTTGCAGAGATATATAATTATTTGAATCTTCTCTCACGCAAAAAGCGATATTTTCCTGCATTATATCAATGCAATAACGATATAAGCACATTTATTCATTCTCTTCCCTTTACGCTCACGCAAGGACAAAAACAAGCCATAGCTGATATACAAATGGATTTAAGTAAGAATATTGCGGCAAGGCGACTTATTATGGGAGATGTAGGTTGTGGCAAAACACTTGTAATTCTCTGTGCTGTGATGATAGCCTATCCATATAAAAGTATTCTTATGACACCCACCACTATACTTGCTACACAAATTTATGAAGAGGCAAAACGACTCTTGCCAGATTTTGTGCATTGCCACCTTATCACTGCAAAAACTAAAAAATTAAGCGATGAAACAAAGAATGCACATTTTATCATTGGCACACAAGCCTTGCTTTATCGTGAATTTGAGCTAGAAGACCTTGCTCTTGTGATGAGCGATGAGCAACATCGCTTTGGAACAAACCAGCGATATAGCCTAGAAAAAATTGCCTCAAACAAAGAAAATTTGCCAAATCTTTTAGAATCCGCTACAGATTCTAAACATACAAAATCACGCCCACACTCACTACAATTCTCCGCTACACCCATTCCACGCACGCTTGCAATGATAAATACACAATTTATCGATTTGAGTGTCATTAAAGACCTCCCCTTTAAAAAAGATATTAGCACTTCTATTATTGATAAAAGCCACTTTAAGATGATGTTTGCTCATCTAAAAGATGAGGTAGCAAAGGGACATCAGGCAATTATCGTTTATCCCTTAGTAGAGGAGAGTGAGCATTTAGACTATCTCTCTTTGAGTGAAGGCATAGGCTTTTGGCAAAAGCATTTTAACAATGTATATTCTACCTTTGGCAAGGATAAAAATAAAACGCAAGTAATGAGTGATTTTGCAGATAATGGCTCGTTGCTCCTTGCTACCACGCTAATTGAAGTAGGTATTTCTTTGCCAAAGGTTTCTACCATTGTCATTGTCGCACCCGAGCGGTTAGGACTAGCAACTTTGCATCAATTAAGAGGGCGCGTAAGCCGCAATGGGCTAAAAGGTTATTGTTATCTTTACACACATCAACCACAAAATGAGCGATTAAAGGCTTTTTGTGAAACTTTAAGTGGGTTTGATATTGCCGAACTTGACTTAAAGTATCGCAATAGTGGGGATTTACTAAGTGGAGAGCGACAAAGCGGAGATGAGTTTATTTATATTGATATGAGTACAGATTCAAAAATAATAGAAGAAGCCAAAATGCTTTTAAATTCACCTCATCACGTATTTTAATAAGAATCTACACAATAAAAAACATAAAATCTTGCCCTGTATCTTTATTATTTCTCTCTTTATTTGAAAAAATCAAATCCATAAATCCCCAAACTTTTTATCCCATTCTTTTGGATTGAATGTTTCAGTTCCTCCTCCGTGTGTGAAAGTAAGCTCACCCACAACAATGCGTCCATAAATATTATACAAATCAACTCGCATATAGAATCGCCCTGCCAAAGCTTTGGCGATTGCAAACATCATTTCAGCATTGTAAGGTTTATTCGGTATAGATTGAGAAATTGGATATAAAAAACTAAAGGGCATAGGATTCCAATCTTCATCAAATATAACCCTTGTGTGATTTGTGAATCTATCAATATCTATTTGCATATACGCGCAATCTTTGAAACAATGTATTTTATAATCTGTCGGTGCTTTCCATTCTTCGCCCTCTATCTCCCCCAATATCTCCTCCACAAATACTCTAGGTTCTATATCTTTATAATGCCATTCTCTATGAAGTAAATAATAATTTGTATGAAGATGTTGTGTGAGTTTATCCATAGATTCTTGAAAAGTTTTAGAATTTGTTAAGAATATATCCTTATTAGGCACTAAGATTACTCCTCCGCAATCGTGATTTGTTTTTAAAACAAAACTTTTTGGAAGCTTTGAGAAATCTATTTCTTGTGTATTTTTATAGATACCATAAAGTTTTGGTAGATAAGGACAAGCATTTGTATCAAAGAGTGCTTGAGTAAGTGTGTCTATAGGTTGAAATAAAGGAGAATGAGAGTTAAGGATTAAAGATAAATCTAAAGATGTTTTGCTTTTGTCTTTTTGGCTATGAAGCTGCCCCCCCCCCCCAGCGCATATTTACATTATCTAAAGATTGTGTGGCATTATATTTTTCAAGAATAGAGGCTATATAGATTCTAGCTTTTAGCTTATCTGCTAGACTTGTATAAATTGGATTTCTATCAAATAAGATTCTATGAATAATTTTTTCATTAAAGGTTTTTGGATTTCTAAAATCTGGTGTATAACCAAAGATTGTTTTATGTCGTTTAGTGAAGTAGGATTGGTCATCAAGCTTAGCCAAAGCTTTTTCTTTCCATTTTACACGTATTGGACGAATAAAGTTTTGATAGAAAACATTGTTTTTTATAAATTGCTTTAAAGTGGTTTGTGTTGGCATTAAGACTCCTCATAAAGTTTTGTTTTTGACAAACTATTAAGTGTAACACAACACAACTTAAAAACAAATAGCCTTTAATGTAAAAACTAAGGTATAGAATCCCCATACATATAAAGCGATTCTTTCACTCTGCCTTATCATATATAAATACATTGTTTATTGGGAGTATGTATTTTCCATTTGCCTTCGTTTATTATCTTTACAATGTCCTTGATGAATAGAAACGAAATCAGGATTTAAGCATTACATAACCGATTCTAAAATCACATCACCCATTTGCTCACAGCCTACAAGCTGTATTCCCGCACTCATCATATCTCCTGTGCGATAACCTTTATCAAGTGCATTTTGCACCGCTAATTGTATCGCTTCACTCTCTTTTGTCAATCCAAATGAAAGCTCTAACATCATTGCCGCAGATAGAATCGTCCCTATGGGGTTGGCTTTGTCTTGCCCTGCAATATCGGGCGCACTGCCGTGTATCGGCTCATACATACCCAAAGTGCCATTTGAGAGAGAAGCGGAAGGAATAACGCCAATAGTGCCAGTAATGATACTTGCCTCATCACTTAGAATATCACCAAACATATTTTCAGTGAGAATCACATCAAATTGGCTCGGTGCTCGACAAATTTGCATTGCCGCATTATCTACATACATATAACTAAGATTCACATCTTTGTAGTTTTGAGCCACCTTATCTACCACTTCTCGCCACAATCTTGAAGAACTTAATACATTTGCTTTATCCACGCAAACAATTTCTTTTTTGCGATTTCTAGCAATATTAAAAGCAACTTTCGCAATGGATTCTATCTGTGAAGCACTATAAGTCATCGCATCACTTGCCACTTTTTCACCATTGATTTCTTCTAGTTTATGTTCGCCAAAATATACTCCGCCAATGAGTTCGCGCACAATGATAAAATCAATGCCCAAATTTAAAATCTCATCTTTTAAAGGACTTGCTTTGCGAAGCTGTGGTAAAAGTGTTGCGGGACGGATATTAGCAAATAATCCCAACTCTTTTCTTAATGTAAGAAGTGCTTTTTCTGGGCGATTATGGCTAGGTTCATTATCCCATTTGGGACCACCTACTGCGCCCAAAAGCACACTATCGCTTTCTTTACATATTTTAAGGCTTTCTGCAGGGAGACATTCCCCGCACGCATCAATAGCAGCTCCACCTGCTAAAACCTCTTCAAACACAAATGTATGCCCGTATTTTTTTGCTACTACTTTTAGAATCTTCAATGCCTGTGTAATGACTTCTCTGCCGATACCATCACCATAAATGACCGCAATGCGTTTTTGCATATCTCCTCCTTGTGTGTTAAGCATTTGCCTTGTTTTTGCTAATCCAATTTAAATACCCATTTGCGTTAATGATTTCTTGAATAAAAGGCGGAAAAGGCGTAGTGTTGAACTGCTGATTTTTTGTGCAATTTGTAATGACGCCCTTATCAAAATCAATAGCCACCTCATCACCTGCTTCAATCTGTGAAGCGATCTCTTCAGATTCTATAATCGCAAGCCCAATATTAATAGCATTACGATAGAAAATACGGGCAAAGCTCTTAGCGATAATACAAGAAATCCCACTTGCTTTAATGGCAATAGGTGCGTGTTCTCTGCTACTCCCACAGCCAAAATTCCAACCTCCCACCATAATATCGCCCTCTTTAACTTTCTTCACAAAATCCTTATCAATGTCTTCCATACAATGACTTGCAAGCTCTTTATGGTCAGCGGTATTGAGGTAACGCGCTGGGATAATCACATCAGTATCTACATTATCATTATATTTATGGACAAACCCTTGTGCTTTCATTTTTGCTCCTTAAAAGTGTTGTTTTGCGTTTTATGCTGTTTCAATCATTTTATGCTATATCTTGTGGCGCACTTAGAATCCCTCTCACAGCACTTGCCGCTGCTACTTCAGGCGAGGAAAGATAAACTTCACTTGTGATATGCCCCATTCTGCCTACAAAGTTACGATTAGTCGTAGAAACGCACTTTTCATTTGCTGCTAAAATACCCATATGTCCGCCAAGACAAGGACCACAAGTAGGCGTAGAAACAACTGCTCCAGCTTTGATAAAGGTTTCCAAATAGCCACGATTTATACATTCCAAATAAATATTTTGAGTAGCAGGAATAATAATACAGCGCGTATTTTTTGCAATTTTCTTATCTTTTAGAATCTCCGCAGCTACTGCCATATCACTTAGTCTCCCATTTGTGCAAGAACCAATAACAACTTGGTCAATTTTTACCTCACCCCAATCATCTTTTTCTTTTGTGTTTTCAGGCAAATGTGGAAATGCCACTGTGTGATTGATAGAATCTAAGTCAATATCAAAAACTTGCTCATACTCCGCATCTTCATCTGCTTTGTAGATTCTAAATTCCCTGCTCGTGCGCCCTTTAGCATAACTCATCGTAATATCATCAACTTCAAAAATACCATTTTTTGCGCCTGCTTCAATCGCCATATTTGCGATACAAAGCCTATCATCAATAGTAAGATTTTTTAGTCCTTCTCCACCAAATTCCATACTCTTATACAGCGCGCCATCAACGCCGATTTTACCAATGATATGCAAAATCACATCTTTACCACTGACATAAGGGCGCAGTTTGCCTTTGAGGTTAAACCTCATTGCACAAGGCACTTTAAACCACGCTTGTCCTGTTGCCATACCCACAGCCATATCTGTGCTTCCTACACCTGTGCTAAACGCACCTAATGCCCCATAAGTGCAAGTATGAGAATCTGCACCAATAATCAAATCGCCAATAGTTACAATGCCTTGCTCTGGCAAAAGTGCGTGTTCCACACCCATATTACCCACATCATAATAATGCTTTATGTCAAAATCATTTGCAAAGCAGCGGCATTGCGCACTCTGAGTAGCGGCTTTAATGTCTTTGTTTGGTGCGAAGTGGTCCATTACAAGTGAAATTTTATCTTTATCAAAAACTTGCGTAAATTTAGCTTGTTTAAAAGCGTTAATCGCTACTGGTGTGGTGATATCATTGCCAAGCACCATATCAAGCTTTGCCATAATTAAATCATTTGGCTTCACAGATTCTAATCCTGCCCTATCAGCAAGGATTTTTTGAGACATTGTCATACCCATAGTTTTCTCCTTAAAATTTATATAATACGATTAAGCGCACTTACCAACCCAAAAACAGAAGCAGCAATAATATCGCTATCAATACCCACACCAAAACATTTTTTGCCATTACTTTCTATCTGCACAAAAGATACAGCTTTGGAATCTGAACCTTTTTTTAGTCCGTGCTCACTATAATCAAGTATCTCAAAATCCATATTTAAATGCATTCTTAGTGCGTTTGCTATACTATCAAGCCGCCCATTTCCACTACCTTTAATATGCGTTGTTGTGCCATTTTGTTCAACATCAAGCCCTACTTCTATATGAGAATCTGCATTTTGAGGTTGTGTGAAATGAAAATTTTTAATAGCAAAATGTTTCTTAAGATTCACAAAATCATTTTGAAAAATATCACAAATTTCATCAGGACTTAACTCTTTATGTGCTTTATCAGAAATATTTTTCACATAATAAGAAAATTCTTCTCTCAAAAGTGGCGGGAGATTAATCCCATAATGATGGTGTAAAATATAAGCAATGCCACCCTTGCCACTTTGGGAATTTATGCGGATTACATCGCTTTCATACACACGCCCCACATCTTTTGGGTCAATTGGTAAATAAGGGACACTCCAAGTGTTGAGATTATTCTCTTGGTGATATGCCATTCCCTTAGCAATTGCATCTTGATGTGAGCCAGAAAATGCTGCAAAGACAAGTTTGCCAGAGTATGGCTGTCGCTCATATACTTGCATTTTAGTTACTTTCTCATATACATCACAAATACTTGGGATATTGCTAAAATCAAGTTTAGAATCTATCCCGTGTGTGTGCATATTCATAGCAAGCGTGATAATATCTACATTCCCTGTGCGCTCACCATTGCCAAAAAGTGTGCCCTCAATTCTATCACCTCCAGCCAGGAGTCCAAGTTCCGCATCGGCTATGGCACAGCCTCTATCATTATGTGGGTGAAGAGAGATAAGCACATTTTGACGATTGTTGAGATGTTTTGACATATATTCTACTTGAGAAGCATAAATATGCGGAAGGCTCATCTCCACCGTGGCGGGGAGATTCACAATAAACTTATTCTGTGCAGTGGGCTTAAAAATATCAATCACTTCATTACACACTTCAAGTGCATAATCTACTTCCGTGCCACTAAAGCTTTCTGGCGAATATTCAAACTTAAAATTTCCCTTCGTGTTTGCAGCGCATTCTTTTAAATACAGCGCACCCTCACGCGCAATCTTTTTTATCTCATCTTTTGACTTTCTAAAGACTTGTTGTCTTTGTGCATAAGAAGTAGAATTGTAAAAATGCACGATAGCATTCTTGCAACCCTCAAGGCTCTCAAAAGTCTTTTTAATAATATGTTCTCGCGCTTGAGTAAGCACCTGCACACTCACATCATCAGGAATAAGATCTTCTTCAATCAATGTGCGTAAAAAGCGATATTCTGTCTCGCTTGCTGCAGGAAATCCTACCTCAATTTCTTTAAATCCAACTTTTAGCAGCAGTTTAAAAAATGTAATTTTTTCTTCTAGGCTCATAGGCGTAATAAGTGCTTGATTTCCATCACGTAAATCCACACTACACCAAATTGGTGCTTGAGTAATATATTCTTTCTTGCTCCAGTCTAAAGATTCACTAGGAGGCATAAAGTAACCTCTTTGATATTTTGTATGACTCATAAAAACTCCTAAATATAAGAAAAAATTGCTACTAAAAGCTCTATAATTTTAACAATAAAAACTATACAAATAATAAAAATTATCGATAAAATCTTGTAAAACTCTTTTCTTTGGCATATTTTAGCAAATTTATAGAATCTTAGGCTTCATTTTGACTCTTTATACAGCTTTCAAAAATAAATTTATGCTCTTGCGGTAAAGATTCAAAAATTGCCAATGCCAACGCGCGAATCTCCCAAAGCGCAGATTTAGAAGAACGCAAGGAGAGAAAATTCTGCAAGCTCCGCGCATTAATGCTAAAACTTAGCTCTGTGCGATAAGATTCGGGCATAGCAAACTTAGCAATATCATTGCTTACATTACTACACAGAATCTCGCGCAAACGCTCAAGTGCATAAAGCGAAGCGTGATTAACTTGCTCATTGCTTGTAAAAACGACAAATTCCTCTGCACGAGCAAGATTCTCGTCATTCAAAGGAAGAAAACTTGGTAAATTTTTTAGCTCTTTAAGCGTATAGCGCGAAGACTTCACACTATAACTTGCTATACGATGACGCGCCAATTCTTGCAAACACGCACGCGAAATACCTTGAATATAAAAATTATAATACAAATGCTCCAAAGTGCTAGAATGTTTATATTTATTCCCCACCCTATCAATAAGTTCAATATCTTTTTCTCCACCATTATCACTTTTGTCAAAGCTTTGCCAACAAGTGCGTATGGCATTGCTACAAATGTTTAAGGGTGTATAATGCAAAAGTGTAACATTAATTTTTAGTTTTTTGTGTTCTTCCATTGTTTTCCCTTTAGCAAATCTTTACATAAAACTGCTTAGAATCTTACCAAAATTAATATGTCCTAACATTAACGCATCAAGGAAAGTGATGATTTGGCTTGATATTATTGACCCTAAATATGTAATGTTTTTTAAATCCCTTATTCCGCAATTAAAAATGTATGATGAGGTCATTATCACCACGCGTAAAAGTAGTGGCTATGATGAATGTGCGCGACTTTTGGAGCTTTTTAATATACAAGCTTATGAAATCGGTGGCTATGGTGGGGAAAGCAAACTTGGCAAATTTGAATCTCGCCTGCAAAGGCAGCAAGGATTCTTGAATCTTTTTAAAAAACTTGATACTTTGCCTCGCCTTTTTATCACAGGAGCAAGTGTCGATGGAGTGCAGTGTGCTTTTGGTTTAGGCATACCAGTGGTGCATTTTGCAGACACACCTGTGGCAGATTCTGTATTTAGCACACAAAATCTCACTATTCTCTCGCGCCTTACTTTGCCACTCTCACAACTTGTATTCCGCCCATTTATTGTGCCTGAAATATGCTACACAGTCTTAGGATTATCTCCTTCTCAAGTGTTACCCTATGATTTTATCGATGTAGCATTATGGCTTCAAGATGTATCGCAAGCAGAGCACGCGCAAAAAGTCGCATTTATGCGTGAATATGGCTTAGATGAGAATCTTCCCATAATTCTCGTGCGTGAAGAGGAGTATAAGGCACATTATGTAAAAGAAAAACTCCCCATTATTTATGAAAGCACTCATTTATTAAGCCCCATTGCAAATATTTTACTTATGCCTCGCTATGGAAGTGAGGAGTTAGAATCTGCCTTTAAAAACACAAAGCATATTCACATACTCAAGCAAAAATTACCACCAAAGGCATTTTATCCTTTTATAGACTTGCTCATAGGCGGTGGCGGGACTATGAATTTAGAAGCTTGCTATTTGGGCATACCCGTGATTTCTACGCGCTCACTTCTCCTTTTTCACGATGAATTTTTGATTCAATCTCATCTTATGTATCACACACAAAGTGCTGCACAAGTATATGATTTAGCCAAACACTTGCTCTCCACGCCCACAAAGCACATAAGAAGAGATGATATTTTTGCGCCTAATGGAGCGAATTTTGACAAAATCTTGCCCCATATACAAACACTTCTAACACACTAAATGCTTGAAAAAGCTTAGGTTAAAGATTCTAATACATTCCACCCATTGCTGCTGTGCTCATATCCCACATTGGCACAAATATACCCAATGCCAAAAAAAGCAAAAGCACACCCATAATTAAACTAAGCAAAGGCTCAACAAGCGAAATAAGAAAATCGATTTTCTCTTGTGTGCTCTCCTCAAATCGCTCTGCACATATCTCAAGCATTTTTGGGAGCTTGCCACTTTGCTCTCCAGCGGCAATAAGAGCTAAAGAAATCTCATCTATTGCATTAGCCTGTGTCAAGGCAAGAGAAAGACTTTTACCATTTTTGACAGATTCTAAAACTTGAACAAAACGCGCCTTAAGTGTGAGATGAGAAATGGTATTGTTACTCAAAGAAAGAGCCATATCAAGAGGTATGGATGATTTTAGCTGCAAAAAAAGACTAAAGGTGTATTGATAAAACATATTAAGCCTAATAATTTCCCCGATAAAAGGTAAGTGTAAAATCAATGCGTGGCATTTATACCTAAATGCAAAAGAATGTTTATAGAATCTTTGCAAAAGAAAAATACATATCACCAAAAATACACAAAAAATTACTCCAAGCTCCACAAAAAAACTTTGTATATACATTAAAATATGCGTAAAAATAGGCAAATTTGCGTTAATCTCCTCAAACATTACCAAAAATTCGGGCAGCACAAACAATACAAGCCCCACAAATGCACCTATAATACTTATAAAAACAAGAAGAGGATAAAAAAGGGCGCGCTTGAGCTTATTTTTATTTTTATATTCCCTTATCGAATGCTTACTTAGCATTTTAAAAATCTCGCTAAGATCGCCACTTTTTTCTCCTAAGGCTATCATATTCCAAACCATATCACCAAAAATATCTCTATGTTCTTTAAAGCCAATAGAAAGTTTTTGCCCAAGATTAAGCCTATAAGCGATTTCAAGCAAAATGTGTTTAAGTTTAGGTTTTTTGGTATTTTTAGCACAAATTTCAATAATCTCCAATATAGGCAAAGATGCACTTAACATAATCGAGATTTGTAAAAACAACGCACTTATATCTTGTGAAGTGATTCTATCAAGACGCAATATTTGCAAATGCAAAAACTCAAAACCACTCAAAGCCTTAATCTCAATGGGATAAATATTGTATTTGTGCAAACTTTGCTCTTTAGCATTTTCATAAGAAGTTGAAAGTAATGTTATTTGCACATTTTGATTGTCTTTAATACCCTTGATGAGGTATTTTTGTGGGAGTTTTTTCATATATTGCAAATCCTATAAATTTCTTCAAAGCTACTCTGTCCGTTTTTAACTAAACTCATACCTTCTTCAAGTAAGCTTTTAAAGCCTAACTCCTTGAGAGCGGCAAGGGTGGTATTTTTATTATGTGATTTAATATACTCACAAAGCACAGATGAGTTTTGCAAGACCTCAACACACAATAAGCGTCCGCTAAAACCTTGCATATTACAATGCACACAGCCACGAGGAGCAAAAAAGCTTCCACCTTGCAAATCTTCCCACAAATGCACGAGATTAGCCTGTGAAAGTTTATCATACATTGCTTGATGTGAAAGCGGTATTTTGCAAGATTCACATAATTTTCTTACAAGCCTTTGAGAGAGTATAAGGCGCATACTTGAAGCAAGAAGATAGCTCTGTGCGCCCATATCAAGCAAACGCTCAACCACACTAAGAGAATCATTAGCGTGTAAAGTGCTAAACACTAAATGCCCTGTTAAAGAAGCCCTTAATGCAATATCAAGGCTCTCTTTATCGCGTATTTCCCCAATCATCAGCACATCAGGGTCGTGTCGCAAAATCGACCTAAGGGCATTACTAAAGCCAAAATCACACTTGTTATTGATGAGAACCTGCGTTGTTAGCTGTATATGATACTCGATAGGATCTTCAAGAGTAATAATTTTCTTATCCGAAGATTTTATAGATTCTAATATTGCGCAAAGTGTCGTTGATTTACCACTTCCTGTGGGACCTGTAAGAAAAATAATACCTTGAGGAGAACATATATGAGATGAAATAATCGCCAAATGCGAAGTATCTAAACCTAATGACTGGAGAGTTAAGTTTTGTGCGCTTTTGCAAAGAATTCTAACCACGAGCGATTCTCCACCAAAAACTGGAAGAATAGAGAGACGAAAATCATAGGCATTACCATCAAATTCCCTACTAAAACGCCCATCTTGACCTTGTCTCATTTGGGTAATATCAAGCTCACATTCAAGTTTTAGACGCGAACTTAATGCATCAAGCACACAAGATTCTAAACTAAAAATTTCTCTTAACATACCATCTACACGCACCCTTATACGAGCCGCACTCCGCCCATTCTCCACAAAAGATTCAAAATGTATATCACTTGCTTTTTCCTCAATACAAGTGTGCAAAATAAAATCAAGCAATGCTACTGCACTCATAGTGGAATCTGCTTCATTACTTTGGTTTGGACCTGTATGCCTTTGAAGAAGAGTATTTTTTAGCACATTAAAATGTTGAAAAAGATAAATGTGATGAGACTGAATCTTAAAATCCTGCTCAGTAGTAATGAAAAACTGCAATTGTGCCTGTGGATAAAGTTGTAAAATATGAGCTCGGATAAGCCCTAGTGGAGCTTTGTCTGAAGTGAGTGCGATGTGAATCTCCTCTGCGCTCTCACTTATATAAAATACTAAGCATTGGTGTTTGTAGATAAATTTATGCTCTAATACATTGAGGCAAGATTCGCTTAGTGCAATGCTATGCAAACTCGCTGCAGGAAAACTCATTGTGCAGACTCATTTGTAGGCTGATAAGATTGCATAGAATCTTGAATGTTTTGTGGGTTTTTATCATCAATCAAAATATGCGTATGAGAATCCGTGCCTTTGTTTATAATTTCTCTCATCGAATCGCTCATTGAAGCATTTATAGAAGAAACGGATTCTAAATCGATAATATGAGGAGCTATGACGATAACCATTTCTTGTGTTTCTTTAATATTTTTCTTATAACTAAAAAGATATTTTACAAGTGGAATATCTCCTAAAATAGGAATTTTTCTAATAGTCTGTCCCTCTATTTTATCAATCAAGCCCCCGAGTATAATTTGCTCTCCATTTTTTACTTGCACGAGTGATGAAAGCTGCTTTGTAGAAAGATTGGGCGGACTTTCAAGTGCAGTAGTTTGATTTTCAACTGCAATATCTTTAGTTTTGGTAATGGAAGGATTGATTTTTAAAATGATTTTATTCTCTTTAATACTTGGTGTTACATCAAGTAAAATCCCAGCAAACACAGAAGGAAAGGCTTGAGCATTGTTTTGTATTGAAGTGCCTTGTGTGGTCGTCTGATAGGTAGTGTTTTGAGAATATCGTAGCACACTCCCCACACTAATCATTGCAGGTTGATTATTCAGTGTGAGCACTTTTGGATTAGAGATAGATTGCACATCACCATAAGTTCTAAGAAACTCTACGACTCGTTGAATGCTCACACCTTGTGAGAAAACATTAATCGCAAAGCTACTCCCACTAGAATCAAGACGAGCGTTGCTGCTTTGAGAATCTGCGCTTGGCGGAAGAGTGAGGAGATTTCCTAATTTATAAAACTCATTCCAATCCACACCATAGGTTTGGTTATTTGTATGCTGAAGGTTGAAAATATGCACATCAATAAGCACCTGCCTCTGAATCTTCTCGTTAAGATTCTGTATATAAGCCTCAACACGCCGTATTTGCAAAGGCGTAGCAGTAATAGTAAGCAACCCTGCAGCTTTGTTGATAACAATATCTTTGTTTTTATTTCTTAGCTCATTGAATTGAGGTTGATACATATCGCCCGGCGCATAAGCAATACCTGAAATTTCATTATACAATTCACCCCAAAAATCAATTTCATCAATGCTATAAATTTTTGTCCCACTTTTACCGATGTTTGGATTGTTAGCAGTTGCTTTGCCTATCGCCATTTTATGCGCTTGTGAATCAATTTCAAAATTTGAAATGCTAAGGGGTGAGTGTGTTATGCCAGAATACGACATACCATAGAGGTTTTGTGTGTGATTATCCTGTGAAAACACAATATCAGTATTGCTTGAGCCTACACGCGTGGTAGCAATGTAGTGAATCTCAAAAGTTTTTGTTAAAAGCGAGCCGATTTTAAGCACATCGCGCTCAAGAACATAATAAAAATCATTACCGAGTATGAGGCTATTAAGAGTGTGGGTCAAAGGTTTATTTATGATATGAATGGCTGTCTTTTTGCCATCAAGCATAGATTTAGTATTTGCTTGTAAATAAACAACATTAAGGCGACATTGTGCAGCAATTTCTTCAATAATCTTACTTAAAGGAACATTGCTATGAGAGCGAATATTAATAGGTGTATCGCAAGCAAAAAGCCCTAATGGCAAAGAAAAACAAAGCCAAAATGATAAATACCGCCCTTTCACTCCCCCTCCTTATGCTGCGCAAATATCACATACTCAATGTGAATCTTGCTCTTTCTTTAAGTATAACTTATAAAAGTAATAAGCTATTCCCCCACTTTCTCGTTTTTATCCTCATCGATATAGGATTGTGTATCCTTCTCTGTCTCTATGCCCTCTCCTATGATGACACTTTTTTGTATTTTGCCTTTTTGTGCGATGATATATTGGTCTTGTATATCAAGAATTATATAACCCTGTATGCTTTCACCTTTGCTCAACCATTCTCCATTAACAAGGGCTTTTTTATTGATAATTGCATAGAGTTTGAGCGAATCCTGCGTGTGGATTGGGCTATTTTCAAAAGGATTAGGCAAATTCTCTAATGTATCAAGGCTTTGAGTTTTGGAGAAATTTTGCAAAGATGAGAGTAAGTGCTCAACTTGTGCTATATCCATAGCACAAAGAGAAAAGAAACAAAAAGGAAAAAGAAAAAAATGTCTCATTTTGCCTCCCTTATCTGTTCTTGTGTTGGCGGCTCTTGCCTCAATGAACGATGATCCACAATAAGCATATCAAAGGCAATATCTGCATTACCTCGTGGCGCAAGATGAAAAAAATCAATGCTTAAAAATGGGTAAGATTCTATAAATGAGAGCAGGGAAATCATATCATCAAAATGCCCTGTTCCCTCTATATTAAGTGCATTAAGTGCTTGATATGGCGCAAATGAAGTAAGTGTAAGGTTAGAGTTTTTGACAAAATCAATCACCACAGGCATAAAGGCAAAGGGATTAAAAGGTGGCTCTTGTGTGCTGATGTATCTTTGTATAGGTGCAAGGCTAGATTCTAAGTGAGATAGCTCTGTTTGCAAGGATTGCATTTGTTCTAAATGAGCATTTTTGGCACTTAGCATAGAATCTGCAGAAAGTATAAATTCTCTTTGTGTATGCGTATGCAATGTGCTAAGGGCACGATAACGTTCAAATAGTGGCATATAAACAAAATCAAGTATAACAAATACAATACAAAGGCTTATAGCCGTGCAAATGAGATATTTCTCTCGTGTAGTTTTTGTGGAAAGAAAGTTGTATGCAAACTTTTGCGCTTTCATAAACAAAACATAAAACTTAAATTGCATAATGCACCACGATAATAGACGCATAAAAGCGTAAGGATTCTTTGTGTGGCTTTTCTTGCATAGGCTTTAACATAAAAGCCCGTTGGTTGTGAGTGTTAAAAAGAGCAAGAAATTGGGATATGTGAATCTTGCTTTCTGCACTCACCTCAAGTGAAGCAACAAAAATGCGAGGTGTAAAATAAAAGCTTATTTCTTCATAATTTATATGGGCTGTATGCTCCTTAAAAATACTCTGCATAAAGATATATCGCTCATTGTAGCTTTGTTGCCATAAAGAAAAATCTTGCAAATGTGAAATAAAATATTCTTTTTCACGCATAAGTCCTTGAATCGTGCTATATGAACTAGAGGAGGGATTTTGAGATTCCAAGTCGGTAGAAGTAAAAAGATTATCACTTTGAGCATTAATCTCAACAATAGCGCGCTGCAAAGAGTAGTTATACAAAACAAAACTTAAAGGAATGATACATATAAACATCACAAATAAAACAACAAGTGTATAGAATAACTTTTTGTGTAGTAGGGGTTTTGAGGCAAAATTTGGCAATACCTTGCTTTCTACAAGAGTAGCATAATGCAAAGCTAAAGTCGCCTTTAGAGATTGAAAATCTAAGTGATATGTAGATTCGCACAAGTGGCTAAGCGGGGCTATATGAAGCGTTTGATTATGGATAGTATGAGATAAATGTATCTGTAAAGATTCTGTTATCATAGAATCTGCCACAAAATTGGCATTTTTGCTCTCTAATGCAGTGAGATTTTTCTCACTTAGTTCTGTTTGAAGCGCAAGGATAAAGGCATTGACACATTTCTTTTCTCCAAAATAATAAAGCTGCGTAAAATGTTGATTATAGGCTTCTTGTAAATAAGCGATATGTGTGTTTATGAGCGTAAGAAGCGGATTACTAGAAGATTCTGTTTTGTTCTGTGCCTCTTGCTCTTGCAAAGCACAAGGCAATGCTTCTTTTAAAATGCCATTGTCAAAATAACACAAAAAAGATTCTATCCATACCACAAAGGGTGAATGCACACCAAACACACTCAATGCACAAGGCAAAAATATATCACTCGTAACAATATGTGCTTTTGGCAAAGGTGCAAAATCTTGCATACATTGAATTTTATGATAAAAAAAGCATTCACATATACTTTTTTGTTCATCAAAAAGATGGGGACGCTGGGTGAAATAAAGCTCGTAGCTGTAAGGTGGCTCATTTAAGGCAGATTTTTGATAAGCAAGAGCAAAAAGCAGTGATGAAAGATTGGGGTTATGTAGAGATTCTTGCGCAACCTCAAGTAAAAGATGTGTGAAATATGCTAATGGTGGGCAGAGAATATCCACAGACTTTGGCTTTTTTGTATGAAGAGAGAGGTTATTGTCTCTAAGTGTATAGGCAGTATGCGTTTGCAAATCAAAAAAACCTAGTGCAGAGGAAGATGCCATACTAAAAGCTTTATATTCTTGTTATTTTATGTATTAATAGATATTTTAGAATCTAAGCCATTAAGGGCAACTCTTTGGGAATGCGTAATAGCAATAGCAATAGCATCGGTAATATCAAGAGGTTTAATCTCGCCTTTAATCCCTAAAATACGCTTTACCATAAACGCAACTTGTGTTTTGTCTGCCTTACCATTGCCGGTGAGTGCTTTTTTCACTTGCAGGGGAGTATATTCAGCAAAATACCCGATTTCTTGGAGAATCTTCAGGCTTAATGCCCCACGAAATTGCGCAAGCTTTATCACACTTTGAGGATTGTAGGCAAAAAATATATCTTCAATTGCCACCTCATCAATTTGATGTCCTTTCAGCACCAAATCAATACCCTCGACAAATTCTAGAATCTGTGTTTGCAACTCACGCTCTCTAATCTTAATAATACCAGCTTCAACGAGCTTAGGAGAGTGTGTGGGAATAGAATCAATAACAGCATAACCACAATTTCTACTACCGGGATCAATGCCTAAGATATACACATTTAATCCAAATTAAAAGTTTTTTGCATTATGATTACCTTTTTAATTCGAGGCTTTAAGCTGAACAATCTTTTGAATGATGTGCTAGCCACGAAAGCAACTTTTCACATTTTATTCACATTATAAAATTTACAATAATTTTTTATATGAGGTTTAAAAATTGCGTATAAATAATATATTAAAAAAACTTAAAAACAAGCTATCACCCCAAGAATATGATTCTTATATTTCGCTTATGGAATATGATGAAAATGCTTCTAGGACGGACTTAGAGGTTTTTTATGTGCCAAATATTTTTGTGGCAAATTGGATAAAAAGTAATTATCTTGATTCTATTGCCACTGCATTTGAGGAAGAAAATAGCAATGCTATTCGCCCAGAAATTCACATCAAAATAAAAGAAAAAAATAGCAATGTGAAAAGTTTAAAAATCAATAAAAGCGTAACATATCTTCAAACAAATTCTCTTTCTCTCATTCCCCACTATCTTTTTGGAAATTTCATTGTTGGCAAGTCAAACGAGTATGCCTTCACTGTGGCTAAAGTAATAGCCGACAAACAAGCAAGTGCTTATAATCCCGTCCTTTTTTATGGTAATTCTGGGCTTGGCAAAACCCACCTTTTAAATGCCATAGGTAACTATGTCAAAGAACAAAATAAAAATGTAATATATGCTACGGCAGAGGCTTTTTTGAATGAATACACAGAAAAAATTAAACGTGGCACAATGGACGGATTCCGAGACAAATATCGCAAATGCGATTATTTATTGATTGATGATGTGCAATTTTTAGGTGGAAAAGATGGTGTGCAAGAAGAGTTATTAAACACCTTCAATGCGCTTTTTAACGCACAAAAGCAAATCGTGATGACAAGTGATAAGCCACCTAAAGATATTAAAGGACTAGCAGACAGGTTACGTTCGCGTTTTGAGGGAGGTATGATGACAGAAATCACTAATCCCGAACTTGAAACAAAAATTTCTATTATTGAATCTAAATGTGAGCTAAACCGCATAAATCTTGATAAAGAAACAATTAACTACATCGCCTCTAATATCCACGGCAATATTCGCCAAATTGAAGGGATTCTCTCTGCAATCAACCTCAACCTTAATCTCTCACCTGAAAGCAATACTCTTAAGGTCGTAGAAAATGTGCTCAAAAGCTATCAAAATGAACGATTAGAAAGCATTACATTAAATAATATTATTAAGGCAGTAAGCAAGGAGCTTAACATTAAACCTAGCGAAATTGTCTCCAAAGAGCGCAGTCGTAAAGTCGCATTTGCTAGACGTGCGGTCATTTACCTTGCGCGCAACTTGACCATTAACTCTATGCCAATGATTGCCAAAGAGTTGGGTATGAAAGATCATAGCTCGGTAAGCAAAGCACTCAAAGCCATTGAGGCAGAAATCGCGCAAAATAGCTCAACAAAAAGTATCATAGAAAACATTAAAAGCAAGATTCAACAAAGTCTAGATAATGCGTAAGAATAGGTAATATATGCACAATTCACAATCACGAGAATCCACAAAGTCTCCGCAAGAGTTAAGCAAACGCACAGATTCTGCATTGTTTCAAATCGCACTTTTTTCAGCCGCTTCAATGACTGTGCTAGGCGGAACAATCATTGCACCATCAATTCCTCATTTTGAAGAGCATTTTGCCTCTGTGCCTCATATTGATATGCTTTCACGTCTTATTCTTACGCTTCCTGCTTTATTTATTATGATTTTTGCACCTATAAGCGGATTTTTGCTTGAGCGATATGGACGCACGAGATTTTTATATCCTGCGATTTTTTTATGGAGTGTGAGTGGGATAAGTGGCTTTTTCTTAGAAAATAATATCTATTGGATTTTGTTTTCAAGGGCAATTTTTGGCGTGACTACGGCTTTTGTAATGACTGCTGTAAGTGTGCTTATAGGGGATTATTATCAAGGAGCAAAACGTGAGAGAGCATTAGGACTGCAAGGATTCTTTATGGCGGGAGGAGGTGCGGTTTTTCTCGTGCTAGGAGGCATATTAAGTGATGTGGATTGGCGTTATCCTTTTTTGGTGTATGCCTCTGGTTTTGCTATTTTTCTTTTAGCACTTTTTGTGTTATTTGAACCTCAAAGAAATATCCCAAAAACCAACACTACGCAAGAAAAAATACATTTTAATTTTTTTAAATTTTTACCTATTTACGTATTTTCATTTTATGCGATGAGTATGTTTTATGTTGTGCCTACACAGATTCCACACTTTATCACGCACACTCTTAATAAAAGTGGGAATCTTATAGGCATTAGCCTAGCGGTAAGCTCTGTTTGCACCGCGATTCTTTCACTTTTTTACGCAAAGCTTCGTGCAAGATTCAGTATTTTTTTGCTTTATGTTATATCTTTAAGTGCTATTGGTGTGGGATTTTTGCTCATAGGCTTCATACAAAAATATGAAATTTTGCTCTGTGCATTATTGCTCGTGGGTGCTGGACTTGGCATTATTCTTGTAAATAATACATCGTGGCTTTTATCTATGGCAGGAGAAAGTGAGCGTGCAAAGGCAGCAGGATTCTTATCGGCAAGTGTGTTTATGGGGCAATTTTGCTCACCTTTTATCACACAACCACTTGTGCGTATAGGTGGCATACCATTTATGCTTGATATTAATGGTGTGATTTTACTTATAAGTGCAGGGATCTTCTTGTGGTGGCATTTCACAAAGATTCACAAAGCATAAAAATAGTAAAAAATGTTGTTTTTTTATGTATTTTACAAAAGTAAATAAGATTCTAAAACAAAGGAAAATATCGTAATACTAAGCTTTTTAAAGGCTTTTTGATAAAAAGAAAAATTTTAAATGAGAAAAAAAGAAACAAAATTTAAAATGTCCTTCATAGGGTGAGTTTTTAAGGGTTTATTTTTGTGAATCTCAAAAACAAATCTTGCTAAAATGCAAATTCTAATACAGATTCTCGATAAAGCTTAGGGGAAGCATTACTGATGGACGCTCTTTATAGAATCTATGAGGTATATGTAAATGCGGGAGATGTAAGCGCATATTATTAAAACATATCAAATCTATATCAAGTGTGCGTGGAGCGTTTTTAAAGGCTCTCTTGCGCCCTCGCCCAAAATAACGTTCTGTATAAAATATGAATTTATATATTTCTCCTAGCCCCATATCACTCCCACACACCATAACAGCATTATAAAAATCATCTTGTGCAATAAATCCAAAAGGAGGATTACGCCAGATAGGAGAGGTGTTTAGAATCTCAATGCGCTTATGAGCAAAAAGTCGCATAAACATAGATTCTAAAATATCTACACTTGTTTGCCTACCCTTTGACATATTAGAACCAAGTGAAAGTATAAACTCATTGCGCCATAGCTTCAAAGAATGTCGATAATAAGGATAATGCTTAGAATCAATAATGTATGCTTTTCTTTCTCTCATCAACTTCCTTTAGCTACCTCTATGTTTATCAATTCATTATACAATCCCTCGCACAATAGTCTATGTATTAAGCTCATATCAAAAGCTTTATACATTGCTAAACTTTCAAAGAATATAAGGATATATTATGAAAAAATTACTGCTTTTTCTTATGATAACTGCTTTCTCCTGCTTTGGGGCAAGTTTTGAAGACACGCTTAAAGCAACAATCAAAACAAATACCAAACAAAATGTAAAAATCATCAAAGTGCAGAATCTACAATCAACACCTGATGTAAAACTTGTGCTTATATCAGTGGGTGATATGCAAGTGCCTATTTTTGCAAGCAAAGATGGCAAGGTTATCATAGGTGTATCAAATGTATTTTTTGCAGAAAAAAGCGAGGATATGGGAACACTTGGCTCACTCCTTAAACAAGTAGAAAATAATGCTAAGCCCGATAATGCTACGCTTGAAAAATTCTTTAAAAAGATTCCAAAAGATGAATACATTGTCTTCCAATCCCCAAAAAATGTAAAAAAAATCACCTATATTGTCTCTGACCCCAACTGCCCTTCTTGTCAAAAAGAGCTTCAAAACATAGAAAAACATCTTGAAACTTCTAATGTGTATATGCTTGTTGTGGGTTTTATAGGGCAAGATTCACCAGCTAAAGCAAGTATGCTTAGAGAAAGATTGTTTGATGTAAAAGACAACAAACAAAAGTTAAGTTTGCTTAGGGAAGTTTATACATCAAACTACAAAATACCTGCGAAATACCAAAATATTGATATAAAAGATACAATGAAAATTAATCAAAAAGTAATGGAAGTTGGCATTAATAGCGTGCCTTTTATATATGAAAGCAAATAAGTAGCTTCTATTCTAGACTTCACTTATCTTTATAAGTGCTAGATTCTTGTTTGGGAATCTAGCAATGCCTTATTTTCTCTAACTAAAATAAAACTATAAAGTTTTTAAAAGTTCTTCAAAACTTTGTTTAAAGCTTTCTAATCCCTCATCAAGCAGCCTTTTAGCGACATTATCATATACAACACCACATTCTTTGAGATTGTGCCAAAAATCAAGGCGCGTTTTAGAATCTATAAGTGATGTTTGAGCTTTATTTAAGCTTTTTTCATAAGCTCTAATCGCATCAAGCGGGGCTGTATTCACACTATGAGGTAAAATCAAATTTTCAACATAATAGCTCTGTGAATAATTCTTATCTTTCATACCTGTGGAAGCAAATAAAGTGCGGATATTCTTCTCATCATAATTTTCAATCACCTCATAGCAATCCATAGCATTTATAATGCCTGTTTGCAAATGTAGATTCGTAGGCAAAGTAGAATCTAGCATTCTATCAAAACGCGAAACAAACACGCTGATAACGCCTTGTGGATTTTCTTTTGAATCTTTAAAACCACTTTGCAAAGCACTAGCGCATTCTTTAGCCTGATAGGGTGTAAAAATAAGTGTCGCATTCACACTTACACCCTTTTGTGCAAGAACACTCATCACTTCATATCCCGCGTGCGTAGCTGGAACTTTTATCATCACATTTGGCATATTTATATGTCTAAAAAGACGAAGTCCTTCATCTATACTTTTGCTTGCATTATCAGACAAAAATGGGTCAATCTCAATACTCACAAAACCATTAGCATTATTTTTTTCCCACAGAGGCTTTAGAATCTGCGCTGCTCTTTGAATATCTGCAATAGCAAGGCTTTCATAAATATCTTTTTGTTTTGCACCTTTTAAAGCGCGTATAGAATCTGCATAAGCAGGGGTTTTAAGACTTTGAGCAAAAATACTAGGATTGCTTGTTGCTCCCTGTATCAATCCTGAATCTACAAGATCTTTAAATTCATTTTCTAAAAAATCCTTTTGAATAAAATCACACCATAGACTAAATGACATTTTTGCTCCTTTATTATCTTTTTGTGAAAATCAAATGGCAATATTACAATAAAAAGATGAGGAGAATCTTATGAGATACAAATTAATGATGTGCGGGTTTAGTGCAATGTGTGAAAATATGCAAGAAGTGCGTGATAGATTAAAAGTAATCCCCGTGCAAAGAGCAGAGCTTGAAAGTTCATCGTGCTATGTTTTTGACTTACACACAGCACAAACTTATTATATTATTCCCCAAGCACAAGGTTGGGTGATACAAGATGAAAATGGCAGAGCAGTTGATGAAAATTTACCCTAAATTTTTAGATTCTATAATTTCTTTAAAAGTTGCGTAAATACCTCATCACTCGCCTTTACAAAACCTAAAGCAAGTGAAGAATCTGTTAGAGATTCTAAAGAAATGCTTGATTCAAGAGTGCCGCTTTTACTTTGATGATTTTTAAGAGAAAATATTTCATAGAAAATTTGTATTTGTGCTTTATATGTGCCATTAGTCTGCACAATTTGTAAAACAAGAAGTGAGATTTTAAGTGTTTTATCAAGCTTTTGTGTGCCAAATGGTGGAATTGATACTTCAAAACATTGCTCTTGTGCCTTAAGAATCAAAGTGTTTTTAAGCATATTTTTTGGCGAACTTATCCATTTTTTTGTCTCTAGTGTGCTTATTTGGAGATTTTTTGAATCTAAAAGATAAATATTCGTGTTATCATAAGGTGCAATGGCGTGTATATCAAGCAATGCAAGTTTTTTATAAGTCTTACAGGTGGCTTTTGTTTGTATCGTATTTTGTAAATTAAAATACGATACTTTATCCACATCTTGAGCAATTTTAATATCAATACAAGCAGTCAAAATCCACGCGCATACGCATATAATAACCCATTGTATGATTTTCATTTTTTATCCTTTGTGTTTTTAGATTCTTTACCAAAAAAGCTATCATAGGGGTTTTTATCGACTTTATCCAAAAACGCTGAAGCTTTTGTAAAAAAATCACTCATATCTTGCAAACTCCCTTGTAGTTGAAAAAGTGTAGGTGTGAGAATCTCACGCATATTATATTCACCATCTTTCATTTGTGTATGAAGCTGCTCACTTACTTTTTGCAAATATACTATTGTTGTGTGTAAATCTCTTAAAAGTAAATGTATCTCGCCGTTATTTTCATCAAACATACGATTAGTGTTCTTTAAAAGTAAATCTACATTACTTCCTAGCTCACTTGCTTGTTCTATAATTTTGTCAAACCCAGCTTTATCTAAGGCAATTACCCTTTTGCCCTCATCATTCTCTTTTAATATTTCACCACTACCTTGAGTGAGTGAAAGATAATTTGCCCCCGCTAATCCTTGTGAGCTTACCACTACTTTTGCACTTTCACGCACAGGTAGATTAGAATCTAAAAGCATTTGAATCTCAATTATGCCTTCTTTGATATTTTTAAATTTCACATCACGCACACGCCCCACGCTAATACCTTTATAACGAATAGGAGTATTTACGCCAATGCCACTTACCTCATCAGAACTATAAGCATAATAACGCGTATATTTTGTAGAATCTACTTCAAAACGATTAAGCCATAATACAAAAGCAATCATTAAGACTAAAACAACAAAAAAGAGTATGCCAATCCATACATATCGGACATTGCGTTCCATATTTTCTCCTTATAATATATGCTCTTTAAAACTCTGCCAAAATCGCTCTCCACGCCTACCACTAAAAATTTTCGCACTTGTTTGTCCTTGATACATATTTGTATAAAGCTCGGGTAATGTGCCTTCAAATACAATATTTTTGTCTTCGAGTAAAATCAATCTATCAACACTATCTTTAATAGAATCTAAATCGTGTGTAACCATTACAATCGTAATTTTTAGTATTTCTTTGAGTTTAATAATTAATGCATCAAATCTCTCTGAGCTCTGTAAATCAAGCCCACTTGTAGGTTCATCTAAAAATAAAATATCTGGGCTAAGTGCTAAAGCTCTAGCAAGTGCTACTCGTTTTTTCATACCACCAGAGAGTTCATAAGGATACTTAGAAGCCACATCTACACTTAAACCTACCATTTCAAGCCACATTTTTGAAATTCGCTCAATACTTGCACTATCATAATGACTTTTTTGTGTGAGTAAAAAGCCAACATTATCAAGCACATTCATTGATGAAAATAATGCTCCAAATTGAAACATCACGCCACAACGATCAAGAATCCTTCCTCTCTTATCCTCAGACAATGCCCAAATATTCTCTCCAAAAAATTCTATTTTTCCAGAAGTTGGCTTTTCTAAAAAAAGCATATTTTTAAGCAATGTGCTTTTACCACTTCCGCTTCCACCTAAAATACCAAATATTTCACCTTTTTTCACATCAAAACTAATCCCATTGTGAATAACTATATCACCATAATGGGTATAAAGATTCTCTACCTTAATAATACTCATATATCAAGCCTTGTTGTGATAACTGAAAATATTGCATTAATTAAAATTACCCAAAAAATGGCATTTACTACACTTTTTGTTGTCTCTAACCCCACAGATTCTGTATCACCTTTTACATATAAACCACGAAAACAACCTACAAGAGCAACAGCTGCTCCAAAAAATGGTGCTTTTATGATACCTACCCAAAAATGTTGAATCCCCACATACTCATAAAATCTTTCCAAATACTGCACAAAATTAATACCTGTTTGCATTTTTACTGCAAGCATTGCTGCGAATAAACTCACTACATCAGCCATAAAAACAAGCAAAGGCATAACAATTACAAGAGCTAACACGCGAGGCAATACGAGATAATCATACAGGCTAAGATTCATCGTTTTGAGTGCATCATTTTCTTCTGTAAGATTCATTACACCAATTTGCGCACTAAAACTTGATGCGCTTCTTCCTGCAACAACAATAGCAAGGATAAAAGGACCCATTTCACGCAAAGATAGCTTTGCGACAATTTCCACACTCATTAAGGGCACACCCATTTTTTCTAACTGCAACACACCTTGCAAAGCAATCGCATAACTCACGATAAAAGCTGTAAGTAAAGCAACAGGTAAAGCTTTGAATCCAGATTCATTCATATGATAAAATATAGAGCTATATTTAAAACGACTTGGCGAAAGAACAGAGAGGAAGAAATACCATAAGCACATACCACAAAAATGTAAAAAATCAATTAAAGTATGATAAAAATACACAACTTTCTTCCCCAAAAAACCAAAAAAAAGATGCAAGAAAAAAGAAAAATTATATGAAAAACTATGAGTTTTAGAATCTTTATCTTGTGTATATTTTAAAAGCGAATGAAACATTTCATCAATATGCGTATTTGTGCCTACTAGCGTAAAATTTTTGCCCTGCAATACTTCACAAATAAATGCACAAAACACATAGTCAATCGATGAAATATGTGTAAAATCACAAACAATACATTGTTGAGAATCTAAAGAAGAGAAAATTTTCACCAACTTCTTTTGTATTGATTTATCTAACTTCCAATCACACTCCCCATAAAACACAATACACACTTCATCTAAAGTAGAACTTACCTTAAAATGCATCATTCCCTTGCCTCTATCTGCTTAATCTTAAAAACAAAAATTATAACAAAAGCTTGTAATATTATATTTCACCCCAAAGATTCTCAACATTCACCCATTAAAAATACCAAAATCTAAAAATTTTTAGATATAATTAAGTGAATTTATGTGATTTAACCTTAAAAATTATTCACAGATTATTAATAAAGCTGAAAGCAGTTTGAGAGTGTTTTTCACTTTTTCACATTCTCTACTACTTCTACTAAAATTATTTTATAAAGGACATTGCAGATGAAAATCTCACTTCCAAAAAGCTTACTTGAAACCATTCTCACAAATTGCCAAAATTTTCTTGATAAAAGAGATCACTCACAAATCACTTCACATATTTACTTTGAAGCAAAGGAAGATACTTTCATTCTTAAAGCCACTGACTATGAAATCTCTCTTGAATCTCGCATAAATACACCTTCAAGTGCTCAAGGAAATGCGACCGCAAATGGTAAAAAGATTCTTGATATCATTAAAAATCTTAAAGATGATGAAGTAACCATTGAAACTAAACAAGATTCTATTCACATTTCACAAGGTAAAGCACGAACAAAACTTCCTATGTTTAATGCTGATGAATTTCCACAATTCCCAGAATATGACACAGATAAAAGGATTCAAATAGAACCCATAAAATTCTTACAATCTATCAAAAAAATTAATCCCGCAGTTGATACAAATAATCCAAAATATGAACTTAACGGTTCCTTGCTCGATATTAAAGAATATAGTTTTAATTTTGTCGCCACAGATACAAGACGTCTTGCATTGATTGAACACAAAAGTCAATCCATAGATACATTGCCACTTGTAATACCCAAAAAAGCTATCAATGAAATAACAAAGCTTTTCATTGATAATTTTGAAATTTATCATAATACTACGCATTTAATTATCAAAAATGATAAATATACTTTCTATACAAAGCTCATCAATGGAAAATATCCAGATTATGAGAAAATCATTCCTAAAGATTTTAAACATAAAGTTCTTTTACCTAAAGACAAAATTATTCACGCTTTACAATTTGTAAAATCACTTGCAAATAATATCAAAGTTACATTCACACCGAACGAAGTGCTTTTTGAAACTTTAAACGAAGAAAGTGGTGAAGCTTCTATACCAATTGAACTTCAAACAGGTATTGAATATTTAAGTCTTGGCATCAATTCTCGGTATATCCTTGATTTTCTTTCACAAATTGATAGTAATGAATTTACACTCTGTATCAATGAACCAAATACGCCATTTGTTGCTATGAGTGAAAACTTTTCAACTGTCATTATGCCTGTGATTCTTTAAATTAAAAATTTTTTATAATTTTGGAGCATTTTTTAATGGAAAAAAAAGAATATCAAGCAAGTAATATTAAAGTTTTAAAAGGTTTAGAAGCCGTCAGAAAACGACCAGGTATGTATATAGGTGATACAAATATTGGTGGCTTACATCATATGATTTATGAAGTAGTTGATAATTCAATAGATGAAGCTATGGCAGGATATTGCAATAAAATCAATATTACTCTTACTATGGAAGGAAGTGCTATTATTGAAGATAATGGACGAGGGATTCCTGTAGATATTCACCCAACTGAAAATCTTCCTGCTGCCACTTTAGTGCTTACTACACTTCACGCAGGTGGAAAATTTGACCAAGATACTTATAAAGTATCAGGTGGGTTACACGGTGTAGGTGTATCAGTAGTAAATGCTCTATCTGTCCGTCTTATTATGACAATTCATAAAAATGGCAATATCTATCGTCAAGAATTTGCTAAAGGTATTCCTCAAAGTGAGTTAGAAATCATAGGAGAGAGCAAAAAACACGGCACAACAATAGAATTTTTCCCTGATGGAGAAGTGATGGAAGTGCTTGAATTTGATAAAGAGATTCTCATTCGTAGATTCAAAGAAATGGCATATCTTAATCATAATATCACTATTCATTTTAAAGATGAACGCATACAATTTGAAGAAATTTATCACTTTGAAGGTGGATTAAAACAATTTATTCAAGATATAAATAAAAAACCTCTTATCTCCTCAATAATAAGTTTTGAAGCAGCAGAGCAAGAAAGTGAAGTTGAAATTGCTTTAGCCTATAATGAAGGCTATGATGAGAAAGTTTTAAGTTTTGTAAATAATATTCGTACACCCGATGGTGGCACTCACGAAGCAGGATTTAGAGCAGGATTAAGTCGTGCAATTATGAATTATATTGAAGCAAATGCAAATGCACGTGAGAAAGATGCAAAAGTAACAGGTGATGATGTGCGTGAGGGACTTGTAGCAATTATTTCTACAAAGATTATTGATCCTCAATTTGAAGGGCAAACAAAAGGCAAACTTGGAAGTTCCTTTGTCAAACCAATCGTGCAAAAACTTACTTATGAGAAACTTTCTAAATTTTTTGAGGAGAATCCAAATGAAGCAAAAGCCATTATGCAGAAGGCGATTATGGCAGCACGGGGAAGAGAAGCAGCTAAGAAAGCACGAGATTTAACACGTAAAAAAGAAAATTTTTCAGTTGGCACATTACCAGGTAAGTTAGCTGATTGCCAAAGTAAAGATCCGAGTATATCAGAAATTTATCTTGTAGAGGGTGATAGTGCCGGTGGTAGTGCAAAACAAGGGCGTGATAGAGCTTTTCAAGCAATTTTACCATTGCGTGGGAAGATTCTTAATGTTGAAAAATCTCGTCTTGATAAGATTCTTAAATCTGATGAAATTAAAAATATGATTACTGCTTTTGGTTGTGGTATTGGTGAAGAATTTAATTTAGAAAAACTCCGTTATCATAAAATCATCATTATGACAGATGCAGATGTTGATGGAAGCCATATCCAAACGCTTTTAATGACATTTTTCTATCGTTATTTAAAGCCATTGGTGGAAAATGGACATATCTATATTGCTCAACCGCCACTTTATCGTTATAAAAAGGGTAAAAAAGAAATATATCTTAAAGATGAACGTGCTTTAAGCGAATACTTAATTGAAAATGGCATTGAAAATTTTAAGTTTGAAGGTGTTGGTAACCGTGAATTACTTGAGATTCTTAAATTTATTTCACATTATCGCTCAATCCTCAAGGAGCTAGAAAAACGTTATCCGATGATTGAAGTTGTGCGTTATTTGGTTGAAAATGAACAATTTGATAATCTTAGCCTTGAAGCACTTAGTCAAAATATAGAATCTTATCTCATAAGTAAGGAATGTAATATTCTTAATAAAACTGCCACACAAGAACAAATTACGCTTTATGTGCAAACAAAAGTTGGACTTGTAGAGCTTGGTATCAATGATTCACTTTTAATGGATAACTTTTTTCAAGAAGCACGATTTATTTATAAAAAAATTGCTGATAGAGATTTGAATTTTCTTAATGATGAGGATATTCTTAACTTTTTAGAAAGAATTGAAGAAAGTGCTAAAAAAGATGCGTATATTCAGCGATATAAAGGTTTAGGAGAGATGAATCCAGACCAATTATGGGAAACGACAATGATTCCAACTAATCGCACACTCTTGCGTGTAAAAATTGATAATGACATAAATACTGATGAAATTTTTACACTCTTTATGGGTGATGAGGTAGAGCCACGAAGAGCTTATATACAAGAGCATGCTAAAGATGTTAAACATTTAGATGTGTAAGATCTAAAAAACAAGTAGTTCGCGTTTAAGCTTATTGAGTGCGTCAATTTGTGCTTTAAGATTATTGATTTCTACATCAATTTGCGAAAGCAAGTCAAAGCTAAGGTGTTCAGGCATATCTTGTGAGCCACGTTTAATCATAATATAGTCAATAAGCGAGATTTTAGCAATGTTGAGTAAGATATTAATATCATCACGGATATCTTCAATGTTTTTAAAAATTTCATCTATTTTTTCAAACATATGCTCTCCTTAAGTGGTTTTTATTATCTAAGCCCAGCAGCAATTAATGTATGTAAGTGTATAACACCTTGTATATGATTTTGCTTATCTGTAATAATAAGAAGTTGAATCTTATTTTCTTCCATTAATTTTAATGCATCAAATGCCAAAATATTAGGATTATCACAAATTTTAGGTTTGAGTGTAGCATAGTTACTCACAGGGTCATTCAAATTAAAATGCTTTTTCATCATTGCACGGCGTAAATCACCATCACTTAAAATACCCAATACTTTGTTATTTTGGACAATAATAGCACTTCCTAATCGTTTCTCACTCATTATAATGATTGCTTGAGAGAGAGACATATCAGGTGTGATAAGGGGAAGATTCTCTATTTGCATTAAATCTTTAATTTTTACAAAAAGTTGTTTGCCTAATGCACCACCAGGGTGAAATGAAGCAAAGTTATCTGCTTGAAAATCACGTTTTCTCATTAAACACACAGCTAGAGCATCTCCAAGTGCTAGAGTAAGTGTAGTAGAGCTTGTAGGTGCAATATTAAGTGGACAAGCTTCTTTTTGAATACTAATGTCTAAAAAATAATCACCCATACGCGAGAGAGGAGAATCCTTATCTTTACTCATCGTGATGATAGGATTCCCTAATCTCTTGATATGCGGAATGATATTAAGTAACTCTTCACTTTTGCCACTATAGCTAATAGCAAGAATAATGTCATTTTTTTGCAATAAGCCTAAATCGCCGTGCATTGCTTCAGTAGGGTGCATAAATACACTAGGTGTGCCTGTGCTAGAAAGTGTAGCAGAAATTTTTGCACCAATAAGTCCGCTTTTACCTACACCACAGACAACAAGTTTGCTTTGAGAATCTACAATCAAATTAACAATTTTTTCAAGCTCTATGCCATTGAGTTTTTTTGTCGCTTCAAGGAGAGTGGCAGATTCTATTTCAAGAACTTCTTTTGCAATGAGTGCATAATCTAACTTTGCCATCTTTTTCCTTATTTTATAATGTTATACGACATAAATCATTGGCACAATTGTTGGATATTTTTTGACTTTTTTAAAAATATGTCGTTTGAACACATTATACACCTCATTTTCAATATTTTTAGCATTAAATCCTTCAGGTTTAAAGTTTTTTATTACAAATTCAAGTGTTTCATTCATTTCTTTTTCAAAACCTTTATCTTCTTTATCTGCTACAAGTCCATAGCTTGATATTTTGGTTTCCAATATTTTACGCTCTTTGTTTATGCGTGCAGAAATAATTACGATTCCATCTTGAGCTAAAGCTTGGCGGTCAAGCACTACATCATTTTCGATTTGGCGATTGATTTGGTTGTCTATGAAAGTTTTACCATTTTTAACACTTCGCACTTTTTTCATATAATTAGGATTTACTTCAATTTGGTCACCATCTTCCATAAGAAAAATATTTTTTTCCAATACTCCACAAGCAATTGCTGTTTGTTTATGCTTAGCAATATGATTATATTCTCCATGCACAGGAAGAAAGAACTTTGGTTTAATAAGCCGCAGCATAAGTTTTTGCTCTTCTTGAGCAGCGTGTCCGCTCACGTGAATTTCACTAAAATCTTGATAAGCTACTTTTGCACCTGCTTTAAGAAGAAAATTAAGCACAACAGATACAGAGCCTTCATTACCCGGAATTGCCTTGGCAGAAATAATCACCATATCACTTGGTTTAATTTTAATATGTCTATGCTCATCTGTTGCCATACGATAGAGTGCACTCATAGTTTCACCCTGACTTCCTGTAGTAACAATAAGCACTTCTTCATCCGGGTATTTTGCCACTTCGTGGGCTTCAATAAAAATATTTTGGGGCAAGTCAATATAGCCAAGCTCGCGCGCAATTTCAAGATTCTTTTCCATAGAGCGTCCAATTACTGCAACTTTTCTATTAAATTTCATTCCGTAGCTGATTGCTTGATACACACGATGAATATTTGAAGAAAAAGTGCTCATTATTACGCGTCCCTCTGCTTGCTTGAAGAGAGATTCAAAAGTCGGTCCTACACTTGCTTCACTTGGTGTTGTTCCACTACGATGAGAGTTTGTGGAATCGCTAAGTAAAAGCATAACACCTTCTTCTCCATAATGTGCCAAGCGATGTAAATCTGTGGGGAGATTATCAATGGGTGTATGGTCAATTTTAAAATCACCTGTGTGGATAATGACACCGGCTTCAGTGCGTATAGCAAGGGCAGAAGCATCAATAACAGAGTGTGTAATGTTAATCCATTCAACTTCAAATGCTCCAATTTTGATTGGTTTGCGCTTTTCGACAATTTTAAAAAATGAACGAAATTTCTTTAATCCGTGTTCATCAAATTTACTTCCTATCATACCAAGTGGTAGAGGTGTGCCATAAATAGGAAATTGTAAAAGTTTAAAAAGATATGGCACAGCACCAATGTGATCTTCGTGTGCGTGAGTGATGATTACCCCAGCGATTTTGTCTTTGATAGCAAAAAGATAACTAAAATCGGGCACAAGAATATCTACGCCGTGCATATCTTCATTAGGAAAACTCATACCCACATCAATGACTATTGCAGAATCTGGCGTTTCAATCACCGTGATATTTCCACCAATTTCACCTAAACCACCAAGAGGTGTAATGCGCACACTTGCTTTTGTATTGAGATTGAGTTTGTTATGTGGATTAAGGCTTTGTCTTTGGATTCTTGTATTAGCCTCTACTCCTCGTTTAAGGTCTTTGTGTAGCCCTAGATTATCTTTTTCATTGACATCTCTAACTTCTCGAATACCATTTTTGCTTTCATCATCATTTTTAGTTTGATTGTGATGAGGAGATTGTGGATTCTTATTTTGCCATCGTTGTTTGTCAAACGATTTTTGCTCTTGTTCTGTATTATATAAATTTTTATTTTGATTGTTTTGGTTGTGTGATTTTGATTGTTTTGGTTTGTGGTGATTTTCTTTGTATTTATTATTTTTGTCTTTAGCATTTTGTGGGCGAGAGAGAGAAATCATATCATTGGCTTGTTCTTCTGGAGATTTTTTTTTGAAACTATCGCTAAAAGATTGAAAATTGCTATTTTGTTCTGATGTATTCTTGTCTTCCATTGGTGTGTCCTTTTTTGAGAATTTGTAAAATATGGTGAAAACTTTTTGTCTCTACTTCGTGCGGTCGTGCATTCAATGGCACAGATACAGATTCTAAAGCTTCTTGCACTTTTTCTTTATCAAAAGATGTGCTAAGATTTTTTAGAAGTGTTTTGCGTGGCGCACAAAAAGCACATTTTAAAAAAGATTCTAATTCATAAAGAGAAAAACCTTCAAACGAGTGGGAATTATGTTTATTAATCGTAAAGACAGATGAAGTTACTTTTGGCATAGGAGAAAAGGCAGTGTTAGGCACATCAAAAAGTATTTGTGCTTCACCTAAGCTTTGAGTCAAAACGCTTAAAGCACAAAAAGCACTTTTCCCATTTGTAGCACAAAATTTTTGTGCTACTTCCTTTTGTGTCATTACAATCAAGGCACGACAAAAATCATCACGCAAAAGTCGTAAAACAATATGTGTCGCAATGTAATAAGGAAGGTTAGAAACAACCTTATATTCATTTTCATAAAGCCACCGCTGTTCTTGTGAAAGATTTAAAATATCTTCATAGATAATTTTTAACCGCCCACTTTGAATATGACTAGAAAATTTTTTATCAAGTAAAGAACATAAGTCTAAATCGACTTCATAGGCTATCAAGGATTCTATTTTTAATAGCTCTTGTGTCAAATCACCCAAGCCAACCCCAATTTCTATACATTGAACAGGAAATATGGGAATGGATTGGACAATCTTGGTAAGATAGTAAGAATCTTGCAAGAAATTTTGTCCAAAATATTTTTTTGCCCGATATGTTTCCACTACACTACCTTTATTTGAGCGGTATTATAACCTAAAGTATGCAAATATTTTGTTTCTGTAAAGAGTATTTGGTTATGATACGCACCAAATATACATATTTACACAATATTTTAAAGGATAAATTTAAAAATCTTGCATAAAATGTAAAAGTGTAAAAATGTGAGGAGAAACAATGAGTCTTGCAAAGAGAATTATTCCTTGTCTTGATGTGCGTGGCGGACGTGTGGTAAAAGGTGTAAATTTTGTGGGATTGCAAGATGCAGGTGACCCGGTAGAAATCGCCCGAAGATATAACGATGAAGGTGCTGATGAAATCGTGTTACTTGATATTACAGCAAGCCACGAAAAACGTGGCACAATGATAGAGATTGTTAAAAATATAGCAAAAAATGTTTTTATTCCTTTTAGTGTGGGTGGAGGTATAAGTTCTGTAGAAGATATGTCTGCTTTACTTAATGCTGGGTGTGATAAGATTAGCATTAATAGTTCAGCGATAAGGAATCCAAATCTTATTGATGAAGGTGCAAAAAGATTTGGCTCACAATGTATTATTGTAGCGGTTGATGCAAAAATGATAGCACCTCATTCGTGGCATATTTATATTAATGGCGGACGTGTGGATACGGGAAAAAATATGATTGACTGGGTGAGAGAAGCTTGTGATAGAGGAGCAGGAGAGATACTCCTTACGAGTATGGACGCTGATGGCACAAAAAATGGCTATGATAAAGCAATGATAGAATCTTTGGCTTCTTTTGTGCGTGTGCCAATTATAGCAAGTGGTGGTGCGGGTAATATGGACGATTTTGTCAATGTGTTTAAATATGGAGCTGATGCAGCATTAGCAGCAAGTGTATTTCATTATAGAGAAATTGAAATTTGTGCCTTGAAAGCATATTTACAAAAGATGGGTATTTCAGTAAGAATCTAAAATTAAGGTTTATATAAATGGTAGTATGTGCTGGTAATGGTGAAGATTTTACTTTTGCAAAATCTATAGGTGTTGGGTTATGTGAAAGTGCAATGGGATTGACACAAATATGTTTAAGAGAATGTGTAGATTCTATTATATTTGTTGGAAGTGCTGGAGCTTATAGTAAAGATATTTGTATAGGTGATATATATATTTCCAATAGTGCAACACAAATAGAACTTGGATTTTTAGATGGCAAAGCTTATACTCCACTTGATAATCATATCCAAAGCACAGCATTAGTAGATAAGCATTTTGTTTCATGTGAAACATTACAAACATTAAGTCTTGACACCTATAAAAAAACTATTGTAAATAGCTCAAATTATATTACTACTGATGAATCTATGGCTGAACAATTTGCACGTGTGGGAATTACTCTAGAAAATATGGAATTTTTTGCTGTAATGAGAGTGGCGCAATACTTTCACATACCGTGTCTAGGCATTTTTTGTGTGAGTAATCATTGTCATTATAATGCACATAATGAATTTTTATCTCATCGTCAAAGTGTAAAAGAAAAACTAATCGCACAATCTTTGTGGATACAACATCTCTCTTTTGCGCTCGCACAAAAAATATAAAAGAGCAAGAAAATATGAAAAGCCATATACATAATAATTCAAGTTTAAAAGGAATAGCACAAACACAAAATAATTATGAAGATATATATGCTGTAGCGAATGAAGAAAATAAAGATAAACATATTAGCACACAAAAAGATAAGAATCTTGCAGCAAGTCTTTATGGTTATACTTTAGATGAACTCTCTTCTTTATTAACACCTTCTTTTCGTGCAAAGCAAATTTATCACTGGCTTTATCATCGCTATGAGAGGAATATCAATGCTATGGACAATATTTCAAAAGCCACACAGAATTTTTTACAATCACATTTTACTCTTTCCCAAATTGAAATTGTGCGTATAGAAACAAGTCGTGATGGAAGTAAAAAATATCTTTTTCGCACTTATGATGGACATAGCTTTGAATCCGTTTTGATTCAAATGCGTGAAAAGCAGCAAAAAGATGGTATAGAAAAACCTGAAAAATGGACAATGTGTCTTTCAAGCCAAATTGGTTGTAAGGTGGGTTGCACATTTTGTTTTACTGCAAAAGGTGGATTCGTTCGGAATCTTCACACAAGTGAAATAGTCGAGCAAGTTGTCGTGATGAAACGAGATAATCATATTGCTTCTCATAAAAAAGTCAATATTGTTTTTATGGGTATGGGTGAGCCACTCGATAATTTAGAAAATGTATCAAAAGCTATTAAGATTCTAAGCGACCCTCAGGGTTTAAGTATATCTACAAAGCGACAAACAATTTCTACAAGTGGCATAGCTCCTAAGATCAAAGTTTTGGGTGATTTAAATCTTGGTGTGCAGCTTGCTATTTCTCTCCACGCTGTTGATGATGAGTTGCGCTCAAAACTTATGCCAATTAATAAAGCTTACAATATTGCTGAAGTGCTTAAGGAAGTGCGAGCATTTCCTGTGGATACACGCAAAAGAGTGATGTTTGAATATCTTATAATTAAAGATGTGAATGATGATTTAAAAAGTGCTAAAAAACTTCTTTCTCTTCTTAACGGAATTAAAGCAAAAGTGAATCTTATTTTGTTTAATCCACACGAAGGAAGCACATTTGAGCGTCCGCAGATAAGTGATGTTAAAACATTTGCTGATTTTTTGGTAGAAAGAGGATTGCTCTGCACGATTAGAGAATCTAAGGGCATTGATATTAGTGCAGCTTGCGGACAATTACGAGAGAAAGTTGCACAAGAAAATGGAGAAATAGTTGTAAGGTCGCGTAAAAAATATTCACAAAAAAATATACAAGAACATTTCAGTGGAGATTCTACTCACGATTCCTCTCATACAAAAATCATAGAATCTCAAATACCTTTAATAGATCTAACAGAAGAAAATAGAGAATCTTTACAGAATCTTGTGGGTATCTCTGGGCAGATTATTCAAGGGGATATATGCAATGTTAATGTTTCACGAGAAACATTAAAAAATACAAAGAATAAAAAATCATCAAAAAATTGTATTGATAAAACATAGATTCTAAAATCAAACGAAAAGTAAATTTAAGAAAGGAGAAGCATATACAATGAATTTAGATGTTGTGCTGGTTGTTTTTCTAGCAGCGGTAGTATTTATAGGCGTCGTATCATTTTGGTATTTTGCAAACAATAAAGATGAGTAAGTATATACCTCAAAATATGCTCGTGCATATTTGTTGCTCGGTGGATAGTCATTATTTTTTAAGTGAATTACGAAAAGTTTATCCTCAAAGTAAAATGTTAGGATATTTTTATAATCCAAATATTCACCCAAAAGCAGAATATGACTTGCGTTTATTTGATGTGAAACGAAGTTGTAAAATGCTTGGTATTGATTTGATAGAGGGAGAATATGAAATTCAAAAATGGTTTGCTGATGTGAAAGGTTTAGAATGTGAGCCGGAAAAAGGTGAGCGATGTGTGAAATGCTTTGATATGCGATTAGAAAAAAGTGCGCAAGTTGCACACAAAATGTCTTTTGATTCTTTTACTTCTACACTTCTTGCTAGTCCGTTGAAAGAACAAAAGATTCTGTTTGCAGAAGGTGATGAAATAGCTCTTGCTTATGGACTAGAATTTATAAAAATTGATGTACGAAGTAATGGTGGCACACAGGCTCAAAGTGAGCTTGCAAATAAAGATAGATTATATAAACAAACATATTGTGGTTGTCAATTTGCCTTAAGCAGACAAAGAGAAAAACAAAAACAACTTCCCTTAGAGCTTATGAGCAATATTGGTAAGCAAATAGCACCCGGCAGCAATGAATCCCGTAAAGCAGTTTTTGATTTACGTGATGAATGTGAAAGATTGGGGAGAGAATATGTGCTTTATAAGCAAACCAAGATTGTTTGGCGCAATTTACGAAGCATATGTATTGATGAAGGAAAAGTGATAAGTTCATATGTATTAACACATTCTCGCAGTAAAAATATGGTAAAAACTTCAAGTATTGCTTATATTAAACAATCTGTTTATGATAAAGAACACAAGATTCAAACCATTGAGGTAGGCTATGCAAAACGTGATGAAAGTATATTTATAGGTATTGAGGATATGAATGCATTACTTAAAACACATTATACTAATGTGCAAGAAATGGTATATAATGCGCCTTGTTACGAAGATGAAATGGCATTGCGTGTAGAATTATGTGGAGCGGATAGTATGAATCCTATCATTATTTTGGATAGACGTATCACACATTCCCTTAAAATTTTTATTAATGCATATTTTCAAGAAAGTAGTATTTTTGCTATCACTACATATTAAATTTTTGGTAAAATGCCACATTTGCTATATTATATAAGGAGTAAGGTATGGAAGATTCAATGATGAGTATTGAGAAAATTCGTCAAATTTTGCCTCATCGTTATCCTATGTTGCTTGTTGATAGGGTTGTGGAACTAAGACGTAATACAAGTGATAGCGAGCCAAATGGCTATATTAAAGCTTACAAAAATGTAACAATTAATGAAGAGGTGTTTTTGGGACATTTTCCTAGTAAGCCTATTTATCCGGGTGTAATGCAAATTGAAGGTATGGCACAAGCTGGTGGATTGTTGGCTTTTGTAAGTATGTTTGGAGATGATGTTACACAAGCAGAAAGTAAAATTGTATATTTTATGACAATTGATAATGTGAAGTTTCGTATTCCTGTTGTTCCGGGTGATAGGCTTATATATGAACTTAAGGTACTTAAGCATAAAGGGAGTATATGGCAGCTTGGAGCACGAGCATTTGTCGATGAAAATCTTGTAAGTGAGGCTGAACTTAAGGCAATGATTGCTGATGCAAAAGATTCTAAAAATTAGAGGTCGGGAGCTATTATGATAGGAAAAACAAGTATTATAAAGAGCGCACATATAGGTAAAAATGTCCATATTGGAGAATTTTGCATTATTGATGAAAATGTTCGTATCGGTGATGATTGTGTGATAGGAAATTATGTGCATATTAGCGGACATACAACCTTGGGCAGAGGAAATAAGATATTTAATAATGCTGCTGTAGGTGTGCCACCACAAGATTTAAAGTATGCTGGAGAAGATACAGAACTTATCATCGGCGATGAGAATCTTATCCGTGAATTTACTACACTTAATCCAGGCACTGCAGGAGGAAGACAAAAAACAATAATAGGTGATAGAAATTTATTGATGGCATATGTGCATATTGCACACGATTGTATTGTTGGGAGTGATTGTATATTGGCAAACAATGCTACACTTGCAGGACACGTAGAGCTTGGCGATTATGTCAATATTGGTGGTTTAACGCCAATACATCAATTTGTCAAAGTTGGTAGTGGTTGTATGATAGCTGGTGGTTCGACTTTAACGCAAGATATTCCTCCATATTGTCTTGCAGAGGGGAATCGAGCTTATATCAGAGGTTTAAATAAATATCGTATGCGCAAGCTTTTCTCGCGTGAAGATATTGATGAAATTGCTCGCGCATATAAGATTTTATTTTCACGCACTGCACCTATTAGAGAGATTGCTCAAGCTGAACTTAATAAAAATCCAATTGAACCTATTGCTTACATTTGTGAGTTTATCCTCTCGAGCACTCGTGGCATTCCCTTTAAAGGAGTAGAAAATGAGTAATACAACCAACAAAGAATGTAGTTTTTGTAAAGTTAAAGAAAGTTCGTATAACCCTTTTATTGCTGGCAGCACACCTGGTGTGTATATTTGCAAAAATTGTGTTACATATATTCATAAAACGCTAACAGAATATATGATGGAAAGTGAAAAAGAGGGAGAAAAAAATAGCACAGACATTGTAGTGTTATCACCTAAAGAGCTTAAGGCAAAGCTTGATGAGTATGTTGTTGGACAAGATGAAGCAAAACGTGTTTTTTCTGTGGCAGTATATAATCATTACAAACGCATTATCAAGGGGGAAGAGCAGGTAAGTCAAACATTGCGTGATGTGGAGGTTTCTAAATCAAATATTTTACTTATTGGTCCCACAGGAAGCGGTAAAACACTTATGGCACAAACTTTGGCACGTTTTTTAGACATTCCTATTGCTATTTCTGATGCGACAAGCCTTACCGAAGCAGGATATGTAGGTGAAGATGTAGAAAATATCCTCACTCGTCTTCTACAGGCTGCAAATGGTGATGTAAAAAAAGCAGAAAAGGGTATTGTATTCATTGATGAAATTGACAAAATCTCCCGCCTTTCTGAAAATCGCTCCATTACGCGCGATGTATCAGGTGAGGGTGTGCAGCAAGCATTGCTTAAAATTATCGAGGGAAGTGTAGTCAATATTCCCCCAAAAGGTGGAAGAAAGCACCCAAATCAAGAGTTTGTTCAAATCAATACAAATGATATACTTTTTGTGTGTGGAGGGGCATTTGATGGATTAAGCGATATCATTAAAAGACGTTTGGGCGGAAATGTGCTTGGATTCCACGGGGAGAAAAAGGGTAAAAGCGAAGAAAATGCGTTACTTGCCCTCGTAGAACCTGATGATTTAATTTCTTATGGACTTATACCAGAGCTTATAGGTAGGCTTCATATGATTACCACGCTTGCACCTATTAGTAAGGAAGCTATGGTAGATATTCTTACAAAACCAAAAAATGCACTTATAAAACAATACCAAAAAATTTTTGAAATTGATGGGGCACATTTATATTTTGATAAAGGTGCGATTGAGGCTATTGCAGAGCTTGCTATTACAAGAAAAACAGGTGCAAGAGGACTTAGATCTATTATGGAAGAATCTATGATTGACCTTATGTATGAGTTACCTGAGCTTGAAGATTATGAGATTACCATTACACGAGGGTGTATTACCGAGAAAGAAAAGCCATTTCTTGTCAAAAAAAAGAAAAATACACAAAAAAGAGCTTAATTTAATATAAAACAAAGGTTTAGCAAAGGACATAAAATGTATAATTCCAAAATTATTTGTGATTTTGCAATTTTTAAGGAGCTTTTATGCTGATGGATAAAATCATCGGGACTTTTTCTAAAGATATTGCTATTGATTTAGGGACAGCAAATACTTTGGTTTTGGTTAAGGGAGAGGGTATTATCATTAACGAGCCTTCTGTGGTAGCAGTGCAAGCTGATAGATTTGGTGCGGGTAAAATTTTAGCAGTCGGAAAAGAAGCTAAAGAAATGTTAGGAAAAACTCCCGATGGTATCCAAGCGATTCGTCCATTGAAAGATGGTGTAATTGCAGATTTTGATATGACAGAAAAAATGATCCGTTATTTTATCGAAAAGGCTCATCAGCGCAAGTCTCTTATTCGTCCTAGAATTATGGTTTGTGTGCCTTATGGTTTAACAGGTGTTGAAAAAAAGGCAGTGAAAGAATCCGCAATAAGTGCTGGTGCTAGGGAGGTATTTTTGATAGAAGAGCCTATGGCAGCAGCTATCGGAGCAGGGTTACAGATTCAAGAATCTAAGGGAAATTTAGTTATTGATATTGGTGGTGGAACAACGGAAATTGGTGTGATTTCTTTGGGTGGTTTGGTTATTAGCAAATCAATTAAAGTTGCTGGCGATAAGCTTGATATGGCAGTAGTAGATTATGTGAGAAAGAAATTTAATCTCTTAATTGGTGAGCGCACAGGCGAAGAAATCAAGATTGAAATTGGTTCTGCTGCGGCAATGGAAAAACCACTTAAAATGCAAGTAAGGGGTCGTGATCAAGTAGATGGATTGTTAAAAACTACCGAAATAACAAGTGAAGATGTGCGTGAAGCAATGCAAAATCAGCTTAAAGAAATTGGTAATGCCCTTAAATCAGTGCTTGAATCTACACCACCAGATTTGGCAGGAGATATTGTAGAGAATGGTATTGTGCTTACTGGTGGTGGGGCATTGATACGAGGACTTGATAAATATCTTTCTAATCTTGCTCATTTGCCAGTGTATGTAGGTGAAGAACCATTATTATGCGTGGCAAAAGGCACAGGTAAGGCAATGGAAGATTTGAGCTTGCTTAATCAACTTGCTTTTGATTAGGCTTGAGTGAGATATGCGATTTAGAATCCTCGTCTTTGGAATTGTCTTTTTTTCAATTATTCTTATAATAATGGAACTAGATAAATCTGTTCAGGTAAAAATTCTAGGGACAAGTGATTATGTCAAAGTTCTTTTTTTAGATTTTAAAGAAAATATAGAGAATATTTATAATAAGCATTTTGACCAAGCAGAGCAAATAGAGGCACTTAAAACAAAAGTAGCAGATTATGATAAATTATATCTTGAAAATAAATCTCTTAAAAATGATGTAATAAAATTTAATGACTTGATTGGAAAAGGTGGTATTACACGAGCTAGTAACAAGATTCACCCCGCACGCATTATTTCATTTGTAACTTTAGGACAACGTGATAGAGTATGGCTTGATACAGATTTAAGTGAATATCACCAAAATGGTATTGGCAAGATAGAAAATAGAATTTTTGGAATCGTGAAAGACAATGTTGCTCTTGGTGTGGCAGTAGTGCAAAATGGCAGACTTGAAGGCTTTCTCAATGGCAATGAAAACTGCAATTATGATGTTTATATTGGTGAAAATAGGATTATGGGGATAGCATCAGGTTCTCGCAATGGTTTGTTACTTGTTGATTATGTGTCTGATTGGAGTAGTATCCATAAGGGAGATAAGGTTTTTACAAGTGGGCTTGATGGCATATTTTTAGAGAATATCCCAGTGGGTGTGGTTGAAAGCATACGAGAAAATTATGGATATGTCAGTGTTGATGTAAAACCTTATGCAAATATAGATGGTTTATCGTATGTGTGGGTTATTGATAGAGAGGTGTCTTTTGGAGAAATCAAACCTGACACAGAGCAAAGCGAGTAAGTCTCTAGCATTATGAAGCACTCCCAACGACTAGAAGAAATAGAAACTTTCTTTCATATTTTTATTGGTGCATTGCAATCAAGTAATACTCAAATAGCAATTAATACCCTTATGAAAGATTTGCGTACTCTTAGAAGCGATGATATAGTATTAATGCAATCTACCCCACAAAGCACACTTTTACTAAGAGAGTGCATTGCTTTATTGCGTGATAAAATATATCATTTGCTTTGTGCTGGAAATGTTTGTGGTGCGGAGTATTTTTACATTTTACTTTTTGTTTCACGCACTGATACAGCCAAAGTGCAACCCTCTTGTTTAGATTCAGAATCTGCTCCCTTATTACATTTGCCACAGATAGAATCTACACACGCAACTCTTGCACAAGATTCTAAAGATTGTGTAGAAATTGATATGCGTTTTGAGGCTTTTGTGAAGTTAGCCCAAGAAAGCCTTTTTGTGCAGGGAAATAGTGATGTAGAAAATATTCTTTTCATTGAGCTTTATATCATCGCTAAGGCTTTGATGAATATGCGTGATTTTAATCAGTTGATATATGAATATATTACATTGATTATTCTTGTGGATATTAATATTCCTGCGAGCTTGGTTCATACGCAATTTATTGTAGAATCTTTTGAAAATCTTGCCATAGATATGCCACTCCTTTTAAGTGCGCTTAAAACCCAACAAGAAAAGCACACTTACTTTACATATCCACCATTAGTAAGGCGTAGCATTTTAAATTGGCAACTTCATTGTTTTTGGAATGTTTCATATTTTTTTAATCATCACTTATGGCTTGAATTGTATCCATTATGGCGTGAAATATTTTATGCCCTTCTTAAAAAGGAAAGTATAGAGAGCATTGATGAAGCAATGTATCTGCAATTTTTTATGTATCATCTCTGTGGCAATAATTTTCATCATCAAGAACAATGGCGTAGATTCTGCGATGAAGTTGATAAAGTGGGTGCGCAATATTATGAATCTTTTGCCAAAAAACAAGGTATTTATGGGTTTTCCCAAAATGCTGCTCCCTCATCTTTAAATGGTAAAAAATGTATTGCCTTCTTGCGTGATAGAATCGTAGCAAACTCTCCTTATAAGGTTGAGTATAGTCTTTTATGTAATCTCTACAATAATGAGGCATTTAGGCAGGAATATGAAATCAAAATTTACACAATGAAGTTATTAGAAAAGAGTGCCGATGATGAGCGTATTATTCAATCTTACAAAAATATTGGTGTGAGCGTTGTTGATGTGGTATCGCCTTTTAATACAAAGGGATTTTATAATTCGCATCTCCAAAAGGCTCTTGCGCTGAAAGAAGCCTTTAGTCGAGATAATGTCTCAATACTTATAAGTCCTAATAATGGCTATGGTATAAGTGATTTTCTTCTTGCTTCAAGAAGTGCGCCATTACAAATTTATTATTCTCACGGGAATTTTGTATATGATTTGCCCTGTATTGATGCGAGAATGACACATATTTGTCAAAATAAACGGCGTATTATTCACGAGGGATTTGAGTTTTATGGTGTGCCTGTGAAAATGCAGGAGAGATTTTATAACCCACCTCTTACTTTAGAATCTAAACAGCAAATAGATTCTATTCGTTTAAAATTTCCTAAAGATGTGGTAATTTTAGGGAGTATTGGGCGTTTAATGAAGCTACAATCACTCGAGTATTGGCAGTGCGTTGTTGCTATTATGCAAGTTTATCCCAAAAGTATTTACTTAGCTTGTGGGGGAGGCAATAGTTCATTGATTAGTGAATGTATTATGGAATGTTTTACAGACAAGATTCAAGGCGAGAAATTTTTGGAGCGCATACATTTTACAGGTTATATTGATAGCACACTTTATGGGCACATTATTGATATATGGCTTGATAGTTTTCCTCTTGAACAAGGTGAAAGCCGCATTGAATATGTAGCTAAGGGTGGTTTAAGTCTTATGATGAGCAAACAAAGCAAAGAAGAGCGCACGCAGCATTTAGAGAAATGGATAGCACAATGGGCAGCTATACCTCATAGCAATGGAATACCCAAAAGTCAAAGAGAGTGTGAAGAGGCATATACTTGTTTGGTAGAATCTTTTTCGCATTTTGTAGCTTTTTCTAAAGAAGATTATATACAAAAAGGAAGTGCTTTGCTTGAGTTATTTACAAAGGGAGAAGTGCAAAAAATAGCATCTCTTAGGGCTATGGTAGCTTATGGAAGATCTTTAGGTGATGAATTTAAAGAATATGAGGGTATCAATGCTTTTAAAGAGATGATGAGATTATTATAAGGATAAATCATCATAAATGAAATAAAAAAGGAGAGGGAATGAAAAAATGGCTTATACTGCTATGTATGATAAGTGCATTTGTAGGGTGTGGTAATGAAGAAAATGAGATAAAGCAAAACCTGCAAGAGAAAAATCAAGAAGTGCAACAAGAAAATGTGAGCCAAACCAAAGAATCGCAAAATCAATCCAAAGAAACTTTTATCAATGAAGAAAGAAGTTTGCGCTCACAAAGCCCTCAAAAATGGTTAGAAAAATATGATGTCAATGCTAAAGATTCAAATGGAGAGACTTTGCTTATGTTTTTTGCAGCCTATGGGAGTGATGATGAGGTGAAGTATCTTCTCGCACAGGGTGCAGATATAAATGCCACAGATAAGCAAGGACAGAGCGCATTATTTTACGCACTTTTTTGTGGAGCAGAGGGTTGTATATTTGATAAGGTTAAAACTCTTGTAGAAGCTGGGGCTGATATAAATGCGAAAAATGCACAAGGCGATAGTGTATTGCGTGTGGCACTTGGTTCAAGCAAGGAGATAGAGGAATACTTAAAGAGCAAGGGTGCACTAGATTCTAAAAGCTTTGATGAGAGTATAAATAATTTGAGTGAGCAGGAGATAAGCCGTATTGCTAATCCTCGTTTAGTAGAGGTAGTGCGCACATATAATGGCAAAGTGGGTATAAAGTGTATAGCAGAGCTTTTGCAGAGTGATAACATTGATGAAGCTTTAAAAGAGAAACAAGAAGTTTCTAAAGATATATATGCGTATGAAGGACAGAGTGCATTACTCCTTGCTACAAAATTTGGCTATGACGAGTTGGTAGCTGCATTGCTAGAGCTTGGAGCAAATCCAAATATGGTAGGATATTACACTACACCACTCCTTGAGGCAGCTACAAACAATTATTATCATATCTCAAAATTGTTGCTTGAACACGGAGCAGATGTAAATTTACGCGCACAAGATGATGGAACTACGCCAATTATTGCGCTTGTAGAGGGTGAAAGCAAAGGATTTTTATCTATTAAAGATGAAAAAGAGCGCACAAAAGAGGAAGATAAAACTCGCATACCGCTTTTAGAATTGTTTATAAAATCTGGGGGTGATGTGAATGTAAAAGATTTTAAAGGTGATGGTGTAAATGCACTCTATTTGGCATTAGAGCTAGAGAGGGAGAATCTCGCGGTGCTTTTAATACAATCAGGTGCAAATGTCAAAGATGAAAGTTATCCACCTCTAAATGACGCGGTCAAATATGGGCTAGTCAATGCAGTAGAAGCATTACTTAAAGTAGGTGCAAATCCTATGCAAAAAGGTTATTCTCAAACAAGCGCATTAGATATTATTGGTGAGAATAAGCTTGAACGAATAAATGGTGAATATGCAAGAACACTTTTTCATTCCTTAGAATCAGAGAAGCAATCGCGTATCAAAGAGCTTATAAACCAAGCGATAGAGACTATAAATCCCTAAAATATAAGAAGGAAGAGATATTGTGTGAACATAAGGCACGTAAAGCAGAGGCAAAGCCACGCATTTTGATTCTTGCGGCAGCAAATATTTCTACTTGTCCTCGTGCTATGCGAATGGTTGAGATTTTAAAAGATGATTATGATGTGAGTGTGATGGGTATTGATAGTGAAAATGGCACACCAATGCCACCTGTGGCAGTGCAAAATAGAGGGGGGGGGTCGTATAACCTTAAGAGCTTTAGTTATCCCACTTATAAAAAACGCAATGTGTGGCAAGAGCTTGTGCTATGGTGCAATGTAGCTTTAAGGCGGTGGGATAAACTTAGCTTTATTGCCAATCGTCTAGTCATTATAGAGCATTTATGTAAGTATAGCTATGATATAGTGATTTGCCACGATTTATTGCTTTTGCCCGTGCTTTTTATGGGACTAGAAAAAAGTGGGCATAAATGTGGTAAAAAAGGCGATACAAAGGTAGTTTTTGATGCAAGAGAGTTTTATCCTCTGCAAAATACAAGCTCATTGCGTTGGCAATTACTTTTTAAAAGGTTTAATACTTATTTATGTGCTACTTATGCACCTAAGGTAGATTCTATGTTTAGTGTTTCACCTGCTTTTTGCGATATGTATAAAAAGCACTTTGGTTTAAATGCACAGCTTTTGATGTCTCTTCCACCTTTTTATAATCTTTCCCCCACACAAGTAGATGCTAAAAATATTAAGATTCTCTATCACGGAGCATTAAATCGCAATCGTGATATTGATAAAGTAATAGAGATATGTCAATGGCTTGATGAACGATTTTGCATAGATTTTATTTTTACAGGTGGGGAGAGAGCATTTGCACAAAAAATAGAATCTCGTATTAAAGAGTTACAATCCCAAGGCAAAAAAATAAGGCTTTTACCCCCTGTGGATTTAGAGCAAATTGTGCCTTTTGGAAATAGTTATGACATAGGCTTACTTTATATCCCACCGCATAATCATAATCTCCTCCTCACCTTGCCAAATAAGTTTTTTGAATATATCCAATCTCGTCTCGCATTGCTTATCCCGCCACTTACACAGATAATGCCTTTTGTGCAAAAATATGACAATGCCATTATCGCGCGTGATTTTGAGATTCGGTCTTTAGCAGATGTGCTTTGCTCTTTGAATGCTAAAGAAATTATGTGCTATAAGCAAAATTCTATTAAAGCAGCCCAAGAACTTAATCTTTCTGCTAATGTGCCTATTGTGCATAATTGTATAAAAAGTCTGTTGCACGATACATAATTGAAAAAAATTTGATAAAATGCGCGATATTTTTGCGCTAAGGGATATAAATGGATTATAAAGATACCTTAATTTTACCTGATACTTCTTTTCCAATGAGAGGCAATCTCCCGGTTAATGAGCCACAAACTTATGCAAAATGGCGTGATGAGAGACTTTATTCTCGTTTAAAAAATACTCATAACAAAAATGCTAAAACTTTTTGTCTCCACGATGGACCTCCTTATGCGAATGGACATTTACATATAGGACACGCACTTAATAAGATTCTCAAAGATATTATTGTGAAGTATCATTATTTTAAAGGTGAGAATATCCGCTATACGCCTGGCTGGGATTGCCACGGACTGCCTATTGAGCAACAAGTAGAACAAAAAATAGGCAAAGCAAAAAAAGATGCGCTTGATAAAGGTAAGTTGCGCTCACTCTGTCGCGAACACGCTCAAAAGTTTATACAGATTCAATCAAGTGAATTTCAAGCATTAGGGGTTATAGGGGATTTTGAGAATCCTTACAAAACAATGGATTTTGCATTTGAAGCACAAATTTATCGTGCCCTCATTGCACTCGTTAAAGAAGGACTTTTGGCGGAGAGATTTAAGCCCATTTATTGGAGTTGGGCTTGTGAATCTGCTCTCGCTGAAGCCGAAGTAGAATACCAAGACAAGCAATCAGATTCCATATTTGTCGCTTTTAGTTTAGATACAAATGCACTTCAAAAACTTGGTGTCAAAGAGGCAAAGCCTATCATTTGGACAACTACACCTTGGACGCTTCCTGCAAATGTCGCTTTAGCTTTTAATCCTACCGAATCTTATGTGCTTACGAATGATTATTTCATTGTGGCACAAGCTTTGCACCAAAAGCTTGTAGAAAATCTTGGCATAGGTAGAGATGTATTGCGCACTTTGAGTGCTAAGGAGCTAGAGGGTTTAGAGACGATAAACCCACTTAATGGGAGAAAATCACTTATCATTTTAGGTGAGCACGTGGGTGTGAGCGATGGCACAGGGATTGTGCATACTGCGCCCGGACACGGCGAAGATGATTACTATGTGGGGTTAAAATATAATCTTCCTGTGATTATGCCTGTTGATGATAAAGGAAATTTTAGCCCTCTTATAGAATCTATGAATCTTGTGCCAAAGGAGTATGTGAGTGAATTTATAGGAAAAAATATTTTTGATACGCATAAGAGTATTTTTGAGATTCTAGGTCAAGCACTTTTGAAAAAAGATGTGATTACGCATAGCTATCCGCATTGTTGGCGTTCTCATAAGCCTGTGATTTATCGTGCGACTACGCAGTGGTTTATTTTACTTGATAAGCCTTTTTATGAGGGGAAAACTTTACGCGAAGTTGCTCTTAATGCACTTGAAAGTGTGAGATTCTATCCTACAAATGGCAAAAACAGAATCTACTCTATGATTGAAAATCGTCCCGATTGGTGTATATCTCGGCAGAGAGATTGGGGTGTGCCTATCGCATTTTTGCTCGATAAAGAGAGTGGTGTCGCATTACTTGATGAGGAGGTGTTAGAGCATATTTCTAATATTTTTGAAAAAGAGGGTTGCGATGCGTGGTGGAGCTATGAGATAACAGACCTTTTACCACCAAGTCATAAGCATTTAAGCGAAAATCTTGTAAAGAGTAAGCATATTCTTGATGTATGGTTTGATAGTGGAAGCACTTGGAGTGCTGTGCTTGAAAATCCATATAGGCTGAAAGGAAATGATTATGATGCAGGCTCTCACCCTGCAGATATGTATCTTGAGGGAAGCGACCAGCATAGAGGGTGGTTTCAAAGCTCGCTTTTACTCTCTTGTGCGATAGCTAAAAAAGCACCATTTAAGAAGATTCTAACACACGGATTTACCTTTGATAGAAATGGTGAAAAAATGAGTAAATCTAAGGGAAATGTGATAGCTCCAAGTGAGATTATTAAGACTCAAGGAAGTGAGATTTTAAGGCTTTGGGTGGCACTAAGCCATTATCAAAGCGACCAAAATATTAGTGATGAGATTCTTAAACAAGTAGGTGAGCAATATCGCAAAATCCGCAATACAATACGATTCCTTTTGGCTAATGCGCCTACAAATATACAAGATATGGTGGGTAGAGATGAGCTAGGCGAGATTGATAGGTGGATTCTTGGTGAATGCGATAAAGTATTTGATGAAGCATATTCATATTTTGATGAATATGAGTTTGCTAAAGCTTTTCAAGGAGTAATGAATTTTCTCACAAATGAGTTAAGTGGTGTGTATTTGGATTTGTGCAAAGATATTTTATATTGTGATAGTGCCAACTCTCTCCGCCGCCAATCAATTCAAAGTGCAATGGTTATGATTTTAAAAAGGCTTTTGCATTTTATCGCTCCTGTGCTTACCTATACCGCAGATGAAGCATTTAATCACGCAAGTAATGCACTTAGAGGGGATTCTAAAGATATTTTTGACTTATCAAATCTCTCTTGTGTGCAACGATATAATCTTAATGTAAATGAGGATTTTGCACGACTTTTGCGTGTGCGTGAGAAATTTACTGAATCTTTAGATACTCTCAAAAAACAAAAAATTATTAAATCTTCCCTTGAAGTATGTATTCAAACCTCGCAAGACAATGAATTTTCCTTGCTTGATAGATGGCTTATTGTTTCTCAAGTATATGGCAAAGGATATAAAGGCAAAGAAGAGCTAGCGCGATTTGAGCTTGATAATAAAGAGGAATTTGTGCTATATAGGGCAGAAAATGCACGTTGTGAGAGATGTTGGCAATTTGTTGTAGAAAACCAAACAGATTCTAGTGCTTCAGAGGGTTCATTATGTAAGCGATGTAAAGAGGTCATTGCATAAAATATTTTGCTACCTATCTACCAAATAGAGAGATAAAAGTTTAAGGAATATTTATCTATTGTCCTAAACACAATCATTTTTGCTATACTTTAGGCATTTATTTCACATTAAAGGATAGCTTATGAAGATTACTTACACTCTCACAGATGAGTCTCCAGCACTCGCAACTTACTCTTTTTTGCCCATTGCAAAGGCATTTTTGCGCCACGCTAATATTGAAGTAGCAACTTCTGATATTTCACTCTCCGCTCGAATCTTGGCACAATTCCCAGAGCGTTTAAAACAAGGACAACAAGTAGAAGATGCCTTAAGTATTTTGGGTGAGATTGTAAAAACAAAAGAGGCAAATCTCATCAAAACACCTAATATCTCTGCTTCAATTCCTCAACTCAAAGCTGCGATAAAAGAATTACAAGGTAAAGGCTATGATGTGCCTAATTTTCCAGATGAGCCACAAAATGACGCAGAAAAAGCCATTAAGGAAAAATATCAAAAAGTGTTAGGTTCTGCTGTCAATCCTGTGCTTAGACAAGGTAATTCTGATAGACGCTCCACAAAAGCTGTAAAATCTTATGCGCAGAAAAATCCATATCGTGTCGTGCCTTTCAATAAAGATTCTAAAAGCTGTGTAAGCTATATGTGTGAAGGCGATTTCTTTGATAATGAAAAAGCAGTGCTTATTGAATCTCCCACAACTGCCAAGATTATTTTTAAAGATTCTAGTGGTGAAAAGGTGCTAAAAGAAGGCTTAAAACTAGAGCAAAATGAGATTTTAGATGCGACTTTTATGGACGCGGCAAAACTCAGTGCGTTTTATGAAAAACAAATACAAAGATGTAAAGATGAGGGCATACTTTTCTCACTTCATTTAAAAGCAACAATGATGAAGGTAAGCGACCCTGTGCTATTTGGCTATGCAGTGAAAGCCTATTTTAAAGAGATTTTTACAGAATTTGGCGATGAGCTTACAAAGCTTGGTGTTAATGCTAATAATGGCGTGAGCGAATTACTTAGCAAAATAGAATCTTCTCCCAAAAAGGCACAAATCCTTGCAAAATACAATGAGATTTTAGAAAAAAGTGCAAAAATTTCTATGGTAAATTCTGATAAAGGTATTACAAATTTGCATATTCCAAGTGATGTCATTGTCGATGCTTCTATGCCTGCTATGCTTAAAAATGGTGCAAAATTATGGGATAAAAATGGAGATGAATGTGATGCAAATGCCGTGATTCCAGATAAGACTTATGCTACTATTTATGAAGCTGTAATTGAAGATTTGCATAAAAATGGCACACTCAATCCAGCTACGCTTGGTAGTGTAAGCAATGTTGGACTTATGGCAAGAAAGGCTCAAGAATATGGCTCACACGATAAAACTTTTATAGCTCCAAATGATGGTGAATTTGTGATTGTAGATTCTGCAGGAAAAGTGTTGCTTTCTCATAAAGTTCATAAAAATGATATTTATCGTGCAAATCAAGCAAAATTTGATGCAGTGCAAAATTGGATTGATTTAGGGATTGAACGCGCTGATATTACAGGTGATAAGGCGATTTTTTGGCTAGATGCTAAGCGCGCAAGCAATAAAATTATGATTGATTTAGTGCAAAAACGATTAAAAGAAAAAGGCAAAAATATAGAGATTCTCGCACCAAAAGAAGCGTGTTTAGAATCTTTACGTCTTATAAGAGCAGGTAAAAATGCTATTTCTATTACAGGTAATGTATTACGAGATTATCTTACCGATTTATTTCCTATTTTAGAGCTTGGCACAAGTGCAAAAATGCTATCAGTCGTGCCTATGCTTAATGGTGGAGCGATGTTTGAAACAGGTGCTGGTGGAAGTGCGCCCAAACAAGTAGAACAGCTTGTCAATGAAAATCATTTACGTTGGGATAGTTTGGGTGAATTTTTAGCACTCCAAGCGAGTCTTGAATTCTACGCACAAAAGCAAAATAATGCTAAAGCTAAAGTCTTGGCAGATGCACTTGATAGCGCAACTTCACAATGGCTAGATAATAACAAAGCCCCATCTCGCAAGGTTGGCGAAGATGACAATCGCACAAGTCATTTTTACTTGAGCTTGTATTTTGCAAAAGCTTTGGCAAATCAAAATGCAGATTCTAGTATTGCTGCATTTTTTAAACCAATCGCAGATGAGTTAGAATCTAAGCAAGATTCTATTCGGGCAGAGTTTAATGGCGCACAAGGTAAGGCAGTAGATTTGGGTGGATATTATAAGTTTGATGATAATAAAACAGAATCTATTATGCGCCCAAGCAAAAGCTTTAATGCAATAATAGAGCAAATTGCAAGAGGATAATAATCTTGGTTAGACACCAAAAGGGTTAGAATCTGTTACTCTTAGGCTTTGGTTTCAGATTCTAAACTCTTAATATGGGCTTAGTGATGAGAGAAAGGTGAGATAAGGAGAGGTAAGATATCATCAATCTTTTATTTATTTTGCTTCATATTCTTTGAGAGTTTCTAGTATCTTTTCATAATTTGCTATGGATTTGGAATCTCCTTTAGATTTGGCTTCTTGGAATTTTTGATTTGTATAGGTCAGCAAAGTGCATTCTTGCAAAGTATCATCAGTTATTTTTACATTACTATCTATAATGTTATTGCTAAACAAAAACTCCAAAGCCTTGAAGTTGGCTTTATCTATCGCCTCTTTTTCAAATGTTGGCTCACCAATAATGCCATTTAAAAATATTAAATCGTGTTCTTTATCATTTTGTAAAGCTTCGTATATATGCTCTAGCCCTGCTATATCGTTTTCATCAATCATATCTATAATAACATAAGAAGTTTCAAAAGCGTATGCTTTATTAGTTGCTACATTATCACTCCAATTATAATCTCCCCATTGCTTAAACCATTTGTCATATAAAATTGATATATTTGTTCTGCTTGTTTCCAAAGCTTGTATAGAGGTAAGCATTACACACAAAGGTATAAGATAAAGTAGTGTTAATGTTCTCATTCACACTCTCCTAACTCATAAGGTATAGGCAAGAATACCATAATATAATCGTGTCTTTCATCAGTTTCATCAAGGGCAGCAATCAGGTGAATTTATCATTTTGTTGTAATTATAAGATGAAAGATGAGGATAAACTTCTATCCAAATAGCGAAAAAGAACATTCCTATGAATATAGAAATGAAGCATATACCAGCTATATAAGCGTCCGCTAAATATTTCTCTTTTGTTTTGATAAAAATAATCCACAACAAAACACATTGCAAAATAAGTCCGATTAAATGTATTATAAAAGACATTGAATCGTTTGTAATCCCAAATGTATCTTGTAATAAAAAGATAATGGTAAAATTTGCAAATGATATGACAAAAGGCAAGAGTAGTGTTATAAAAATAAGTCCAAATATCTTAAGTTTTCTTTTATACTCATCTTTATTTAATCTCATCTTTATGTCTCTAAGCCTTAATATCAAGCAAATGTGTCGGCTCTGTGGAGCAAGTGGGTGTCTCATCTTCTATAAAAGATTCTATTGCATTTTGAGAATCTTGCTCTTTTTCCTTTTCTTCAAATTCACGCTTCTTGCTCTCATCTTTTTCGGGATCGACAGCCTCAACTTGCGGTGTTGGAGAGACTTCCTGCACAGCCTTAAGTTTATCTACAAATTCTTGCATATTTGCATTAAGGGCAATATCCACCTTTTGCATATTGTTTGCATATTGAATGCTACCAAGCTGGGAGTTTTGATTGATATAGGTAACATTGCCAATAGGACTAAGTGCCATATCTTCCTCCTTATATTATTGCTTAAGATAACATCGTCTTTTTTTGGCTAATGACATAGTTTTTATAAGAAGTAAAGCAAAGTATATACCACATAAGGTTAGGATTTATGGAGGAGGTTTATCGCCTAGACTCTGCACCTAGAGAGGACACAAAATAAAATGTTACATTTTGTGTAGAGTTTTGTAAGAATCTGTGAGGTGATGAAAATCTAAGAATTTATGTAAATTGAGCTAAGAGGGACGAAAATATCGTAATAACCCAAATGTAATGAGTGCGCACAAAAGCACAATAGTAATACCGCTAAATGCCTCGAAATAGCTAAATGGCTGACTTAAATCCCATACGTGCAAACCCATAATCTCAAATCCCATCTTCTCTCCTTAACATCACACTATGGCATTGACTGCGCACATTTTGTATTTGCAGTATTGCCTCCCCAAACATTTTCACTTGTCGTGCAGTAATAAGTCTTCCCCCTGCATTCAGCCACATAACTATATGTTTCATTGACAAATCCATATCTATTCTTTTTAATAGTGATTTCTGAAGGTGCGCAACCTATGGAACTAGAAGCCATATGAGCAAGACTTCCTTTAAACATACAACCTGCATTGCATAAAGTCAAAAAGCCTATAAGAAAAGCAATAGCATATTTCATAACAACACCTTTTCATAAACTTCTAAAATGCGACATTCTAGCAGATTCAAGTTAAATTTTATGTTAAAAGCAAATAGCTTTGTGCTTTTTCTCGCTTTAACGGTGAGAGAGAATGTATTTGTGTGCCAATTTTAACTTGATAAGATTTGTTTGCCTCTGTTTTACCATAGCTTAGAGCTATTTGTCCTGCGAGTATTTTATCCTCTAAAGATGCACTAGATTCTACAATACCTAGCGGTCCTACGCAATCTAATAATGTAATTTGTTCCATTTGTGGATTGTTTTGCGCGAGTTTGGTATTCTCCTCCTCATTGCGAGCAATCACACATCTCGCACCATTTTCTAGCACAAGGTAGCGTCCTACTTTTACCATTTCTATATCTTCAAAGTGCATTTGACGATGTGAAGTTAAATCTTTAATTTTTAACGCTACAGAATCTTGTGTCAGTAGGCAACCTCCACCGGGCTTTTCAAAATATTTGAATCCATACTCTTTAATCATTTCAAGCTGCCTTGTGCGTCCTCGTCCGCTAATGTCTAGCAAAGCATTTCTATCTACCCAACCCATTTTTTCAGGAAAGCTTGGTGCTAGAAGCTTCGCACTCATAGGGCGCAAAAGCAGTTCATCAAGAAATTGTGGTTTATTTGGGTTAGAGGCATCACGTGAGAGCAAAGTATCAAATTTAGAATCTTCTCCAATATGTCGCACAAGCTTTTTCACTTGATCTAACGCTTCTTTACGCTGACTTTTTGGACGTTGCCCTAATACTTCTCCACTTATGACAAAATCAGCTCCAACTTCAAGCAAATAAGCAAAGGCATTAGCAAACATATTGGCGTGGCAATCAATACAGGGGTTAAAATATTTACCATAGCCGTATTTGGGCTTAAAAAGCACATCATTAAAAAATTGTTGTCTAATGTCTAGAATCTTTAGTTCTACACCAATTTGTGCGGTGGCATTTTGAAAATATTCAAGCTTGCTTTTGTTTCCGCCAAATCCTATATCAAAGTGCAAGGCTATCACATCAATACCTTGGTCTTTGAGTAATTTCATAGAAATGAGGCTATCACAGCCTCCACTAAAAAGTGCTAATGCTAACATAGGGTAATAATTCTCCTTTTTTAAGATTTAAAATTTTATGTTTTATTTCTTTAATGAGCGCGTTTTTATCCTGCAGATTCATTGTGTGATTATGCGGAATATCTGTCAAAAGGCGCGTGTAAGCTTGAGTGATGAATAATCGCAAATGTTCTTTAAGTGAAGGTAAATCAGGAAGGGTTTTGACATTTTCATTAAGCATTATTCCTAAGAGCATAGGTGCATCATATTGTTTGTGTGTAAGGAGCATAAAAGATTCTCTATGAGTAATAAAAATCGATGCGTCAATGTATTCGATTGCAAAATCTATAAAATGAGGTTGTTCGAGAAAAGTTTTAATCAAGGTGAGTTCAGCAAGATTTTGTCCCTCTGTAATGAGATTAGGAGGTGTAAGGGATATTTTAGGGCGATGAGTGTGGATAAGATGTGTAGGCAAAGAGAGCAATCGTGCCAAGAGAGGTTTGTATTCTTCTTGCAAAAGTGGGCTTAGTGTATGTAAAAATTGTGTAGATTCAGCAAGAGCTTTTTCTTTTTGTAGAGGATTTTCAAGCGCATAACTTTGTGCGATATGGGTGAGGACAAATTCAATAAAGGGTATAGGGGTAGCAAAAATCTCACTCAGTTCGTTAATTTGTTTATTAGCAACCATATCAGCTGGGTCTGCTCCATCTCTAAAAATCACTACACCACCCTCATAACTTTCTTTAGCGAGCATTTGTGCGGCTTTAAAGGCGGCATTAACCCCGGCTTTATCTCCATCATAGCTTAAAATGATTTTTGGCTCACCTTTACGTAAAAGCGGCAAATGTTCTTTTGTAAGTGCTGTGCCAAGCGTGGCTACTGCATAATCAAATCCTGCTTGGTGAAGCATAATCACATCAAGATAGCCCTCACATACAATGATTTTTTTTTGCTTATAGATTTTATCTTTGGCAATGTAGTAGCCATAGAGGAGTTTTGATTTATTGAATATCTTGCTTTGTGGAGAGTTTATATATTTGGCATTGGCATTGCTCATTGTGCGCCCACCAAAACCTACAACCTTGCCATTAGGAGAATGTATGGGGAAAATGATTCTATCGCTAAATCGTGCATATTCTCGTCCATTGTCTCGCCCGATAATGCCAAATTCAAGAAGTTCTTTTTTATTGAGAGAATTTTGTCTAATAAAATTTAGACTTTCAAAGCTTGGACCACAATAGCCTAAGCGAAATTTTTCAATACTTGCATTTGCTACTTGGCGTAAGGAGAGATATTCAAGTGAGGGATTATGAGAGAGAAGACATTTTTGATAAAAATGCATCATTTCATCAAGCACAATAGAATCTGGTTTTTTTTCACTGACATTTTCATATTCAAGCGTAAAATTTGTTATCGCAGCAATTTTTTCTACACTCTCGGCAAAATTTAATTTTTCATATTCCATAAGAAATTTAATCGCATCGCCACCTACACCGCAACCATAGCAGTGATAGACGCCTTTTGAAGGGCTAATCACAAAGCTAGGAGTTTTTTCGTTATGAAAAGGGCAGCAGGCAAGGTAATTGCTCCCGGATTTTTTGAGTTCTACATACGGGCTTATAATGTCTATGATATTGATATGATGCTTGAGATTCTCAATCGAATGCTTACTTATCATTAAATGCGTAACCTTAAATGCTTAGGATTTTAGAGGGTGATTACAAAAATAAAAAAGATTCTATAAAAAAAAGCTAAACTTCTCTCTTTTTGAGCTTATTTTTAAAGTTTTATAGAATCTAACATATATAAATTTAGTTTATTAGACTAAAGTTTATTTATAAAATAACTATAAAGTATTGACTTGTTTAACAAAAATATATAAAATTCTCGCACTTCAAAAATTAAGTGCTAAATTTATAATTAATTTTTGATATATTTTTATTTTAAGGAGTTCGCAATGAAATTTAGACCTCTTGGTGAAAGAGTTCTCGTAGAACGCATTGAGGAAGATACCAAAACAAGCTCAGGTATTATTATTCCTGATAATGCAAAAGAGAAGCCTCTTGTGGGTATTGTAAAAGCAGTGAGCGCAAAACTCAAAGAAGATAAAGTGCTTAAAGAAAATGACAAGGTTGTGTTTGGTAAATATAAAGGCGCAGAAATTAAGCTAGATTCTAAAGAATATATAGTTTTAGAGCTAGATGATATTTTAGGCGTTATTGAGAAATAAATTATATTGAAGGAGTAGATTATGGCAAGTAAAGAGATTCATTTTTCAGATTCTGCAAGAAACAAGTTATATGAAGGCATTAAGCAATTAAATGATGCAGTAAAGGTAACAATGGGACCAAAAGGGCGCAATGTGCTTATCCAAAAAAGCTATGGCGCACCAGCTATTACAAAAGATGGCGTGTCTGTGGCTAAAGAAGTTGAATTAGCTGACCCTATTGCAAATATGGGCGCACAGCTTGTAAAGGAAGTTGCAAGCAAAACTGCTGATGCAGCAGGAGATGGCACAACAACAGCTACCGTTCTTGCTCATAGCATTTTTAAAGAAGGTTTGCGCAATATCACTGCAGGAGCAAATCCTGTTGAGGTAAAACGTGGTATGGATAAAGCAAGTGATGCAATTATCGCGGAACTTAAAAAAGCAAGCAAGAAAGTTGGTGGTAAGAGTGAAATTGCACAAGTGGCGACTATTTCAGCAAATTCTGATGAAAAAGTAGGCGCACTTATTGCCGAAGCTATGGATAAAGTAGGCAAAGACGGCGTTATCACTGTGGAAGAAGCAAAAGGCATCAATGATGAGCTAAGTGTGGTTGAGGGTATGCAATTTGATAGAGGTTATCTCTCTGCATATTTTGTAACAAACACAGATAAAATGATTGCACAGCTTGAAAATGCTTATGTGCTTTTAACTGATAAGAAAATTTCAAATATGAAAGAGATTTTACCTTTGCTTGAAGCGACTATGCAAAGTGGCAAACCGCTTTTAATTATTGCTGAAGATATTGAGGGTGAAGCACTCACAACTTTAGTTGTTAATAAATTGCGAGGTGTATTGAATGTGTCTGCTGTAAAAGCTCCGGGCTTTGGTGATAGAAGAAAAGCAATGCTTCAAGATATTGCTATCCTCACAGGCGGACAAGTGATTAGTGAAGAACTTGGCAAAACGCTTGAAACAGCAACGCTTACAGATTTAGGAAGTGCAGCTCGTATTGTTATCGATAAAGACAATACAACCATTGTAGATGGCAAGGGTAAGGCTCAAGCAGTAAAAGAGAGAATTGCGCAAATCAAAAATGAAATTGAAAACACTACAAGTGATTATGACAGAGAAAAACTGCAAGAAAGACTAGCTAAACTTAGTGGTGGAGTAGCAGTTATTAAAGTAGGTGCTGCAACTGAAGTAGAGATGAAAGAAAAGAAAGATCGCGTAGATGACGCACTTTCTGCTACAAAGGCAGCAGTTGATGAAGGAATCGTTATTGGCGGTGGTTCCGCACTTATCCGTGCTTCACAAAAAGTGAAACTTAACCTTAGTGGAGATGAAGCAATTGGTTATGATATTATTAAACGCGCAATTAAAGCTCCTCTTGCACAAATTGCGATTAATGCTGGATATGATGGCGGTGTAGTTGTTAATGAAGTAGAAAAAAATTCAAAAGATGGCTTTGGATTCAATGCAAGCACAGGTGAATATGTGGATATGTTTAAAGCAGGTATTATTGACCCGCTTAAGGTTACACGCATTGCATTACAAAATGCAGTTTCAGTTTCAAGTATGCTTTTAACAACTGAAGCGACAATCAATGAAATCAAAGAAGATAAACCAGCTCCAGCAATGCCAGATATGGGTGGAATGGGCGGTATGGGTGGAATGATGTAATTTCCACTTTCCCACTCCCTTTGGGGAGTGTAGCCCCTGTAAAACACTCAAATATTTCTTAAGTAACATATTATTTCTTATCAAATGCACATTACTTCAAGATGCTTTATGTTAAGTTTTGTATTGCATTATTTAAACAAAAGATTTAAAATTTTAGCAAATTCATACAAGAGATAAGGAATCCTAGATGTTTAGATTTGTTAAAACAAAACTCAAACAAGCAAAACTCGCCAAAAAAAGAGAAGCAGACAAACTAAAAGATACCCCACAATATTATCCATTGCAATTATCCCCAAGTGAAGTAGAATATGTGCGTAATACACTTATGAGTGCGGGGGGGGGGTATATATTTAGAATTTGGCTCTGGCGGCTCTACATTTTTGGCACTTTTACACGCACAAGTGCGTATTGTCAGTGTAGAATCGGATAAAAATTGGATAGCATACTTAAAGAGTTGGAAAGTTATAGATGAGGCAACAAAAGTTAAGCGGCTAGAATTTATATGGGTAGATATTGGGCGCACAGGTGAATGGGGTGTGCCACTTGAAATGGAGAAGAAATCACTTTTTCCTCATTATTCTGCACAAGTGTTTGAAAAATACACAGATTTTGATGTAGTATTTATTGATGGGAGATTCCGAGTTGCCTGTTTTTTGCAAACGCTCTTACATTGTCCTAAACACACAAAGATTCTTATTCACGATTTTAATAACCGACCCTTTTATCACAAAATCTTAGAATTTGTAGAATTTGTTGATACGTGCGATACTTTAGCAGAATTTAAAATAAAAGATAATATTGACAAGCAAAGGCTTTTAGCACTTTATGAGGAATATAAATATATTTGGGAGTGAAATGAGATTGAGTATCACAAATAGAAGCCTTGTGAAAAGGTTTGATTTGGATAATCAAAATTTTGTATAATGCGTAACATCTTATTCAATTAAGGACTTTAATGAATATTTTGGAAGCAATTAAAAGAAAAATAAAAGATTTAAAAGAAAAACTTAAAACCAAAATATACAACAATAAGCTTAGAAAAGCGCAGTTAGATTCTCAAATAAAAGTGTTTTTAAACTCTTCATACACTGGCTTAGAATCTACTATTGCCTCAAAATCTTTTAGTGGGGGGGGGGGCTTTACTTGATTGCCTCCCTCACTTCTTATCCTTTAAGGATTCCAACACTTCACTACACGCTCTACTCACTTTTCACACAAGAATACAAGCCCGATGAAGTTATTTTATGGCTAAGTCTTAAAGAATTTCCAAATAAAGAATCCGATTTACCTCAAAGTGTCCTTGCATTTAAAAAGCTAGGGCTTAATATTCAATGGTGCGAAAACAATATTAAATCCTACAAAAAGCTCATTCCTGCTTTGCAAGCCTATCCTGACGCTGTTATTGTAACTGCTGATGATGATGTGGTGTATCCAAAAGATTGGCTTAAAAAACTCTATAATGCTTATGTAAAAAATCCACAATATATACACTGCCATAGGGCGCATAGAATCTCATTTGATGAGAGTGGCAAACTTTTGCCTTATGCACAATGGGAAAATTCTATCTCTCATCTGCAGACTTCACCCTCATTTTTAAATTTCTTTACAGGTGTTGGCGGTGTATTGTATCCGCCGCATTGCTTTTTTGAAGATGTTACACAAGAGGAGAAGTTTTTGTCGCTTGCACCACATCAAGATGATATTTGGTTTTTTGCAATGGCAGTTTTAAATGATGTGAAAATCAATGTGGTGGAGGGAAGCTATACAGATAAAGATTTAGTAAGCTATGTAAATCATACTCAAACAGGTGCATTATGGATAGAGAATGTAAAAAGTGGGCTGAATGATAAAGTGTTAAAAGATATTTTAGAATCTTATCCCGCGTTAAAGACAAAGATAAAGTTTAACTCAAGTGAGTATTGGGAAAATCGCTATAAAAGTTTTAGTGCTTCAAACAATGGCACACTTTCTTGTGGGGATATAAATATAGGTGCTTCAGGAGCAGGAAGTTATAACAATCTTGCACTTTTTAAGGCAGAAATTTTAAATCAGTTTGTGAAAGAAGAGGGGGTGCAAAATATTTTAGAATTTGGTTGTGGCGATGGGAATCAACTCTCCCTTGCTAGGTATCCGCACTATATCGGATTAGATGTGAGCCAAAGCGCAATAAGGCACAATAAAGAAAAGTTTAGAGCCGATGACACAAAGCAGTTTTATTTAGTGAGTGAGTTTTTGCAATCTCATAAAGATTTCAGTGCAGAACTTTGCCTCTCTTTAGATGTAATTTATCATTTGATACAAGATGAGATATTTGAAGAATATATGCGTAATCTTTTTACGCATTCACATCGCTTTGTGGGGGTTTATGCCTCAAATAAAGATGAATTGCACGCCCCTCACGTAAAGCACAGAAAATTTAGCAAGTGGATAGAACAAAATGCAAGAGAATGGGAGCTTTATAGGTTTATCCCTAACAAATATCCCTTTGATGAAAAGAATCCCAATCACACTTCTTTTGCAGATTTTTATTTTTATAAAAAGAGGTAGTTTGTTAAATCCTCATAAATCAATATTTGCTTTCTTGGCTTGGATTCTCTGCAAATGCTTAGGAATGGTATAAGTTTTACCATCTTTATAGAATCTTGCACCTGTTTGGTGAAAATGAAATTTGACACTCGCTTCCATAGCTTGTTGTCTTAATGAGAGTATCCATTCATAATTGCATATACGAGCATTATAGCCACTCTCTCCTCCAACAGAAATGAGTTCTATATTTTTGAGATAAGATTCTATATGAATCTCCTCCAATAGCGGCGCACAGATAATCCATCGATGTTTGATAGGTAGAGCGCATAAAAGAGACACTCTTTGCTCGGCGCGTTTTTGGTTTTCCACACTCACACCAATAATCACATTTTCATATCCTTCCCCCCAATCTTTGGGGAGATTCTCATATAAACGTTCAATTCTTTTAGTGAAAAAGACAAAATGCACATTTTTGCGAATACGCATAATTTCCCACGCTCTTTTCCTCCATTCATCGGCTTGTGGAAGTAAAAAATCGCTACTAAAACAAGTATATACTAATGTATTATCAAGTATATGATACTCACCATTTCTACGCTTTTTGAGAGGGTATTCAAAATTTTTATTAAGACAAATATGTTTTGTATCTCGTTTATGGATAGAATCCATACTATAAATAAAACAATTTTTACAGCCTTCGCTCATGCGAAAACAGCCGTGCCAAGGATTCCAGCTTGTTTCTAATTTGCCAAACATTTTCACCCTGTATTACGAATACCTTGTGCGATACCCACGATTGTAGCGTGGATTTGCTCTAGGAGACGTTCTTGTTCTTTGGGATTTTTGCAGCTTTGATATTTTTTAATGAGTTCAATTTGTGTGAGATTAAGCACACTAAGGTAAGGTTTGCGTAAAAGAATAGATTCTCTAATCGCATTTTCAGAGCTAAGCAATGCACTTTCTCCACGCAAATAGAGCATATTTTCTAATGTAAGTTGATATTGAGTATAGATACATTCCCAAATGCTCTCACGCACTGCTTTATCTAACACAAATTCACCATAAAGCTTGGCAATGTCCAAATCCACCTTAAGCATAGCTTGGGCGATATTGTCAATCGTTGTTTTGAAAAAGAGTGATTGTGTGTAGCATTCTTTCAGTGCATTTTTATCCACACAGGCTAAACCACTTCCTACCCCATACCACGCGGGGATAATCGCACGATTTTGTGTCCAAGCAAAAACCCACGGAATCGCGCGTAAATCTTCTACCTTTTGTGAATCTTTGCGCTTACTTGGACGTGAGCCAAGATTAAGATTTTGTATGAAACTTATGGGTGTTGCCATTTTAAAATAGCTCATAAAGTCTTTATTTTCATACACTAAAGCACGATAGCTTTCAAATGAGCCAATAGATACAGGCTTTAATAATGCCATAATATCCACATCACTTTTACACGCTCCATTCAGGCAATAAGTATCTCTACATTCTTTTTTAAGCAATGCTCCTAGTGTGCTTGAAAAATTCTTTTTTGCAATATGCTTACTCAAATATTTAGCACTTATCATTTCACCTTGCTCTGTTGTTTTAAGTCTGCTATGCACACTTTGGGGTGCAGATGAAAGTAGTGCTTCTTCTAGGCTTCCACCTCCACGACTGACACTTCCGCCTCTTCCGTGAAAAAAGCCAATATGAATACCTAGTTCAGCTTGTAAATGCGTGAGATTACTAATGGCATCGTGGAGATTATAGTTACTTGCAAAGATTCCACCATCTTTGCTTGAATCTGAATATCCTACCATAATTTCTTGCGTATTGTTATTATCATAAAGATATTGTCGATAGTGCGTATTGCTATGAAGTGAGCGTATGATATGCTGCGCTCTTTGCAAATCATCAATAGTTTCAAAAAGTGGTGCGATAGAAATGTGAGATTTGCTCTTTTTAGATTCTTTTTGCTTACCTGTTTTCCATAAACCGCTTTGTTTTGCAAACCATAGCACACAGAGTAAATCACTTGCTTGTGTGCTCATAGAGACGATAAAGCTTTGTAAAATGTGTTGTGAAATATGCTTTTTTGCCCATTGTATTCTTAAAAATGCACCTACAAACCTCTGAGAAGATTCTGAAAGTTGCTCCATAACGGCATTTAAATCATATTTTTTGTTTAAAGCACGATTAAGAATCTCACATTTTTTGTCCTCATTTAAATCTTTAAAGTCGCTATCGCTTAAGCCCAGTAGGCAAAAAATCTCACTTGTAGCCGATAAAATAATATCTCTATGTTCTCTAAAATCAAGCCTAAGTAAATGGAATCCCCCCAAAAGCACTAAATTTCTAAATTCTTTCAATCCTTGTGCAGATAGAGAATCTAGAGATTCTATAAGCATATCAATATCTGTTAAAAGTTCCTCTGAATTATTATAGGTAAAATCCATTCCATCGGGTGTGTTGATGGCGATAAGACGATTTTTGAGTTTTTTTCTTATGAGATAAAGCTTAGCACGGAAAGGTTCTTTTGCATAGAGTGTAGCCTCACTATGTGGAATCTCGTGGAATTGAGTATTGAGCGATTGCATAAGGGTGTGTGAAGGTTTGACAAAATCAATAGAAATGGAAAGTTCGCGTATAAGTTTGTCGCACTTGGCTATATACATATCAATAATCGCTTTATGGGCAATTTTCATTGCCTTTGTCATAATCTCATTGCTTACATAGGGGTTACCATCTCTATCACCTCCTACCCAACTTCCTAGAATGATTGGTGAATATTGCAATGGTTTATCAAGCAAATTTTGCACATATTGAAGCACTTGTGTAGCAGATTCTAAAACTGAACTTTCAATGATATAAAGCAGGTTATCAAGTTCATAGAGAATCTCCATTTTTTCGTTTCTCACCAAATGTGTTTGCCAAAGTAGTTTCAAGCGATAGAGGAGCTGATTTTTTGCATTTTCATCATTATTTTTGAAGATTGCATTAATGTTTTCACTCATTTGATGATGGGCTTCTAGGAATGTGCGGCGGCGAGATTCTGTCGGGTGAGCAGTAAATACAGGATAAAATTGTAAATGTTCTAAAGTCTTAAGTATTTGAGGATTTTCATATCCTTCTTTGATAAGCTGTTGTATGGCTTGTGGAATCTGGTTTGCCTCGATGATATTACTTGCATTAATTTCTTCAATAATATTAAGGAGCATATGATAGAGTGTAAAAGCCTTGATAATGGGAAGAGTCTTGTCTTGCGTATTAAGATGGGTGAGTGTAGATACAAGTGTAGTGTTATCTTGCTTTTCTATGGCGTTTTTAATCGTAATAAAGTCATTTGTTAGCTCATTATCAGTGCTTTGAAGTAGATTGACAATGCTTTGAAAGACAAATTCTATTTGCGAAGATGTAAGCGTAGTGGAGTGAGATTGTAGAGAATCGATGCTAGTGCTTTTGTGTGGCATTTTTTTCCTTTATAGTGTTTGTATGAGATTTGATTCTTAAAATATTGATTATAACCTAAGTTTGTTTTAACTATAATTGAGCCTTTATTTTAATGCAAGAGTGCAACGCTCGAAAGGAATAAATGATGGCATTACAAGTTTATTATGATAAAGATTGCGATTTGGGACTTATCCAAAAGAAAAAAGTAGCAGTGATTGGTTTTGGTTCTCAAGGACACGCTCACGCAGAAAATTTGCGAGATTCTGGTGTTGAGGTAATTATTGGACTCTATCGTGGAGGTTCTAGCTGGGCAAAGGCTGAAGCAAAGAAATTCAAAGTGCTTGAAGTGAGTGAGGCAACAAAAGTAGCTGATGTGATTATGATATTAATCCCTGATGAGTTGCAAGCTGATGTTTTCAAGCGCGACATTGAGCCACATTTGAGTGAGGATAAAATCATTGCTTTTGGGCACGGATTCAATATTCATTTTGGGCAAATCAAAGCTCCAAAGGGTGTAGGTGTGATTATGGTTGCACCTAAAGCTCCAGGACATACAGTGCGAAGCGAATTTATCAAAGGCGGTGGAATCCCTGATTTAATCGCTGTGGAACAAGATACAAGCAGAGGAGATGCGAAAGCAATTGCACTAAGCTATGCGAGTGCGATTGGAGGCGGACGCAGCGGCATTATTGAAACGACTTTTAAAGATGAGACAGAGACAGATTTATTTGGCGAACAAGCAGTGCTTTGTGGCGGCGTTACAAGCCTTGTTAAGGCTGGATTTGAAACATTAGTTGATGCAGGGTATCCTGAAGAAATGGCATATTTTGAGTGTTTGCACGAGCTAAAATTAATTGTGGATTTGATTTATGAGGGAGGCTTGGCAAATATGCGCTACTCTATCTCAAATACCGCAGAATATGGCGATATGGTAAGTGGTCCGCGTGTGATTAATGAAGAATCTAAAAAGGCGATGAAGCAGATTCTAAAAGATATTCAAGAAGGGCGATTTGCAAAAGATTTCATTTTAGAGCGCAAAGCAGGATATGCGAGAATGAATGCAGAGCGAAAGAATCTGGCACAGCATAAAATTGAGAAAGTTGGCAGCAGACTAAGGGCGATGATGCCGTGGATTGGTGCAAATAAATTGGTAGATAAAGAGAGGAACTAATCTATACAGATAATGAGATTCAAATATAAGAATTATCATACTTGGGGTTTGCTTTTAGCTTCCCTTGTATGCCCTTTCTTCCCTTGCTTGTAGTGAGGATTCAAAATGAAAATTACCAAAAAAGCTATCAAATCTTGCCTATAAACACACAAAATTACACTGATGTATTCAAGATTATTGATGGGAAGAATTGCTTTATCTCACTCCAAAACCTATAATTTAGCATCTATCCAAGTTGTGAGACTTTGGCAAGAAAACTACGCACACGCTCATTTTTGGGAGATTCAAAAAAGAGTTTTGCCCTCTCTTGTTCGATAATCTCGCCCTCACTCATAAAAATAATTCTATCTGCTATCGCTTTAGCAAATTTGAGCTCGTGCGTAACAATAAGCATTGTCTTGCCCTTAATGCTTTTAATCACTTCAAGCACTTCAGCAATAAGCTCAACATCAAGTGCAGAAGTAGGCTCATCAAACAGCATAATGCTAGGATTGAGGGCTAAAGCGCGTGCAATTGCTACTCGCTGCTGCTGTCCGCCACTTAGCTCATAGGGATAAGAATGAGCTTTTTGTGCTAAACCTACTGATTTAAGTTGCTCTATGGCAATATCTTTTGCTTGATTTTTAGGGATTTTTTTTACGACAATGAGTGCTTCACTCACATTATCGAGGATATTTTTATTTACAAAAAGGTTAAAGTTTTGAAACACCATTGCAGATTTTTGACGCAATTTAAACATCTGCTCTTTGCTAAAGTTAGCAAAATCTACACTCAAATCATCAATTACAATATGCCCACTATCTGGCGTTTCAAGCAAGTTTATACTTCGTAAAAGTGTGCTTTTACCCGCTCCGCTTGGTCCAATAATTGCCACAATTTCATTATCATTTACACGAAGATTAATATTTTTTAGCACATCTTGCTTATTGAATTTTTTGTTTGCATTTGTAATTTCTATCATTTGGCATATTTCTTTCTAAATTGTGCAAAATATTTTTCGATTCTAAAAAATATTGTCTCAAGCACCACGCACAGCACCCAATACATTAATGCTGCCATAAGATATACTTCCAAAAACTTTGAACTTCTGCCAGATTCTATATCTGCTAAGCCCATAAGTTCAGGCACAGCAATGACTGAAGCTAAGGCAGTATTTTTGACTTGCATAATAAAAAAATTAAGCAAATTAGGCAAGGTAATCATAAGAGCTTGAGGAAGGATAATGCGCTTTAAGGCTTGGGCATTGCTCATTCCTAATGAGTAAGCTGCTTCAATTTGTCCTTTATCCACAGAGAGTAGGGCTGCACGGAATATTTCACACAAATATGCACTTGCATAGAGCGAAAATACAATAAGCGCATAATAGAGGCTATCAAAATTATGAAAATTGATATTTATATCATAAGACTGCAAGAAAATAGGCAAACCATAGTAAAACATAAAGAGCTGCACCAAAAGCGGTGTGCCACGAAAAAATGATATGTAGAGTATCAAAATGCTATTAAGATATTTGACTTCAAAAACTCTTATCAATGCAAAGACAAATCCTAGCACCCCACCACAAAAAAACGAGCCAAGAGCAAGAAAAAATGTGAGCGGCAATGCAGGAAGCAAGGTAAAAAATGTATTTAAAAAATAAGCCCCATCAAACATTATTTGCTTAAATCACTCCCAAAGTATTTGATACTTAGCTTTTGCAATTCTTTAGAATCTATGGCTTTTTTGAGGGCTTTTGACACTCTCTCTTTGAGTTCCACATCTTTTTTATTAAAAACAAAATATACAGGTGTTTTGTCAAGAATAATATCTGTTGCCTTAAGGTTGATATTTTGTGCCTTAGCGATATTGATAGAACTTATAGGTTCTCCTATGATTGCTTGGATTCTATTTGCTCCCAAATCTGCAATAAGTGCTGGTGGATTCTTATAATACTTTATTTCTATGTGTAAATTCGGGTGAGATTTAAGGTAGTTTTCCAAATCTCTTGCATAATTTGAGCCTACGCTCACACCAATTTTTTGCTTATCAAGCTGTGTAAAATCTGTGATATTTTGATTCTCTCTCACAATCACACCGCTTATATCATTGAAATAAGGATAGTTAGAGAAAATATATTTCTCCTCACGCTCTTTTGTTTTGGTGATTTGATACGCCAAAATATCATATTTTGCACTATCAAGTCCAGGAAAAATAGCATTCCATTGCACACCATTAAATTTAAACACAAGACTTTTGTCATATTTGCTTAAGATTTTAAGCACATCAATATCATAACCATCAATTTGATTATTTTCATTCACAAAAGCAAAGGGACGATAAGCATTGCCTGTGCCAACTTCAATGGGATTTTTAATACTTGTAGCGTGGAGTAAGCCCACACTCATCAAAAGTATAAAAAGTAAATTTTTCATCTTATCTCCTTATAAATTATTTTTGAGCATTTGGATATATTCCTCGCCAAAATATTGCAATTGAAGAGCCTGAATCTTACCATCTTTGAGTGCCTTATCCATTGCCTCATCAAGTATTTTTGCGAGTTTCTTGCTTTCTTTGCGATAGAGTAAATATACAGGTACTTTTTCAAAATGGAATTTAGCAACGCTTATTGTGATATTTTGTGCCTTGGCATAATCTTTTGCTGCGATAGGATTATTCACCATAGCACTGATTTTTTTGTTTTTCAAATCAGCTATAAGTGTAGAAGTTGTTTTATAATAGACAAGCTTAATATCTAAATCTTTATGGTTTTTTAAATAATTTTCAAGATTTTTAGCGTGATTTGAGCCGACTGTTACACCGATTTTAGCATTTTTTAGCTCGTTTATATTTTCAATAGGTGTATTTTGCAAACTAATAAGTGTGCTTATGTCATAAAAATATGGTTTTTTTGAAAAAATATATTTCTCCTCACGCTCCTTTGTTTTGGTAATTTGATTTGCTACTATATCAATTTTTCTTGCATCAAGGGCACTAAAAATGGCATTCCAGTTAAGAGGGCTAAATTCTATATGAGAATCCGGAATATATGAAGCAATAACCCTTACCACATCATTGTCAAAACCTGATACTTCCCCATTTTTTTCAATATAAGCAAAAGGTTTATAAGCATTCTCGCTCCCAACTTTGAGCTCTAGCCCGAAGCCTATGCTTAAGGCTAAAAGCAATGCACTAATAATTCTCATTCTATTCTCCTTTTGGTCTTTTTGGTTTTTAATTGTAATGCTATTGTATATAAAATTATTTTACCAATGGCATTAATTCTTTAGCAATGCGTTCAAGCTCTTCTTTCATTGGCGCACATTGCACAATAAGCAGATTAAGCCCAGCTTTTTCGTATTCTTTAATCCTTTGTGCGACTTGTTTAGGTGTCCCAACAAGATTAGAGCGTAATCCTCGATTTGAAACACTATAATCATATTTAGATACTTCTACATCAAGCTGTGAATTGCCTGTGAAATTCTTATAAGAATTTTCATAATCTGCATAATTTTTAATCGTTGTGATTCTTTCTAGTTCTTTTAGGGCTTCTTCTTCTGTGTCTCTAATGATAATGTAAGTAGCCATTCCAAAGCCTTCAAAAGGTGCTAATCCAGCTTTTTGTTTTCTTGCTTTCATATCAGCAATTTTTTCTCTTACCTCCTCAATCGTGCCTCCGTGCATTAAGTATTTATCTGCAAATTGTGTGATAGATTCTCTTCCTCTTTCGCTTTCACCTCCTGCATATACAAGCGGCATTTTTGGGGGTTTTGGTTCGTTAAATGAGTTTTCAAAACTAAAATATTTGCCTTGATGATTCAGGGGACTTTTACTCCAGAATCCTCTTAAAACATTGGTATATTCTTGTGTGAGAGCATATCTATCATCGTGTCCATCAAAGTTTATGCCATATTGCCTCGCTTCCTCTGCCCACCACGCTGAAACCATATTGATACTGAATCTTCCATTACAGATTTGAGAAATAGTAGCAATTTGTTTTGCGGTAAGAGCAACTTGATGATACTGCGGACGCAATGCTGCTAGAATCTCAATTTTTTTTGTAACTGCTGCCAAGCCATTAGCAATCGCCCACGCATCAAGTGCAGGAGCTTTTTCACCTTTAATATCATTAAGGTAAAGCTCTGGAACAAGTGTCAGCACATAGCCTAGCTTCTCTGCGTGCAATGCTAAGTCCTTGATATACTCCCAAGTGCCTTGTGTAGTATCATCATCGACATTTCTTAACCAACTTCCCCAAACAGGTGTCCAATATCCAAACTTCATACGTTCTCCTTTTATTGATGTTGTGTAAGCTCGTATTGTTCTTGTAAAAACCGCACGATTGTATCACTCGCACCACTTTTGCCTTGCGCACGCAGCTTAGATTCTAGAGTGCTGTTGTAATTTGTGTTTGTATTAATATCATATACGACAAATTCTCCGTTCTTGCTCTCTATAAACTCTATTCCGGCAACTTCTATATGGTGCTTTTGTAAAAATGCCTCCAAATCACGCACAAGCGGTGTATTAGCACTTATATCTGCTCTTATGCTAAACTTATCTGCACTTCCCACATCGCAAGCTGCCCCAGCAAGTGCAGGTAAAGATTCTTTAGAATCTTCAATTTCACACGCATCAGCCGGGCAAAGTTTAAACGCACCATTGCTCGTATCCACGCGCACTGCATAGACAAACTTACTTCCGATAAACTCGCATCGAGTAATAAATGGCTCTTTTGAGGGGATATACTCTTGCAAAAGCGTAATACCATCAATTGGTTCTTCATAATCCTTAGAATCCACATACACCTTAAAAGATTCTAAATCATCAAATCTCTGCACTCCTAAACCCTTGCCACCTTGATTGTGCTTAGTAATAAAGGGTGTTTGCAAATTATGAGCAGATGATACCAAATCTTTTTTGCCAAAAACACTTATTGTTTTTGGTGTGCGGAATCCTGCCTTGTTTAAGGCGAGATATTGTCTCGCTTTGCTTACTTCAAGCTCAAGCACTGCACTTCCATTAATCACACGTCTGCCATAGGATTCTAACCACGATAAAATCGTGCGCCCATATTCCTTAGAATATGTGTTATTGCGCGTGTGGCTTGAAGCACTTAATCTACTCCAAAACACTCCATTTGGTGGTGGTAAATTTACATCTATGCTATCTTGTGTGAGTAAGATTTCACTAAACTTAATCCCTGCACGCTTAAATGCCTCTGCAAAAGGTGGAATCCACTCAGGATTCTCGTGGATAATAAAAATGCCTTGTGATAATGAATTATATAACATAATCTTCTCTTCCTCCTGTTTGGAATCTGCCTGTTCCAGCATAATCATTTATGGTGGATTTTGCGCCGCCTACACGATATTGTGAGCCAATATGGTTATATCCCAACCTATCACCTTTGCCAAAGAGTTTGTGTCTTAAGCTGCCGGGTGTATAAGCTTCCTTATACACGCCACGCTTTTGTAACTCTGGCACGATAAATTCTACCACATCTTCAAAAGTACCCGGTGTTGTTGCATAGGCAAGATTGAATCCGTCCGCATCGCTGTATTCAATAAATTCTTGCAAAATATCTGCTACTTTTTGCGGACTTCCAACAAATTTTGGTCCTTGACAGCCTACGCCTGTGAGTTTGATTAAATCTCTTAGTGTCCAAACTCTCCCATCATCTGTGGTAGAGTTACTTAAGGCTTCCACTTGGGCTACTATGGCATTTGATTTGATATTGCTTAATGGGTCATCAAGATTATATCTCTTTAAATCCACACCTAACCAACCTGAATTGATTACAAGCGAACCTTCAACACTTGCATAAGAAAGTAAGTCTTTATATTTTGCTTCTGCAAGAGCATCGGTTGCATCAGTAATAATTGTCGCAAGAATATATACTTTTGCACTATAAGGGTCTCTTCCTGCATTAATAAGTGCATCACGCACTTGTTTGACTGCGATTTTAGCATATTCTTTTGTAGGTGGAGCAATGAAAATAGCCTCTGCGTGTGTTGCTGCAAATTGTCTCCCACGAGCTGAATTTCCTGCTTGAAAGAGCACAGGTGTGCGCTGAATGCTTGGCTCACATATATGAATGCCAGGCACATCAAAGTATTTGCCGTGATGTCCTATGTGATGGATTTTAGCAGGATTTGCAAAATCACCACTTTGTCTATCTAAAATTACCGCATCATCTTCCCAGCTTCCTTCTAAAAGCTTATAAATAACCTCCATATACTCATCAGCAAGTGCATATCTTTCATCGTGAGGTAATTCACTCTCGCCCATATTTTTGTTTGCACTAGGGAGATAACCTGTAACAATATTCCACCCAACGCGCCCCTTTGTGAGATGGTCGAGCGTGCTTAGCCTTCTTGCAAAAGGGAATGGGTGCTCAAAAGGCACACCAGCAGTTACACCAAAGCCTAAATGTTGTGTAACTGCTGCACCGATAACTGCAAGTTGTGTAGGGTCATTCACAGGCACTTGCAAAGCAGTTTTGAGTGCGCCCAAATCATTTCCCCCATAAATATCATATACCCCTATGACATCAGCGATAAAAATGGCATCAAAGAACCCTTTTTCTGCAATCTTTGCTATATTTTGCCAATACTCAATATCTTTGTATTGCAGTGCTTGGTCTTTTGGGTATCGCCATAGCCCCGGACTAAGGTGAGAAATACAATTCATCTCAAAGGCGTTGAAGTGGATAGGTTTTGCCTTTTTCATTGATGCCTCCATTTTTTAGATTTTATTAAGTTTGTTTGAACTTATGAAGTGTATTATACTTACATTTTTTTAAAAATACAATATGTAATCATAAAAATTTGCATATTATTGCTACTTTTTTACTCATAAGGGCGAATCAAATTATGTTGTTAAATAGGCTTCATAACTGACTTGATTTATGGTTTTAGGAAAAATTGAGAAAGTTTTAAATTAGTCTTAAATTAAAGATAAAGAAATGATGAGGAGTTGTTTGTAGAATCTTTAGATTCTACAAACAGGCTATTTAGTATAGCTCTAATTTTGTTTTTGCATTTGTTTTTTTATTGCTTCTTTTTTCTTTTTATCTAGTTCCGATTTTGTTGAAGGTTTCATTTCTTTTTTCTTAGCAGAAGCCACTTCTTTTGTGTTTTTGCCATTTCCATAAGTTTCACCCTTGAAGTCAAAAGCGTTTGCCATAGAGGCACTAAAGATGATACCCATTGCTATAATGAATAATTTTTTCATAATAGTTCCTTTGAATAAAATTTAGTAGGTTAGCCTACAAGGGCGATTCTATAAGGGCAAAGAAAACAAATGGTAACACTAGTTTTTGTTTATATTTGGATATTGTATAGCATAAAAACTTAGAAGCAAAAGAGCTACTTAAAAGAATCTTGTTTTTAGATTCCTTTAAGTGATAAAAGACTATTTTTTAAGAAGTCCTCCTGCAACACTTGCCGCTCCTCCTGTTTTGGCATCGGCTTTATCCATTAACTCTTTTTGTTTTTTTCAGCCTCTGTCTTTACCGCATTTACTGCCTCTTTTTTCTTTGCTTCGGCTACTTCTTTCGCGCTTTTACCATTTGCAACATCAGAAGCCGCATCAACAGCATTTCCTTTAATATCAAAAGCATTTGCCATAGAGGCACTTAAGAGGATTCCCATTGCTATAATGAATAGCTTTTTCATAATTTTCTCCTTGAAGTAAAATAAGGCATATTGCCTAGAGAGTATGTTACAAAAAAAAAAAAAACGATTTGGTAAATATAATCTAAAATTCTTGCAAATATCAAAAAATTAGGCATAGAAAGCAAGACACATAAGATTCTAAGCTTTGAGTGTTTGTTTTATCCAAGCATCATAGGCATTTTGGGCTTTAGCTTCAAAAGCAATGATTTCAGGCACTTCATAGCTATGGTGGGAAAGGATAAGAGATTGTATTGCCTCATAATGCTCGGGCAGCGTTTTAAGAATGAGTAAGTATTCATTTTCTTTGCACACAACTTCTTTTTCATTTTTTTGCCAGATATAAGCACTTTTTATCTTGTGTCGTTGCACACAAGCTACAAGGCGAGATGCTAATAAGAGTTGTGTGAGATGTTTGGCTTCCTTTTTACTTGGGGTTGTTGTGTGAATAATCAACATATACATTCCTTAGGCTATTGAGATGAATTATTATATTCTTATTTTACTAAATGTGTTGCGAGGTTTTGACTTGTTATTGCTCTATGGCTATACTCTCAAATTTTACATTTAAGGAGCTTTTATGTTTATGAAAAATTTAGGTTTGGTTCTTGTGTGCTGTATTTTGAGCAATATTGCTTTTGCAAGTGAGAAAAAAACTTACGATTCACAAGATATCGCAGATATTTTTTATCGCTTAAATGGCAATGTGGTAAAGCCTACTCAAAAAATCAATCACACAAAAGGTTTTTGTGCAATCGGCGAGTTTATCCCACATAAAGGTATCATTTCGGCTATCGATGTGCCTTTGCTCTCTCAAGGTTCTATTTCTATGGAGATTCGCTATTCATTAGGTGGAGCTCAAACAGATGATAGGAGTAAAGTGAGAGGAATGGCATTAAAATTTCAAGGAGATAAAGATACTTGGACAATGGTAATGCTTAATACTGAAATTAATTTTGCCAAAAATCCCCAAGAGTTTGGGCAATATTTTGAAATGAGAATCCCTAAAGAAGATGGGAAACCTGATACAGAAAAAATCAAAAAACTTACGCAAAAAGTGAGATCTTATAGAAATTTTGAAAATTATGTGAAAAATATGGGCATATCAAGTTTGGAACATACAAGTTTTTATAGTATTCATACCTTTTATTTTCAAACACCAGACAAAAAGTTTATACCAGCACGATGGAAATTTGTCCCAAAAGATGGAGTTCAATATTTAAGTGAGCAAGAACTCTCTAAGTTAGATAAAGACTTTTTACTCTATTCCTTTCGCTCTTACACGAAGAAAAAGCCAATAGAATATGATATGTATTTAGTTTATCCTAATAAACAAGATGTTACAAATGATACGACTGCACTTTGGAATGGAACACATAAAGAAGTGCTTGTTGGAACGCTCAAGGTGTCAAAATATAGTGGCACAAAGTGTAATAATGAAGTGTATTTTCCACAAGATTTACCCACAGGTGTACAGCCCCCAAAAGACCCGTTATTTGATACGAGAAACGCTACTTATGCGATTACTTTTAGCAGAAGGCAATAGAGACTATAACCACTTGGGATTTGCAGTAAAGCTTACAGAAAGCCATATTTTGTAGCTTGGAATTTCAAGTGCTTTTTCAATGCGTTCCCGAATAGAATCAAATTCTTTCATAGTTGTGGGTTTAAAATTTTCGTGTGTGAGGATATTGACTTCTACCATATAAAATCGTCCTGATTTTGCCACGTGCGTGTCATAATCACTAAAACCAAATTCTTCGCTTAAAGATTCCATAATATGTGTAATTTTATTGTCAATTTCAGGTGGGGCTACCATAATCAAATCTTTGAAATTTGCAATTGCAATACGGATAGGTGAAATACACAGCAGTAAAGAAAGCACAGCTAGGAGTGCAGGGTCAATATAATAGGCAATAGCACTTGAAGGAGAAAGAAGAGATTCTATAAATGTATTTTTATCTATAATCTCACTCATTATTTCGCCTATATGGGGAAGTATATAAATCACACCAAATGCTAATAATGCACCCAAATATAATACGCAATCGATTTTCCATTCTGTATTATCAACTCTTATCAAATCAGATTCTAATACTTTTGCATAGAGTGAGGTATAAACAAAAAGTGCAGCACAAAACACAAAGGCGCACAAGCTATATACCACTGCCCCACCAAGCTCCACTTCATAGCCGCCATTAATGATACTTTGTAGGGCATTAATAAAAGCATATACGCAGACAAAAATAAGCACAAGTGATTTAAAAAGATTGACCATTGGTTCAAATCTCACATAGCCATATTGAAAAATATCATCATCTTCTTTGTAGATATAACGCGAAGTTACTACGCTAAGTGCGCCTAACCCTACACTAATAAGTGCAACAAAGCCATCAAAAATAACTGCCATAGATTTAACCAAAATTCCAAATGTAATACCAAAAATGGCTAAAGCAAGTGCGCTATACATTGAGGCTTTAAGCACAAATTGTTCTTTTTTTGCAGCTTTGAGAGTATCTTTGAGCGAATCCTTAAGAGATTTGATATGATGTTGGGAATCTATCTTTTTTGCGTGGAGATTATGATGAAGTTTTGGTGTAAATCGTGCTTTATGATTCCGCACACTTGTGCCATAATTGATATGCTGTGATTGTGCATTATGTGGGCTTTGATTCATTAATATGCCTCTAAAATGATATGTTGCAAAGTTGAGAATCTTTAAGTTTCTATAAATGAAAAATAAGTCCAAAACTCTTGAAGTATAGCTTAATTTTATAAATTTCATAAGTTAAGCAAACAAGGAAGTCAAACCACAGGGAGAATATATTGCATATATAGAATCTTTAGTATAAAATAAAGTTTTATTTTAAATTAGGGAGAATGTAGATGGCAGCGATTAAAAAGGTTGTTTTAGCATATAGTGGCGGACTTGATACGAGTGTGATTTTAAAATGGCTTGGAGATAATTATCATTGTGAAGTTGTAACTTTTACAGCTGATATTGGACAAGGTGAAGAGGTTGAACCAGCAAGAGCAAAGGCTTTAAAACTTGGTATAAAAAGTGAAAATATTTTTATTGAAGATTTAAGAGAGGAGTTTATCCGTGATTTTGTTTTTCCTATGTTTCGTGCAAATACTATTTATGAGGGTGAATATCTGCTTGGCACGAGCATCGCACGTCCATTAATTGCAAAGCGACTTATAGAGATTGCTAAGAGTGTGGGTGCAGACGCTATTGCTCACGGCGCGACAGGTAAGGGAAATGACCAAGTGCGTTTTGAACTAGGAGCATACGCGCTTAATCCAGATATTAAGGTTATCGCTCCTTGGCGTGAATGGGATTTAAATAGTCGCGAGAAACTCTTAGCTTATGCGGAATCTGCAGGGATAATGATTGATAAAAAACCTAATAAGTCGCCGTATTCAATGGACGCAAATTTATTGCATATTAGCTATGAGGGGCAGATTCTAGAAGACCCAAATGTAGAGCCAGAGGAGGATATGTGGCGTTGGAGTATTTCTCCTTTAGATGCACCAGATAAGCCAGAATCTATTAGTATTGAGTTTGAAAATGGTGATGGTGTAGGTATTAATGGTGTGAAGTTAAATCCTGCTCGTTTTTGGGAGAAGCTCAATGAGCTGGGTGGAAAGCACGGCATTGGGCGACTTGATTTAGTAGAAAATCGTTATGTGGGTATGAAATCTCGCGGCTGCTATGAAACACCCGGAGGCACGATATATTTAAAAGCTCATCGTGCGATAGAATCTTTGTGTCTTGATAGGGAAGAGGCACATTTAAAAGATTCTATAATGCCAAAGTATGCAGAGCTTATTTATAATGGCTATTGGTTTAGCCCAGAGCGTGAGGCTCTTCAAGCCCTTATCGATAAGACACAGCAAAAAGTAAGCGGAGTAGTGCGCCTTAAACTCTATAAGGGTAATGTTATTGTCATAGGGCGAGAATCTAAAAATTCTTTATTTAATGCGGCATACAGCACTTTTGAGGAAGATAGCGTATATAATCAAAAAGATGCCGCAGGGTTTATAAAGCTTAATGCTTTACGCTTTATCATCGCAGGAAAGGCAAATAGGGACAAATAAGTGATGAGGGGTTTAAGATTTTGTATCTTAGTATTTTTATTTTGCACGCATATTTATGCACAGCAGGGTAAGAATAATCCATTCACACTTACTTTTGATGATATAGCTCAAATCACCTCTTTAGCAGGAGCAGATTTATTAGAATCTTCATTTACAAAAGATTCCAAAACAAAAAAAGTCTTAATGATTTCAGATTTTAATAATTTAAGTGATTTTGATATTGATATTGGGCTTTTGGCACGAGAACTTATATCGGATATGGTGCGCTCTCAAAAATTTGCACTTACAGCAGCTATTTCAGGTAATGCTTTTAATGCTGACCCGAGCCTTGATAAAATTCGTGCAATGCGTAATAATGAGGAGTTTAGTGATATTATCCCTAAAGGCACATTGATTGCTCCTAAATATTCCTTAAGTGCGCGGATTACAAATGATACAACAAAGCAGGGCAGTTTGCATATTGTGTCTTATCATTTTATTTTTAGCATTGTGAATCTAGAGAGCGGTTTAGTAGAGTGGGACTATATTGAGCATATTAAAAAGGCAAGTAAAGAGCCGCTTCCTGCTTTAGAGCGAGAATCCCTTTATGGTAAAAAATGTCTTGCCACCTCTTTAGGGGCAAAAGAGAGAAAAGAAGCTTGTGAGGTTGCAATAAGTGAGATTTGGCTCGGTATTTTTGAGAGCATTCCACAAAACAAAAAGCTGCTCTTGCATTCTTATGCGCTTAAAGCGTGTGAGCTAGATTCTCCTTTTGGTTGCAGGGCATTAGGTGCGAGTTATAAATTTGAAAAAAAAGATTTAAACAATGCAAAAAAATATTATGAAAAAGCCTGTGATAGCAAAGATGGCGGAGGTTGCTATAATCTTTCGATTATGTATGAACACGCGCAAGAGATTCCACAAAATATCCCCCTTGCTAAAAAATACGCCACTTTGTCGTGTGATTATGGATTTAACGCAGGTTGTGAGAATCTTAAAGCCTTAGAGCAATATAGCGAAAATGAGAATCTTGATGAGCGCGGTGTAATGTATAAAAGGGATTGTGAAAATGGCTTAGGTATGGCTTGTGAATATCTCTCATCTTACCACTATCACGGATTTGGCGGGGCAAATAAAAATCACACACAGGCAAGAATCCTTTTAGAAAAAGGCTGTGAGTTAAAAGATGCAAATAGTTGTTATCAATTAGGATTATGGGAAATGCAGGGCTTAGGTGGAACAACTAAAGATGCAAACAAAGCCTTAGAACATACATTATTTGCTTGTGAAAGTGATGTGAAAAGAAATTGCAAAGCTGTGAGTGCTTTGAGCGAAGAAAAGGCAAATATTTACAGGTGCGAGGAGCATACAAAAATCATTATTAACGCAGCGTGTTCGAGTGTGGGTGGCATATATGAACACGGCTTTGGAAGTGTGAGTAGCAATAATGAATTAGCATTGAAATATTATCAAAAGGCGTGTAAAGGTGGATTAGATAATGCTTGTTCAATGTTGAATAGTTTGCAACAAAAACTCAAATAAGCGCATACTAAACTTTAGCATTATATAATGATATTTTAATTGATAAATGGGAGCAGATATGGCACAAGTTATTACGATTACTTCAGGTAAAGGTGGTGTAGGCAAATCTACCGCTACTGCAAATCTTGCTGTGGGTTTAGCTATGGAGGTTGAAAAAGAGAGCAAAAAGGTTGTAGCCGTAGATTTTGATATTGGTTTGCGTAACCTTGATATGTTACTTGGATTAGAAAATCGTATTGTGTATGATGTTATTGATGTAATGGAAGGTAAATGCAACCTTTCACAAGCTCTCATTAATCATAAAAAAACAAAGAATCTTTATTTTCTTCCTGCTTCACAGACAAAGGATAAAACAATCCTCGATAAGGATAAGGTAGGCAAACTCATTGAATCTTTGCGCGAAAATTTTGACTATATTCTTATTGATTCACCAGCAGGGATTGAAAGTGGGTTTGAACACGCAATACTTTATGCTGATAGGGCATTGATAATTGTTACTCCAGAGGTTAGCTCTGTGCGCGATAGTGATAGGGTAATAGGCATAATTGATGCAAAATCAATCAAAGCACAAAATGGTGAAGAAGTGCAAAAGCATATTATCATCAATCGCATTAAGCCAGATTTGGTAAAAAAGGGTGAAATGCTTTCAGCTGATGATGTGTTGGGCATACTTGCTTTACCCCTTATTGGGCTTATCCCAGAAGATAGCAAAATTGTGAGTGCAACAAATACGGGTGAGCCTGTAATTTATACACAAGCCCCTAGTGCAAAGGCATATATGCGTATTGCAAAGCGAATATTGGGAGAGAAAGTCGAGTTTGTATCGTTTGAAAATGAAAGTGGTGTAATGGGAGCATTAAAAAGGATATTTCAATGAGTTTGTTTAGTATGTTTGGCAACTCGCAAAATAGCTCGTCAAAAGCAAAAGAGCGTCTTACAATTGTTTTAGCCCGTGAGCGTAGTGTTAATATTCCTTATTTGGAGGAGATGCAAAAGGAGATTCTCCAAGTTGTGCAAAAATATACAAAATCAAATGAGATTCACTTTAGCACAAATAGTAATCAGCATATGAGTATGCTTGAAGTGCAGATTACTTTAGGGAATACTAAGTGAAACTTTATTTATATCTTTTGTTTTGTTTTTTTGTTATTTGTGCTCAAGCAGATTCTCTTTTAGATTTAAAATCTACAGAAGAATCTAAAAAGATAAACCAACATCCGCTTATCTATGGATTTGGCAAGGTTTTTTCTCATCTGCATAATGACAATTTTATTGACTTAGGAGTAAGCCCTACAAATAATAAAGATACTTATCAGAATCCTTATGCCACAGAACAAGATTCTGTTTCGTCATCAAAGCGCACATATACTTCTAAAACAGACATTTCTAAGGCTTATACGGGAGAGAAGCCAAAAGTGCTTCTTATAATGGACGACCTCTCGTCTTTATCACAGGTAAAAAAGATTGAGAAACTTAAGCTTAATATCACACCATCTATTTTTCCTAAAACTAAGCATAATCCACATACACCAGATATTGCGGCTTATTTAAATAAAAAAGATAAAACCTTTATGGTTCATCTCCCTCTTGAAGCAAAGCAATTTATGCAAAATGAGCTTACACCCATTAAAGTTGGCACACATAAGGAAGCAATAAAAACGCAGTTAGCAGAGATTAAAGCTGATTTTCCTCATCTTGTATATATTAATAATCACACGGGGAGCAAATTCACTCAAAGCTATGATGATATGCGCAATCTCCTTAGTGTGCTTGATGAGCTTGATTTGAAATTTGTTGATAGTATTACGACAAGTAGTCCTGTGAGTGAGCGTATAGCCGCAGAGCAGGGTAAGCTTATAATGGCACGCGATGTATTTTTAGATAATGAAACCAATGTCGCTTATATAAAAGCACAGATTCAATCATTGATGAAAAAAGCACAGAAAAAGGGTTATGCGATTGCAATTTGCCACCCAAATACCAGCACCTTTAAGGCATTATCGCAAATGCGTGATAACTTAATAGATTCGGTAGAGCTTGTATCGCCACAAGAATTAGAATCTTATCTCATTCGTAGTAAAACTACGCACTATGTGCGCGCTCCTTTTAATCAATGAATAGCCTAGATTCTATATGCGAGTTAGAGGCTTTGCCACCAGCTTTGCGTTCCTTGCCTAAGCCTCCTGCAAAACTTTTTTATCGTGGTGAGCGCACAAAGTGCGAAAGCCTTCTGTCCGCCACGCACAAAATTGCCATTGTCGGCACACGAAAGCCTAATTCTTATACTAAATCTTTTGTGGCTACCCTAGCGAGTAAAATTGCCCAAAATAATGGTGTAGTCATAAGCGGAGGAGCTTTGGGAGTAGATATTATCGCTCATACACACGCTTATCCTCGCACGATTATGTTCTCTCCTGCAAGTTTAGAAATACTTTATCCTAAGAGTAATGCGGATATGATTAAAAAAATGATGAGTGAATCCCTTGTATTAAGCGAATATGAGCAGCATTATATGCCACATAAACATAGCTTTTTGGAGCGTAATCGTCTTGTTATTGCTCTAAGTGATTATGTGGTGATTCCTCAAGCGGATTTAAGGAGTGGTTCTATGCAAAGTGCGCGTTTGGCACTTGAATTTGCTAAACCCCTTTTTGTTTTGCCTCATCGCATAGGCGAGAGTGAGGGAACAAATACCCTCCTTGCAAAGGGCAAGGCACAGGCAATTTATAATATAAATACTTTTATAGAATCTATTTTTGGCACAAAGACTTGCGAAGATGATGAGATTCTAGCATTTTGTGCGAATAATCCAAGTTTTGAAGAAGCCTATAAACATTTTGGTGCAAAGCTCTATGAATATGAACTTGAGGGAAAAATTATAAGGGAATCCGGCTCTATTCGTGTTTTGTAAATTACTAAAAAATGCTACAATCCCCACTTTTAATTTATTTCAAAGGAAAACTTATGGCTGATTTAGACTTACAAAAAAAAATTGAAGAAAATGCGAAGAAACTTGATGTTGCATTTGAACAAAATGCTTCGCTGATAGCTTATGTTTTTGCATTTTTTGCCACTTTTGTGCCTTTAGTGGGAACATATATTGTGCGTAAAGATTTTGCAAAACAAAATATCAATAAGGCTTCCGGTGTTGCATTGCTCCAAGCTTTGCTTTTATTTGTTTGTGCATTTATTCCATTTTTGGGTTGGTTTGTGCTTATACCTATTATTGAGGTTATTTTTGCAGTGCTTAATATCCTTGCTGTTATTCAGGCTTATAAAGCTGGTAATTCTAAAAAAAGTAAATAATGACTCATCATATTCTTGCGTGTGATGTGGGGCTTAAACGCATAGGATTAGCTACACTCACGCAAGGCATCATTTTTCCTCTTACTCCAATTATACGCATTAATCGTAATCAAGCTGCAAAAGAACTTAGTGATGTCCTCAAAGAGCGCGATATTAGCATTCTTGTTGTAGGAATGCCAAGCGGCGGGGAAGCAGAGCATAATGACACACAAAAACGCATTGCTCATTTTATCTCTTTGCTTCATTTTGAGGGGCAAGTGTGCTTTGTCAATGAGGATTACACAAGTGTGAATGCTTTAGAATCTACGCTTTATATGAAAAGGCGAAATCGCACCAAAGCTCAAAAAGATGGGCGCATAGATTCTCTAAGTGCGTGCGAAATCCTGCAACGATATATGCAATCGCAAAAATCCTAAGCAAAATCCTTATAAATACAAGCATCTGTATTGATTTTATTTATTTTTTATTTTTCAAAAAGTGCATAAAACCTTTTATTTAAGTAAATTTTAAGCGGGGGGGGGGAGGGTATAATACTGCCTTTTATTGCAAAAAATAAGAGGAGAACATATGCAAGAAGGACAAGAAACACAAGGAAACAATGGAGCACTTCAGGCGTCAATTGTTGGCGAGAATTGGAAAGGTAAAGTTACCAAAGATTCTTTAAGTTCATTGCAAGGTAGATTAGCACAGATTAAAAATGCAAACTCAATAGGTTCGCTTGGATTCCTTCAGCTCAAAAGTCCTGTAGTAGGATTAATTCTAGGGTTGCTTTTTGGTGGATTTGCAGCAGATAGATTCTATAAAGGTGATGTAGGGCTAGGTATTTTGAAGCTTTTGGTAGTGTGGGGGTCATTTTTTATGGCAATGATGGTTGGAGCATTTAGCACAGCTGTAGGGGCTGTTGCTGCTGGAGAAGCTGGAGCTGCCGCAGGTATGGTTGCAGGATTAGGGTTTGGTTTTGTTGGTTTTTTAATTGGGTTTTTTTGGATACTCCTTGATTTGCTTTTAGTGTGGAAAGGCATAAAAAGAGATAATTTTAATAAAATCAATACTCAACTCCTCCTCTGTGGTGTGTGAGAAAATTATTATTTTTAAGTTTATTAGGAATAGGAGAGCAAGTGAATAGGTTTAAAAATGGATTAAGATTCTTAGGATTAGCATTAATATTAATTGTATTTACCGCGTGTGTAGATGAAACTATGCTAGAAAGAGAACTTGAAAGAATAGAAAATGTAAAACACGAAATGGAATCTGCCTTAGCAGAAGTAAGCAAAGAGACAAAGGGGTTATTAAAAAGTAAGCTTAAATCACTAGACGTGCTAGAGAAAAAGCTTAAATTTGAACTAAAACATTTAAAAACTAATTCGCTAGGCACATTGAGTGATAAAGAGAGTCTTAGAATCGTAAAAGATATTAGAATCTTACTTGATAAAGATGAGAAGCTAGATGAAAATATTACTAAGGCTCTTGTAAAAGAAAAAAAGCAAAAGCTAGACATAGCAAAAGAAAAGAGCGCACTCTATGGAGCAGCGTTAAGAGAGGCTATCAGTGCAAGAGAGCACCGTCTAACGACAGAGATAGCACAAAAGAAAACACAAAAAGATGAGCAGACACAAAAAATAAGGGTAGCTTTAGTGCAGTTGCAAACACAAAAGCTTGGTATTGAAAAAGAAAAAGAGTATAAGAAATCTTTGCAGACCGAGCTTGAACGCAACAGGATAGAGAATCTCAAGGCACAAATAGAGTATATGTTGGCACAAAAAGAAGCACAGATAGAAAATATAAAGGGTAGGAGATGAGATTGAAATATGTATTTATGGTTGTTATTATGTTGCTATGTAGTGCGTGTTCTAGTGATAGTAGGGTAAAGATTTTGCAGGAGCAAAAACGCACATTAGAGAGTTTGTATGCACAAGTTAAGGAAATTATAGCAACGCAAGAGGAGATAAATATTTTAGAGCAAAAGAAGCAAGTTTTAAGTGCCGTAGATTCAGTGTCCTTATCTTGCCACGAAAATGATGCAAAAAGCTCAAAGCAGGAGGATATGGAAAGTTTAGAGCAAGAAGAAAATACAGATGAGGCACAGAAGCAAACACCTGAACAGCTATTGCTTAGCCAAATGGAGAAAGATGGTGAGCTCAAACCTCTAAAAGCAACAGAAGAAGATATGTGTGTAGCAGTTGCTCAGGCAGAGAGAATTGAGAGATTGCAAGATATAATGAAAGAGCTAGAAAGCAAGAAAAAGGAGATGAGACGAAAAGAGCAAATCTATAAAAAATAAGAGAAAATGATAAAATTTGTGTTATAATAGCTCTATAAGTAGAAAAGAAATCATTTTTCAAAAGTGCAAAAACCTTTTATTTAAGTAAATTTTAAGTGAAGTATATTACGCTTGAGCTAAATATTTATCTCCACATAATACATAAAAGACTTATACAAAGACAATGCCCAATTATCCTCTTCACAAAGGAGAATTTTGCGTATCCTTACATTTTGCACGATTATTTCAATATGTATGTATCTTAGTGCTTGTAGTGATAAGGCTGCAAGATATGTGAATGATTCTAGTGATTATACATCTTTTGGTATAGACTTGCACGATATTGATAGTGTAATAGCAAATAATACAAAATCTCTACTGCAATCAAGCTATGTAAAGGAAATGAAGTCTAAAAAACTCCTTGCTATTTCAAATATCATCAATCAAACACACGAAGATATAGATATGGAGTTTGTCAGTCGTAAGTTTGTGCGCTCTATTCGTCAAAGTAATAAATTTACCCTTACAAATGCTATTGCAGGAAGTGGCGCAACCACAGAGCAGATGATAGCTCAAAGCAGAGATTTAAGCAATAATCCAATGTATAATCAGCGCACCACACAAGAAAATGGCACATTAGAAGCACCAGAACTTGCACTAAGTGGGAGAATTATCGAGCGCAAAAAAACAATCGACAAGATTCAACGCGTGGATTATATGTTTTTATTTGTATTGACAGACTTAAAAAGCGGTAAGGTGCTATGGGATAATGAGGAGATTATCTCTAAGGTAACATCAAATACAAGTGTGCAGAATGAAAATAAATCAATAACTTGTCAAAATGCCAAAGATTGTCTTAAAAAAGACGAGTATAAAGGAGATTTGCGCACAAAGGGAGATTTGCAGACAGAGGAAAAGCACAATACAAGCAAACTTCCCAAAAAACAAACAAAAAATATGATTTTAATAGGCTTTGATATCGGCTTCGGATCTCTTCAAGGGCAAATGAATGAAGTGATTCCAACCTCATTATCTGGGTATGGTTATATTATAGGTGTTAAAGACGATGGAACATCAACAATTAATATACCTATAAATATTCGTGTGGGGTATTTAAGAAAAATTGCCAATTCTTATGTGGGAGCAAATATCGCATACACAAAACACTTTTCTGAGCGACTGGGCACCACAACAGAAAGAGACCCATACTCTTCTTCTTACAATTATACAGATGATATAGGAGTAAAGAGTGAGAGACTTGGCATTGAATTTATGGGTGTTGTGGGAAAACCCTCCCACCCAGAAACAGGACTCTTCCTTGGTGTGGGATTAAGCAAAGACATTAATTCAAGCCTTACATTTCCTATGATTCCTATGGAAAGTGGAGGAGATATAGTGAAAGATATAAACGGACTTTATATGCCTATAAGGGGTGGATATCTTGGTAGCTTTAAAAAAACAGGGCTTATGTATAGTATAGAAATGACTACGAACATTCCTCTCTTTAGCGATAGCGATTACATAAAAAGCACTTCTTTAAATGTGGGTATTTACTATCCAATCTTGTGGTAGTTTATGTATTTCTTACAATTAAGCTCTCCTTTAATCCTAAAGATTCTATAATCTTTTGCTCTAACGCTCTTTGCTCTCCATTATCTACTTCGTGGTCATAGCCTAAAATATGTAAAAATCCGTGTATAAAAAGTAGGCTTATCTCATCTTGTGTGCTATGCCCTTGCTTTTTGGCGACTTGCTCGGCAAGCTCATAGTTTATCACTACACTTCCTAAACACAGCGGGAGCGCAGATTCACTAGAATCTCTTCCCTTATCTCCCGCTTGTGCCTCTAAATTTTCATTCAAAATCGTATCTGTCAATGTGTGAGATTCGCTAAACATATCACAGCACAAAGGAAAACTTAGCACATCAGTCGTGCTATCTTTTGCCCTGTGAGTATTATTGAGCTCACGCATATCCGCACTATCTAGGGCAATTACCTCAAGCGTAAAGGGTGCAAGATTCGTATTTATGAATCCTAGCGTCCCTATGCGCCCTATAAGTTCATTTAAGAATCCCAAATGTGTGAGACTTTCTTTATCTATATCAAGCTGTGGCATAGTATTTGAATCTTTTTTAGCGTTATGGCACATTTATACTCCATTTGCACAACAAAGCGTTTGTTTTCTATAAGTATAACTATAAAGTGCTATTAAAATGTTATAATTGCACTCTTTTAGCACAGAGCAAGGCAGGATTGTATGGTTGATTATGGCATTAATTTTTGGAGCAATAACGATTTTATTATCGTTGATGGAAAGGTAAAGGTAAATTATAAGCACAAACCAGCACTTATAGATATTGTGCAGGAGGCGCGTGAGAGAGGCTATAAAGGACCTCTGCTATTGCGCTTTCCACATTTAATCAAAAACCAAGTTGATAAGGTGTTTCAAGCCTTTGAAGATGCGATTAAAGAGTATGCGTATAAGGGCAAGTTTAAGGCAGTTTTTCCTCTTAAAGTCAATCAGATGCCAAATTTTGTCCTCCCACTTGTGGAACAAAGTCAAGATAAATGCTATGGACTAGAGGCAGGGAGCAAATCAGAGCTTATTTTGGCTATGGCTTATACGAATAAGAATGCCCCTATAACTGTGAATGGCTTTAAAGATAAGGAGATGATTTCTCTAGGCTTTAGCGCGGCAAATATGGGACACGATATTACACTTACGATTGAGGGTTTAAATGAACTAGAGACAATTATCGAAGTAGCAAAAGAAGTTGGTGAGCCTTATCCAAATATTGGCTTAAGAATCCGCCTACATAGCACGGGTATGGGGATTTGGGCAAAAAGTGGAGGGATTAACTCAAAATTTGGGCTTACAAGCACAGAGCTTTTAGAAGCCATTAATATGCTTGAAAAAGAGCAGCTTTTAGATAAATTTACAATGATTCACTTCCATATTGGCAGCCAAATCAGCGATATTTCACCACTTAAACGAGCCATTAGAGAGGTAGGAAATATTTATGCAGAGCTGCGCAAAAAGGGAGCGAAAAATCTAAAATGTGTCAATATCGGTGGAGGTTTAGCAGTAGAATACACACAGCACGAAGGCACAAATCATCGTAATTATACATTGAGTGAGTTTAGTGGTGATGTTGTGTTTTCTTTGCGTGAGATTGCAAAAAACAAAAAAGAACCTGAACCTGATATTTTTATAGAATCTGGACGCTTTATCGCTGCAAGCCACGCGGTGCTTGTTGCCCCTGTATTAGAGCTTTTTTCACAAGAATATGATGAGAAAGCCCTTAAGCTTAAGGATAAGAATCCTGCGCTTATTGAGGAGCTTTTTGATCTTTATAATAGCGTAGTTGAAAAAAATGCGATTGAATATTTGCACGATAGCCTCGATCATATGGAATCTCTGCTTACACTTTTTGATTTGGGTTATATTGATTTGCAAGACCGCTCAAATACTGAAGTGCTTGTGCATTTAATCATCAAAAAAGTCATCAAGCTTCTTAAACATAAGAATTTTAATGAGATTTTACAGATTCAAGAGCAGGTGCAAGAGCGTTATTTGCTGAATTGTAGCTTTTTCCAAAGTTTGCCTGATTATTGGGGATTGGGACAAAATTTCCCTGTAATGCCTCTTGATAGGCTTAACCGCCGTCCAAATAGAAGTGCGAGTTTATGGGATATTACTTGTGATTCTGATGGTGAGATTGCCTTTAATGCTAAGCAACCGCTTTTTTTGCACGATGTTGATGTAACAAAAGAGGAATATTTTTTAGGATTTTTCCTTGTAGGAGCATATCAGGAAGTGCTAGGTATGCGGCATAATCTCTTTACTCACCCGACAGAATTTAGCGTGGAATTTGATGATGATTTAAACAAAGGCTATGAGCTTACAAATCTCATAGAGGCGCAGACAATTCTTGATGTGCTTGATGATTTAGATTATGATACAAAAGATATTGAACGCCGCTTAAAGCAGCATATTGAAGATAATCAGAATCTTGATGAAGAAGGCAAAAAAGAAATGCTTGGACAACTTTATGTAATGCTGAGTGAGAATGGTTATCTTCGCACGATTACGACCAAAGGAAGAGAATAATGACTTTATGGGGCATCATTAAAGAAGATTTCAATATTATTAAACAAAAAGACCCCGCACTTAATAAAAGTATAGAGCTTTTTTTTAATTATCCGGGCTTGATTGCACTTGTGCATTATCGCATAGCACATCGTTTTCACAAGGCTGGATTCAAAGTTTTGGCACGTATTCTTATGGGGCTTACAGGCTTTATAACTAATGTAGATATTCACCCTGCAGCAACAATAGGCAGACGCGTGTTTATTGACCACGCCACAGGTGTAGTGATAGGCGAAACTGCAGAAGTAGGCAATGATGTGATGATTTATCAAGGTGTTACACTTGGAGGAACAAGTCTTGATAAAGTCAAACGCCACCCTACCATAGAAGATGGTGTAGTTATTGGCGCAGGTGCTAAAATATTAGGCAATATAAGAGTTGGTGCAAATGCAAAAATTGGTGCAAACTCTGTTGTGATTAAAGATGTGCCACCAGATTGCACAGCAGTTGGAATCCCAGCAAGAGTGATAGTCAAGGGGCGCGCACAAGGTATAAATGCGATTAATAAGCTACCTGATATTGATAGAGCATTGTTCGAGTATCTCTTTAAGCGCATACAGATTCTAGAGCTAAACACACAATGCCCCCATACAAAAGAGTTAGAAGAGCTTAATGCTCTTTATGCAAATTTTTTAGAATCTTTAAAATGTTAGTTTAAACTACAAATGTGATAAGTGGTAGAATCTTGTATTTGTTTATGTTTGCCAAACCATTCTAGGAGCATTGTTAAGCGTATAGGTATAAATGCGATAAGCCTTGCATAGAGCAAACCCCGCAATGAGACTTAAAAGCACACAAATGATGCAAAACAAACTCGCAAATACGCTCACTTGCCACAAAAGAGCGCAGCCAAAGCCCACAATAAATAGAATCAAATGCACCTTGATAATGCGCTGCGGAACAATCTCACGCATATTTGGAAGTTCCAAAACTCCAGCATAGCTTAGATGAAACCAAGTCAAAAACGGCACAATCTTATACATCATCGCATACACAATTGCCATTACACCACCGACAAATATGCTAATGCTGACATTTAAAAGCTCTAGTCCTATTGCTCCCCACATTAGCGCACCTGCAATCATAAATGCGCTTAAACCCACACGCCAAAAGGTAATGGAAGCCTCTTTGATTTTGCGTTTGCGTCTGCCTAAGATGAACAATCCCAAAGCACCAAAACACGCGATAAATCCGCCGCCAAATACTAACGCCAACTTCTCCAAGCCAAACCCCAAAGAAAGCACAAAGGCTAGAAGCAAAAGCGGCACGAGTGCAACAAAAAAAGCCTTAGGAAAAGCGGGTGCGACATAAAACATTGGTAGCACCTGCAAACTCACCCCGATAATCAGCAGCCCTATCCAGCCTAAACCTCCCAAACTAAAATGAAAACGCGTGAGCCAAGAGGGCATATCCCACCATTGTGCGTAGCCTCCAAGCAAAGCTACTCCAAATCCAGCGGTGAGTAGGAGTGAGGCAAGTGCTGCGCATATATACACAATCGTAGGTGTGAAGTGTTCTATATTGCGGAGTTTGAGTGCCACACTGCCTACAAAAATTAAAATCCCTAGCACCAAGAAAACCAATGCTACTCCAAACAACGAAAGATTCCACCTAAATGCCGCAATGAATGCCACAAGTCCAAAGTTGAGGCAAAGTAGTGTAAAAAATGCGGTCATTTTAGGGGATTGCAGTCGCACGCCAGCAAGGACAGGCAGCATTTGCGAGATAGCTCCAAACATCGTAAGCAGCAAGAATCCAATGCTAAAGCAATGGATAAAGTAGATTCCTTGTAGGCTAAAGCCCCCTTGCCACACTTCTGCTAGCCCCAAGATTCCAGCCAAGCCTAAATACACTTGCGCATTGAAAAAAAATCCAAACACAACAGCCAAAGGCGGGGCTTGGGTGAGTGAAATACCTTGATACATTAGGATTCCTTTGTATTATTGTTTAAAAAATCTACAAGATATGTCTCTAGTGCGGATTCTTGCGTTGCCCCTTGTATGCTTTGTTCTTGCCCGATGAAGATATAGAATCTCTCCCCAATTTTGTGCGTGTGGTAGTGGAGATTTTGTGCTTTGATAATCTCATAAAGCGGAAATGGCTCTCTGCGGTGAATCATTAGCAAAAGCTCACCCTCTTGCGCTTTTTTAAGTGCGTTTGTCATTATCTCTAAAGGCTCGGGGTGCTCTAGTGAGGAGACATCATAGACTTTACATTGAGCTAAGTTGTGCGACAAGTTCATTGTTACTTGCCCCTAAGTGCATTTGTATCATATTGTAGAGCATTTGCTCCTCTTTCATATTGTGCTGTTGGAGCAATATCATCATCGAATCGCTTAAGCCAAAAAATGCTTCCTCATCACCCTTTTCTAAAGAATCTTGAATCTGCTCTAGCAGTCCGCGCATTTGGTTGTGTTCAAAAGTCATTACCTCCACAGGTCCGCCACTCATTCCTGTTGCCTCTACAAATTTAACAAAGAGTAATTCCTCTTCTTGTGCGAAATGTTTAAGCGTATGCGCCTTGAAAGCGTCAAATGCTGCTTTTGCCTTTTCAAAGTCGCCCGCATTGACGCATTCTTCAATCTTTGCAAACTCCGCATCACACGCGCGGTGTTCTTGTGTCATATAGTCTTTGATTAGCATTGTATCTCCTTGATTTTTGTGCGAAGATTAACATAAGAGGGGTAGAAAAAATATTGATATAAGTTAAGGTTTGAAATAAAATTTAAATAAACCTTTTCAATGATTTGTGGAGGATTATGTTTTAAAGGTGCTTATCATTTCATCAAGTGCATTGCTTTGATTGGCAAGTTCGTGTGAGCTTTTTTGCATATTGTCATTGATTTCTACGATTTGGCTTACGCAAGTGGCAATTTTAACACCATTATCAACAATCATTGATGTATTTTCATTCACCATTCGTGCTCCTTCTAGGCTTTGCAATGATTTTTGCATTGTTTCTTGCACGAGTGTGGCAAGAGATTGTATATTGTTATGCATCACTTCACTTTGTTGTGAAAGGTCATTCATTGATTTGGCACTCGTCTCCATATCACTTGATACTTCATCAATAGACTGCAAGACAGATTGGATAATGCTACTTGTCTCAGTAATAGAATGTTGTGTGCGCTCCGCGAGTTTTCTCACTTCATCTGCAACAACAGCAAATCCTCTTCCGTGTTCTCCAGCTCTTGCCGCTTCAATAGCTGCATTAAGAGCAAGTAAGTTTGTTTGGTCTGCTATGTCGGTAATGACTACAAGCACACTTTGAATATTTTTTGCCTCATTAGCAAGAGAGAGAATCTTTTGCATATTTTCATCTTCTTTTTGTGCATCTTTTATAATTTCTTCGTTGATAGAGCTTATGAGTGCTTGAGTTTGCTGCATTGTATTCAGCACATCTTCTAAAGATTCTTTTGTCGCATTTGAAAGAGTGATATTTTGCTCAATGATATTCACACTCTTTTCGCCTAGCTCGGTATTATCTTGTGAAATTTTAGCAATATCTTTGGTATTGCTATCAAGATGAGATGATGTCTCAACAAGCGTTTTTGTGATGGAGAGATTATTTTTGATAAGTTTCATTACCTCCAAAAATACATCGTGTATATAGCGGATAAAAGCATTTACAGAGCGTGCCATTCTTGAAATTTCATCATTTGCAAGAATCTTTACCTGTTCTGTCAAATCTTTATTTTGTGTGATATAGGCAAGTTTGAGATTGACATTATTAAGACGAGTAAGAATGCTCCTAACCATTGCTACGCTAATAATAATGGTAAAAATAAGCACAAGGCTATATATGGTAAGGAGTAGCTTAAAGCTATTGTGTAAGGCATCAATATGCGCATTGATAGATTTGTTAATATGAGATACGATAAAGTCCTCAATGTCTTTAAGCACATTGATTTTTTGCGTAATGGTATCAAACCATACTTTCGCATCAATCCCAAAATCTCCACTATGACGCTTTTCGTGGAGGATATTACGCATTTTATCAACTTCGGCAAAACTTTGATGTTTGATTGCATTGTGATAAAAATCAAGGCTTTGCTGTGAGGCAAGAGAAAGAAAAATCTTTAAAAATGCTTCTTGCTCGGCAATAAGTGAAACTACTTTGTTGTAACTTACATTGTTTGGGGCGACATTAGCTACAAAGATTCCATTTGTGGTAGCACGCTCTAGTCCCGCACGCTCTTTTGCGTAAAGAAAACTTGTATAAGCAACCATAGATTTGGCAAGCTGTGCGTCATCAATAATTTTTGTAGATTCTAAAACACTATCAAGTAAAAAAGCAATCGTTGTTGTGTAATATCCTACAACTTGCGCTCCTACATTTTCTTGGGTATTCATAGAGGTATCGGCTTTTTGTCTTGTTTGGGAAATTTTTTCTACTAATTCCAACCCTTGCTGTAAAGCGGAAAGAAAGCGTGAATCTACATTATTATTTTCTGTAACCATATCACGCAAAGCCTTATGCTCTTTATCTGTAAGAATGCGTTGCTCTTTAAGCTCATTGGCAAATTTTGTGCCTTTACTCGCGACAAATCCTGCACTTAGTCCTCGCTCTTTTTGCATTTCATGAACAAGTTTTGAGAGTTGCTCGGATATTAAAATTTGTTTTCCTAATATTTGAGATTGAGATATGGAAGTAAAGGTGTGGGAGAGCTGCAGAAAGAGAAAGCAAATAAGGGCAATAAAAGGGATACCCACTGAAATAAGAATTTGTTTTTTAATGCCTAAAGCACGAATAAATGCAAACATAAAACAACCTTTAACATCAGGTATTATAAATAAAATAAATTGAAGACAATTTATTGAAGAAATTATGCTACATCTTCAATTAAAAAATATTTAATCTTTTTCATTTTGCATAAGCAAGAACCTTACCAAAAAGGAAGTTTTGTTTATATTCTGTGATTTGCACACGATAATAACCCTCATTTAAAGGCAGCGTATTTCCCATTGCATCGCACAGCTCACTATCATTAATGAGAATCTCACCATCGATATCTTTGCCCCAGAGTTTCAAACGCGCTTTATAGAAATACTCACTTATCTCACTCACTCCCTCAACTATCACATCGACTTCTTGTCCTACAAGTTTTGTATTGTGTGCTTTGTATTGGGATTTGATAGTGCGATTAAGGGCATTTATGCGCTTATTTGTAATTTTTGCATTTGGGTGAGGCAAGGCAAAGGCGGGGGTATGTTCCTGCGGTGAGTAAGCAAAGAGATTAACCCTATCAAAGGCAAAAGATTCTATAAACTCGTGCAATTCCAAAAAAGCTTTTTCATCTTCATTTGGGTGTCCTATCACAAAGCTTGTGCGCACAAAGCTATGTGGCACTGCCCTCATTGCGTGGAGTAGCTTTAAGTGTGTGGCTTTATCCGCACCGCGCCTCATAGTTTTTAGCATAGAATCCGCTATATGCTGGATTGGCATATCAAAATATGGCAAAAAGCACTTTGAGGTAGCAATAGATTCTATGAGTTGTAAAGAAGTCGTGCTGGGGTAGAGATAAAAAATCCTACAACTTATATCAAGGTTAAGATTATCAATAGCCTGAATGAGCCGTATAAGCCCATCTTTTTGCCCTAAATCACGCATATATGAGCTAGAATCTTGAGCGATAAAACTAAAATCTCTAAATCCTTGATTATAGAGATTTGTCAATTCTTTGAGTGTGGATTGCAATGTGCGTGAATGGAGTTTGCCTTTAAATGACGGGATTGCACAAAAGCTACATTGTTGATTGCAACCCTCGCTAAGTTTAATATAAGCGTGAAAAGATGAGCCGATAATCACGCGCTTATCGTTTTCATCAGCCAAAAAGACTTTATTAGATGTTATAGCGCGTCTTTGGGCTATCATACTATCAATTTTGTCATAATCACTCACGCCTGTGATAATATCAATCTCTGGTATTTCTTCTTTAAGCTCTTTGGCATAACGCTCTGCGAGGCAGCCACTTACCACAAGCAATGCACCCTTTTTGCGATTGCTTGAGGCTTGGAGGATAGTTTGAATGCTTTCTTGCTTGGCAGATTCTATAAACCCGCAAGTATTAATGATAATCACATCGGCACTCTCAAGCTCTTGCGTGAGGGCATAAGATTGCAATCGTCCAAGCATTACTTCAGAATCTACAAGATTCTTTGTGCAGCCAAGCGAGATGAGGTGGAGGCTCTGTTGTGCTTTAAAACGCATTGTTTGTGAATCCTTTATGAAAATAAAAGACGCATTGTAGGCAAATTTGACTTAAAAGTGGTTATGTTACAAAATTACATTATATATAAAAAAATATAGATTAAAATCGTAATCTTAATATTTTTTTATATATAATGCTTTGCATCAAATTATAATCTTATGATTTGAGATAATCTTTAAATGGAGGTGCAGTATGGGCTGGGTTTTTCTTAGCGGATTATTTTTGGGTATGCAACTTTAATGTAAGTGTCAGGGTAGATTCTACCCTGATAATAATGTTTGACACTAGATTTTAATACTAAAATAAAGAGGAGGAGTTTATGTTATGGTTCTTATTCGATTGGCTATCTTATACCTTAAGATTCTAATCAAAAAATGTGATTTTTATATCAAGCTTTGGTTTTCAAATATTAATGAGCTTGTAATTTTGAAAAAGAGGAGTAAAAATGAAAAAGGTTCTTATCTTTCTTCCACTTGCTTTTGCGCTTTGTGCTTTTAGCGCAGATGAACAGAAATATCGTTTTGTTGTAGGTGGGAGTATAGGTTCTCAAACCACTTGGTTTAAAAATGCTGATACAAATGTCAAATGGAGCAATATGGGCGAGACTTTGTATAACAAGAAAGGTGGTTTAAGCGGACGCGGTGCGGTAGGCTTACAGATAAATACAAGCCAAAAACTTTTTACGCGTATCCTCGCTGAAGTCGCAGAATCAAATCTCCTTGATAGCAGCTCAAAACCATCATATAGAAGCTATGGTATCACTTGGGAAGAAGGGTATAGATTCACTCCGCGATTTTATACCTTTGGCGGACCGGGTGTGCATTATGCAGAGCTTAAGCTCAATGATGAGAGCACAAAAGGATTTGGTGTCAATGTGAATCTAGGACTAGGTTTTGTGCTAAGCGATTCTGTTAGTCTTGAAGTAATGGGACGAGGTAGCTTCCCTTTAAGTGATAAGTTTAAGGAATTAGGAGCCAATAATAATGAAGCTCTGCCTATGCAACTTAGCTACCTCGCGAATATTATGATTGCTTTTTAAGAGCGCAAAATATCCCAACGAGGTGTGATTTTGCCATCGACTTGCTCGGTGGCGCACATACCCATAATATTATATCCTGCATCTACATAATGCACCTCTCCTGTAACACCACTTGCAAGAGGGCTTAGCAAATACATTGCAGCATTTCCTACCTGGTCAATACTCACATTTTCACGCAAAGGTGCGTTTGCTTCATTCCATTTGAGCATAATATTAAAATCACTTATTCCACTTGCTGCTAAAGTTTTAATAGGACCTGCGGAGATAGCATTGACACGAATGCCTTGTTTTCCCAAGTCATAGGCAAGATAGCGCACAGAAGATTCTAAGGCAGCCTTTGCTACACCCATAACATTATAGTTTGTTACATATTTCACACTTCCAAGATAAGTAAGAGTAAGAATCGCCGCATCTTTATTGAGGAGAGGCAACATTGCACGAGAAAGCTCAATAAGTGAATATACAGAGATTTCCATAGCGGTATTAAAGGCTTGTTTGCTTGTAGCGATAAAGTCTCCCTCTAAAGCGTCTTTTGGTGCAAAAGCCACAGAATGCACGATAAAATCAAGCCCACCTCTATCTCTTTTAAGTGAGTGAAAGAGTTGCTCAAAATGCTCTTCTTTGCTTACATCAAGCTCATAGACATAATCTTTTGCTTCTAATTCCTCTGCGATAGGACGCACTCTCTTTTCTAAAGCTTCATTTAAAAATGTAAAAGCCAAATCTGCCCCTTGTGCTTTACACGCTTTAGCGATACCATAAGCAATTGAGCGATTATTTGCCACACCTACAATAAGCCCCTTTTTCCCTGCTAAGATTCCAGACATACTTACTCCTTAAATAGTGGATTTTAAAGTGTATTATACTTAGTTTCTTTGAGATAGAGTAAATTTTATTTTAAATACATCAAAATAGTGGTAATATAAACATTGATACTTTGAATTCTTAAACTACAAAAGCATCAATATATTTTAGTAATGTGAAGGATTGGTAATGAAAAAGTTAGGTTTGGTTGTTGTCGCATTTTTATCTATAGGCTGTCTTTCAAATTCGCCTACACCGCAAGCAGAAGTAGAAAAAAATGCCAAAGAAAACATTATGAAAGCAAATGATACGCTTTATAATGAAATTTATGGCAAGGTGCTTAAGATTGAAGATTCACAAAAACTCAATGAATGCGTGGCGGGAATCCTTGTATCAAAACTTACACAAGATGAGAAGTTGTTTTTGGGTGGAAGCACTGCAGAAAAAGCTCAAGTATCAGAATCTGCAAAATCTGTGCTTGATAAAGTTAAACCTACAAGCAGCGAATCTAAAGAAGCGATTAAAACTTGTTCTGTTACTTTAGACGTAGCAAAAGCTATCAGCAAAGTAAAATAATTCCAGAGTAAAGTCTTGTATTCCGCGTTTAGTGTTAAAAACTAGCGCGGATAATCTCCTCAAAGCTTTGCAAGTCTAGGCTTGCCGAGCCTACAAGCACACCATTTACATAAGGTAAGGACAAAATTTCTTTTGCATTTGAAGGCTTGACACTTCCACCATAAAGTAAAGGTGTGCGCACGAGTGTAGAAAGCATAGAGTGAGTAGATTCTATTTGTTCTAAACTCGCACTTACACCTGTTCCAATCGCCCAAATTGGCTCATATGCGACAATAAGTTTAGAATAGCTTGTATCAATACCGCTAAGCTGTGCGCTTAGGTAGTCTTTTAATGCGCTTTCCCCTTTTTCTCGCACCTCTAAAGGTTCCCCGATACAATAATATATATGAAATCCTGCCTCTGCATAGAATCTAAATTTTTTATTGATAAAATCTTGATTTTCACCAAAAAGTGTGCGCCTTTCACTATGTCCAATAATAAGGCGATTGATACCAAATTCTTGAATCTGAAGCAACCCAATCTCACCTGTAAATCCCCCGCTAGGAGCAAAATACGCATTTTGCGCTCCAATATGAAAATGTGTAAAATTATCAGCAAGCAATGCAGTATGTGAGGGAAAAATATCCACTTGAATCTGTGATAAGGGCATTTGTATATCTGTGAGGAAAGAATCTAATCCTTTTGTGAAAGTATCAACTTGAGAGCGTGTGAGGTGTGCTTTGAAATTACCAGCAATGATTTTCATAATGTCCTCTTTTGAAATGTAAAATTTTGTGAAAATATAGGGCAAAATTGTATCTTAAAGTTTTAAAAGTTGCAATTTTGTTTTAAAGCCTGCTCGAAGCAAAAGGTAAAGGTGTGTGAAATTCAAAGAGCTAAAGTTGTATTTGTGAATCTAGTATTTTTCAGTTATTATTTCTATTTACCTTAATTGAATAAAGCGAGTTTATATGAATACTTTAAGTGTTATTGATACTTTCGGGTTTTTTTTTCGCAGTTTTTATGCCTTACCGCCTTTAAAAAATAAGGAGGGATTCCCCACAGGATTACTTGTAGGATTTTGTAATTTATTGCAATCTCTTTATAAAGACCCTTCTTGCACCTATGTGGTATTTGCCCTTGAAGGCAAGGGTGAAAATAAAAGACGACAAATTTATGATGCATATAAGCGCAATCGTCAATCCCCACCACAAGAGTTATTGATGCAGCTTCCCATTGCGATTGAATGGATTGAAAAAATGGGATTTTTAAATATTAGTATTGAGGGTTATGAAGCTGATGATGTGATTGCTTCGATTAATAAAGTTGCTAACGCGCAAAATATTGCTGTGCGTATCATTAGCCACGATAAAGATTTGTATCAACTTATTGATGAGAATACTTATATTTATGACCCCATTGGTAAAAGAGACATTAAAGAGGCTGAATGTTTGCAAAAATATGGTGTGTATCCTAGAAATTTTATCGATTATCAAAGTTTGGTGGGTGATAGTAGTGATAATATTGTAGGTATTAAAGGCATAGGGGCAAAAAGCGCACAGAAACTTATTTCACATTTTGGCACAATAGAATCTCTTTATAAGCGTGAGAGTGAATTAGAAAGCATTGTTACACCACGCATTGCAAATCTTTTACGTGAGGGCAAAGATAATGCTTTTTTGAGCAAAAAGCTTGTAACGCTTTATGATGATTTGCTTGAAAATATTGATTTAAGTAAATGCTTAATGCCAGAATCTAATCCTATGCTTAAAATTTTAGATGAGCTTAAAACTTATGATTTAAAAAACATTATCTCTAAAGTCCAATCACCACACGAACGATACGCACAAAAAAGAAGTGCGCAAAAAGGAGTAGGCTCACTCAATGATATACCTGATAATCTACAATCCCCTTTGTCTTCACAGAATTTTACTTTTAAAGCCCATTTGCTTGATAGTTTTGAATCTTTAGAATTTGTATTAGATTCTATTCCTCATAATGCTAAGATAGGCTTTGATTGCGAAAGTGATAGCCTTAATATACAAGAGGCAAATTTGGTTGGATTTTCATTTTGTTTTGATGGAGAGAATGGCTATTATGTGCCAGTAGGTCATCATTATTTGGGTGTGGGGCGTCAGCTTACACAAGATGAAGCCAAAAAAGCCATAGAGCGTATTTTTACATACCCACTTATTGGACATAATCTTAAGTTTGATTTAAGCCTCATTTTCCATACTTTAGGGATTAGGCATAATCGAGAGATTTATGATAGTATGATTTTAGGTTGGCTTTATGATAGTATAGCTCCTGTAGGACTTGATAAACAAATGCTTAAATGGTTTCATCATACGATGATTAGTTTCGATAGTGTGGTATTAAAGGGTGAAAATTTCTCTCAAGTAAGCATTGCCACAGCGACACAATATGCGGCAGAAGATGCAGTAGCAACCTTTAAACTTTATCATAAGCTAGAAGAATCGCTCTATAAACGAGAATGGGGCGACATACTTGAGCTTGCAAAAAACCTTGAATACCCTTTTATTAAAGTGCTTATGGCAATGGAATCTGAAGGGATTAAAGTCGATATCGCTTTATTAGAATCTCTTAAAGAAAAAGCAAGTGAGCATATCGCAAATCTTAGCACACAAATTTTTGCACTTTGTGGAGAAACTTTTAATCTTAATTCTCCACAACAACTCGCACACATTCTTTTCAATCAGCTTGGCTTGAAAGCAGGGAGAAGCGTAAAAGGTGGGCTAAGCACAGATGAACGCACACTTCTTGATATTGTTGATGCCCACCCTGTGATTGCCCTTATTCTTGATTATCGTGAAGTCAATAAATTAAAAAGCACTTATATTGAGCCTTTACTTCGTTTTGGTGGGGCAAATGATGAGCATAGAATCTATACTTCATTTCTCCAAAGTGGCACAGCTACAGGACGCTTAAGCTCAAAATCTCCTAATCTTCAAAATATTCCTGTGCGGCGAGAAGAAGGGCGTAAAATTCGTGAAGCATTTATCAGTAAAGAGGGATATAGCCTTATTAGTATTGATTATTCGCAAATTGAATTGCGACTTCTGGCACATTTTTGTAAAGATTCCTCACTTATAGAATCTTTTAAACAGGATAAAGATATTCATTTTGAGACAGCTGCACGACTTTTTGGTATAGAATCTGCCACGCAAAAACGTGCCATTGCTAAATCTATCAATTTTGGGCTTATTTATGGTATGGGAAGTAAGAAACTCGCCCAAACTTTGCATATTACACTTAAAGAAGCAAAAAATTATATTGAGAGCTATTTTGCGCTCTTTCCCACAATAAAAACCTTTTTAGATGAGCAAAAGGCTTTTTTGCTTGAAAATGGTTATTCGCAGACATTATTAGGACACAGGCGGTATTTTGATTTCAAAAATGCCACAGATTTTATGAAATCAAACTTTTTGCGAGAAGGGATAAATTCTATTTTTCAAGGCTCAGCAGCAGATTTGATTAAGCTTTCAATGTGTGAAATTCACAAGCGATATGAAAATAGTGATTTAAAAATGCTTTTGCAAGTGCATGATGAACTTATTTTTGAAGCTCCACAGGAGAAAGCACAGGCTTATGCTAAAGAAGCAGCAGAGATTATGAATCATATCTATACGCTTGAAGTGCCACTTAAATGTGGCATCAGTATAGGCAAGAATTGGGCTGAACTTAAATAGATTTTTTATGTCTTAAGAGGTATTTTTATATAAAATGGTATAATGATTGCTAGCTCTTAGGTAAAATATTTTTTTACTTTACTTTTAGGATTCTATAAAGAAGTATGGAATATGATACGCAATTATATGGGGGCAAATAGAAGTATTTGCTTAGAGTTGAAGGCATAAATGGCTCATATAGATAAGAAAATAGAGATTTTGGGAACTTCTTTTATTTGTGATGAATTTTATGAAATTAAGTTAAAACATAATAAGAAACAAGAAGTTGTTTTTAGAGCTGTTCAAATATCTCGTGATAGGTTAGGAAATAAACTTTCTTATGTGCAACCAAGAGCCCTATTTGCAAATGGAAAATCTATATGTTTGCAGATGTTTTTAAATTCCTGTGATTTGGCTACCTTGCAAATATGCGAACGCAAAGAAAAATCATATGATTAAAAGAATTCTCTAATATTAACATTCAGCGATTTAGCGATTTTGTAGCAATGCTCAAGGTTGAAGTGTTTGCCATAGCGGTTATTTTCACAATTTGAATAAAAGGCTATGGACTTTATCCCAATATCAAGAGCTAAGTCAAGCTGGGATACACCTCTTTCTTCGCGCAAGCTTCTAATTTTACGTGATACATTTTTATAAAATTCTAGAATCTCCTCTTGTGTGGCATTGCTTAACTTTTCTTGCATACTCTACTTTATCCTATAGGATTAATTTTGTTTTTAACTTTACAATGATAAACTGCGGTTTTACATATCCTATGGGATAAATTTGTAGAGAGGTTTTGTTATGAAAGTGCAGCAAGATACGATGAATAACTTTTTTTCAATTACAAATACACGCTTTACTATTCCTGTGTATCAAAGAAATTATGCGTGGGAGAAAGAAAATTGTGCAAAAATCTTAGAAGACATTGTCAGTATCGCAAGAGATATAAACAAAACGCATTTTATGGGAACGATTACTTTCATTATTCACTTAGTGCCAGAAGAAAATACTCTAAGAAATACACAAGAGTATATGATTATCGATGGGCAGCAACGCATTACTACGCTTATGCTTTTACTCAAAGCCTTGCAGCAAAAGACAAGAGATGAACAGATACGACAAGAAATTGCACGATTTTTAAGTGATAATAACACTACTACGCGATTACGACTAAAGCCAATTAAACGCGATAGAGAGGCTTATAGTCTTGTTATGGATAATCGTTGGAATGAATGCAATGGTAATTCTAAAATAAAAACAAATTATCATTTTTTTATTAAAGAACTTGATGAATATGTGAAGCAAGGATATGGCATAGAAGAAATTTATGGTGCTTTTTTGCGTCTTAAAATCGTAGGCATTGGGCTAGAAAAAGATGATGATGACCCACAGGTAGTTTTTGAAAGCATTAATGCCACAGGTGTGCGCCTAGAAGGAGTGGATTTAATACGCAATTATCTAATGATGGGCGAAGATTCTCAAAGGCAACAAAATCTTTATGAAACATATTGGATACCCCTTGAAGAATACCTCATAAAAGAATCAGTCATCAGCACATTTATCGAACACTATTTGCGTATTTATTATGGAGTAGATGTGAAACAAGATGAAATCTACAAACTTTTTAAAAAGCATAGTAAAGAGCATTTTGGCAGCAACCTCGAGGGACTTATGCAAGAGATACGCGATTATTCGTCTCTTTATAGAATCTTTGTCGATGATACATTTTCTCTGCAACAACCAAATGCAACAGATGGAGAATTGATAATTTTGCGCAAATATATACAAATTATCGTAGAACTTAAATTTGGCGTATCCTATCCTTTTGTTTTGTGTCTCGCATACGATTTTGTGAATGATAAGTTAGATTATGAAAATTTTAAGGCTATGTTAGAAATTCTTATTAGTTATTATGTGCGCAGAATGATATGTGGAGAAGCTTCAAACGCACTAAATAAGGTAGTCTATGGGCTTTATAATCACCTTAAGGACGCAGATTCTATAAATGTTAAGGGATTAATGCAATTTTTAGGGACAAAAAATGGTAGGGAGATTTTCCCAAGTGATGTGCAGTTAAAAAGATATTTTGAAACAACCAATGCATATTCTTTGAGGGCGTGTAAGCTGATATTTTTAGAAATTGAAAAAACAATGAATGCAGAGCCACCCAGAGAGGAAAAATTAGAAGTTGAGCATTTCTACCCACAAACTCCAGATAGGGAAGGGAGATGGCGCAACCTCGTAGGAGAGGAATATATCGAGCTAGAGGGCAGTTATCTCAATACATTTGGTAATCTCTCACTCACAGGACAAAATAGCAAACTTAGTAATAAGCCATTTGAGGAGAAAATAGAACTTTTGCTTGAAAATGGTTCGTTAAAATTGAATGAATATTTTACAAATATGAATTCTTGGGGAATTGAGCATATCAAGGCAAGAAGTGCGTATTTGGCTGATAAGTTTTGCGCGATTGAAATATTTAGAGATTTGCCACAAGAGTATCGTGTCAAGTCTCTTGCAAGGAATTTAGCCGATGATTTAACTTATTATCACTTTAGATTTATGAGCTGCCCAAATGGCGATATAAAAGAAGTGAGTAATGCTAAAGAAGTAGTCAAAGCAGTTATAGAGTATATGTATGAATACCATAGAGATGCAGTAGAAAATGCTTTAAATGAAAATTTAAAATATATTACCTTTGATGAAAATATAGCAAAGAGCAGAGATGTGGCTGGTTCTTTAAGTATAGAATGTGAAAAAGGAAAGTTTTATTTCACCTCAAGTGCTTCAATGAGGGATGTGGGCAAGAATCTCGCTCATTTTGTAAAATCTGCGGGAATTTCACCTGAAGGGTTTATCTTAGAAAACTAGATTATTTTCTATTTTTAGAATCTTATTGCGAGAAACCCCCTTAATCCTTACTCTAAATGCTCTCTTTTACGATAGATTAAGATTCCAAAGATAAGAAAAAGGCTAAAGGGCAGAATTTCAAGCATTGTTTTGAGCGCACCAAGAAAATCTATCCCATAGTTTGCTACTTGCACATAGAGTTTCAAATAATGGCTAATAGGCAAGATTGTATGCCAAAATGTCGCAAATGCTCCCATAGAATTAACCGGAAAGGTAAGCCCCGCAAAGGCAAAGCTTGGCGCACAATAAATCGCTGCTACACTTAAGGCGCGCGTATGGTCTTTAAAGAGTGCATAGACAAAAACCCCTACCCCCGCATATGCGGTAAATGTAAGTAATGCACCAAGATAAAGCGTGAGATAGTTTCCGCGAAATTCAAAGCCAAGCGCGTGAAAAAATATCATCATCATTATCCACCAAAATGAGAAAATCCCCGCATACGCAAAAACTTTTGTGAGGATATAAACATACGCATTAACTCCATCAGGCATTTGGCTTTTTTTACCTTTGACAAAGCCTACATCGCTTTCATCACGCGCTAAAGAATTAATCACGCACACGATAATAAGCATAATCCACGAGCAAGGTAAAATCCCTGTGAGGAGGAATTGTGCGTAGCTATTATTGATATTATAAAGTGGCGTAATTTGCATTAGAATCGGTGAGCTTTTGGCTAATGCGGCATCAAGATTCTGTGTTTGAATGAGATTCTTGCCAAGCTTTGCCTTGACATTACTTGTGAGAATGAGCTGCTTAAAAGAGCTTTCAATAGATTTTGCGATAAGCACAAGTTGTGCATTATAATAAATTGGAATCTCACTTAATATAGCTTTTTTGCTTCGTGCTTCAAGTCCATAGGGAAAAACAACCACCGCATAAATTTTGACATTACTTATATCAGCTTTTGCTTCCGCGAGACTTGTGTAAGCTTTAGTGATACTCACTGCTGGAATCGCATCAAGATTGCGAGCTAACTCTTTGCTTAAAGGGCTATTATCTAAATCTACAATGCCAATGGGTGCGCCTCGCACGAAACTTTGTGAAAATACACCCCATACAAAAAGTGCAATAAGAAGAGGAGCAAGTGTGCAGAGAAAAAGCGAGAATCTATCTTGTATAAAGCCATTAAATTCACTTACAAAAAAAGGAATGAGATGTTTCACATAATGTATAGATTCTATAAAATTGAAAGAAGGTTTCATTGACTTATATCCTTGCTAAGTTGCGCTTCCCTCTCGCATTTTAAAAGCCATACAAACACTTCTACTACTGCATTATACATCTCTGGTGGAATATGAGAATCTAAAGGGATTTGCAAAAGAGAATCGACAAGCAAAGCATTAGCAAAAAGTGGCACATCAAAAGCTTTTGCTTTAGCAATAATACGCATAGCAAGCTCATTTTGTCCTTTTGCTACGACACGCGGTGCGCTATCCTTACCTGCTTCATAACTAAGTGCTACTGCCTTTTGATTATTCATTATGTCCCCGCAAAATATAACATTAATAAATGAGATTGAGTGCATCAATATCGTTCCAAGAGAGATGAGAAGAATTACCCTTAGATTCCATAAAAGAGTGCAAAGTGCTTACGACACTGCGTGTAATAATATCTGTCTCGATATTTACCCTCCTGCCTACTTTAAATTGTCCAAAAAGTGTATTTTTCAAGGTATGGGGGATAAGTGTGAGTTTAAAGCTATCTTGTGTGCGCTCGACAATAGTTAGACTGATACCATCTACACATACAGAGCCTTTAGGGATAATGCACGAGAGTGTTTGTGGGGAAGATTGTATCCAAAAATCACTTGAATCCGTGTGATGATGTATTTGTGTGATACGTCCTATGCTGTCAATATGTCCTTGCACGATATGTCCATCAAATCTATCGCCCACCTGCAAGGCTGGCTCTAAATGCACAAATGAGCCCTGTGTGTAGTTTTCTAAGGCAATGTGTTGTTGGGTATGCTTACTTAGCTCCATAGCCATACCGCCATTAAAGAATGATATAGCAGTAAGACACGCACCATTAATGGCAATAGAATCTCCTAGGTGAGCTTTATTGTATGAAGTGAGTATTTCAAGTGTATTGCTGGTAAAGCTTTTTACTTGAGCGATTTCACGAACTAATCCACTAAACATACTTTCCTTTCAATTTTGTGTGAAGTAAATTTGAGTAAAGAATAATTATGCTAAAATCTCATCTTTTATTCTAACACAATTCTATATAACAATTACAAGGATTCTGTTTTATGAGTGCAAGAGAACCTATGCGGTTTGATTATATGATAGATACACATTGTCATTTAGATTCTCAAAGCTTTGAGAGTGATTTAGATGAGGTTATTGCGCGCGCATATAAGGCAAATGTGGCTAAAATTATTATTCCGGGTGCAGATATACGCACTTTACCAAAAGCTTTAGGCATCGCACATCAATATGAAAATGTCTATTTTGCAGTGGGTGTGCATCCTAATGATATTGATTTGTTTGATAACAATGTATTGAAAGAGTATGCTCAAGATAATAAATGCGTGGCTATTGGAGAATGTGGGCTAGATTATTATCGTTTAGCTGAAATATCACAGAAAGAAGCCCAAACACAAGAGGCAATTAAAGCACAACAAAAGCAATGCTTTATTGCTCAAATTGAACTTGCTTTGCAACTTCAAAAGCCACTTATTGTGCATATTAGAGAAGCAAGCACTGATGCTTTTGAGATTCTTAATGAGTATAAAAATGCCTATGGAGTCTTACACTGCTATAATGCAGATAGAATCTTGCTTGGATTAAGTGAGCGGTTTTATTATGGCATAGGTGGGGTTTGCACTTTTAAAAACGCAAGGCGACTTATCGAAGTGCTACCACTTATACCAAAGGAACGCATTGTGCTTGAAACTGATGCACCTTATCTCACACCTCACCCACATAGGGGGACACGCAATGAGCCGCATTATATTCCATTGATTATGCAGCAAATTGCTCAAGTGCTTGGTATGAGCGAAGATGAGGTTATGGGTTTAAGCACACAAAATGCAATGAGACTTTTTCAAGATATGAATTAAAGGATACATAATGCCATTAAAGATTCTAAAACATTCTTTATCTGCGGTAATATTGACTTCACTATGCACACTCAATGTATGGAGTAATGATATATGGAGCGATAGCAGTGATTTTTATGCGATTACTCATAATAAAAGCACAAATCAAGTTTTAAACTCATTTGGCGTCCATACTGCATTTATGATAAATGTAGCCGATAGTGCGCGTGCGCAAAAAGTGCAAGAGAAATCACGATACTTTATGCAAAAGTTTGCAAATGGCTATGAATTTATCCCTACACTTAAAAATATGATGGCAAAAGAAGAAATTCCACAAGAATTTTTATTTCTTGCTATGGCTGAATCTGAATTTGCCCCATCTGCTAAAAGCTCCAAAAAAGCCATAGGGATTTGGCAAATTATGCCTGCTACTGGTAAAAGCTTAGGGTTAGAGATAAATTCTTATATTGATGAGCGTAAAGACCCTATAAGAAGCACAGAAGCAGCTATAAAGTATTTGAAATACCTTTATGAAATAACTGGAGAGTGGTATTTAGCTGCTATGGCATATAACTGCGGACCTGGACGTTTGAAACGAGGTATTGAGGAAGCGGGAGGTGATACGCGTATTGAGACATTGCTTGATGATGAGGCGCAATATCTTCCGGCTGAAACGCGCAATTATATTCGCACGATTTTAGCAATGAGCTTGCTTTTTAATGATGTGGATTTTTTAAAGGCACAAAATGCGGATTATCTCCTTAATCGTGGGGCAACTGATAGTATAGCAAGTGTGAGTGTTAAGGGTGGCGTATCTCTTAGCACGATTGCACAAAGCGCAAAGATTCCATTAAGTGAGCTTAAAAAATATAATCGTCATTTTGTCCGCTCTACATTACCACAGGGCAATAAACGTTATAATGTATATCTACCATATGACAAATTGCGCAATTTTAAAAGAAACTTTAATGAGAAACACTATAAACAAAACACATCTCCATATATCACACACATTGTGCAACAAGGTGAGAATCTTGGTATAATCGCTAAAAACTATAAAGTTTCAATACAAGCTATACAAGAGATAAATAACATTAAAGGCACAAATATTTTTGCAAACCAACAACTTACCATTCCTGTTTCTAAAAATAAAGCCACAACGATTGCTGATAGCAGATAGGATAAAGGAGTATTATGAAAAATAATATAAGTATTTTTGTTTGTTTTAGCTTATTATGTGCTATTTTAAGCGGTTGTGTAGAGAAAAATGCAGGTTGGAATGAGAATGCCAAAAGCACAAAGGGCTTTAATGATAGTTTTGACGATTTAGATGCTTTCAATCAAGGGATTACACCAAATATTGGTGGAAATTCTATGAGAGAATCTCCTGCGATTCAAGAAGCGACTATGCGTCCTTATCAAGTTGCAGGTAAATGGTATTATCCTGAAAAGGTAAGTCTTGGGGATAAATTTGATGGATATGCGAGTTGGTATGGTCCAGACTTTCACGCAAAAAAAACTTCAAATGGTGAAACTTATAATATGTATGCACATACCGCAGCGCATAAGACTTTTCCTATGAATACGGTTGTTAAAGTGCTCAATGTAGAAAATGGTAAAAGCACGATTGTGCGGATTAACGATAGAGGTCCATTTGTGGAGGGGCGCATTATTGATTTAAGCTCGGCAGCTGCAAATGATATTGATATGGTAAAAGTTGGCACAGCAAAGGTGCGCTTAGAGGTGATTGGCTTTGGCGGTGTGATTAATAAAGATATGAAAATGCAAAATGTTGAAAGTGATGATGTTTTAAATAATGAATTTAAAGTTGCAAACACTCCAAAGTCAGTGAGTGGAGGAGATTTTGCTATTCAAGTGGGAGCATTTAGGCGATATGAAGGTGCGCAAATCACACAAGAGAGATTCTCGCATAATCCACCATATCAAAGTGTGATTAAGGAATTTGAGCTTAATGGCGCACCTATTTATCGCGTATTTTTACGAGGATTCCAAAGTGAAAAAGAAGCACGAGATTTTTTAAAGAAAAACACGCAAATTCAAGGTGGATTTTTTATCCGTGATTGATGATAAAGGGAAGTGCTATGAAAAATCAAGAGACAAAAGTGATACACAAATCACGCAAGACAAAAGAGACAGACATTAGCTTAAATCTTCTTATTTATGGCAGTGGTAATGCACAGATTCAAAGTGATATAGGCTTTTTCAATCATATGTTAGAATCTCTAGTTAAGCACTCACTTATGGACTTAGAGATTGTATGTAAGGGTGATACTTTTGTTGATGGACATCATAGCATTGAGGATTGTGGTATTCTCTTAGGTCAAGCATTGGCACAAGGTATTTATCCAGCGCAAGGTATTGAGCGATTTGGTAATGCAAGCGTGGTGATGGACGAATCTTGTGTAGAATGTGATATTGATGTGAGTAATCGGGCGTTTTTAGTTTTTGAAACAAATGCGTATAAGTTTCCATTTAAAGGCAAAGTAGGAGAGCTTGATGTAGAGCTAGTAGAGGAGTTTTTCCGTGCAGTGTGTTTTAATGCTAACTTAAGTGTGCATATTGTGTTAAAAAGGGGCAAGAATCTCCACCATATTATTGAGGCAATGTTTAAAGCCTTTGCAGTAGCTTTGCGTCGTGCTTTAAGCCCAAATCCTAGAATCTGCACTCCTTCTACTAAGGGTGTGTTATGATAAAACTTTTAGTATTTGATGTTGATGGCACATTAAGTGATGGCAAGGTATTTTTTTCTCAAAGTGGTGAGGAGATAAAGGGCTTTGATATAAAAGATGGCTTAGCTATTAGCGTATGGAATCGTCAAATGCAACGCGCAAGTGCCATTATCAGCGGCAGGGAATCTAGCATTGTGCAAAAACGCGCAAGCGAGCTAGGTATAGAGCATATTTTTATGGGTGCAAAAGATAAGGGACAGGTTTTAAAGGATTTACTTAAAACATTAAATCTCAAAGAGAAAGAAGTAGCTTGTATTGGCGATGATTTAAATGATTTGCCTCTATTTAGAATCTGCTCATTTGCTTATATGCCAAAAAATGGTGCAAAAGAATTAAAAAAATATGCATATAAGATTCTAAAATCTTGTGGTGGGAATGGCGCGGTGCGTGAGATGATAGAAGATGTATTAAAGCACAATGGGGATAAAAAGCTTGAAAAATATTTCTTATAGAATCTATGCTTTTTTTATTACATTACTCTGTTTTAGTTTAAGTAGTATCATATTTTTTACACAAGATAATGAAATTCACGCAGCCATTGGGAAAGAAGTGCCAAACATTGAGATAACAAATTTTATGCTTTATGTTACAAACTCTCAACATACACAGGCTGTCTCATCTGGGACTAAAGCACTGCGTTATGAATCACACGAAGAAATTTATGATCTTTTTATTAATCAAGTTAATCAAACATTGCACGAGTATATGTATGCACCCTTTGTGCATAGCCAAAATAGAATCTACACATTCTCTCAAGGTGTGAATTATTTGCGTTTAGATGGATTAAATTTTTGGAGCAAATGGGGAAGTTATAATTACAACACACGCATTTTTACAGGCAAGGGCGATTTCACGCTTGATAATGCCTCAACGCACGCAATTGGAAAGAATCTTTACTATAATGCCTTGCAAGATATATTTAAAGCAGATTCTATAAAAGTTATATTAGGTGGCAAATAATGCGTTCTGTCAATTATGTGCTGTGTTGTTTGCTTTTTTTGAATATATGTGTTTTTGGTGCATCAGCGCAACTAGAAGTAAGTGCAAATGCTATACAGAGCGACTTAAAGAAAGGTGAGACAATTCTTACAGGCAATGTGATTGTGATAAAAGATGAGGACAAGCTATGGGCGGATAAGGTGGTGATTGAGATAAATAAAAAAAATCAACCACTAAAATACACTGCCACAGGCAATGTGAGATTTTACGCTAAAATGCCAAATAAAGAAGTCAATGGCAGGGCAAAAAAAGCAATGTATGATGTGCAAAAAGATGAGTATAGGCTTATTGATAATGCAATGATTGAAGAATCTAATAAGCACAACATCATTCGAGGCAATCTTATTGTTTTTAATCCCACTACAGAAGAAGCTTCTATAAAAGGCTCAAATCAAAAGCCAAGTGTGATTACTTTCACAATGGACAATGCTAATGAGTGATATACAGGTTGTAGAATCTCATTTTTTAATTTCTGCGAGTAACGCAAACAATGCCCCAGCACCTAAAGATTCTGAAATTGTGTGTTTAGGGCGAAGCAATGTAGGTAAAAGCACTTTTATCAATACTATTTTAAATAAACCTCTTGCTAAAAGCTCTGCTACACCGGGTAAAACACAACTTATTAATTTTTTTACTTCTCTATGGATTTATGAAAATGAGCGCATTCCACTTACTTTTATTGATTTGCCCGGTTTTGGCTATGCAAAAGTAAGTAAATCACTCAAAGCACAATGGGAGGAGCATTTGTTTCATTTTTTACAAACGCGCCAATCCCTTAAGCTTTTTTTGCATTTGGTGGATTCTCGTCATATCAATACACAAAAAGACCAAATAATGAGCGGTTTGCTTGAAAAAATAAGCCATAATGATCAATATATTTTGAGAATCTATACCAAAGCCGATAAGCTTACCCAAAATGAACTCAATGCGCTTAAAAATAGCATAGATTCTCATAAGGACAAGAATCTGCCCAATACACATTGTTTGATTTTTAGCGCAAATACAAAGAATCATCGAAAAATGACATCTGTGGCGCAAATGCGTGCAAAAATTTTAACTTATACTTTAGGATTGCAAAATGGCATTTGATATAGTAAGACCTACTTTGGCAGATATTCCTGCTATGCGTGAAATTGTAAATATTGAGGTAAAAAATGGTGTGATTTTAGAGAGAAGTGAAGATGAAATGGCAAATGCTATCCGCTCTTATCATCTTGCAAAAGATTCTCAAAGTGGTGAAGTAGCAGGATTTTGCGCACTTTATATTTATTCCAAAGAATTAGCAGAAGTGCGTTCTTTGGTTGTAAAAGATACTTATCGCGCTCAAGGATTAGGAAGTAAGCTTGTATGCGAAGCTGTTGAAGAAGGAAAAAAGCTTGGGTTAAAGGAGATTCTCACACTTACTTATCGGGCACACTTGTTTCAAAGATTAGGTTTTGTTATAATAGAAAAATCGTTTTTACCAAATCACAAAATATGGGCAGATTGTATCAAATGCAAACATTTTCCAATATGCGACGAAATAGCACTTATAAACAAACTCTCTTAAGTTTCTTCCTTTTTTTAGGGTTTTATATTTATGAGAGTATAGCAAGTATGCAGATGTGGCTACCACCGCTTATTGGTGTGTGCTTGGTGCTTTTTATACGATTTGGCAAAGATGATGGTGGATATAGATTTTTAGCTATTATTGGGGGTTTGGCATTTATAGAATCAGAAAACGCTCTTCCCATAGGCTCACTTTTGGTGTTGTTTTTGATTCTATCTTTATTTGTGATTCCACGTATTCAGTATGTATTTAATACAATTCGTGCTACTCGTATAGCTTGCGTGATATTGGCATACGTGAGTTTATATATCGGGACATTATTGCTTGATGTAATTATGGGAAGCTCAATCGCACCAAATATAATGATGATACTTTATTATATTGTTATCGAAATTGTTATAGTGATGTTTTTATAATGAATGCCCGGTATAAGTTTTTTATTCTTTTTATGTTGCTTGTATGGTCTATCATAGGGCTACGTTTAATTGTTATTAATGTTATCAATCACGAGTATTATCAAAAATTTGCTGAAAAAAATGCGCTCAAAACTGATGTTTTGCTTCCTATGCGTGGGCTTATCATAGATAGAAATAATGAGCCTTTAGCTATTAATGAATTAGGTTTTTCTATCGCGCTTCTTCCAAAGATTCGTAATAAGAGTATTATTGAATCTGAAATTGATTACATTGTATCATTCCTCCCTCACCTTGATAAAGAAAAGCTTTTAGAACTCTACAAAAAAAACAATCATGCCTATAATCACGCTCCTGTGGAAATTGTGCGTTTTGTGCCCTATGCAGATATATTGAAAGTCTATGCATATTTGAAACGCTCACCTTATATTATTATCACGACAAATACAAAACGTTTTTATCCAAACGAGAGCACTGCTTCACACGTCATTGGTTATGTGTCAAAAGCAAATGATAAAGATATGCAAAATAACCCTCTCTCTCAATATAGCAAGGTTATTGGTAAAGATGGCATAGAAAAAACCTATAATAATTATTTACAGGGCGAAGTGGGATACAGAAAGGCTCAAATCAATTCTCTTTACAAAGAAACCAAACTTTTGCAAGAAGACAATGTGCTTCATCGTAATGATTTGCGTTTGTCGCTTGATTTAACGCTTCAAGAGAGCATTGATAGAGAGTTTGTTGATAAATATGGTGCAGTAATTGTAATGGATGTGCATAATGGTGAAATACTCGCAGCAGGGAGCTATCCAGAATATAATATTAATTATTTTGTTGATGGTATTAGCCATAAAAATTGGCAAGAACTTACAGATAATATATATAAACCTTTGATTAACAAGCTTGTTTATGGGCGTTATCCTCCCGGCTCAGTCATTAAAATGGGTATGCTTTTATCTTTTTTAGAATTTGCAAATATACACGAAAATACAATAATTAAAACACCACCTTTTATAGAATTTGGTGGGCGTAAATTTCGTGATTGGAAGGCTTCAGGGCACGGGAGTGCAGATGCGATAAAGGCAATTAGAGAATCTGTAGATGTGTATTTTTATATTCTCTCTCAAGCTGCAGGAGTTGAAAATACTGCAAACGTGCTAAAACAAATGGGCATAGGAGAGAAAACAGGTGTAGATATTCCAAATGAAGTGAGTGGTATTTTACCTACGCCCGAGTGGAAATTGCGTCGCTATGGTGAGACTTGGTATATTGGCGATACTTTAACAACTTCCATTGGGCAAGGTTACTTTCTCGCTACACCTATGCAAATAGTGCGTTACACGGCTTTAATTGCATCGGGCAAACTTGTAACACCACATTTTGCAAAAGACTTTAATGGAAGAAGTGCAGATTTTGAAGTCAAAGATGTCCTTAATGATTTGCAAAAATCTAAGCTTGATGTTTTGCGTAAAGGTATGTATCAGGTGTGCTCTGTGCCTGGTGGAACTGCATATTATCGCACACAAGGCACAAAAGTAAGTCTTGCTTGTAAAACAGGAACTGCACAAGTGGTAGGTATTCCACAAGATATACAGCAGCGCACAAAAGAAGCTGATATGGAGTATTTTCATCGTTCTCACGCTTGGATTACAGCATTTTTGCCTTATGAGAATCCTCAATATGCTGTTACAATCCTTATAGAACACGGCGGAAGTGGCGGAAGTGGCGGACCTATACTTGTCAAAATCGCTAATAAACTCAAAGAGTTGGGCTATGTTAAATAATCGTTGGGAGAAGATATATGGGACATTTAGTTGATTCTAAGACTATTCTTATTACAGGTGGCACGGGAAGTTTTGGTAAAAAGTTTGTTGAGCGTGTTTTAAGGCATCATAATCCAAAGAAAATTATTGTTTATAGTCGTGATGAATTAAAGCAATACGAAATGGCACAAGTTTTTACTGATAAAAGAATGCGCTATTTTATTGGTGATGTTCGGGATAAAAATCGCTTAGAGAGCGCACTTGATGGCGTAGATATTTGTATTCACGCTGCTGCACTTAAACACGTGCCTATTGCTGAATACAATCCTATGGAGTGTATAAAAACAAATATTGATGGCGCAAGTAATGTTATTAGTGCGTGTTTAAGCAATAATGTCAAGCATATTATTGCCCTTAGCACAGATAAAGCGGCAAATCCTATTAATCTTTATGGCGCGACAAAACTTTGCTCTGATAAGCTTTTTGTAACAGCAAATAATATCAAGGGGAATAAAGATTCTAAATTTAGTGTGGTGCGCTATGGGAATGTCGTAAGTTCGCGCGGCTCTGTTATCCCATTTTTTCAAAAGCTTATCAATGAAGGTGCAAAAGAGTTGCCTATTACAGATGAGCGTATGAGTAGGTTTTTTATTACTTTAGAATCTGGCGTTGAGTTTGTGCTTGAAAATTTAGAGCGTATGCACGGAGGAGAAATATTTATACCCAAGATTCCAAGTGTGAAAATTACTCAACTAGCACTAGCACTTGCTCCTCATTTGCCGCATAAAATTATTGGCATACGACCGGGTGAAAAACTCCACGAAGTGATGGTGCCAAAAGATGATTCACATTTATGTGTGGAATTTGAACAATTTTTTATTATTATGCCAACCATTAGCTTCCAAATGCCTATTGATTATCATAAAACACTGAAGGGAGAATGTGGAGTGCCTGTGTGTTCAGGTTTCGAGTATAGCAGCGATAGTAATTCTTGGTGGCTTAAAAATGATGAAATTCTCAAAATTATTCAAAAATGATAAAATTTAAGCAATTTATCAGAAAATACATTTTACAATCACGAGTTTTCAAATTCTCATTAAAGGATACAAAATGATTTCAGATAACATTGTAAAAATGCTTAATGAACAGATTGCAAAAGAAATGTATGCAGCAAACCTTTATCTAAGTATGAGCTCTTGGTGTTACGAAAATAGCTTTGATGGTGCAGGATTATTTTTGTTTCAACACGCTGATGAGGAAAGCGGACACGCAAAAAAACTCATTACTTATCTCAACGAAACAGATTCTAAAGTGAATATCGCACAAGTGGCGGCTCCAGAATCTCAATTTAGTAGTTTGCTTGATGTGTTTGAAAAAACTTATGCACACGAGCAAAAAATTACTCAATCTATTAATGATCTTGTAGATTTTACGCTCACAAATAAGGATTATCCAACATTTAATTTCTTACAATGGTATGTAAGTGAGCAACACGAAGAAGAAGCACTTTTCCGCGGCATTGTAGATAAAATTAAACTCATTGGTTCAAGCGGTGATGGTCCTTATCTTGCCGATAGATTTATCAAAGAACTTGCTTCAAAATAACCTCAAAATAAGCTCCCTTATGTTAGATTCTTATAGAATCTAACTTGATTCCTAGGTTTAAAGTTATAGGAAACACAAGAAAAAGGAGAGCATATGCACCATATCTTTACTCACAAAAATATTCTTATTCTTGTAAGTGGTTCTATTGCTGTTTATAAAATGCTTGATTGCATCTCGCAGCTTGCAAAATATGGCGCACATATAAGAGTTGTGATGAGTGAAGAATCTCGCGCATTTATTGCCCCACTAAGCTTTGAAGCTTTAAGTCATAATATTGTTTTACACGATGATAATCAGTTTTGGTATAGCACACAAGAAACAAGTGCAAATCATATCTCTTATGCAAAATGGGCTGATATTGTGCTTGTTGCTCCAGCAACTGCAAATACTATCGCAAAAATTGCTTGTGGCATTGCTGATAATGTTTTGCTTTCTACACTTTTAGCAAGTTGTGTGCCAAAACTTTTAGCCCCTGCAATGAATACTGCTATGCTTAATGCTTCTCAAACTAAACAAAATCTTGCCATATTAGAATCTATGGGCTATGAGATTATCCCTCCGCGTTCAAGTGTCCTTGTATGTGGAGATGAAGGAAATGGAGCACTTGCTCAAGTGGAAGAGATTATTTTTATGCTTGGCAGGAGGCTTATAAAACATACATTTTGGTATAAACGCAATGTTATCATCAGTGGCGGGGGGTCAAAGGAGAATATAGATTCTGTGCGTTATATTTCTAATCGTAGCAGTGGCAAGCAAGCAAGCTATCTTGCTTTGGCTTTGTATATGCTTGGTGCAGAGGTAACACTCATTGCGAGCGCGTTTCCATTCACATTACCTTTAGGTATAAAATGTATGAATGTGGAGAGTGTAAGTGAGTTTAATGAGGCAATTCATAAGGTGCTTGATACATTAGATTCTGTCAATAAACCCATTGTTTTTATGGCAGCAGCACTTGCGGACTACGCGCCAAAACCTCAAAGTGGTAAGCTCAAAAAGGAACATATTGGAGAGAGTTTATCTTTGCAATGTTATAAAACAAACGATGTTTTAGAATCTATTTCATCGCATAAAGCGTATAAAGTAGGTTTTAAGGCAGAAGTTGATGAAACACACGCTTTGCAATATGCTACGAGTATGTTGCAACAAAAAAAATGTGATATGGTATGCCTTAATGTTATAAATGAACAAAATCCATTTGGTAGTGATACAAATGAAATGAAACTTATTAGCACACAAGGTGTAGAAAAAATAAGTGGGAGTAAATTTGAAGTGGCAATGCGTATTGCTGCATCTTTGGAAATCTTACTCACACAACAAGATTCTAAAGATATATAAAAGTTAAAAAGCATAAGAGGTTAGGTTCTATGTTAAGTGGGCTTCAAAAAATTGCCGCTACGCTTAAAAATGCACAAACACCCACGACCTATAATGCTTCTTTGCCTATGCTCATCAAAGTGCTTGCAAAATTAAAAGGTGATATGTATCTCTTGCAGATTGGGGCACAAAAAATTGAAACTAGAAGTCAAAAACAGCTCAATGTGGGAGAGCGATATTGGGGTGAGATGGGACGTAGCTCACTTGGACATATTGCATTAAAGAATCTCATTGCTCAACCTAAAATTATAGAAATGTTTCATAATGCACCTTTAAAATTTTCTCTTCAAAATTTGCAGGAAATGGGGGAACAACAAGATATGTTTGAAGGTTTTAAGGAGTTTTTGACACATAAGCTTGCAGATTCAAGCAGCAGAGAGGAGTTTATATTTTTAGGCAATCTTTTGCTTGGATTAAAGCAAGGTGTGCTTAGCCTTGTGATTAGTGAAAAAGATGAGGTGCTACAAATGAAAAAAAGTGGCACAAACAAAGTTCGCTTTAGTGCTATAATGCCTATTTTAGGGATTGTAGAGGGTGAAATTGGTGTATATAAAGATGGCAATACTTTAGAGCTAAAAGTTTTATATGAAAGCACAAAGTCTTTGTTGGAACGCAATCTTACTTCACTTCGCGGATTCAAAGTAGGAAAAATTGTTATAGATACACATCTTATACCACTTTATGAATATAAGGAAGCTTTACTTGATGTGAGGGGCTAGGCTTTGCTATAATGTATAAAGTTTGTGAGAAAGGATAAGATAATGACAAAAGATACGCAAATGCTTGAGATGCAGGATTCCTATAAAGTGCCAGATTTTGATGGCTTTGTGCGTGAAGCAACTCCTATTTTCAAGGAGAGAATCTATACAGATTATCTGCATCGCTTTGCCTATGGTATTGATGCTTCTTGTTATGCGTATGTGCCACGCGTGGTTGTGAGAGCATTTGATGAAAATGAGATTATCAAGCTTTTTGCTTTGAGTGATAAATATAATGCACCACTTACGTTTAGAGCAGCAGGAACAAGCTTAAGTGGGCAGGCTTGTAGTGAATCTGTGCTTGTTTTGGCAAATGCGAGGTGGCAGGATATACACATAAGTCCTGATGCAGAAAGTATTTTTTGTGAATGTGGTGTGATAGGGAGTGAAGCAAATGATGCCCTAAAGCCATTTGGTAAAAAAATTGGACCAGATCCAGCGACTATTAATAACGCAATGATTGGTGGGATTTTTTCTAATAATTCAAGCGGTATGTGTTGTGGTGTGAAGCAAAATAGCTACAACACAATTAAATCTGTGCGTGTAATACTTCACAACGGCTTTGTGCTTGATACGAGTGAGGGAGCAAAAAAAAGCGAAGATATACATTCTTTTTTGCAATTTCATAAGGATAAAGCAGATGCACTCTTAGCTTTAAGAGAAAAGATTCTAAAAGATAAGAATCTCTGTAAGCTTATTGAGCGTAAGTTTGCTATTAAAAATACTACAGGCTATAGTATCAACGCCTTGCTTGATTTTGGTTCTATAAAAGATATTTTAAATCACATTTTTATAGGAGCAGAAGGGACTTTAGGCTTTATATCAAGGGTAGAGTATGAGTGTGTGCCAGATAATGCCTTTAAGGCGTGCGCTTTACTTTTTTATGCAGAATTAAATTCTGCAGCAAAAGCGGTGCAAATTCTTGCAAAAAATGATGATAAGGTAAGTGCGGCAGAGATTATGGACTATGCGTGTTTAAAATCGGCTAAAGGTTTGGAGGGCGCACCAAAAGAACTTAATAGTATTAAAAAAGGACAATGTGCGCTTTTGGTGCAATTAGATGATAATACAAAAAAGGGATTAGAATCTAAAATCAGTTTTATTAGTAATTTGTTGAGTGAAGCCCCTAGCCTTTTTGGAACACATTTTAGTAGTGATGCGAAAGAAATGGATTCTTGGTGGAAAATCCGCAAAGCTCTTTTGCCTCTTTCTGCAAGTTTGCGCCCAAGCGGGAGTATTGTTATCACTGAAGATATTTGTTTTCCTATAGAATCTTTTGCTAAAGGGATTGAAAAAATTACACGACTTTTTGAAAAATTTAAATATGAGGGTATTATCTTTGGACACGCACTTTCAGGGAATGTGCATTTTATCATAACACCACATTTGGGGCAAAAGAGTGAAGGTGAGCGATTTGGTGCATTTATGGAAGCTATGGTAGAGAGCGTGTTAGCACTTAAAGGAAGCACAAAGGCAGAACACGGCACGGGAAGAATGGTTGCACCATTTGTGGAGAAAGAATGGGGAGCAAAGGCTTATGAGATAAATTGTCATATCAAGCATATTTTTGATCCACAGGGGCTTATCAATCCCGATGTAATTATTTCTAATAATCCTCAAATTCATTTACAGAATCTTAAAGATTCTACACAGGTAGAGGATTTTATCAATCAATGTATGGAATGTGGATTCTGTGAAAAGGTATGCCCGAGCAAGGAGCTTACTCTCACACCGCGACAACGTATCGCCGTGCGTAAAGAAATACAGAGACTTGAAAATATCACAAATAGGAATGCGGAGCAAGAGGAGATACTCAATGAACTTAAACAAGGCTATAAATACTATGGTGTCGAGACTTGCGCGACTTGTTCAATGTGTGCTACACTTTGTCCGCTAGAGATTGATACATCACGCATAGCCTTAGAACTTAAACCTTTGGTTACACATAATGCTGAATCTGGGGCTTTTGGCACATTTATAGCAAATCAAACAAGTAAGCATTTTGCCTCAACGATAGAGATACTTAAAAGTGGCATTAGCTTGAATAATGCGCTTTTTTCTGCCTTTGGTGCGAATGTGATAAGTGATTTGAGTTTAAAGGCACACAGGAATTTGCATACTCCTTATGTGCCAAAAGCATTTCCCCAAGCTAATCATTATGCTTTGAAATCTAAAATGATAAAGCAAGATGAAAAAACAACATTAAAAGTGGAGAAAGTAATTTATTTTAGCACTTGTATCAATCGTGCCTTTGCTCCAAGCAAAAAAGCCCTTGATAAGCGCAGTTTGCAAGAAGTATTTGAATCTGTGTGTAAAAAAGCAAATGTGAGCGTGATATATCCGCGCAATTTACGCAATCTATGCTGTGGCAAGGCGTATAAAGACTATAAGGAAAGTGCGTTACATAAGGCACAGGAGCTTTGCCATACATTTCAAGCTATGCAAAAAGATGGTGAAGTTGCCATAGTATGCGACCATAGTGCGTGTAGCTATGAAATAATGCAGTATGTGCGCACCATTGCAGTAGATTCTAAGCTAAAAATTTATGATATGCCTCAATATGTAGAATCTGTGTTATTAGAGAGGCTTAATATCACACCTAAAGATGAGGATATTGCTTTTTATGCAATGTGCGCGACTAAAAAAGGCAAGTGGAATGGTGTGCTAGAAAATATTGCAAAAGCTTGTGTGAGCGGTGAGGTGATTACACATAGCAAGACACAATGTTGTGGTTTTGCAGGAAATAAGGGTTTTATGTGTCCTGAACTCAATGAGAGCGCATTGAGAGAATTACAGATATTTTATGCAGATAAACATAAAAGCACATTGCAATCTAAGGGTATTAAACGCGGATTTGCAAGCTCAAGCACTTGTGAGATTGGCTTAAATGACAAAACTGATATTGTATGGCAGAATCTGCTGTATTTGGTCGATGAAGTGAGTAGTGCAAAATCTTAGAATCTAGGTATTTTAGATTTTAAGGGGAGTTGGTGGGTATAAATACGACATAACGTTTTGTAACGCGTAAGGTATTGCTACTTGAAGGGTGTAAGATAGAGCCGTGTATATCAAGGAGTATGCTTTGAGTATCAAGTTTGGTGAGGGCAGTGCGGAAATGATAGTTTTGTGGCAAGTAAAATTCTTGATTCTGGCAGCTTCCAAAGTCGCGTTCTCTAAGGCATAGCATAATCATATTTTTGAGAGAGCGTGCGTAGAGTTGGAGTTGAACTTTAGCGTGGAGCGTGTTATGGGTATAGGAGCGTTGATAGGATTGATTGAGGTAGAATCCGCAAGCAAGCCCAATAGAGAGGATAAATAAAATTGCATAAACAAGATAGAATCCACCACGCATTTTAGGGGAGTGTCTCTTGTGCGTTGTAGGTTGCATTATTGCCATACTACAATCTCATCAAGCCATACACCACCATTTTCACAATGATTTTTTATCGGGGCTTTTACACAAAGTTGCATTTCAAGGAAAGTGCCTTGTGTGGAGGAGATTGGCGTAATAATAAAAGAGGATACATCATTTATAAGCGGTGCATTATCAAGCCATAGAATGTTATCGTGTAGCGTAAGTGTGTGGTTCTGTATAGGAAGAATGAGGTGAGGTGAGTGCAAAGGCTTCCTATCAAGATAGATAATATCATCGTGAATACGCGCAATAGAATAGGGTTTAAAGGATTCTCTAGGCTGGGTAATGAGATATGCCTTTTGTGAAGTTTGCCAACCTTTGAGTGGTTTAAAATATAATATTTCATCGTAATGTGAATCTATGACAAGTGATAAAGTGGGCAAAAGTGTATCATTTTGCACTTCTTGAAGACTATTTTTCACTCCACCTCCAAAAAGCAAAGATTCTTGTAGGCTTGAAAAGCTGATATTGGAGCTAGGAGCGTTAAGAGGTGCCCCATTTGATTGTAGGGATTCTATAATGGCGTATTGCAAAATATTTTCAATTTTAAGTAGAGCAATGTATGGACTAGAATCGCTTATGGCTTTTGTATAGGAGATATTTTTGCTGATTTGTAAAAGCATAGAGCTACAAATAATACCAATAACACCTAAAATGATAATGCATACAATCGCTTCAAAAAGTGAAAAGGCATTGTGTGATTGGCGATATGTAGGCATTAGCGTAGAGCATTGGGTGTATAAAATCGTAATGTTTCAAGTGTGGAGGGAATCGTGTAGCTTTGTTCTAAAACTTCATAGACAAGATGAGGTTGAGAATACGGACTAATGCTTGTAAGCGTATGTGTGGGAGCGAGAAAAAGCTGCTTGTAGGTTGCATAAGTTGTTGGTGATTTTGGGGCTGTAAATGTGTAGAGAAAGCTAAAGGCAAGCCCAAAAGCACTTGCACAAATACAAATCCCCATAACTGCATCAAGAAGCATAAAAGCTTGATGTGAATTTTGAGGTTGCTTGATCATTTTGACTCTAAATGTTGTGTGTCTTTAATAAAGACTTGACATTCAAAATATGCTTTTTGTATTGGTGTAACATATTTTTCTATTCTGCTATAAGATATTTCAAGCACAAATTTCCATCGCCCCAAAGGAAGATTGTTAAGAATCTCACTTTCCCAAAGTGCATCATTATGAATTCTATCAAGATTTAAAGGTCTTAGCTCACCTAAATCTTGAATCTTATTTGCTTCGTGCATAGAATCTAAAAAAAGCTGTATTTTATCAATTTTATAATCATCTGGAAGAATCTTGCGCTGAAGGTCTATATGTAGCTTTACCCCATTGGGAGAGATAATGCTTGTTGGTATCTTGGCTTTTATATCAGGACGATTAGCTGGGGTATAATATGGAAAAACAAAGCTGTTATTAGCATATATTCCTTTTTCATCACTTAGCCAAATCTTGTAATCATAAATGCTGTTAAAGAGAGTTTGTTCTTTAATGATTTCATTAATATTCTCATCTACAATACGCTTTTTTGCAAAATAGGTATTTTCATCTTGGATAGGATTTTTCATTGCAATAGTGATAGATACACTTACCATAAATACACCAAAAAGCAGCACACCTATAATAGCGTGGGGCCAATAATTCTTTTCTTTCATTTTTACTCCTTAATGACTATTTCTTGCGTGTGAGATAAATAATGCCAATGATGCCAAACATAATGAGGAGCATAGCATACATACTAAATCGCACAAAATCTCTACCCCCACTTTCATCTACAGACATATTGTTTTCAAGATTCACATTAAAATGTTCGGCAATCATATCGGCTGCTTGTGCATAGCCATTAAGGACAACAGCCGATACAAGTTGGGGCGAGAGTGCCTCATCTTTTTGTTTTGGTAAAAGCGGCACCATATATTCAAAATATACTTTGTCTTCATCAAAATATTTATGAGGTTCGGAGCTGACAATACCCATTTTCTCATCATTTCTCATAAAGAAAATAAGTGTATATGGCGTTTTTAGATGTTGCAAAAGAGAATCTTTGTATTGAGTGCGTCTAAGTTTTGCCAATTCTTTGGGTGGTAATGTTTTATCAGTGATATTTTGTTGAGATTCTGGGGTTTTATCAACAACGGCTACATACAATGAATAACCCGTTTTTGAGAAAAGCTCATTTGAGAGAATCTCCACAAATTCTACACTTTTTGGAACTAAAAGCCAATCACGATTGTCGGAAACATAAGACATTTGGGAATCTAGCTTATCTGCACACAAAAAAGAGATATAAAAAAAGAGGCTAGCTAAAACTAGCCTCTTAAATAAGTGAGGCATTTGTTAAACCAAATGCAAGAAGAAGTTAGGAATAAAAGGAATGATGATTGTTGTAATGATAGTAATGACAATCAACGTTCCAAGTATCTTTTCAATAAGCGTAAGTTTCATACTAACCTCCTAATTTGTGCTTTTGCGATATTCAGCATTATCGGTGCTGATTTGCTTGATTGAATCTACGTGTTCAATTTTGTAGTATGATGTTGCTACACTTTGTTGTGTGAGGATAGCACAAGTGCCTAATCCTGCAACGATGCTAAGCAATAGTACCACTGCTATAATAAAGCCTGTTAAGCCATTTAATCCAAATAAACCATTCATACCATCCTCCTTATTCTGCAGAATCTAAAGAACGAATATATTCGTTAAGTGCTTCTTTTTGACTTGGTGCAAAATTAGCGTATTCAAATGAAGGCATAATACCAATAACGCCTTTTTTACCCTTTTGTAGCACTTCTGCAAGAAAGCTTGTTGCACCGTATTTGCTCAAATCTGGAGCAAAACCATCAAGTCCGCCTCCATTACCTTTGCCTTCGTCTCCGTGACAAGCTGCACAATGTTCTGCAAAGAGCTGCTTGCCTTTATCAACTTCAAGTGGATAGTTTGTGTGTTTTACACTTGAAATATCTTGCATAACATAAGCTGCTATGGCTTTTGCATCACTATCACTCATTTCAATAGGAGCCATTTCACCTGCAATATAGTCTAGTCCCTTGCTACCATTTTTAATTACATCAATGATACCAGCTTCTTTAGCCCATTTTGTGAGATCTTGTGCTTTTCCGTCCATACCCTCTGCTGTAATTCCGTGGCATTGTGAGCATTGCACCAAGAAAATGCTTTGTCCCATATCTTTTAAGCCATTTTGGTCGAGATTCGCCCAAGTAGAAGCATATTTTTCATTGTAATTTTGAACCTCTTGGTTGTATTCGCCAATTTGTGAATATGCATTAAGTGGGTAACCTAAAAAGATATACCAAAAGCCCCAAATGAGCACACCTAGAAAGCAAGCAGCCCAGCCAACAGGAAGGTTATTTGTTTGCTCGCCAATTCCATCCCAGCTTTCGCCACTATCTTCGCCTTCAGCTTTGCCATCTTTAATTTTTTTGAGATATACCCCCATCACAAAGATGGTGAGTACCAAGATAACAAAAGCACCTAGTAACCCTAGTGTTGTTATATTATCTGACCAATTCATCTAGTTCCCCTTTATTGGATTTTTGTTTTCGTGGTTCAATGGGTTCATCATCAAGATTATCATTTAATGCCAAATTGGCATATTTCTCATAATCCCTTTTGCCTTTAGCTTGTGAGGAGTAGAGATGATAAACATAACCATACAAAAATGCTACGAGTAGAAGCGTAACGATGAGATAAATCTCTTTTTGATTGCTGATGATAAAACTCATTAAGAACTCTCCTATCATTGTGCTGCCTGTGATAATTGTGTCGCTGCACGGCGAGATTGTCCAAGACTATTCATATAGGCGATAAGTGCTACAATTTGTTTTACTTCACCTTTTTCAAATGCGTCTTTTACATCTTGGCTTATCATTTCATCAACAACAGCCTTAGCCTCTTGCATAAAGATTTCTTTTGCTTTTGCAAGTGTATCAGGATTGCCTTTTTCATAAGATTGCGCACCAATTTGCACTCCACCTTCTATATCATAAGGCACATTAAATACAACTTTTTGTGTGTAAGCCTCTGCAAATGCAGTCTCAAAATCAGCATTTTTTGTATAGAGATGCTCATAAGCTGGCATAATCGAGCCTGGTACACGAGATTTAGGATCTCTCATATGCCCATCGTGCCAATCAACTGCATTACGGCTATCACCCACTCTGTGTAAATCTGGTCCTGTGCGTTTTGAACCCCACAAGAATGGTCTGTCATAGGCGTATTCACCACTAAGACTATATGAGCCATATCTGTCTGTTTCAGCTTTAAAAGGTCGAATAAGCTGTGAATGGCAATTATAGCAACCTTCAGCTATATAAACTTGTCGTCCTGCTGTTTCAAGTAAAGAATAAGGTCTTAAACCTTCTATAGGTTGAGCTTTTTTTGCAAAGCCGGGTAAAACTTCTACAAGCCCTGCAATAGAAAAAACCAATAAAAACGCAACCGTAAAAAAGAATGGATTTTTTTCTAAAAAACTAAACATTTCTCACTCCTCCTTTATGCTGCCATTGGTGTAGCATTTTGGGGTTCTTTTTCAAGCACCCTGCCTGATGAAATAGTCATAAGAATATTGTAGATAAACATAATAAATCCTATGAGATACATTAAGCCACCAATTGCACGAATAAGATAGTATGGGAATAGTGCAGTAACAGTATGGATAAAGCTATAAACAAGACTTCCATTTGCATCAACATCTCTCCACATCATACCTTGTGTAATACCTGCAATCCACATACTTGAGAAGTAGAGGATAATACCTGTTGTCATAATCCAAAATTGTGCGTCCATAAGCTTTTTAGAGTAGAGTTCTCGCTTAAAGATACGAGGTACCATATGGAAACAAGCTGCGATTACCATAAATCCTACCCAACCAAGTGCAGCATCATGCACGTGTCCTATAATCCAATCTGTAAAGTGAGCTAAACCATTGACTGAACGAATAGATTGAATTGGTCCCTCAAGTGTAGTAAGCATATACCAAGTTGAAGCAAGAATAAGGAATTTTATCATTGGAGATTCCTTGATTTGATGCCATTGTCCGCGCATAGTAAGAAGCATATTGATAGCTGTACCCCAAGAAGGTAAAATCAAAATGACAGAGAATACTGATCCGAGTGTTTGAATCCAATCAGGCGTAGTTGAGTAAATAAGGTGATGCCCGCCTGCCCAGATATAAATAAACATAAGTCCCCAGAATGAGAATAATGTAAGCTTATATGAGAATATAGGCTGTCCAGATTCTTTAGGAAGGAAGTAATAGATTAACCCGATAATACCTGAAGTAAAGACGAATGCAACGGCATTATGCCCCCACCACCATTGCACCATCGCGTCATTTGTTCCTGCATAGAAAGAAATAGAATGTAAAATACTTCCTATACCTGCAACAAAATAAGTTGGAACTGAAAGGTTGTTGAAGATATAAAGCGCAGAAATACCAACAAATGTAGCGATAAAATACCACAATGAGATATAAATTGTCTGTTCGCGTCTTACACCCATACTACCGAATAAGCTCACACCCCACAATACCCATACAACAACAACCATAATATCAAGAGGCCAAATAAGCTCTGAATATTCTTTTGATTGTGTCAAACCAGCAAAAAGTGAAATGACTGCAAGAGCCATAAGCACGATGTAAATCCAAAAATGTGCTAAGCCTACTGCACGCAAGAAACAATGCTCTTTGTAGGTAATCTTAAGCACCCTTTGTCCTAAATAATACCACGAAGCCCAAATTCCACTAAGCGTAAAACCATAGATGATACCATTAGTGTGAAGAGGTCGAAGCCTACCAAAAGTCCCATATTCTGAAGCTAAATAGTTTAAATCCGGAAATGCCATTTGGAATGCAATAACTACCCCAATGAGTAGTCCCACAAAACCAAATGCCATTGCAGAAAAAACAAATAACTTAGCAATTGAGTAATCATACTCGAGCGTGTTTGTCTGCATTGCAGTCTCCTTAATTTTGATTTAAATGCGAGCTGATTCTAATGTGTTTGAAGTTATAGCTACCTTAAAAAGTTAATCAAAAAATAACAAAATTTTTAAGAATTATGAGAGAATGAAAAAATTTTCTATTTTGTGCTGAAAATTAGCATAATCCTGTTGTGACATTTGATTATGTATAAGTAGATTAGAATCTTGATAATGAGGTTTTGTATCTGCATTAAATTCTGCCCACAGCAGTAATCGGAGCTTTTGTGGCACAGCAGAAGAAGAGCATAAAGATTTAAAAGATTTTGCCATAGGTATTGGTGTTACTATTTTATACATAGAAAGCAAATCAAGGGCAATAAATATTGCTTTATCATTTTTTGTAATAAGAAGTTGGTGAATTTTGCAATTAAAATCAGTTTTTTGAATTTCTTCCCTCTGTTTGGCACTCAACACATAACCATACATTTTAGAAACTTTATCACAGGCGAGCAAAAGCATATATGGTTTATTTTTTTGAAAAGAAAATATAGCACATTGTTGAGTATGGTGTATCTTATCTGTGTGGGAATCTTGAGAAAACACAGAATTGCTCAACTTTTGCCTCAACGACTGAAGATATAGAATCCGTGGCGTAAGTAAGGAATGAAGATATTGTTTATCTTGAGAGAGATACTGCATACTTTTAGCAATCCCCTCGCCAAAGCTGCTGATAAGTTCATTGCAAAAATTATACCGAAAATAATTGCGTCTAAAAGTTGTGTCTGCATTACTCATATCTTCAAAATATCGTAAATTGCGCTCATTACAAAATTGATAAAGCTTATCTTTGGGTATAGATTCTAGAGGGCGAATAATGGGATATTTACACCCTTCATCAAATCCTAGTAGATTGCTTATTCCTGCTCCTTGTGTGAGTTGCATCATAAACCACTCAAGGCGGTCATTAAGTTGGTGAGCAAGAATAAGGGAGTGGTATCCATAAATAGAAATAATTTCATCAAAAAATTCAAAGCGAAAATGTCGTGCATTATGCTCGAAATTAGATTTAAATTGTGGAGCGTGTGCAACAAAGCATTGTTTATTGTGAAGCTGTGCTAATTCCTTAGCATACGTAACTTCATCATCAGCTTCTTTACGCGTATGATAATGCACGATGGCTATGTCAAAATCTATTTTAAATTCAAGGAGGAGAAAAAATAATGCCACAGAATCTACTCCGCCAGAGAATCCAAGCAGATTCTTAGAATTTTGCAAAAATGGTAACTTTTCTGCAATTTGAGAGTGAAGTAGTGAATCTACAAGTGGTAAAAAATGGGGCATAACAAACCTTTCATTTAAAAGCCCATATTATAGCATATAACGCAAAATACCTTAGGATTCTAGGTGTCTAGTTAAAGAGAGTAAATCTTGATTGCAATTCTTAGCTATGTTTGTGAGGATTGTGCTGGCTTTTGCCGTGAGGGTTGCCACTGCCACCAAAAACTTGTTTAATCTCACCATTTGGCAAAATATCATATGCTGCACCAAAACCTTTAACAAATCGTCCTAGTCCTAGTTTTAATTCTATAAGATGAAAATCTTGCATTTGTCGGATTGTTTTAATGCCTCCTGCTCCGTCCATAGTGGATTCTAGTTGGTTGAGAGCTTGAGTGAATTCTTCACAATCACGCTCAATAAATCTCGCTTCTGCGCGATATTTTAAACGTTTGCGTAAGATGACAGATTTTGCTTTGCTTTCATCCTCAAGGAAAAATATTTCAATTTTGTCTGGATTTACAGAAATACTCGCAAAATGTTCAGCAACCTCACTGATGTAGATATAAAGTTTATCGTGAATTTGCATTAAGGGTGCATAGGAGACAACTGCATAGCCGTTTTTATCAACACTTGCAATAATAATTGAGCCAAATTCTTTTTTGAATGTAGCAATTTCAGTGCCTATATCTTTACTATCAGCAGTTTTTGCTCCTTGACATAAGGCGATAATAGCATCTTTAAGAGTATTTTCATTTGCTTTTTGTGGAAACTCTACGCGTAAAGAAGCATTATCATTGTAGATAATATCTAAGCCTTCAAAATCTACATTTGTAAGCTCCACATTTTGCACTTCGCCATTTATCAGTGCCTGTGCTTTACCATATTTTTTACAGAGAGCAATAAGCTCATTTTTGTGATGTTCATTCATATGTTGAAGTATAGTTTGTGTATTCATTTTGTTACTCCTAATATTGGGATAGTGTCGCATTCATAGGCTATATTTCAAGACAAAATGATAGCCTATTTAGCGTAATCAAACAACAAATAAGGAAGGAAAAAAGATGCTTCTCGCCCACCCACCCAACCAAATCGTAATAATATTGCTCTAACAATTTTATTTTATGGAAACATCATTTTAAAAACAAGTCTCATTTTAATATAATAAATCTTAAATATAAATTAAGAACCATTATTAACTTACAAGATTCTTAATGCAAGGATTTAAACGCGCAGGATAGGTAGATTCTAAGTTATAAACTAAAGTGGGTCAAAGTGCCTAATACACTATATTTAGTCGCTCTTTAAATCGCACTTCAAAGTTTAAGAAATGCTCTAAATCTATATCCGCAAAACCATCAAGATAAATATATTCATCGCTTGTTTTTGCCAAAGTTTCAAGCACTTTTTTATCACATTCTATGCAAAAATAGGAATCCTCGCATTTGTAGAGTTTGTTTTCTATCACGACTTGCAAGGTTTGACTTAGGGTTTTGCCCGCAGATAAGGCTAGATTGATTGCTTTATCTAATGCACTTAAATTTGCGTTAAATTCAAGTTTGAGTGAGCTTTCGTCGCTTAGTAGTTCGGGTTTAGATTCTAGGGTAAAAACATTCAAGCAAGTGTTAGCATTTATTTTCTTTGCTGCTCGTTTCACCCTCTCTATCGTAATATCGCTAATTGCAGGATTTTTACTCCCTAGCTCCTTTTTGCAAAAATCATAGGCGACTTTGTTTTTCTCTTGATTGATTGGCTCATCAATCTGCACCAAAATACATTCTCTATTGCCTTTATCCTCTGCGTTAAGCTCCATTACTGCTTGTGCGGTTGTCCCACTCCCTGCAAAAAAGTCTAGGATAATGTCGTTTGAATTGGTGGAAGTTGAAATTTGGAGCAAATCTTTAATTAAATAGACAGATTTTGAATAGTTAAAAACATTTTCGTTGTTAAAAATCTCTTTGATTGTGTTAGAACTCACTGAAGTAGAATATTTTGGGGAATAACAAGTGGTTTTTATTTTTTTACTTGGCAAATCACCCAAAACAGGTCTTTGTTTTTTGATAAAATTAAAACTATTTTCTGTTTTTTTAACAATTAATTCGTGCTTATTATTTCTTAAAAACTCTTTACCCCAATTCCAACACATTTCTTTACCATTTGTTAGCGGTAAAACTTCTATGTAAAATTCATTGCTTTTTTCCAAAGATATTTCCATATTATCGTTAAGATAAATAGGATAAAACATACTTGGGCGTTTTTCTCTCGGGGCATTTTCTCCTGTGCCTTTTATGTTTCTACCTTCTTTCCAATATCCTAAATCATCAATATTCCATTTTTGTAGGTTTTCATCATCTTCTTGTATTTTTAATTCATCAATTTTTAAAATTTCTCTATTTTTTGCATATATTAAACAATATTCATTGGTTTGAGATATGCCATCAGTATTATTATTTCCTTTTAAATTATCAACGACACAGAGACAAGCCACAAAATTCTCCTCTCCAAAAATTTCATCACAAAGCAGTTTTAAATTTGCTTGTTCGTTATCATCAATGCTGATAAATATCACGCCATCCTCTCTAAGCAAATCCCTTGCAAGTTTAAGTCTCGGAAGCATAAAACTAAGCCAACCGCTATGGGATTTGCTCCCTGTGATATTGCGAAAGAATTGCAAGGTTTCAGATTCTACCTCATTGCCCTCCTCATCTATTTCAAGTAAGCCCACCTCGCGTAAAATTGCTTGATAATCTGCCCTAAAATCATCGGGGTAGATAAAATCATCATTTCCTGTGTTGTAGGGTGGGTCAATATAAATCATCTTGATTTTTTCACTATAAGCAGATTTTAGAATCTTAAGTGCGTCAAGGTTGTCGCCTATGATAAGGGTGTTTTGGGTGGCATTGCCTAAATTTGAAAAAGCCGAAATCTCTTTATTGTTAGAATTTTCTTTTATGAGAGGGCGGAGGGGCTTGAATTGCGAAGTCGCTCCCTCCTCCCTCTCAAACTCTCCCTCCACCCCGACAACGCTTTTTAAGGTTTGCACTTCATTTGATTGATTTTGAGATTCTTCACCTGCTAAAGAAGGTTCAGAATGACAAAATATTTCTTTATGTTTTAGCACTTTTTGGCAAGGAGTAGTATAAAGTGCGTTTGCTAAGCCTTTGCCTGTGAAAGTGAGTTCATAGCCTTGTAGATTGCTTATATCTTTCCCTAATAATGCGGCAATGGCATTTAAGCTTACTTGCCCCTCTCTTATACTCTGTGGGAAGTGTGTTTTTAGCATTTCTTCAAGTGGATTAGAATCTTTACTATCAAGGATTTTTATACCCTTTTGTGCTACTTGGTCTTTATCTATCATACCTTATCCTTTAATGTGCTTTTTATGGTATCAAGCAAAGATTGCTTATTTATGCGTGTAGTAAAAATCACTTTGGTGTTTTTAAGATTGCTTTGCAAGGATTCAAAAAATCTTTTAGCATAGTCAATTTTATATTGCTCTTCTGCGGGAATATCGCTCTCTTTATCATATCCTTTTGTTTCACAGACAAAAAAGATTTTTTGCCCCTTTTTGTCTTTTAAAAGATAGGCAAAATCTGGTTGATATGCTTTAAAGGGAGTGGGAATGCTAAATTTAGGAAGCTTTGCAAAAACTTCTATGCTTTTATGCTCAATATTTTCCACATTTTCTAATATCACTTCCTCCTCAATTTTAGAATCCCAAATGGCTTTATCATAAAGATACTTATCGCTTGGCTCTTTATCTTTGCTTTCATATCTACCTAACTTATGCTTATAAATCTCCTCTTTTGGCTCACCCTCACGCGTATAAAGTGGGTCGTTCTCGCTAAATGTAAATGCTGTATTTGAAAATACATTTTGACAAAATTCATAACTCACGCAAGAGAGTAAATTTGTGTGCAAGGAATCGGTGATGATATTTTTGAACGTGGCAAAAGCTTTTTTGGGTGAATTATAAAAATTCTCGTGATTGAGTGCGTTATAAATTTCATATATAAGCTTAAGTGGTAAATATGAATCTTTGGCAAAATCAAGCAAAAGTGTCGATAGTTCTTTTTGTAAGGCTTTTTTATAGTTTTTGTCTTTTAGCGTGGCAGAATCTGCAACGATGATTTTATTTTGTGTAGCGTCATAGATTTTGCACTCATAGGTGATAGATTCTTTTTCAATTTTAGTTTGATTAAATGCTTTTGTGATAGAGTTAATAAGGGTTTGTTTATGGATATTGTGGTAGGTCAATTGCACTTTGGCATTTATCGCGTGCCATAATTCTTTAAAGTCTTTGGCTAGTTCTTTGCGGATTTTCACTTTTTCTTGCGGGATATTTGCATTTTCTACCTGTTTGTGTTTATTTTCTGGCTCTTTAAATTGCTCTAGCACCCACGCAAAATCATCACCTAAAATCTCTTTTACTTCTACATTGTCTTTTATCGCTTCATAAATAGGGGAGATAATTTTATAGGTATTGTTTTCCTCGTTGTATTCAATAACTTTTAATCGTCTCCTTAGTAAGTAGATAAAATCATCACTTTTTTCTTTGTGTTTTATCATTTCATTTAAGACATTGCCATCGATAAAATCCCCACCAAAGACAAAGCTAGATTCCATAATTTCATTTTGCAATCCCTCTATAAAGCCTAGCTCCTCGCCACTAATTAGCATATCAAGATAATTTATATCAAAAAAGGCATTATCATTAGAATTTAAATAGCGGTTTGTAATGCGTTTGCCCTCACTATTTACACAGATTCTCAAACCCCGCCCTACTTGCTGGTGGCGGCTTGTATCACTGCTAGAATGTGCTAGTTTTGTAAGCGTGAAAATATTAGGATTATCCCAACCCTCCTGCAACGCCCACACGCTAAAAATAAAACGCAAAGGAGTATCAAAAGAAAGCAACTTTTCTTTCTGCTCTAAAATCATTTTAATATCATTGGCTTCAATGTTTTCTTTGGTGTTCTTTTTCTTTGCAATTCCTTGACTATCGCCGCTAAAATAACCCTGATGAACACGTAAATTCCCGCTTTCATCAAAATCTTTTGCTAGATAATCTTTGTAGTTTTGGGGTAAATGTGGATTAGATAAAATTTCTTTACGTTTTTGCTTATAAAGCCTTTCAAATTCGTTTTTGATAAAAGGTGCGCCCTTGCCCTCTACCTCCCTAAAATCCTCAATATTTGGGATAAAAAAGAGACTTAGGGCTTTGATATTTTGAGCAAATAAAATGGCTTCTTTTTCAAAATGTAAGTCTATAGCTTTTTTAAGTAAGGTGGTAATCTCGGAATCTTGGAGTTTATAAGATTTTAGTTTTTCTAATATCTCTCCATTGCTTAAATAGGCTTTATCTTTAGTAGTTTTGACAATATTTACACCACTTAAACTAGAATCTAGTCTCCCTAAATCCGCTCCTTTATAAAAAGTTTCGCACTTTTCTACCCCCGCTTTTAAAAATGAAAGTTTCGCACTTTTGCTATCGGAGACAAGCAAAAAGGGAGCTTGAGAATCTTTAGAAATCGTATGTACACGGATTTGCTTCACAAGATATTTTCTAAACGCACTAATAGAATCTAGACAATATGCAACATTACTTAACTTAAAATCATTATCTTGTGGAAAAGTTGCACCAAAACGAAAATACAATGTTTTAACCTTGCTAAAATAGGCATTAAATGCCTCGCCTTTAAGCAAATGCGGCTCATCAATAATGGAAATAGGATTCAGTGCGGCAATATTTTCAAAAATGCTTTTTGTATCAAAAAGGCTTTCGTTTGATTTGTTGAGGATATTATCTTTTTTATCCATTGCACTATTAGTGAGGATAAGCACGGATAATTCATCAGTGTTTTTAATATAGTGATTGATAATCGCACTTTGGGATTTGCTCCCCTCGTAAGTGTAGATTTTAAGGTGATGTTTGTATTGGTTGTAAAAATAATCTTTGGTAAGGCGGATATTTTGTCTAACAGATTCTAAAATCGCCTTACGTGGAACAAAGATAATGAATTTATTTTGCTTATAGATTTTATGGAGCTCAAAAATAAGATTAAGATAAGTGAAAGTCTTGCCTGTGCCTGTTTCCATTAAAATATCAATATTCAACTTATTACTTAGGGCTTTTATGGGGATTTGTGTATGAAACTTTGCAAAGCAATCTTTTAGATTCTCTGCACTTTGGTGTTTGAAATTGAAGTTTTCTAAAAGAGTAATAATATTCTCAATACATTCTTGCTGATAATCTTGCTTTTCAAAAATCATTTTACTTTTTGCCTTATAAATTTGTGAGTGGTTATTTTAGCAAATTTATACAAATTTCACAGAATCTGTATTGCTTTCCATAATGTCAATATAATAGAAAACGCATAAATACCAATAAGCGCATAGCGATGATTACTTAGCGTAACTTTGCTTATGAGATAAATGCCACAAGCCACGCCAAACATTGATGAAATACCAATAATTAAACCAGATTCAAAATCAATGAGATTGTGTGAAGCAAGTGATACAGAGCCAGAAACTGAAGCAAATATAATGAAAAAAAGTGAAATAGGCACGACTTTTTTAGAATCAAATCCAAGATAGTATGCCAAAAGTGGTGCAAGGATAAGTCCCCCTCCTACCCCTAAGCTCACTGCAAATATGCCTGTGAGGAATCCTGCGCCTATCATAAAATATTTTTTCTTCATAGGATTTGTAATAGGAGGGTTAGGATTTGCAGTAGTTTTGACATTAAAGACATATTTGTAAAAACTCACACAAGAGAGAAGCAAAAAAAGTAAAAGGAGTATTTGGGAGGAGAGTGTATCCACAATTATTCCGCTAAATGATGCCCCAATAAGCCCGCCAAAACCCACAAAAATGCCGTGATAAATGTCAAGTTTTTTTTGAAAAATATTAATCAGTGAGCCAAAAGTTGATGAAAATACCATTTGCATAATGGATATACCGATAGCATATTCCATTTGCATACCAAGCAAGAGTAAGCAAGGCACGATAATCACACCTCCACCTATACCAAAGAATCCAGCTGCTGCACCACTCACACAGCCAATAAGCACTAGAATTTCAACACTCATTTTTTTATCCTAGAATAAAGGCTTATCCATTTCTTGAGGAATGGGCAATCCCATTATTTTTAGCACACTCGGAGCAATATTGTTTAATCCGCCATCATTGAGTTTTGTTACATTATCAGCAAGACAGAAGCACCACACTTGCCCAATCGTATGATTTGTGAGAATATTTCCTGCTTCATCTCTCATTTCTTCGCAATTTCCGTGGTCGCTTGTGATAAATAAAGCATAATGATGATTCTTGGCAGATTCTATAATACGACCTAATTGTTTATCTACCGCTTCTACCGCACTAATGGCTGCATCAAAATTCCCTGTATGCCCTACCATATCGCCATTTGCAAAATTTACAACTATAAAGTCATAACCCTCCTCTATGCCTTTTAGCACTTCATCACCAACTTTTTCTGCGCTCATTTGGGGGAGTAAATCATAAGTTTTGACATCAGGAGAGGGGATAAGCACGCGTTTTTCACCACTAAATTTCTCCTCACGCCCACCATTAAGAAAAAATGTTATATGAGCATATTTTTCAGTTTCTGCAGTGTGAAGCTGTCTTAAGTTATGTGCAGAAATAATTTCAGCAAGAGTATTTTCTACCTTTTGTTTAGGGAAGAGAATCGGATAGGGAAAGGTAGCGTCATATTCTGTCATCGTGGCGATTTTACATTTTACCACGCGACTGCGTTTGAATCCATCAAAATGTGGATTCCCTAAACAATCAACAATTTCACGTGCCCTATCGGATCGAAAATTAATAAATATAAAAGATTCGTTATCATTTATGCCCTTAAATCCACCAAAACTTGCGGGAATAATAAACTCATCAAAAATACCTTCTTTATAGAGAGAACGCACATATTCTTGTGGAGATAATGTAGTAGGATTTGCCCCTGTTGTCAGCACCTCATAGGCTTTTTGCACCCTATCCCAACGTTTGTCTCTATCCATAGCATAGAATCTTCCAGCAATACTTGCAATAGATATATTTTCATTACAGATTTTTTCCATTTGGGCTATAAAATCATTTGCACTTTGGGGTAAAACATCGCGTCCATCAGTGATAAGGTGCAAATAAACTTTTTTACCCTGTGCATTTAAAATCTGTGCAAGTGCTTTAAAATGTGAGATATGAGAATGCACACCTCCATCACTTAGTAATCCACATAAATGCACGACTTTTGTGTCATTACAGGTTTGTAAAAGTGCAGGATTTTCGCCTAATTCATTCTTTTCTATCGCACGGGAGATTTTCACTAAATCTTGATAGAGTATGCGCCCTGAACCAATGCACATATGCCCTACTTCAGAATTTCCCATTTGCCCTTCAGGTAAGCCTACGCTTAGCCCAAAAGTATCAATCATTGCATAAGGAACATTTTTAAAAAGATAGTCATAAGTTGGTTTTTTTGCGTGAAAAAAAGCATTATATTGTGTTTTTTGGCTATATCCGATGCCATCGGTAATTACAAGAATCGTTTTCATAGGCACTCCTTTAATAAGGGATTTATATTAACTAATTGTAGCTAAAATCCAAAACCTTTCATTAACTCAAACCAAAACTCCCCAGCTTTGCTGAAGGCGGAAGAAGGAATTTGTTATGCTATATTGGCTTTATCAATATTTTGGTATTAATATTTTTTCTTATATCACTTTTCGTGCAGGATTAGCATTTTTTTGTGCTTTTGTATTTAGTATTACACTTATGCCTTATTTTATCAAATGGGCAAAAGCAAAAAAAGCAAATCAGCCTATTTCAACTTATGTTGCAGCACACGAGGGTAAAAAAAATACCCCTACAATGGGCGGTATAGTTTTTATTGTAAGTATGTTGTGTGCTTCTTTGTTTTGTGCGAATCTGTTTAATCCCTATGTTTTGCTCGGATTTTTTTGCATTGTGGGTTTTGGGCTTATTGGTGCAAGAGATGATTATATGAAAATTTCAGCCAAAAATAATGCAGGTATGAGTGCAAAAATGAAATTCTTTTTGCTTTTTATTATGTCATTTCTTATTGCGTCTGCGCTGTTATACATTGGGCATAATACAAATTTTTATTTGCCTTTTATGAAATATCCGCTTTTTGATATGGGTGCTTTTACTATCGCCCATATTCCAATTATCGCACTATGTTTTTGGATTCTCGTATTTTTAGCTACAAGTAATGCTGTAAATATTACTGATGGACTTGATGGATTGGCTACCATTCCTAGTATTTGTGCGCTTTTTTCACTCTCTGTTTTTGTATATGTTGCTGGACACGCTGGATTCTCTGGATATTTGTTGTGGCCTAAAGTTGTAGATAGCGGAGAATTGGTTATCTTATCTGTTGCTCTTATTGGTGCGCTTTTTGGATTTTTGTGGTATAACTGCCACCCTGCGCAAGTTTTTATGGGAGATAGCGGAAGTCTTGCTATTGGAGCGTTTATAGCTTTTATGGCGATTGTGTCAAATAATGAAGTTTTGCTTATTCTTATAGGCATTATTTTTGTTATTGAGGCACTTTCTGTGATTTTACAAGTGGGGAGTTACAAATACCGCAAAAAGCGTATTTTTGCTATGGCACCCATTCATCACCATTTTGAAGTGCGTGGTTGGGCGGAAAATAAAATTATTGTGCGCTTTTGGATTATTGCAATTTTAGCAAATCTTATTGCACTTTTAAGTCTTAAAATTCGTTAAAAGGGCTGTTATGCGTATAAGTATTTTTGGTTATGGCGTTACAACAACGCCTCTTGTAGCTTTTTTGAATGCACAAGGGCATAAACTTTGTATTTATGATGATAAGTTTGAAAATATGAAAACTGATGATTATGGCAATACTTTGCTTCCTTCATCTCATTTTAGTCCTGCTCAAAGTGATATGGAGATTCTAAGTCCGGGTATTCCTCCATTTCACCCTTTAGTGCAAAAAGCACAGAATCTTGTGAGTGAGTATGACTATTTTGCAAATCTTTTGCTAGAAGATTCACAAAAAAATGGCGCGAATGGCACAAATAATAAGATGCAAATGCCTTTTATGATATGGATTAGTGGCACAAATGGTAAAACTACCACCACAGAAATGACTACTCTTTTATTAGAGCCTTTTGGCGCACAAAGTGGTGGCAATATTGGCACACCTCTTGCACAACTTTATAGGCAAAAACCTAAAGTATGGGTGCTTGAGACAAGCTCTTTTACCTTGCATTATACGCATAAGGCATATCCTCAAATTTACGCACTTCTACCTGTGAAAGAAGACCATATTAGTTGGCACGGCAGCTTTGAAAACTACATCGAAGATAAACTTAGTCCGCTTCAATGTATGGATTCTAAAACTTTTGCCATTATTCCAGCTGAACTTGCATATCATTCTTTTGTAAAAGATTTTAATGGCACACTTGTTACTTATGAATCTGCACACGATTTGGCTCAAAAATGTGATATTCACATTCAGAATATCCACTTTAAAGAACCTTTTTTGCTTGATGCTACTTTAGCCCTTAGTATTGCTAAATATGCATTTAGTGCAGATAATATCGCACTTTTAAATACATTTCATATTGGTTCGCACAGAATTGCAGAGTTTTATGATAAACACAATCGCTTATGGGTTGATGACAGCAAAGGCACAAATGTTGATGCCACTATTGCTGCTATTGCACGTTATGCTCATACACATATTATGCTGATTCTTGGGGGTGATGATAAGGGTGCAAACCTTACTCCACTTTTTGATTTTATGCGAGGCAAGGATATTGAGATTTTTAGCATTGGTTCAAATGAGGAGCGTTTAATAAACTTCGCACAAAGTTATGAGATTCCTATAACGGCTTGTGAGAATCTGCATAATGCGATGAATGCAATTCACAATAAACGCGCATTTGATGCAAAAGATGTTGTGCTTCTCTCTCCTGCTGCTGCAAGTTTAGACCAATTTAGCTCATATAAAGAGCGAGGAGAGATTTTTACGCAACTTGCTCTGCGGGAGTAGAATCTAATTCATAATGCCATTAAAATGGCTTATCGTTTTTTAATCTTTATTAATATACCATTTTCTTATGCAGCTTTTCTATGTCTTTTGTTTGATATGAATCGAGCGTTATTTGTTTATCAAATGCCAAATGTTTTAAAACCATTATATTGTTGAAATTACCATAGCGAGTGAGGTGGATAAGGACTTTAAAATGTGGTTTATTTAATATTTTTAAATAATCACTCGCCTCTTTTTTAGATTCAAAAGCAAAATACCCCACAGATTGCGTTGTATTTGTTTTAGATTCAATATAGGGGATAAAGTAGGTTGATAATGGAATGATGATTATATGCTTATCATAAATATCTTGCTTTTTACTTGCATAGCGGGTTTTTCTAGGCGTGTGAATCGTGCGGTATTTATAGGTGTTATCTTGCGTATCACTTAAAAAAGCCTTTTGCGTAAAGTTATGTAAATCGCAGCGATAAGTAAAATTATTTGGTGTTTTTGATATTAATTTTTGAACGAGATTTAATATATTTTGTGAAATATAAAGTGGCAAAAATGGTAAATCTTTTGGGATTGTAATGTTGTGTTGAATATCTTTTAGCAGATAATTATTGATAATTGTTGTTTTATGATTATTCACACCCTTTTGCCATATCATAATACTAAATGAACTTCCAATGCCCTTAAAATATTTTTTCGCATCATTATCAATCACTAAAAAAGAACCAAGACTAAGTAGCTTTTTTAAAGTGGTGTTATTGTTATTATAAGTCATATAATTATTTGGTGTTACAAAGCAGAGATAACCTTTGTCGTTGAGTTTTTCAATGCTGGATTCTATAAATTTATTAGACATTGAGCGATTTTTATTCCCTCCACCAGAATAGGGAGGATTTGCCATTATCAAATCAAAATGACCCAAAATGTGAGATTCTATGCCTAAAAAATCATAATTACTTATATTTGGTGGATTGAGTATATTTTTGCAATTTTGTAGGCGTTTTTTATTGATTTCATTAAAGTATATGTTTTTTATATCTGTTTTGAACATCGCATATGCGCCAAAATTGCCATTGCCACAGCAGGGGTCTAGCACCCTTATGTTTTCTTGTTGCCAAAAGTGCTTTGGAATATAATCAAGCATAGTTTTGACACACTCCATAGGGGTGCAAATATCATCATTACTTAATTTGTGAGAGTTATCTTTGTTTAAATTATCATATATGCTAAAGAGAGATTCTATATCGTGTTGCACGATGATGTTCATTGTGTAACCTTACAAATAGAGTGTGCCCCCAATTCTTAGGCTTTATACTTAGGCACAAAAGTATAATACGATATGCTTTAAGGGCGATTAAATTTGACTTAATGTCTATTCCTGCCCCTTCATACTACTCATATCAATTACATAGCGGAATTTTGCCTTGCCACTTGTAAGATTCTCATAAGCCTCATTGATTTGCTCCACAGAGATAACTTCTGTTTCAGGATAAATTTTGTGCTTGAGCGAAAAATCAAGCATTTCTTGCGTCTCTTTCATTCCGCCAATCAGCGAACCATAGACTTTTTTACCCGCGGCAAAGACAAGGCGCGCTACATTAACGCTAAGATTCTCATTTGCTGGTGGCAAACCTACAATCGCCATTTCTCCGCCAAACTTGAGCAATTCCGCATAAGCATTCACATCATAAGCGGTTGGAATCGTGGAGAGGATAAAATCAAATTTTTCCTTTACGCCATTTGTATCAGTATAAAGTGCCTTTGCTCCTAGCTCTAGTGCTTCTTTTTCTTTGTTTTTATTGCGTGCAAACACGCTCACTTCCGCGCCCATTTTGAGCGCGTATTTTAAAGCCATCACGCCTAGCCCGCCAAATCCAGCTACCGCAACTTTATCTCCCGCCTTGACATTGCTAAATTTAATCGGCGAATAAGTCGTGATTCCAGCACAAAGCAAAGGAGCGACTTTTTCAAGTGGCGCATCTTGTGGGACATTGACTGCAAATTTCTCACTCACCACGATATTATTGGAATACCCGCCATAAGTGGGTTCATTATTGTGAAAACAATCGTGGCAATCATAGGTAAAGACGCATTTGCCATTTTCACAAAATTGCTCTTGACTTCTTTTACACGCCTCACACTCGCCGCAAGAATTTACCATACAGCCTACCCCTGCATAATCGCCCACTTTGAATTTGCTCACCTTGCTCCCTACTGCAACCACGCGTCCAGCAATTTCGTGTCCGGGCACCATTGGAAAAATGCCTTTATGCCATTCCTCCCGCGCACTATGAATATCGCTATGGCAGATTCCAGCAAATAGAATCTCAATCAAAATATCGTTTGCGCCAAGTGCGTGGCGCGAAAAGCTAAAGGGCTTAAAGGTATCGCTTTTGTGCGCTACGGCGTAACCTTTTGCAGTGATTCTCTCTCCTGTGTTTGCTTGTGTCAAATTCTCTTTTAATAGCATCAATTACTCCTTTTAAATACATTTTTGAATCCAAAAGATTCTATGAATGCAATTATAAAACTTGATACCTAGTATCTGTCAAGAGGCAATGCACATAATAATGAAAAATATCAACAAAGTATTGAGGAGGTATTGTGCATTGTTGATTTTATATTTATTGTTTGTGTGAAGTTTTTACCAAAAATGAAAAATTATACAAAAATTTGCTATTCCTCCTTAGTAAATATGCTCATCTTTTCATCAAGCACTTCACTCTTCACACCTAAAAATGTCAAAACACTATGAAAAATATGAAAGTGTGTTGCTTCATTCAAATCTTTAATTCTACTAGCATTAGAACTCCACACAAAAAATGGTATTTCATATTGCTCCTTTGGCGCAAATGCTAATGGTATCCCGTGCATATATACACCATTTTCACCCAAGCTCTCGCCGTGATCACTTACATAAATCATTGTGCTTTCGTATTTATCAAGTTTGCTTAACTGACTAATGATTGAGTGCAATAAAAAATCAGTATAGAGGATTGTATTATCATACGCATTGATAATTTCACTCTGTAAGCATCCCTTTGGTTCGACACTTTTGCACACAGGCGTAAAGATTTCAAATTGAGGAGGGTATTTCTTATAATATGTTGGTCCATGGCTCGTGCTTGTATGAATGACAATAAGCACTTTGGGCGATTTTGCTAACTCAATGTCTTCAGTTAGTCCGGCTACAAGTGCAGACTCGTAGTTATCATTAAGATGGATATATTTCTCTGCAAGTTGCGAATATCGCATAATATCTTCACTGGGTAGGTGAAGCGGAGGCTCACCCCAATTTGTCGAACGCCACATCACATCTACTCCAGTGCGTGCAAGATAGTTTGGCAATATCTCATATAGATTCGTGCTATCCTTGTATGAAAGCATATTTTTCACAGATGCGCTCGTGTATGTCGTGCTTGATTTTGCATAAAAATGTCGAAGTCCTGATACTTCTAAAAGGAGGGGATTGGTATTGCGTGAGTAACCATAGAGCGAGAAGTTTTTTGCACGTGCAGATTCACCAATTACGAGCACGACTACAGATTTTTTGTCATTTGCAATGTGTGCATCAGGGAGTGGAATCTCTTTTTTGTTTTTTGCTAGTTCCCCTTGAAAATACCGCACCGAGTTACCTATATATGACCAAGGCATAATAAGTGCGCCAAGTTGTTTAGAGTATTTATCAAGCCACAATAGATTTTGAAAATTAACTCCAGTAAGCACAATAAGCGTAAAAAATATCAAGCCTAAGCTCTTAGCAAGTGATTTGCGCGTAGGTCTTGCCACCTTTTCAAAGAGCAGAAAGCACGCTGGGAGGAGACCTAGTATAACTATATAGAGTGCCATTTTTAAAGATAGAAATTCTCCTGCTTCTGCTGGGTTTGTATTAAAGAGATTACCCATCATCGTTTTATCCAAAAACACTCCATATACAGAGACGAAATACACCGCTATGGCGTTTGTGATTGAGATAATTGCGAACCATATTTTGGTGAGATTGAAAGAGATGAGTGCTAATAAGAGTGGCATAAGTGTAGTAAGTGCGAACAAAAATAGCACGAGTGAGACAAACAGCACAATTGCATTGAGTGAATCTAAAGCGAGATTTGTCTGCACAAATCCTAAAAAAGGAAAATGGAAAAATGCTACTTGAAGTGCAGAGATGACGAAAATAAAGGCGATAGGATTAGCTCTAGGGGGGGTATATTGTAAATCTAATCTTTGAGTGTTAGTAAAATATTTATGGAGTATCATAAATAAGCAGCCTAATGCACAAATAAGTGCAAGATAAAACACCAAAAGATTATATTTGCTGATATTTTGAATCGCCATCACGACAGCAACTCCACCCAAAGTAGCGAAAACAAGCAAACCAAAACGTGAATCTAGCCAAGCAAAAATACGCGTCTTACCAGCCACAAGCACACCAAAGACTCCGCACACACACCCAAGAGATGCGCCCACAAGGACATCTAGCGGATAGTGTGCTCCCACGCCCACGCGTGAAAGTCCCACGAATACACCTAAGAGAGTGATACCTATGATAAAAGGCAAACGCCATTTGCGCAAGCTTGGCATAAAAGCAAAAAGTAGCACAGAAAGTATTGTGAATATAGTAATCGAATGCCCTGATGGTAGGCTATTTGCGCCTGTGAGTCGCTCACCAATGATATTAAAGTATTGGTCAAAAGCACGTGCTGGACGCGGCATTGCATAGATTGTCTTGAACAATGTAGAAAGCACAAGAGAAAGTAAGGAGCTTGCTATGAGTGCTTCCCAAAGCTTAGGTGCGATGAGTGAAAACCCTAGCAAGAGTGCGAATGCTACACTTGCATCACCGAGTTGGGTAAGATTGTGTGTGAGAGATGGGACATTGGACCAAAGCGAATTGATGGTTAAGAAAATATCCTTTTGAATCTGTGGATATACCTCCGGCTCACTCCAGCCAAAGATTCTTAACATACCCAACAATAAAGCAAAAACGCCTATTGCGACGCCTAAATGCCATAAATTCACTTTGGCAAAATTCATACTGACTTGTTTATTCATAGCTGGGATTATACACAAATTATCAATGAATTTGTGTAGTTTTATTGTCATTTGTCTTTGGTGCAATGTGATTATTAAATTCTATAAGAATCTAAATGCCCTTAATATCAGGATAAGTTCTTAAGTATAGGCAAGTATTCTTTACCCTTGCAAATCTTTTTGCCTTTAGAGGCTCTCCATAGTCTTTGTGTATTTGTCAAGAAGGTGGCGGACAGGGAGGGATTCGAACCCTCGGTAACCTTGCGGCTACGCATCCTTAGCAGGGATGTGGTTTCAGCCAACTCACCCACCTGTCCATTTTAAAAAAGAATGCTATTGTATGGGAAAATTTATAAAATTACACTTAACGCTTCTTTATGAAATTGAAAATATAAAAAATTATTCTAAATTTGCCAGTTTCATATTGAAGTTTTGCTACAATCTCATAATTTGTATTTATACCAAAAGTGCAATGGATTTTGAGGTGCGAGTAATACAGATAAAAGAGAGCAAGCAGAATCTATTTTGGTGCAGATTTTTTAGAGTAAAGGATTCTCAATGAAATACGCCTTTATATTTCCCGGACAAGGCTCACAAAGTGTGGGTATGGGTAAGGAGTTTTATGATAATTTTGCCATTGCAAAAAAGCTTTTTGAAGAAGCAGGAGATGCGTTGCATATAGATATGAAACAACTTCTTTTTGAAGAAAATGATAGATTGAATCTCACCCAATACACTCAACCAGCAATTTTTCTTGTAAGTGCTATTGCTTATCATATTTTACAAAGTGAATATCCGCTTCAACCAAATGTGGCTATGGGACATTCTTTGGGTGAAGTCAGTGCAGTCGTGCTAAGTGAGGGAAGTAGCTTTACAAAAGGTATAGAACTTATACATAAACGCGGTGCGCTTATGGCTGAGGCTTGTGAAGGAAAAAACGCTGGAATGATGGTTGTCGTTGGGCTTGATGATGAGAAGCTAGAGCAGTTTTGCAAACAATCTCGGCAAGCAGGTAAAAGTATTTGGTGTGCGAACTATAATGGCGATGGACAAATTGTTTTGGCTGGCAAGAAAGATGATTTGAGTGCATTAGAGGCTGATATAAAAGCACTTGGGGCTAAACGTGCCTTGCTTTTGCCAATGTCTGTTGCAAGCCATTGCCCTTTGCTAGAATCTGCGAGCGCACCTTTCAAGGAACTTTTGGAGCAAAATTTGAACGCCACATTAAGCACACCGATTCTCTCTAATGCTACACTTGAGCTTTATACTACAAAAGATGAGGCAAAGGAACTTTTAAGCAGCCAACTTACACAACCTGTGCTTTACAAACAATCTATTCTTAAGCTTAATGACGAAGTGAATGCATTTATTGAATTTGGCAATGGCAATGTTTTGCGTGGGTTGAATAAGCGTTTAAGCCAAGTGCCTACTTGGAATGTGAGCAATCTTGCAAGTTTGAAAGAATGTGTTGAGGGATTACAATCTCTTGCAAGTGATGCGTAAGTTTATTGAAAATAAGTGTGCAAAGGAGCAAAAATGACACTTGGCATTATTGGCGCGATGGTAGAAGAAATCACACCCTTACTTGAATGTTTTGAGAATCATATAAAATACGATGTGGGTGGAAATACTTATTATGAGGTTACTTTTGGCAATCATAGGATTTTCATTGCTTATAGTAAAATAGGCAAAGTGCATGCGGCTTTAAGTGCAAGCGTGATGATTCTAAAGTTTGGTTGTGAGCAGATTATTTTTAGTGGTGTGGCAGGAGCGTTGAGTGCGGATTTGAAAGTAGGCGACTTAGTGCTTGGGACAAAGCTTTGTCAATATGATGTAGATATTAGTGCATTTGGACACGCTCTTGGTTTTATACCTGAAAGTAAGCTTTATATGGAATCTAGCCCGATTCTTAACAAAATAGCAAAAGATACAGCCAAAGCACAAGGCATAATGCTTAAAGAGGGTATTATTGCTTCGGGAGACTGCTTTATTGCTAATAGTGAAAAAAAGCAGTGGATTATGGAGCATTTTGATGCCATAGCGGTGGAAATGGAGGGTGCAGCAGTAGCTGTTGTATGCGATTCGTGTAAGATTCCATTTTGTATTTTACGCTCTATTAGCGATAGTGCTGATGGAAGTGCTGATGTGAGTTTTGATGAGTTTTTAGAGAGTTCTGCAAAGAGAAGTGCAGATTTTGTAGTGAATATGTGTAAGCAGATTTTACAATAAGGAGGAGATATGAAAACAATTACACTTTTGCGACACGCAGATACAATAAGTAGAGAAGAATTCCGTTTAAATACAAAAAAAGATAAAAACGATATTTTTCGCCCTTTAAGTAAGCTTGGTAAAGATCAAAGTAAAAATATCGCCTGTTTTGCTAGAGGGCATTTGGATTTTGATATGGTATTTTGCTCACCAGCTAAACGCACACAACAAACACTTAAACCTTTGAAAAAATACATTAAATCTAATCATCTTATGATAAGCGAGGATATTGCTCCTGATTGTGGGCTCGATGGATATATGAAGCTAACACAAACAAAAGAATTTCAAAAAGCTTCAAATGTCCTTATTGTAGGACATCAACCTGATTTAAAAAGCTTTGCTACTTATCTTTGCCCTTCTTTTCGCGCACTTGTGCCTAAAGGTGTGCTTATGAGATTTATTATCCAAACAAATGATTCTCTTGAGGGTGGTGGAATCATTGATTTTATTATCCCACCCTTTATGCTTGAAGATTTTAAAAAATGAGAAAAATGACCAGCAGAGGCTATAAAAAGCGTTTAGCATTTAGTATGCTGGAGCTCGTATTTGTTATTATCATACTTGGCATTTTGGCAGCGATTGCTATTCCTCGATTTTCTCTTACACGTTCAGATGCACAGCTCATTGCGGTTGAAAATGACATTATAAGTGCAATTAATGCTATACAACGCGAAGTCTTTAGTCAAAATATTGAACCAAATAGTATTGATGGACATAGGATTTTAGATTTAAGCGGACTTAGTCAATCACGTTGGGTGGTGCAAGGCAATGGTGTGCGCCTTGCCAAAAATGGCATACTTGATACGCAAAATGATTGTATTACGCTTATGCAAGAGAATGGCAAAATTATCTTTTTTGTGCAGCAAAAGGCAGATTCTACATTGTGTTCTAAACTCCTTGAGCGACATAAAACGCGTAGAGAAGTGCCGCTTAGCACATCAAATGCGATATTCTAAAAGAGCAGGTTTTAGCACATTTGAATTATTATGTGTAGTTATTATTGTTGCAATCATAGGAAGTATAGGGGTGCGTTATCTAGGATATATTACACATAAGCAATGCCTTTTACACCTCAAGGCGCGTCTTGCTCACACTCAAAATGCTTTGAATGCATATTACGCGGATAGCTTTGTGCGGGGAGATTCTATAAATCCTATTTATGCTCAAAATATACTCTCTACTCTTGGTGATAATGCTACGCCACAATGTGTTTTTATTGTGCAAAAAACACAACTTATAGCAATTATTGGCACGCAAAATGTTGTTTTTAGCGTAACTCCACCCACATTAACGCTTAACCCTAAAATATCTTGCAATATTGCTGAATCTTTGTGTAGGGATTTGAGTGATAGAATCTTAGATAAGTGATTCTAACGGATTTTGTTTTGTCCTAAGCGATAGATTGCAAAGTCATAGCGCACAGGGTCGTTTTCACACATAAGTGCGAGAGTATCTGTAGCCTGCAGCGCACTTTGTAAATTAGCGTGTTTTGTATTTAAGATTCTAAATTTTTTACAAAGTCTAAAAGTATGCGTATCAAGAGGTAAAATGAGATATTGAGGAGAGAGGGAATCTTGCCAAATCCCCATATCAATCTCATCTTTACGCACAAGCCACCGCAGTAACATATTCCACCTTTTGAGCGCACTTGCATTACTAGGTGGATTACCCTTAGTTTTTAGAATCTCGCTTAAAGATGTGCCAAGAGTAAAGTTAATGCCTTTACTTTGAGAAATATGATGTTTTGAGATGTATGTATAAAGTATGTCTATGCAATGATATATGCTATAAATCATACGAGCGTGATAGATGTTTTTGCTTTTATTCCATAGAATAAAACTTGCTGGAGGATTCTTGAATGCTTGGAGAAAATGTTTTTTGAGCCCACCATTTTCAAGCAAAGAAGCGATAATGATAAAAAGTGTTTTTATGTCTTTACGCGTTTGGAATCTATAATAAGGAAAAGATTCTTCATCTTCTTGCATAATTGTTCGCATAGATTTTAAGAGGTTAAAATCAAGCCTTTCAAGTTTTCGCAATGTTTGCACAATTGCTTTGACATTCCCATAGGAGAGAAGGGCACATATCAGGGAGATTTCAGCAATCAATGGAGATTGTTTATATGTTTTAGCAATAAGGAGTGGGTCGAGTTTGTTTTCATCAAGTGAATGAGGATTATTATAGTGCATATAACACGCATCAAGTTTTGCCTTAAGTTCTTGCATTGCACTCCTCCTTAATTATTTGCGTTTTTGCGTTACAATCTTGCCATTTCTTTTGTATGAAAGTTTAACATAAAAGGCATATAATGAAAAAGTGGCTCACTCTCATTGCACTACTCTTAAATGTGCTCCAAGCAGAGTATTTAAGTTTAGAATCTGCCTATAAACAAGTTTTAAGCCAAAATGATGGACTAAAAAGCTCACAAAGTGCATTGCAAAAACAAGAAAAATTACGAAGTGCAACAAAAATGCTCTATCTTCCGCAAGTGTCGCTTGATGCAGCTTATATTCATTTTCAAGAGCCAATAAAAACGCAGTTTTTTGATGCATCTGGTTTAAGTGCAGTAGGACCACCTCTTGATGCTTTACTTCCTCATCTTGCAAAACCTGTTACTTTGCAAGATCAAAATATTATTTTTGGCGCATTGAATATTGTATATCCACTTTTTACTGGAGGAAAAAAATATTTTGCCAATAAACTCTCTCAACTTGCACTTGAAGACGCTTCACTTGCGCTTAAACTCAAGGAATTAAGTTTATTTGAGGATTGTGCAAAGCTGTATTATGGAGTAGTGTTAGCAAATCAGATTCTTGAAACACTTGAAGACGCTAATGCAGGGCATTTAGCACATTATCAAAATGCGTTAAAACTTCAAGAAAAGGGGCAAATTGCGCGATTAGAAACGCTGCAAGCGCAGGTAAATTATGATAAATCAAATATTGAAGTTCAAAAAGCAAGAGATAATCTTGATATTGCCTTTATGGCGTTAAATGCGTTGCTTGGGAATGATTCTTCAGCACCTTTAAGTTTAGCTCAAATGATTGATATTAAGCAGGAGAGTTTGCTAGAGAAGGTAGATTATTTTGTGAATAAAACACTTGAAGTCTATCCTGCCTTGCAAATAATGGATAACAAGATCCAAGCAACTCACGAGCTTTCTCGTATTGAATTTGCTTCATTTTTACCAGATGTTGGGCTTTTTGGAAGCTATATTATGAACGAGAATAAAACATTGTTCGAAAAAGCAATGCCTAATTGGTATGTGGGTATTGGGGCGAGATGGTCTCTTCTTACACCAAATGGAAGGATTCAGAAGTATCAAGCGAGTAAAATTGCTTCGCTTGAAGCGCAATTTGCAACCTCTCAAGCAAGAAAAGATTTAAAAACACTTTGTGAAAAAACTTATAATGAAGTGCTTTCTTATAAAACGCAATATTTTAGTTTGCAATCTTCTGTGGAACTTGCAAGTGAGAATCTAAAATTGCGGCAAAGTGCATTTTTACAAGGTATGAGCACAAGCACAGAAGTGAGTGATGCACAAAATGCTCTTTCTCTGGCTATCATAGAGCGACAAAGTGTGGCATACCAATATGTTATTGCTCTTTCAAGGCTTTTTGCTTTAAGTGATGAACTAGAAAGATTCTATGGTTTTTTTAATTAAGATGAAGGAGAAGGTATGAAAATATCCTTAAAACTTGTAGCATTGATTGGAGTAGCATTGTGTTTTTTGCTGTGGCTTATCATTAGTTTTACACGTGCGTATGAACCAAAAGAGGATAGAATCTATGCTCAAGTGCAGGCGCGGGAATATGCTATTAGCTCTAAAGTTGCTGGACGCGTGGAAAATATTTTTGTAAAAAAGGGCGATATGCTTCAAAAGGGAGATTTGGTTTATAGTATTAATTCTCCAGAGCTTCAAGCAAAACTCGAGCAAGCTAGAGCTGGATATGAAGCAGCCAAAGCTTTAAGCACAGAAACAAAACAAGGTGCAAGAGTAGAAACAATACAATCTGCAAAAGATGTGTGGCAGGGTGCAAAAACAATGGCAAATCTTGCTAAAAGCACTTATGAACGTATAGAATCTCTTTACAAAGATGGTGTAATAAGCCAACAAAGACGCGATGAGGCTTATGCAAACTACACCACAGCTAAACATAACGAAAATGTAGCCTATCAACAATATAAACTTGCTCTTGATGGAGCAAGTAGCGAGACTAAAATTGCTGCTCAAGCTAAAGAAGATGCTGCAGCGGGACAAGTAAGTGAGGTAGAAAGCTATGCTAAAGATACACAAGCTATTGCACCTGCAAATGGTGAAATTAGCAATGTTTTGCTTCACGAGGGTGAGCTTGCACCTAGCGGATTCCCAGTAGTGCTTATGATTGATATGAATGATGCGTGGATTAGTTTTCATCTTCCAGAATATCGTCTAAAGGAATTTCCTAAGGATAGCACTTTTAAAGCATATATTCCCTCACTTAATACAGAGGCAGAGTTTAAGGTAGCATTTGTCTCTGTGATGGGTGATTTTGCGACTTGGAGAGCAACAAGTGCGCATAAGGGCTATGATATAAAGACTTTTGAAGTGGAAGCCTATCCTGTTACACATATTGAAGGCTTACGCGTGGGTATGAGCGTGCTTATTAATTGAATTAAGGTAGTTTTGTGCTAAGTTTGATTAGAATCCTCATTCTATTTTATAATAAAGGGTTTTTATGGCAAAGAAATGTTTTTTTACAGGCAAAGGTCCTATGGTAGGTAACAATGTGAGCCACGCAAATAATAAAACAAAAAGACGCTCACTCCCAAATCTTCGAAGTATAGTGCTTAAACTTGAAGATGGCACAAGGGTTCGTGTTAGAGTAGCAGCCTCTACTTTACGCACATTAAAAAAATACTCATAGAGTTATATTTGTATTTTGTTCGCAAAGTTTAAAAAAATTCTTCGTTGGGGCAACAACCCCAAACCGGATATTTCACTTTCAGGTGAGCTGTATGAGCAGCTCAAATACTTTCGACTTCCGCTTATTCTTGTTCAACTTTTTCTTCTTTTTGGCACTTTAGGGTATTTGGTTTTAGAAGATTATGATTTAATGCAAGCATTTTTTCAGGCTTCTTATACCTTTACAAATACTGGCTTTGGTTCATTAGGAGAAGATCGTTTTGGCACAATTACAATTATTTTCACTGTGTTGCTTATGATATGTGGAGCGGGAGTTGTAACTTTTAGTGTGGCATTTATTATGAGTATTGTAAATAATGGCACACTCATTGCATTGATTAAGGAGCAGAAAATGGTGTATAATATTGCGCGTTTGCAAAATCATTATGTAATTTGTTATCATAATGATTTTGCAATACAACTTGCCCAGCAATTTTTAGAATCCCATATACCTTTTGTTGTAGTGGATAACTCTCCAGATTTTGAGAAAGAAGCAAAAAAGCATAAATATCCTTACTATATTATTGATGACCCTCATACCCATATTGCGATGTTAAAATCTCACCTCTCAAGTGCTAAAGGTATTGTTAGCTTTTCTAAGAATCCTGCAGATAATATTACTATGGTGGTGAGTGTGCGGCTTTTTGAAGAGGAGCTCAAGAGAAAACCCTACTATATCATCGCTGCAGCTAATTCTGAAGAAGAATGTAATAAACTCAAAAAACTTGGCTGTGATTCTGTAATTTCTGCTCCTAAGCTTATGGCACAAAGAATCTCTGCAATGGCAGTGCGTCCTGATATGGAAAATTTGCTTGAGCGATTTTTATATCGCCACGATACACCACTTGATTTGGAAGAGATTATTGTGCCACGTTATTCTTGGCTTGTGTTAAAAAAACTCAAGGAAGCACATTTTCGTGATGTTACAAATGTGTCGGTTGTGGGGCTTACACAAAAAGATGGCACTTATATTACTATGCCAAGTGGCAATACGATTGTTTCAAGTGAATGCAAACTCCTTGTCATCGGCTCAAGCGAAAATATTCGCTCTACAAAGCGACTTATTATGAAAAAACAAAAACCACAGGAGGTTGATTATGTTTGATATTATTCCTGTTAAAGGAGGAATAAATGCTCCACAAGGATTCTATGCTGATGGTGTAAGCGCAGGATTAAAGCCTCCACTTGCTGATGGCACTCCTGCGCTTGATGTCGCATTTTTGTATAGTGAAGATGCGCTCAAGCCTTTTACACTTTTTACAAGTAACGCTTTCCAAGCCGCACCTATAATACATTTTAAGCAGTTTGTTCAAGACAAAGAGAGTAATTTTGTGCTTATAAATACCAAGAATGCTAATGCTATGACAGGACAAAAAGGCGTGCAAGATGTATGTGATATTTTATCCGCACTTACACAGAAGTTCCCTTTCATACAAAATCCTATAATGTCAAGCACAGGTGTCATTGGGCAATATCTTCCTAAAGACAAAATTATTGCTTCTTTTAATGCTTTTGAGATTCAAAAACGAGATGAAAATGCTCACGCTCGTGCTGCTGATGCGATACGCACGACAGATGCTTTTAGTAAGGAAATTGCATTAAGGGTGCAGCTTGATAATGGAGAAAGTTTTTGTATCGGAGCTATGGCAAAGGGAGCAGGTATGATACAGCCTGCTCTTGCAACTATGCTTTGTTTTATCACAACCGATGCGCTTGTGCCTCAAAATGAAGGTGATAGAATCTTGCGTGAGTGTGCCAAGACAAGCTTTAATGCCATTAGCGTAGATGGCGATATGAGCACAAATGATTCTGTATTTTTGTTTGCTAATGGGCGAAGTGGGGCATATAATGAAGCGGCTTTCACAGAAGCTTTAAAAATGATTATGCACAAACTTGCTACCGATATGGTAAGAGATGGTGAAGGTGCTACGAAGCTTGTAGCCTTTGAGGTGTGTGGCGCAAGAGATGAGGCACAGGCTGTATGCGCTGCAAAAGCCTTGAGCAATTCACTTCTTGTTAAAACCGCAATTTATGGAGGAGATCCAAATTGGGGGAGAATTGCCTCAACAATTGGTGCAAGTGGCGTGGAATGCAATGAGGAAAGTTTAAAAATAGCCTTTGATTCTGTGGTAGTGTTTGATAAGGGGCAAATTTGCTTTGATGAAGAGAGAGAAGCAAAGGCAGCGGCTATAATGGAGCAAGAAAGCTTTAGGATTACTTGTGATTTAGGCAAAGGTAATGGGCGATTTGTTGCTTATGGCTGTGATTTAGGCTATAACTATGTAAAAATCAATGCTGATTATAGAAGTTAGATTCTATAATCCAATTATTGTAGGGGGATTTTAAAATAAAAAATGCACCATTATTGAAAATATCCTATAATAAAGCATTTATTTTTATTGAAAAGGAGCAGTTATGTTTCACGAATACAGAGATGAGGTTACCGCGCTAAAGACAAGCAATGCACATTTTGCAAAGATTTTTGATGAGCACAATGAGCTTGATGATAGAATCAAAAAGATTGAAGATGGCGAGGAAATTATGAGTGATATGGAGCTTGAAGTGCTTAAAAAGCAAAAATTGCGCTTAAAAGATGAAGCCTATGCAATGATTTTGGAATATCGTAAATCTCATTAATTTTGCATTGATGTAATTTTCTTATTTTGGAGCAAGGTAAAGCACAAGGAAAGAACTGCTAGAAAATGAGGATTGAGGTAATTTCTAAGATGCCCTTAGATAGTGTTTAATCTTTTCGTAGGCTTCTTGGATTCTTCTGAATCTATCGCTGTAGCTTTCTATGATTTCTTCATCTTGCCCAAACACATTATCTGGGTGGTATTCTTTTGCAAGTTTGAGATAATTTTTCTTTACTTGCTCAAAATCATCTTGATAATGACATTCTAAAGTCATATAGCAACTCCGCAATACTCGCTCTTCATCAGTAAGAAAAGAAGATTCAAAACTACCTAGCCCTCCACGATTGGCAAAACTATCATAATCAAAATCCAAAATAACATTATGAATAACTTTAAAGCTAATAAGATTCATAATGCTTTCCCAAAAGTATGGCTTTGTGCTGTCTAAATATATCTCGTCTCTATCACAGCCCACATAATAATCCTCAAAAATATGCGCAATATAACGTCTTGCAACATTGTTTGCTTTATCCATTTTGAGCATTACGCGTTTTGCGTTAAGCAGACGCAAACTAATTTTTACTCTTTCAATGAGAGAATTTTTATTTACAATTTTAATGCGTATAGGCAGATAGGTAAAATCAAGTAAATATTTTAAATCTTGCAGAGGCTCTTCTATAGGTTGAATTAGAGAGGTTTCCTCATTTTTATCATCATTTTGGGGATTTGGATTGTCTAAGTTATCTATGAGATTGTGGATTTTTTGTTGCTTTTCATCTTGTCCAAAGGCGTGATATGCCCAATTTACAAGATAATCTTTTTTGAATCGTTCGCCATCATCAAGAATAAGAATCGTGCGCGATAAGCGATAGCTTTTGGAAAAGTATTTTTCGGCATAGGCTAAGGCTTTGTGGAGAAAATCATTGTCTTCTTCAACCGTGATTTGAATAAAGTTTTGTGTGAGTGTTATATCCATTGCTTCGCTTTATCCTTTGCTATGCTCCATATTGTATTTTATAATCTGTTGCTAAAACTAGACAAGCAAAGGGAGTTCCACTCTATGCCATTGCCCTAAGCTGAATAAGTTTCAAATAAAATGCTTGCAATATGGATTGCTCTCAAGTTATGATGGTTTGAGTGGGATTCTAAAGTGAGGTTTTGCTTGTGTGCTTTTTAAGGCACACAAACTGGTTTTATTTTATAAGGGCAGAAATTGTTTTAAATGAGGCGTGTTTGGCATCGCCCAAGATTCTAAAAAGAATAGATTCTGTAGGGAGTATTACTACCCCTTGTGTATTGAAAAAGTTGAGGGCAAGCTGGTGATTTTGCTCATCACGAGAGCTACACGCATCAGCGGCAAGTATGCATTCATAGCCTAAATTACGCGCTTCTATAATGCTTTGAAGCACACAAATGTGGCTTTCTATCCCAAAAAGCACGAGTGTTTTCGCTTTACTTTGGGCAATAAATGAGGCTATTTTTTCATCACCAAATATACCAAAACTTGTTTTTTCTAAAGTATGCACACCCTGTGGAATTGAAATAGCACTGTGTGTTTTGCCTAGTCCCTTAGGATATTGCTCTGTAATAAGCATAGGAATATGCAATTCTTTGGCAGAATGCAAAAGGATATTCGTATTTTTTATTACCTTATCTTTATGTGCCATCTTTTCCACGAGTTTTTCTTGCACATCTATGCAAACAAAAAGTGTGCGTTTTGTTTTGAGGACGCTCCGCATTATTTTCCCTTTATAGAATTATTTCTCATCTTTAAGTTGGGAAACAATAGCTTTTGTGTCCCGCGCAATAACAAGCTCTTCATTTGTAGGGATAACGCATACTTTCACTTTAGAATCTTTGGTAGAGATAATAGCTTCTTTGCCACAGACATTATTTGCTTCTTCATCGAGTTTTACACCTAAAAATGCAAGATTATTGACTATCATACCGCGGATAAACTTTGCATTCTCGCCTACACCTGCACAAAAGCTTACAGCATCTACACCATTCATTGCTGCACAATATGCTCCAACATATTTCATCACACGATATGCAAAGGCGTGTCGCGCAAGTTTTGCACGTTCATTTCCTCCTAAGTCTGCATCGAGCAAGTCTCTAAAATCACTTGATACACCAGAAATGCCAAGCACACCGGATTTTTTATTTAAAATACTAAGAATGCTTTGAATATCTAAGTCTTCACATTTTGATATGTATTCTAAAATAGCAGGGTCTAAGTCCCCACTACGAGTTCCCATAATTAAGCCTTCAAGTGGCGTAAGTCCCATACTTGTATCCACACATTGCCCATTTTTAATTGCGGAAATTGATGAGCCATTCCCTAAATGGCATACAATAATTTTAGAATTATAATAATCGAGACCTAAAAATTCTGCTGTTTTTTGTGAGACATATTTATGGCTTGTCCCGTGGAATCCATATCGGCGCACCTTATGTTTTTCATACCATTCATAAGGCACACCATAAATATAAGCTTGTGGAGGCATAGTTTGGTGAAATGCTGTGTCAAACACAACAACCATAGGGGTTTTTGGCATTTTTGCTTTGCACGCTTCAATTCCCATTAAATGTGCGGGATTGTGTAATGGAGCAAGATCAGAGCATTCTTTAATGCGCTCAATTACATAGTCATTGATAAGCACAGATTCTTTAAAAAATTCTCCTCCATGCACGACACGATGCCCAATAGCACGAATGTCATTAAGCGAACTAATCGCACCATATTCTTTATTTGTTAAAGATTCTAACACCATTTCTATGGCTTTTGTGTGGTTAGCCATAGGTTCCTTTTGCTCATATTTTTTGCCTTCAGCATTTTTATAGTTAAGCACACTACCATCAATACCGATTCTATCGCAGATTCCTGAAGCGATAACTTTTTCAGAATCCATATTAATAAGTTGAAATTTTAATGATGAACTTCCACAATTAATAACTAAAATATTCATATTTCTTCCTTTACATTTTATTTGGCTTGGAGCGCACTAAGGGCTACCACGCCTACAATATCATCAGCACTACAACCCCTTGAGAGATCATTTATTGGTGCAGCCATACCTTGTGTGATAGGTCCATAAGCTTCTGCCTTAGCAAATCTCTGCACGAGTTTGTAGCCTATATTTCCTGCATCTAAGTCAGGGAATATAAGCACATTTGCCTTTCCTGCAACATTTGAACCTTTTGCTTTTGATGCTCCTACGCTTGGGACGATTGCTGCATCAAGCTGTAATTCGCCATCAATTTTAAATTGAGGGGCAAGTTGTTTTGCAATTTTTGTAGCTTCTACTACTTTGTCAATATCAGGGTGTTTTGCGCTTCCATAAGTAGAATGACTAAGCATAGCTACAAAAGGCTCATTGTGAGTAATAGATTCAAAACTTTTAGCACTTGAGATAGCAATGTGAGCAAGTTCTTCAGCATTTGGATTCTGACACAATCCACAATCAGAAAATACGAGTGTGCCATTTAGCCCATAATCGCAATCAGGCACGACCATTATAAAAAAGCTTGATACAAGCTTAGAATCTAGTGCAGTGCCAACAACTTGCAATCCTGCGCGTAATACATCAGAAGTCGCCCGAGTAGCTCCTGCTACCATACCATCAGCTTTTCCTATTTTTACAAGAGCTGCGCCAAAATAAAGAGAATCATTAAGCAAAAGTTCTTTCGCTTTTGTGCTATCTACACCCTTATGTCCCCGTAGCTTTACAAGAAGAGTGATAAGTTCATCAAGGAGTGCAGTATCTTTAAGCGTGAGAAAAGTTGCTTTTTGTAGTGCTTCTGTTGGGAGATGAGAGAGTTCAGATTTTGCCTTAGCACAAATCTCCTCTTTTTCACCAAGCAGAACAAGATGAGCAAAATCTTCATTCAGTATCTTCACTGCTGCCTCAATTGTGCGCATATCATCAACTTCAGGAAGAACAATTGTCTTTTTACAAGTTTTTGCTTGTGCCTTGATAGAATCAATAAAGCCCATAGTTTTTTCCTCCAAAAAATTAAATATTTAAAAATATTTACTTCAATCATAGAATAAGTGTGTTTAATTTATACACTTTATGAAGCTACTTTATCAGCGATGTGTATAAAATAAACATTTTGAACAGGATTTTAAGTTTTTTTTGAAGTGGATTCTAAATAGAGCAATTTATCTTAAAATATAGAATCGAGTATAGGGAAATAAGATTTTAAGGAATGTTTTTTGCTACAAATTTTTCACAATAGCCTTATTTGCATACAAAGGAGTGGTATTATGGAAAGGAAGTCAAGCAGGGCAAAATGGTATTTTTTAGGTGCTATTATTCTACTTCTAGCGGTGCTTGGGGGTGGATATTATTATATGGTTGCATTTTCTCCTATTATACTTGATGAGGCAACACAAAATATAGAATCTCGCTTTCAAGAAAAAAATATACAACAATCAGCCTTAGATGCAAAAGATCAGCAGATTGAGCTTTTGAAAGCCCAAAGTAAAGCCCTCAAAAAAGAACGTGATAATCTACCAACTAAACTCAAATATTCTATTAAACCAAAAGATAAAATAGTTGCACATTGTAAAAATATGAAAATAGGGCGTTGGGGTATGCCACAAAATTGTTTTAATGAATTGAGTGAGGGTATTATAGAGATGATTCATCAAGATAACAAAATTGTAGCTTTTGAAGTATCTGGCATAGTAGATAATCTCCCCTATGCAGGCTCAAGTCCTGAATTAAAACAAGAGGGTTTAGCGAGTTTTCGCGCAAGAGAAGCTATTTATGTTGTGGGTAAAAAATTACCTAGTGTCGCGGTGTTTGAAGGATTAAGTCAGCAAAAAGCAAGAGAGCGTGGATTTGTTGTGCGTGCATTTTATGTAGAATAGTTAGAGGATTTTTGATAGAATTTAAGCAGAGGTTTTGGAGATATTGTATTTACTTTTAGGATAAAGGAATATATAGAATCTTCATTATAACTTTGTAAGCGACACATATAGAGGCAGATATGAGTAAGTCTAATCCAGTCATTCATAAAATCGGTGTGGTTTTGCGTCCTTCGACTCCTGAGCTTAAAAGTGTATTTTTACAAGTGCGTGAAGAGTTCCATAATGCAGACATTGAAGTAATGCTAGAAAGTATTAGTGGAGGAATGATTGAGCTTTTAGGAGTGGATTTTGCTTCCATTGCTTCACAATGTGATGCGCTTGTAAGCTTAGGTGGTGATGGGACATTGATTGCAATGTTGCGCCGCTCTTTTGAATATAATCTTCCTTGTATGGGGGTTAATACCGGTCGTTTAGGTTTTCTTACCGCACTTATGCCACAGAATCTTCCCTCTTTTATTCCTTGCCTTAAAAATGGTGATTATATATTGCAAGATCATCTTGTGCTTCAAGCGAATGTGTATGATGAAGAACATAAACTTTTACATTCTTTTCTTGCTATTAATGAGTTTCTCATCTCCAAGCACGAATTAAGTGGTATGGTGCGTATTTGTGCAAGTATTGATAACAAACATTTTAATACTTATGTTTGTGATGGACTAATTATTGGCACACCCACAGGTTCGACAGCTTATAATATTAGCGCAGGTGGTTCAGTGATTTATCCTTATTGTCGTAATATCTTGCTTACACCCATTGCGCCACATTCTCTTACACAACGCCCATTGGTGCTTAATGATGAATTTGTGCTAGAATTTTATGCACAACAAAGAGCAAAACTTATTATTGATGGGCAGGAAATGATTGATATCACTCCAACTCACAGGATTCAGATTCAAGCACTTAGTCAGAGTGCAAAACTCATTTATCCACAAACAAGGGATTATTTTAGTGTTTTGAAAGAAAAGTTTAAATGGGGTGATAATGAATATTAAATGTGTAAAATGGCAAAAATGATAGAAAATGTAAAGGTGTGATAAAGAAGGAGCATTAATGATTAAGCGGATTCTTATACATAATTCCCCCGCTTTTAAAGATATAGAATTATATATGCAAGGTGGATTTAATGTATTTAGTGGTGCGAGTGGGAGTGGTAAGTCTGTATTTATGGAATCTTTGCTTGCTATTTTTGGGATTAAGGAGAGTAATGCGGATTTAATTGAAGCAAATATTGCTTTAGATTCTATTGAGTTTGATTGGTTGGCAAATGGGATTCCAAATGACGATGATGAGATTGTTTTGAGTATTTTAAAAAAGGACAAAACGCGTTATTTTCTTAACCATATATCAAGCTCTAAAAAAAAGCTCCACGATATTGTAAGCGGCTTTGCAAAGCATATTAGCACCAAAGGCGCAGATGAGCTTAAAAATAGCAATATTTTAAAAATCCTTGACCTTTTTATAAATACTAAAGATACAAACCATAGTGCATTATTGGCGCAGTATGAAACTGATTTTAAGAATTTAAGTGAAGCAAGAGAAAGGCTCAAAGATATGGAATCTAAAGAGTTAAATCTTGCTACTTTAAAAGAATTTACTGCATTTGAAATAGCAAAGATTGAGAGTCTAAAACCAAAAGAGGGAGAATATGAAGAACTCCTCTCTCTCAAAAAAATGCTCTCAAAGCAAGAAAAAATTAAAGAACAGCTTCATAAAGTGCGTGAAGCTTTAGATTTAACACAGAGTTTTGAAACATTTTTAACGTTGATAGATAAAACTTGTCCGAATCTTATTGATGGTTTAAGTGAATTTGAAGCACTCGTGCAAAATCAAGAAGAGCAAATGGAAAGTCTCAACGAGATGAATGCCGAAGAGGTGCTTGATAGGATTGCTGCCCTTGCTGAATATATCCGCCGTTTTGGGAGCATTACACATACGATTGAATATCTTAATGAACAGAAGCAAAAAATGCAAGAATATGAGAATCTAAGCTTTGATAAACAGTATTTGCAAAAGGAGATTCTCGCTCTTGAAGCTCAATGTGAAGCAAATGCACTTGCCTTGCATAAAAGTCGCCAAAAGTTTTTAGAAGAGCTTAATACTCGTATAAGCGAGCTTTGTGTCCAATTGCGTTTGCACAAAAGTTGCTTACAGCTTACTCAAGTGCCACTTTATCAAAAGGGAGCGAGTGAATGTGTTTTAATGCTTGGGAAAAGTGAAGTAAATGTGCTCTCCTCTGGAGAATATAATCGCTTGCGCCTTGTGATGATGTGTATTGAAATGCAGCTTCAGCCAAAGAGCGGGATTTTAGTGCTTGATGAAATTGATGCGAATCTAAGTGGAGAGGAGAGTGAAGGCGTGGCGCAGATTCTTAAAATACTTTCACGCGATTACCAAATCTTTGCTATTTCTCATCAAACGCATATGCCGTCTTTAGCGGACAATCATTATCTTGTAGAGAAGCAAGATGGGTATAGCACAATTACAAAACTTGATTTTGAAGGTAGAGTGCGCGAAGTAGCGCGTATTATTAGTGGCTCAAATATCACACCTCAAGCTCTTGAATTTGCAAGGGCTCATTTAGCACAAGGTAAAAAATAGTGAATCTTGCCTTGCTAAAAGGCTTTTGTGCCTATATGCAACAAATGCAAACGCTTATTAGCTTTAAACGCAAGGGTGATAATCTTTTTATGCTTGTATGCGAGGATACACAAGGCAAAAGGAGTAGATTTTATTTTGATATGACACGCGCCCATAGCGGTATCTTTATAAGTGATAAGGAGATTGTTGGCACAAAGGAATTTTGCGCACCATTTGATATTAAACTTGCTCAATACACTACTCGTGCGTATATAGAATCTGCACAAGTAGATGGTGATAATAGAATCTTGCAATTTTTTCTCGCACAAAAAGAGCATTATAAAGTGCAATATTCTTGGCTTGTATGTGAATTTACCGGCAAACATACTAATGTAATTTTATGCGATAAAGATATGGTGGTGTGTGAGGCTTTGCGTCATATCCCTAATCATAAGTCTTGGCGAGAAGTGCGTGTAGGCAAGGTTTTATTGCCATTGCCACAACCTGCAAATTCTATAAGTTGTGAAAATATAGAGCCTCAAAAAGTCTGTGCATTGCTTGAATTGACATATAAAGAGATATACTCCAAAGCAAAGCAGAACAAAAAACAGCAGATTCTTAAAAATTTACAAATGAAACAAGATACACTTAAAGAGCATTTAGCTCATCTCCCCAAACAAGGTGAGTTAATAGAATCTGCATTGCTTTATGCACATTATGGGGAGCTTATTTTTAGCTCATTGCATTTATTTTCTACAAAAAAAATTATTTCAGATTCTGTTATATTGCAAGATATAAATGCTCAAAATGTGTGTGTGCCTCTTCCTGCTTGTGCAAGGGATTTGCAAGAAGCAGGAAACTGGTATTTTACACAGAGTAAAAAATATAATAAAAAAGCCCAACATTTAAATAAACAAAGAGAATATTTGCAAGAAAAGATAGATTTTATTGCAAGTCAAATTGCTCTTGTAGAACGTTTTGAAGATTTTGGCGATGTATTTGCCCTATCACATCAAAAGACACAAAAATCAAGCAACATAGGTGCAAGAGAAAATGAGAGTTTTTTTGTGGAAGGATTCAAAATAAGCATAGGGCGCAATGCAAAGGAAAATCAGAAGCTTTTAGAATCTGCAAAGGCTGATGATATATGGTTGCATATACGTGATGTGCCAAGTGCGCATATGATTATTCATTGTGGTAAAAAAATGCCTTCTAGCACCCTATTGCATAAAGTGGCAGGTATTTTAGTGGGGCTTTATGTAGGGCGTAAGGGTGCTGGAGATTTTGTGGTGGATTGGACAAGGAGGCGGTTTGTTAAAAATGCTCCCGGAGCGCAAGTGGTATATGCAAAGCATAAAAGCATAAGTTATCGTGTGCAGAATGATAATGCACTTACACCTTTAGACTAATGCTTTAAGATTTTTAGAATCCTAAAGCATTGAAATATGATACTCTATATTTTAGAGAGATTCTAAAGTCTCACGCATTTTGTGGCTGTAAAATAAAAATATCAAATGGGTAGTTTTTATTAAGTGAGCGTAAATCTAAATACGCATCAATAAATTTGTATTCTCCTTTGCTGTGAGAGCGATGTCTCTCTTTGGCTTTATCTATCATCTCAAGTTCAAAAAGCACATAAAAAAATGCCATTTCAGCTTTTTCATCAAAATCTGCACATTCTTCAAAAAAACATAGCCACTCATCGGGTGTGAGATTACCTTTAGAATTGATGGCATATTGCACATATTCCATTGGGCTTGTGCCTACTTTTTTTAGTGCTTCATAAATATTGCTATTGGCGATGTGTTTGGGATTTTTAAGATAGAGTTTGAAAATTTCTTGTGCAATTGATTTGTCAAGAATCTCATCTGTAAAAAGTGAAGAAAGTTTTTCAAGCTCTTTAAGTTGGGCATTTTTTAAAATTTCAAGCACCGCATAATGTTTGAGTTCATTTGGGTAATTTTTTTCTAAAATTTTAAAACCATTTTTGTAGTCTTTTTGAATCATATTTTTGAGATTCTGCACATTAAATTTATTGTCATTACTTAAATGATAATTTTTTAAATCAACGACTTTGCCACTCATCACATCTTTATAATTTTCAAAAAGTGTGTCAATTTTGTGATTAAAACTTTCTGCAGAATCTAATCGTGGCTTGAGATAGAATCTTTGTAATATTTTGGATAAATCTCCAAAGGCTTTGCGCTTAAAAATGCGGTTTTTAATGTCTTGATTTAGGGCTTGTTCATTAATTTGTGTAAGGAGCTTATCATAATCGTGTTTGCGTTGGTAGTTTTCTAATATGTCTTTTGCCCACGCGGAAGCAAAAAATATCAAAGTAACTACAAAAAACAATGCCAGAATAAGGATAATCCAAATTGCTACGGGTAGAGTGATATTCATTTGACTAAAGGGAATATGGTAAGTGTAGCTAGAAGATTCTAGTTCGTAGGCATATACTCCGATTATCAGCATAAAGATAGCAGAGAAAGTAACATAATATTTGAGTTTCATCGTGTCTCCTTTTTTTGTGTTTTTTCAAAAAGTTCGCGGCAGTTAATGCAGTATTTCGCGTGAGGTTTGACTTTGAGACGCTCCACATCAATCTCATCATCACACATTTCACATATACCAAATACACCATCTTTGATTTTTTGCAATGAATTGCGTATATCATTTATTTCTGTTTGATATAAATCAATCATACCCATTTCTAAATTGCCTTGCAAATTTGCTCTTACAATATCACCCTCATCTTTATGGTGAGTATTTTGAATCTGGGTGATATGTGTATTTTTGTGTTTTACACTTTCACAGAGTTTGCTTAAACGTTCATTGAGAAGCGTTTCAAAAAAACCATAATTAATCATAAAACCTCCTATTTATGATACGGATGAGATGAGAGAATGCTTAATGCACGATAAATTTGCTCGCATAGCACGATTTTAGCGATTTTGTGGCTAAAGGTCATAGCGCTTAAGCTTAGTGCGTGGGTAAGTTTGATAAAGGATTGTTCAAGTCCATACGCCCCACCTATAAAAAATTGCACAAGATTGTAAGATTCTATAAAATGTGCAAACTCTACAGAATCATAACTTTTGCCCTGTGGGTGAAGAGCAATATTGAGTGCTGCGCTATTAAGATAGGGCAGAAAGACTTGTGTATAGGATTGTTGTGCTTTGAGCGATGAGATTTTTTGTGCATTTTTAACAGATTGCGGAAATAAATCAAAATGTGTAATCTGTGCGTTAAATTGCTTACACTGCATACATAATTCCTCTTGTAGAGCCTGATATTTAATGTCTTTTTTAGTTATAGAATAAATGTTGATTTGCATAGTGTGGGTTAAGCATTTTGCTAATGTCGCTTAATGTTTTTTTCAGGTCTTTACGATGCACGACCATATCAATAAGTCCGTGCTCAAGTAGAAATTCTGCCGTTTGGAATCCTTCTGGCAAATCTGCGCCAATGGTTTGTTTAATTACGCGTGGTCCTGCAAATCCAATGATTGCACCCGGCTCTGCAATAATAATATCTCCTAAAAATGCAAATGACGCACTTACCCCGCCGAATGTCGGGTCAAGAAGCACAGAGATAAAAGGTAATCCTGCATCAGAGAGTTTATTGAGGGCTGCGGAAGTTTTTGCCATTTGCATAAGGGAAAAAGTAGATTCTTGCATACGCGCTCCACCACTTGTAGAGAGAATAACAAGTGTTTGTTTTTTAGCAATGGCACGATCAATGGCGCGCACGATTTTTTCGCCTTCCACAGAACCTAGAGAACCTCCCATAAAGGCAAAATCAAAAAGCACAAGCTGCATACCAACTCCACCAATAAGTGTTTCTCCAGCAATGGCTGCACTTGCTCGTCCGGTTTTTTCTTCATTTTCTTGTATGCGTTTTTTGTAACTTTTTTTATCGACAAATTCAAGTGGGTCAATGGGACGTAAATCTTTGTCAAACTCTACAAAACTATCTTTATCACATAACATTTCTAAACGCTCTTTGGTTGAGATTCTAAAGTGGTAATTACATTTAGGACAAATATGAGATTGTGAAAAAACTTCTTTGTAATACATTAATGCGTTACAGCTAGGACACTTAAGCCAATGATTAGGTGGCGTATCAGCCTTTTGTGTGTCGTCTTTTTTATTTTCTTTTTCATCTTTTTTGTTTTTGAAAAAATCACCCAAACCCATTTTATAATCCTTTATCTTTTGCAAAAATGTGTGAGATTGTATCAAAAATATGCTTATCTTTGCTTATAAGTGTGAAATTATCTGTAGAGATATGATGCAAATCTTTGCACAAAAAGAGTCCTGCCTTGCTGTCAAAGTCGCGTATTTTTCCAACAAAAAGTATAAAGTTTGCTTCATACGCCTTTGCCATAGAGAGAGCACTTGCTCCTAAAGAACGGAATTTTAAGTGTTCTTTATACAAAAAGGCAGCAATATGCGGATTACAATAAGCCTTTTCAAAAATACCACATTTGCTTAAAGTTGTGCATTGTAGGGTTTGGGTTGATGCAATACCATTAAGGAGATAAGATTCAATATCAAAGTTAAATGTATTTTCTCCTAAACGAGCCACACCTTCTTTGGTGCAAAAATTAAATATTACAGCTTCTTTAACTTTGCCATCTTTATCACATAAGGCAAGAGATGAACCATAATAGGGAATATGGGAGAGAAAATTATCACTTCCATCAAGTGGGTCTAATACAATAATATCACTTTCCGCACCTTGTATAAAGCCACTTTCTTCGGAATTTATACTCGCTAATGAAAGCAAATGTTCCATATAAATACGCTCACTGATTAAATCTGCCCCAATGCTCCTATCACCTCCTGCACCGACATTATGAAGTGCATAAAGCGAATCATCTTTATTATGCAAAATTCCTATAATTTTTTGTGTAGCAAGAACTGCTTGATGTAAAAATGCACTCAACTCTGCCCCTTATGGCTTAAAAATTAAGCTAGAATTATGCGCTAGAATTTCTTAAATTAGCATTTGAGTATCTAGTGAAATTTTATTTTTAAAAAGGCTGGTCGTGCAGGGGTATATTTTGCATATGCAAAAAACACATAGCGAAGATATGATTGTAAAGATTCTCACACCCGCATACATTAAGACACTCTATCGCTTTTATGGAGCGCGCCATAGTATTATTAATATTGGGAGAAAAATTGATTTTGAAGAAGAATTAAGTATGACTTTTCTTCCCAAACTTAAGCATATTATGCACCTTGGATTTAAATGGGAATCCGATAGTGTGCGCTATTATATATGGCAACATTTTGTTAAGCTTTTTTATAAACATTTGGTCGATGTGTATGAAATTGATGAATTTTATTTTAGGCTTTTAGAAGAGGGTGCGCAAAAATTGCACTTGCAGAATCCTAAACGCGTAGTGCTTGAAATGTATGCAAAATTACTTCAATTTGAAGGAAGGGCGCATAGCAGTGATGATACACTTTGTTTTATATGTGAGAAGGCACTCGGGAATAATATAAGCTTGGCGCAAGGATTTTTGTTTGCTCATCATTCTTGTATCAGTGGCAATGAATTTATAAAAGATGAAATAGAGGAATTTCTCCATTCCCAGAGCAGTATTTTACTTGATGATACAAAAGTTGAAAAATTGTGGGAAATTTTAGGACTTGGATTGTAAAAAATAACTTTAATTTAAGCTTAATTAAGATTATTTAAAGTAATTTGTATTAAAATGCCAATGCGTTTAACGCATAATCTTAAAACCACTTAAGGAGGCACCAATGTCATACGCAAGTAATGTTCTTAACAAACTTAAGGAACAATATCCTTCACAGATACTTTTTCACCAAGCTGTAGAAGAAGTTTTTGAATCTTTAGAGCCTGCACTTCAAAAGGATAAGAAATACGAATCTTACGCTATACTTGAGCGTCTTACGATGCCAGATAGAGAGATTCACTTCCGCGTAAGCTGGGTTGATGATAAAGGCAAGATTCAAACAAATCGTGCTTATCGCATTGAGTTTAACTCTGCGATTGGACCATATAAAGGCGGTTTGCGTTTTCACCCAAGCGTAAATGAAGGTGTAATTAAATTTTTAGGATTTGAGCAAATTTTGAAAAACTCTCTCACGACACTTGCTATGGGTGGCGGTAAAGGTGGAAGTGATTTTGACCCAAAAGGAAAGAGTGAAGGTGAAATAATGCGATTTTGCCAAGCCTTTATGAATGAGCTTTATCGCCATATCGGTGCTACTACTGATGTCCCAGCAGGAGATATTGGAGTAGGCGGTAGAGAAATAGGTTATCTTTTTGGGCAATATCGTAAATTAACAAATTGCTTTGAAGGTGTATTTACGGGTAAGGCGATTCCTTGGGGCGGTAGTCTTGTTCGCACAGAGGCTACAGGCTATGGTTGTGTATATTTTGCTCAAGAAATGCTTAAGGCTAGAGGCGAAACCCTAGAAGGTAAGATTTGTAGTGTGTCAGGAGCTGGAAATGTCGCTATTTATACTATTGAAAAATTACAACAACTTGGTGCAATTCCTGTTACAGCAAGCGATTCTCGAGGTATGATTTATGATAAAGAGGGTATTGATTTAGCTCTCCTCAAAGAAATCAAAGAAGTAAGACGCGAAACACTTGCAGAATATGCAAAAGCAAGACCTCAAGCGGTTTATACAAAAGTGGCTGATTATCCAAAAGATAGTAATCCTGTATGGGCTATCCCTTGCTTTGCAGCATTCCCAAGTGCAACACAAAATGAACTCAATGGGAATGATGCTAAAACACTTCTTGCTAATGGGTGCAAATGTGTGAGTGAAGGTGCAAATATGCCTTCAACCATTGAGGCTGTTCACCAATTTCTTGATGCAAAAATTTGCTATGGACCAGGTAAGGCTGCAAATGCAGGTGGTGTGGCAGTAAGTGGTTTAGAAATGGCACAAAATGCAAGTATGAATCCTTGGACTTTTGAAGTTGTGGATAAACGCTTACATACTATTATGGAAAGCATTTATACAAATGCAAGTGAGACTGCAAAAGAATTTGGTGATCCTACGAATCTTGTACTTGGTGCAAATATTGCGGGATTCCGCAAGGTTGCTGGAGCAATGATTGACCAAGGTGTGATTTAATCCTGCTTACAGATTCTAAATCTTAGGATTTAGAATCTCCCTACCTATCCTATCAAAAACGAGGAGGATAAAGATGGCTTTCGTTGATACAATTAATCCTATTGATACTTCTTTTCTTATGCTTTGCTCACTTTTAGTGCTACTTATGACACCATCTCTTGCGATGTTTTATGCTGGAATGGTAAAGTCTAAAAATACATTAAATACTATTATGAATTGTTTTATAGGCTTTGGTGTAATTTCTTTGCAATGGATTGCAATTGGATATAGCCTTAGTTTTGGCACTGATAGTTGGTTTGGAGTTGTAGGTAATTTAGAACATTTGTTTGTAGCAAATACTGCTGGAGTAAATGAACACGGAATCCCAAATATTTTATTTGTGGTATTTCAAATGATGTTTGCACTTATTGCAGCAGCAATTATTACAGGCTCACTTGTAGGGCGTATCAAACTTGGTGTGCTTGTGGTGTTTTTGCTTCTTTGGAGCACTTTGGTTTATGATGTTTTGGCACATATGATTTGGAGTGAAAATGGCTTTTTACTTACGCGTGGTGGTTTAGATTTTGCCGGAGGTGGTGTAGTGCATATCAGCTCTGGTGTAGCTGGACTTGTAGGTGTGTTGATTGTGGGAGCTAGGAAAGACAATATCCCATATACACAAGGTGGAGCTCATTCCGTGCCTTATGCTTTTTTAGGCGCAATATTACTTTTTATCGGTTGGCTTGGATTTAACTCCGGTAGTGCTGGAAGCGTGGATTCTATTGCTGTAAATGCCTTTGTTGTAAGCATTGTATCTGCTGCGAGCGGGTATCTTACTTGGGTGCTGCTTGAGTGGGTGATTCATAGACGCCCTACGATTTTAGGCTCATTGAGTGGGCTTGTAGCTGGATTAGTGAGTATTACTCCCGGCTGTGGGTTTATAGGTGTTGGCTCAAGTGTGCTTATTGGTGCTATTGGTGCTTGCATTTGTTATTTTGGCTTAAGCTTTATTAAAGATAAACTTAAACTTGATGATTCACTTGATGCCTTTAGTTTGCACGGCATTGGTGGCATTTGGGGTGGAATCGCCACAGGGCTTTTTGCAAGTGGAGCTGTGAATCCTGTTGTAGTAGCAGAAGGTGCGCTTGGTGAGGGGTTATTTATTAGTGGTGAATATGAATTATTGCTTGAGCAGCTCTATGCGATTGTGATTTGTGTTGTGCTTTCCGCGAGCATAAGCTATGCAATATTTAAAACAATAGCACTTTTTACAGATTTACGCGTAGATGAAGAAGTAGAAAGGGAAGGTTTAGATTCTAAGTTACACGGCGAAAATGCTTATAACCCATAGCATAACAAAGCAAGAAAACTTTATAATTTTCTAATGATTCTATTTGCTTTTTTTGGAATCCACAAATTTTAATGCTTTTTTGCAAAGTGATGAAAGTGGTTTAGAATCTAGCTCTTGATATGAGAAAAAATAGAGATTTGTTTGTGGAACAAGGTGTTTAAAAGTGTCTTGATTTATAATATACACATTTGCGGTAATAGCGTATTTTGTATAGTGATGCTTGAAACTTCCGCATTTTTCATAGCTTACAACTTGTTCTTTTTCAAGGTTTGGAAGATTATACAAGCCTTGATACAAGCCACTTTTATCTCCTTGTATAAAAGCGATTTTACCATTTGCATCAATACAAAGAGCTAAATGGAGTTCAAGTGGGTGCAAATGAGATTTTTTAGGTTTTGGGTAAAGGGTAGGATTTGTGTATCCATCACAGAGATTATGCACAGGACACAAAAGACAAGAAGGCGATTTGGGTGTGCAAATTGTCGCACCTATATCAAGTAATGCTTGATTGTAATCAAAGCTGTGTTTTTGGTCTAAAAGTATCGTGCTTAACTCCTCCAAGAGTGGCATCGTTGCGTTTTGAAGTGCAAAGATTCGGCATAGAAGTCGCCTTATGTTGCCATCTACAAAACTCACACTCTGTTTGAATCCAAAACATAAAATAGCTCCCGCACTATATGCACCAATGCCCGGTAAGCTTATAAGTTCTGCATAAGTTTGTGGCAAAGCATTATTAAACTTTTCACAGCAAATTTGAGCAGTTTTTTGCATATTTCTCGCACGCGTGTAATATCCCAATCCTTCCCAATGCTTTAATACATTCTCTTCATCTGCGATAGCAAGAGATTGAAGTGTAGGGAAAGATGTCATAAAAGGTGTATAGTAAGATTCTAATACTCTTTTGACCTGTGTTTGTTGTAGCATAATCTCGCTTACATATACACCATAGGGAGCGTTATCACCATTTAGGTTACGCCAAGGGAGGGTATTTCTGCCATATTGTTGATACCAATTGAGAATCTGCTTATGCCACAAAGGTATAATATCTGTAGTTTTGCGCTGAAGTTTGTTCAAAATAATGTTATCTGTATGTTTCATAACTATGAGTGTAGCCAAAAATACAAAATGAGTAAAAATGATAAAAATAAATTATTTTTTTACTTTTTAATGAAATTATATATATGTCTTTATGGAAAAATAGATACAATATAAAAAATATATCTTTCATTTTTAAAAGGCACAAGTAATGAAACCTAAGATTCTGATTGTTGGCGGTGGATATGGGGGATTACGCGCAGCTATGACGCTTCAAGAAGGGCTTAAGAGTAATGCTGATGTTACGCTTATTAGTAAGCACGACTATCATTACCAAACAACACTTTTGCATAAGGTTGCTATTGGCACATTGAGTGCGAGAAAATCGCGTGTATATTTTCGCAAGATTCTTGACTTGCAAAAAGTGCATTTTATTAAAGATAAGATTTTATCTTTTGAGCCAGAATCTAAACGCATTATTGGTAATGGTGGAGCGTATGAATATGATTATTTGATTATCGCACTTGGCTTTAAACCCGATGATTTTGGCATTAAAGGTGTGGATAAATATGCACATAAACTTTCTTCGCTTAATGCTGCACTTAAACTTGATAAAGTCATTGAATATAAATTTAAAGAATATTGTCATACCAAAAATGCTGATGATTTGAGTATCGTTGTATGCGGCACAGGTTTTACAGGTATTGAATTTGCTGCTGAGCTTGGCTCTAGGCTTGATGAGCTTTGTCTTATTGGGGGGATTCCACGTGATGTGCCTAAAATTACCTGCATAGGCAGAAGTGATAGAATCTTGCCAATGTTTAGTAAAAAAGCAAGTGCATTGGCTCAAAAAAAGCTTGAAGCTTTTGGGGTGGAAGTGATTTGTGGTGGAGAAGTGCAAGAATGCCTAGAAGATGGTGTGATGATTAAGCACAATGGTGAGTTAAAGCATATCAAAGGCAATACAATTTTATGGAGTGCAGGTGTAAAGGGTAATGATAGTGTTGAACGTTCTTGCTTGGAAAATAAAAAAGGACGTATTCAAGTTGATGCATATTTGCGATGTCCGCAATATGAAAATATTTATGTTGTTGGTGATTGTGCGGTTGCTGCTTCACGCGATGCTATTCACGCTCCTACCGCACAGCTTGCAGCGCAAATGGGAGATTATGTAGGAAAAAGTTTGATTAAAATTCTCGACAATAAAGTGCAAACAGAGGTTTTTTCATTTAAGCATCGTGGCACTGTGTGTTCTATTGGACATACTGATGGTGTAGGTATTGTGTATAAGAAAAGTATAAGCGGTGAGGTTGCAGCATTTTTGAAGAATTTTATTGAAAATAAGTGGCTTTTTGGTATTGGCGGAGCAAAACTTGTCTTTAAAAAAGGACAATTCCGTTATAGGACAAGTAATTAAACCTAATGATAGCTAGAATAAAGTAGAATCCAAGTATTTTTATGATATAAGCCCTGCGCATATTTTGTATTTGTGTAAGAGCTATATCAAGTTTTATAAGGATAACTTTTATGATAAGCTATAAAGATTCTGGTGTAGATATAGATGAGGGAAATGCTCTTGTAGAGGGAATAAAACCCCTTGTAAAATCTACATTTGATAAAAATGTAATAGGTGGAATTGGTTCTTTTGCTGGAGCGTATGCGTTACCTAGTGGATATAAAAATCCTGTTATTTTAGGTGCAACTGATGGTGTTGGCACAAAGTTGCGTTTGGCTACTCTTTCTCATAAATTTGATAGTATCGGTATTGATTTAGTGGCAATGTGTGTAAATGATTTGATTTGTAATTTTGCTATGCCTCTATTTTTTCTTGATTATTATGCGACTGGAAAACTTGAAAAACATATTACCCTTGAGGTGATTAGTGGTATTGCGCAAGGTTGTAAATTAGCACAATGTGCTCTTATTGGTGGCGAAAGTGCAGAAATGCCGGGTATGTATGCAAAATCTGATTTTGATTTAGCGGGGTTTGCAGTGGGTATTGCCGAGAGGGAAGATGTGGAGAAACAAGCTGTGGTAGCAGGTGATGTATTGATTGCTCTGCCAAGCAGTGGGTTGCATAGTAATGGCTATTCTTTAGCTAGAAAGGTGCTTTTTGAGCATTTGAAGATGTCTTTTACACAAGAGTTTGAGGGACAAGCACTTATTGATTTGCTTCTTACTCCTACGCACATTTATGTCCCACTTTTTAGAGATATTTATCATTCTGCTTTGTATCCATATCTCCACGGGTTAGCTCATATTACAGGTGGGGGCATCGTAGAGAATCTACCACGTATATTACCTACTGGGCTTGGTGCGAAAATTAATGTAAAATCTATACAAACACCACCTATTTTTACTTTTCTTGGTAGATATGTTGAAAAAAATGAAATGTATCGCACTTTCAATATGGGAGTTGGTATGATTCTTGCTGTTGATAAAAAATATACTGACGAGATATTGAATCTTGCTCAACCTTTCAACGGATATATTGTTGGTGAAGTAAGTGAGCAAAGTGGTGTATATTTTGTCTAATTTGTTATGAGTTATAGGGGTTAATGTGAATCTACGAGCATTTTTGAAAGTTTATTCATTTCCAGTTTTAATTGTGCTTATCGGGCTTATCATATATGGTGGTATGATTATACTTATGGATAAAGAACATCTCATTCTTTCGCGTTCAGAACATTCTTATCACTCTTCTGAAAGTTTAGGGCAAACAGAAACATCTAATGAGGAGAGTAAAAATTCAAGTATGCATATTCCACAAGCGACTTTAGATTCAGAAGATAACCTTACTTTTGCACCTACATCTAACGAAGAAAATCTTACGAATATTGCACAAGCAGATAATGATGAAGCACAAACGTATAATGTGTTAGATTCAAATACAAGCAAAGATTCTCCTTCAATTATATCTGTAGAGCAATTACCTGAAAATAAGGTAGAAAAAACGCAAGTTGATTCAACACATTATTATGTTAAACATCGTGCAAATATCCGTAAATTGCCTTCTTTGGAATCTCCTGTGATTGCAAGTGTATCAGAAAAAGAGGTGTTAGAATTGCTTGAGGCACAAGGCGAGTGGAGTAAGATAAAAACTCATCAGGGCATAAATGGTTACATTGCCTCACGTTTAATAAGTAAAGTAGAAGCAAATTTACAAGATTCACAATTTTTACAGGCTCAAAATGGAGAATCTTATATCGTTTTGGTAGATGCACTTAATGTGCGTTCTGCTCCAGATAAATATTCAAATGTTGTTGGGCGACTTAATCATAATCAGTATGTTTCTGTGCTTGAGATTCAAGGTGAGTGGGCGAAGATTCGGTTATCTCATCAAGAGTATGGTTATGTTGCTTTGCAATTTATAGCCAAACAATAGATTCTAATGTTTCAATTTTTTGCTGTATATGGTAATCCTATCGCACATTCTAAATCCCCACTTTTACATAATTATACCTATGCAAAACTTAATATTAGCGCGTATTATGGACGTATTTTGCTTGATGATAGTGCAAATTTGCGGAAGAATTTTCTCTCGCATAAATTAAGTGGAGCAAATATCACACTTCCTTTTAAAGAAGAAGCTTTTCATCAATGTGATGAGGTATGTGGGGTGGCACAAAGTATTGGTGCGTGCAATACTTGGGTTCTTGATTCTAAAGAGCGTATTATTGGCTATAATACAGATGCGCAAGGTTTTTATGACGCGCTGAAAGGATATAAATTACGCAATGCTCTTATTATTGGTGCAGGTGGTTCAGCTAAGGCAGTGGCAATGATACTCCAACATCATAATATTCCAACAACACTCATTAATCGCTCTGAAAAAAATCTTACATTTTTTGCTGAAAAAGGGTTTAATTGTTTTGTAAGTAGCGAGTTTAAACCTACTTGTAATTATGATATTATTATTAATACCACAAGTGCAGGACTTAATGATAGTTGTTTGCCTTGTGATGAAAAACAGCTCAAAGAGTTATGCTCTTGCGCTCAATATGCTTTTGATCTTATATATGGGAAGGTTACACCTTTTCTTGCTTTAGCTCAATCTTTTCATCTTGTTTGTAATGATGGAAAAATAATGCTTATCAATCAAGCAGCCCTTGCTTTTAAGCTTTTTTGCAAAAAAGCGTGTGAGAATACAGAATCTACATATATTGCTAGCTTAATGAGTGAGATATTGCCATAATTGTGTGTATGTTTAAGCTTTGTAGGAAACTTATAAAAATTTGCTGTATGTTTTAGAGCAGATAAGTTGTCTTTGTGCTTTAAGCAAGATTATGCTATAAGCATATTTATAGAATCTAAAGGAGAAAAGAATGCACATTGATAATGCCCTTTTAAGTAAGTTGGAGAGACTTTCTATGATTCATATTGATGAGAATAAGCGCGAATCTACCAAAGAGCAGTTGAGTGAGATTCTAGGATTTGTAGAAAATATCGCTACCATAGAAGTGCCACAGGATTGCTTTGATGAAGAGTTGAAGACACTTTTACGAGAAGATGTCCCAAAAGATGCAAATATCGCTAAAGATGTGCTTTCTCACGCACCTTCTGTGCAAGATAATTTTTTCATCGTCCCTAAAATTATTGAATGAATATTGCATTAGATAGAATAAAGATTCCAAATGATTGGAAAGAACTCCTTAGAGATGAGTTTCTAAGCCCTTATTTTGCAGATATTAAGGCACATTATGTTGAAGCCTTACAAAAAGGCGAAATTGTGTTCCCAAAACCTAAAGATATTTTCGCTGCCTTTAACCTCACCCCTTTAGATTCCTTAAAAGTTGTTATACTCGGACAAGATCCGTATCACGGCAGCGCAATGGTAAATGGCGAACTTGCACCCCAAGCAATGGGTTTAAGTTTTAGTGTGCCTCGTGGTGTGCCCATTCCACCTTCACTTAAAAATATTTATATAGAGCTTTCTCGAAGCTTGCATATTATACCACCTACACACGGAGATTTAAGTGAATGGGCGAATCAGGGTGTGCTATTGCTTAATGCAATTTTAAGTGTAAGGGCAAATGCACCTGCTTCACATAAGCATTTTGGTTGGGAATCTTTTACTGATGGTGTAATTAGGGCATTATCTTTGCATAAAGAGCATTTAGTTTTTATGTTATGGGGTAATTATGCAAAGAAAAAAGCACCGCTTATTGATGGCACTAAGCATAAAATTATCACTGCACCTCACCCTAGTCCCTTAGCTCAAGGTTTTGTTGGAAGTAATGTGTTTGTAGAAGCAAATAATTATCTTGCAACGCACGGGCAACAACCTATTGCGTGGGAGCAACTTTAAAGAACTTGCATATTAAAATTTGTATCAAATCGTTCCTAAATTCTAATCTTATTCCTCATTTATGGTTAATTGTTCGTTAGCTGCTTGAAGAGCTAAATCACTCAATATTTTTGCAATCTCCCGCCTTTCATGCACCACTCCATACACACCATTTGCTTTCATTTGTGCAGCAAAGTCAGATTTTTTAGTTTTAAGAATAACTTTACACAATGGCGCAAGAGATGTAATTTCCTGATAGATATGTTCCACAGATTCAATAGAATCTATGGCGATAATAACTGCTGCACACCGTTTTATGCCTAACTGCTCTAATATGCTCCTGTGCGTGGCATTTCCATAAACAATATGTTCGCCATCTTTTGCACCTTGTTCTACTCTAGTATAATTTTTATCAACTGCGATGTATTGTGTATTGCAGCCCTTAAAATATTCTAAGATTTTGCGTCCGAGTTCGCCATACCCACAAACGATAATATGTCCTTCAAGATTACTCTTTTCTTCTTTTTTATCTTCTAAAACTTTTTCTTCAGGGTTTTTCTTACCAATATGGAAAAGATTTAAAGGACGCATATAACGTAAGAAAAAGTCGGTTACTTTATCGAGTTTATCAAGCATAAAGGGTGTAGCAATCATAGAAAAAATTACCATTAAGGTAAGAAATTGATAAATTTCTTCAGGTGTGATATGTGCAAAGATTGATTCTCCAAAAATTGCTTTTAAAATACCCCCATCAAGTGTAAGATTTAGAATTTTATGCTGGCTTGCAAGGAGAAAAATAGCAAATGAAAATTCTCCAATTTGTGCAAGTGAGAGCGCAATACGCATACCGATTCTTTGTCCTTGAAAAAAGAGTAAAAAGAGATACATAAGGAGAGTTTTTGCCCCCATCATTAAGGCAACGAGAATTAAAATGATTACAAAGTGCGTAAGCAGGAAGATGACATCAACTTGCATTCCAACGGTAATAAAAAATATACCTAAGAGTATATCGCGAAAATGCACTAAAACAGAAGTTACTTGATATTTGTAAGGTGTGCTCGAGATAATCATACCTGCTAAAAATGCACCAAGTGTGAGTGAGAATCCAAAAGATTTACTGATATATGCTGCGCCTAGAACAACAAGGAATACTGCCCCAACAAAAATTTCATCAGTTTTCATTACAGCAGAAAATTTTAAAAATACCTTTGCTAGAATTTTACCAGGCAAAATAAGCACAACTAAGAGAATAGTGGCAGAAAGGAGTGTAGTAAGGATTAACGCCCACATATTTGAATCTTTATCGCTTAAAAGTTTAATCATCAGTAAAATAGGAATTACAGCAATATCTTGAAAAATGAGAATCCCTACTGAAGCTGTGCCATAAGGTGTTTTAGTTTGATTGCTTTCATTAAGAAATTTAAGCACAATGGCAGTGGAGGAGAGGCTTACTGCACTTGCTATAATGATAGAGGTTGCAAAATTAAAGCCAAGAAAATAAAAACATACCACAAAGAAGAAGGCGACTGAAAGCCCAATTTGCAATCCACCAAAAACAAGCACCTCTTGCTTCATCGCACTAAGGCTCTTAAAGCTAAAATCAAGCCCAATCATAAACATCAAAAATACAATACCAAATTCAGCAATACTATTAAGACTTTCAGAATCTTCTAATCGAAAGCCAAAAATATATGCTGTAAGAACACCAGTAAGAATGTATCCAATGATGGTTGGAATTTTAAGCCGACTAAGTATAATACCTGAAACAACAGCCATAGCCAATACGCACAGAATAATAAAATATGGGTCGATAACGCACCTCGTTTATTAATGGATTATTAAAACTAATTTATGTAAAATATGCAAAAAAGCTTGAATTATATACCAACTTTGCTTAGTATATGATAAGTTATATATGAGAAAATTTTAAAAATTAATAGATATTTGGTGGTTATGTGATGATTTATATTTTTGTGGGAGTTGTTTTTCTTGCATTAAGCGCAATGAAATGTTATGTGTATATGCGCTTTTTACGTCATAATCGTTTCATTCATAAATATATTTCACTTGTTTTTTTGCTTTTTCTTGCAGTGGGAGAGATACTTCTTTTTGTGGTGCGCGATTCACATTTTGCACATTGGCAATATCTTATCGTTGGTTCTTGCGTGGTGCTTGATTATACGCTTTTTATTGCGTGCGTATGTGTGGATATTTTTAGATCTTGTCTCTTTTTTGTGCAACGATACAAAAGCAAAAAAAGAACACATAAAATACCAAAAAATGATACAAATAACCTTAGAGAATCTGAAAATAAACATTTCACATCTTCTCATACCCATACAGATTGTGATATATTCTCCTCAAATCGCCGTGTGTTTTTGCAAATTATGATTGATGGACTTGTAGCTATTTTATTTATTGTATTTAGTGTGAAAAGCTTGAGTAATGCCCTAAGTGTGCCACCTATCAAAAAAGTATCTTTACGTGTGCCAAATATCAAAGGTGCATTGAGTATTGCGATGATTACAGATGTGCATATTGGCAAAACTTTAGGGCGAGAATTTTTAGAGAAAGTTGTTGAGAAAATCAATGCACTTAATGCGGATATTGTTGTTATTGTAGGCGATTTGGTTGATGATAAGATTCATCGCATTACAGATGATTTAGAGCCATTAAGATATCTTAAAAGCACTCAAGGTGTGTATTATGTCGCGGGCAATCACGAATATTATCACGGCATAGAACCAATTCTTAAATATCTATCAACTTTAAATATCCATATTTTACATAATACAAACATAGAGCTTGAAAATGTAAATCTCGCAGGAGTGAGTGATTTGGCAGGATTGCGTTTTAATTATTTAAAGCCTGACTTAGAATCTGCTAAAAAAGGTTTGAATCCACAAAAACCCAGCATACTTTTATCCCATCAACCTAAATTTGTTCGCCTCAATGATGTGAGTGATTTTGATGTGGTGCTTTGTGGGCACACACACGCAGGACAGGTTTTTCCATTATCATTTTTTGTATGGTTAGACCAGCATTATGTGTATGGATTGTATGATTTGCCTCAACGTATAGAAAATAGAAATCATTCACCTAAGAAAACACAACTTTATGTGAGTAGTGGTGTAGGGTTTTGGGGACCTGCTATTCGATTTCTTGCACCAAGTGAGATTGTATATATAGAGCTAGAATCAAGGTAATCTTACTAAAATATAATTTTATCTATTTCTCTACAAGATTGATATAAAAAGATGTTTTATTTGTTAAAAAGTGCTACAAATTCTTTTTTGTTTTCATTGTATATTTTTCAAAGGAGACACAATGGATATGGATTTAGAAAGTCTTAAAGCTGCTTACCCTGAAGCTTTGAATTATCATATCGGTGGCAAAGTTGGTATTATGCCACGCAAACGATTGCGTTCTATTGATGAGTTGAGTTTAGCCTATACACCGGGCGTTGCTGTGCCTTGCAAACAAATAGAATCTAATCCCTTGAGTGCTTATGATTATACCTCTAAAAGCAATCTTGTCGCAGTTATTAGCAATGGCACAGCAGTGTTAGGACTTGGAGATATTGGAGCAATGGCAAGCAAACCTGTTATGGAGGGTAAAGTCATTTTGTTTAAAACTTTTGCCGATGTCGATGCCTTTGATATTGAAGTGAATGAAAAAGATGTGGATAAATTTGTTGCTATTGTAAAAGCGATTGCGCCCACATTTGGAGGTATCAATTTAGAAGATATTAAAGCCCCTGAATGTTTTGAAATAGAAAGACGACTCATTGAAGAGCTTGACATTCCTGTGATGCACGATGATCAGCACGGCACAGCAATTATTTCTACTGCAGGAATTATTAACGCCTTGCACCTTGTCAATAAGAAAGTAGAAGATATTAAAGTAGTCGTATGTGGTGCAGGAGCAGCGGCTATGGCGTGTGCGAAAATGTATAAAGCACTTGGTGTAAAAAATCTTGTAATGTTTGATTCTAAAGGGGCTATTAGTGCGGATAGAACAGATTTGAATGCACTTAAAAAAGAATTTATATGTAAAGAGAGCTATACTTCACTTAAAAGTGCGCTCAATGGTGCAGATGTGTTGCTTGGGCTTTCAAAGGGTAATTTGCTCACAGGTGAGGATTTAATGGGTATGAATGAATCCCCACTCATTTTTGCCCTAAGCAACCCGATTCCAGAAATTATGCCCGATGTTGCTAAGAAAGCTCGACCTGATGCGATAGTCGCTACTGGGCGAAGTGATTTTCCAAATCAAATCAATAATGTAATAGGGTATCCTTATATTTTTAAAGGTGCGCTTAAGGTGCGTGCAAGCAAGATTAATGAAGAAATGAAATTTGCAGCAGCTCGAGCAATAGCTGAACTTGCGCGCGAACCTATTACAGAAAAATTAGAAATGCTTTTATCGCATAAAGTGAGTTTTGGTAAGGAATATCTTTTGCCTTCAGCTTTTGATGAACGATTGATTGATGTTGTTTCTAATGCCGTAGCAGATGCGGCGATAAAAAGTGGTGTGGCTAGAATCTAAAAGATTCTATAAACACAGCTTTTTGTAATAGCATAAGAAAAATACGAGTTTGCTACACGCTTAAATAAATTGCTACAATTGCAACAATGAACTCTAGAAACACTACACAAAGTCAAAAATATAAATTTTGAATCCAATGCGAAAAAACACCATTTTAAACGCTTATTTCATATAGCCTTTTGCGTTCATTGGAGCTTGCAATTTGAAGTTGCTGTCGGTATTTTGTGATTGTGCGCCGCACCATTTTGAGGTCAAATTTTTCTTCTACAATTTTTAAAATCTTTAAATCACTCAAAGGTTTCTTTTTATCCTCATTTTTAACAAGATTGAGAATAAAATCTTTGATTGATGCATTTGATGTATCACCATCGATTGCTGCAGTAAAAAAGCTTTTAATAGGAAAAATACCCCTATCACATTCAAGATATTTATTCGCAATTGCGCGTGAAATAGTGCTAGGGGCATAGCCTAAATCTTGGGCTATGTCTTTAAGCTTCATTGGGCGAATTTCCCCTCCCATAAAAAAGTCATATTGGTTTTCGCGCAAAGCAATAGCAATTTTTAGAATAGTTGCCTTACGCATATCAAGTGCATCAACTAAGTCTTTTGCTTCCTTGAGTTTGGTTTTTAGAAATTCTGCACCTTCCTTGTCTTTTACATCTTTTACTTGCTCTTCAATAAGAATCTTGGGATAAAAGCTATCATTAATCGCGACTTCAAGCTCATACGTGCTATTTTTTAGGCTATCATTTTTGATGCGTTCAAAAATAAAAATATCAGGTATCACCTCACCCTCACGCGCGCCAAAATCAATAGCAGGTGGATTTTTGAAAGTTTTGATTGCTTTCATTACTTCATTGTATGATGGGTGATTTTTGTATTTGCTATGGCGATTTAAATCACGGATAATGCAAGTGGCTAACTCATAGCTTTGTCCCTCTAGTTCGGTATTATCAAGTTGAAAAAGAAAAGATTCTGTAATATCTTTTGCTCCCACGCCATAAGGTTCTAAATAGGCAAATCGTTGTCTTATGCGCTCTACTTCATTTTCTTCAATGCCTAGCTCTAGAGCGATTTCAGCAACAGCTACATCTAAAAAGCCTTCATCATTGAGATTTTCTACAATTTTAAAGGCAATTTTACGTGAAATATCAGTAGGAAAAAGTGTAGAATCTATTTGTTCTTCAAGCACTTCATAGAGACTTTTTTCACTAATATAGGTAGATTCAAAACCATCGTGTGTTACGAGTGTGTTATGGGTTGATTTTTTATGGTTTTTACTAGGGAGGCTATGAAGCATTTGGCTTTGCACATTCGCATAAGGATTCTCTTCTGCTATGGCATTGAGCGTTTCTTCAAGTTCGGTTAATCCGCTTTGTAAAATAGGTAGCCAACTCTTAAGCGTTGTAGAAAGACGTGCTTTAACATTAATATTGCTTTTTAATTTACCACCGATACTCATACTTTAAAATGTTCTCCCAAATAATATTTTTTGACAAGTTCATTCGCATAGATTTCTTCTGCATTTCCACTTGCAAGGAGTGCCCCACTTTTAATCACATAGGTTCGAGAACAAACTGATAATGTCTCACGCACATTGTGGTCTGTGATGAGTACCCCAATATCAAGTTCTGTAAGTTTTAGAATAATATTTTGTATATCATTTACTGCGCGTGGATCAACGCCAGCAAAAGGTTCATCAAGGAGAACAAACTTAGGGTCTTTTATTAATGCTCTTGCAATTTCCACGCGCCGCCTCTCCCCACCGCTAAGACTAATTCCTTTTCTTGCGCGTATAGGCTCGATATTAAATTCTGAAAGCATATTTTCAATTTTAATATGCCTATCTTTGATATTTTTAATGCTAATTTCTGCAGCAAGCATAAGATTTTCTTCCACGCTCAAATCTTTAAAAATACTTGATTCTTGCGGAAGGTAACCTATCCCTAGATTTGAACGTTTATGAAGAGGAAGATGAGTAATGTCTGTATGGTTGAGCATCACTTTTCCATCACTTGGGCGCAGTAAGCCACATATCATATAAAATGTAGTTGTTTTTCCTGCTCCATTTGGTCCTAAAAGTCCTACAACCTCACCACTATTAACTTCAAGTGATATGTCCTCTACAATTTTTGTTTTTTTGATATGTTTGCTTAAATGTTCTGCTTTGAGTTTATTCATAGCTTACCTTATAGATTCTGTGATGAGTGGGAGTTGGAGTAATGTCAATGCTGATGACTTTGAATCCATTTTGTATTAAAAGATGTTTCAGATTTTCCTCCCCCCATTCTATGAAATGCACACCTTGTTGTTCAAGCATATCAAGCAAACCAAGTTCAAGCATATCGTGAATATTTTTACGATACATATCATAATGATGAATGTTTGTGTATTGTGGGTTTTCATAAGAGAGAGCGAGATTGAAAGTAGGGGAACTTACTTGTGCGGTATATCCAAAAGATTCTACAAAGGAGCGCACGAGCGTGGTTTTGCCACTACCTATATTGCCTTGTAAAAGCACAATATTACCATTTTGGAGTGAATCTTTAAGCTCTTGACACAAGAGATTGAGCTCATTTTCTTGCAGTAAAAATTCACTCATTATTACTCCTTTCACGCACCTCCTTAATACCTACACTTTTATTAAGTGCCATAATCAAGTCGTGATTTTGTGCGAGAAAATCTTGTTTTTCTTGTCTGTCATTAGGAGATGATGCAGTGGTGCTGTTTATACTTTCTGTGCTATTTGATGAGATGTGAGATTCTAAAACATTGGGTGTATTGTTTTGTGTTGTAGATTCTATATTGTGTTGTGAATAAGATATATTAGTTTCATTGTGTGAAAGATTTGGCGAAGAATCTTGTTTTGCTTGAATACTATCGTCTGCGCTCACTTGTTCAATATGTGTATTATCGCCAAAAATTGAATAAACAAGTGTGCGGATAATTTTGCCATATTCTTTAAGAAACTCTTTGTCTTTCCCCTGTGCGATACTTTGCCAACGCAAGATTTTATCTTTTTCTACAAATTCTACAAAATGCACATTGCGTTCAAAAATGATACCTAACTCTGCATTGCGATCTTTGATTTTAGTGATGAGATTATCAAAATGTATTTTTGCATTAAATGTCTGTATAGGGGCGTCTTGCTGTGTATGTGAGATAGTTTCTTTATCTCTGTGAGATTGAGATGTATTAGAGATAGGGGTTATATTTTGTTCTATGTGTTGGTTTGTATTGTTTGTTGTGAGGTTAGGTTGTGTAGGTGATGTAAGTGTTGTATTTTGAGATGAAAAAAGTTCATTTTCAAGCTCTTGTATCATAGATTCTATATCTTTTACTTTGAGGGCTTCTTGCATTTTGAGGCTACAGAGAAGCAAGACAAAACTTCCATCGGTATTGAGGCTAAGGAGCGTTTTAGATTCTGTTAGAATCCTTGCAAATCGGTCAAGAAGCAGAGGTGGAAAATCTGCGTCTTTTTGTAGCAATTTTTCTTTCAAGAAAAGCATCATCTCATCAAGTATCATCTCGCATTCATACTCAAAAAGCAATTCTAAAATACTTTGCATTTTTTGTGAATCTTTATGCACAATGCTGTAAAAATAATCTTTTAGCACTTGTGGATCAACCACACCTAGCATATCACTCACTCCGGCGACTTCAATATGATTTTTACAAAAAATAATTGCTTGGTCAAGCAAGGTGAGTGTATCACGCAAACTTCCCGCACCACTACGCGCAATAATATCAAGTGCTTGCACTTCATAGCTTACATTTTCTTTATTTAAAATATTGCTGATATGCTCCACAACAAGCCTATGGGGGATTTGTTTGAATCGAAAGTGCTGTGTGCGACTTAAAATTGTCGCAGGGAGTTTGAGCGGGTCTGTGGTTGCAAGGATAAATTTTACAAACTCTGGCGGTTCTTCAAGCGTTTTAAGCAAAGCATTAAAAGCTTCTTTGCTCAACATATGCACCTCATCGATGATAAAAATTTTGTATCGTGCAAAGCTTGGGCTATATTTTGTTTGTTCAATAACTCGTTTAATATCATCAATTCCTCTTGAGCTTGCAGCGTCCATTTCGATAATATCCATATGTCTATTTTGCAAGGCTTCTACACAACTTGCACAGGTTCCACAGGGTGTGCTTGTTGGTCCAGATTCACATTGCAGTGCGCGAGCAAAGATTCTTGCAGAACTTGTTTTTCCACTTCCACGCAATCCACTAAAAAGATAAGCGTGTGAGAGATGTTTAGAATCTAATGCCAAAGAGAGTGTTTGAGAAATCGCATTTTGTCCTACTAAATCACTAAAGCAAGTAGGGCGATACTTTAAGGCTAAGGCAGTAGAACTCATCATCTATCCTCACAAAACAAACTTGAAGTTATATTGTATAAAAAAAATCTAAAAACTTGCATATAAAAAAGCCTACTCTTTCTTGTCTTCTTCATAATTAAATACAGGCAAGGAGAGTTTATAAAAAATTGCCAAAAGCCTTGCACTCACACCAATAACTAAGGTAATAAGTGTTACAAGCATAATATCTAAATGTGCATATTCAAGTAAGACATAATAGAGAGCACCAGAAAGCAGAGCAATGCCAGCATAAATTTCTTTTTGAAAGACAAGAGGGATTCGCATACATAAAATATCGCGTAAAATGCCCCCAAACACTCCTGTAATCACTGCTGAACTTACAGCGATAATGAATCCATAGCCTTTATCAAGAGCCACTTGTGCGCCTAAAATGCTAAAAACAACTAAGCCTATGGCATCAAGAGTTAAAAAGACATTTTCACTTCGTGCAACTACGCGGGGCACTCGTGTTGTGAGGAGAGCAGCTATACAAATAAGCACAACATATTGAGGATGAGCCACCCAAGTAAGCGGATAATGCTCAAGCAAAATATCTCGGATTGAACCCCCACCAATGGCAGTAACAAGTGCAATAAATATCACGCCAAAGAGGTCCATTTTATGCTTACCAGCAGCAAGCGCACCTGTCATTCCTTCAGCAGTAATAGCAATGATATAGAGCATAGTGAGGAGCATTTGTATCCTTAAAGATTTTAATATATAAAATACAAAGGGATATTTTAGCCATTATGAACTTATAGAATCTATAAAATTGAAGTTATGGAATTAGTTTTGCTTGAATATGTCTAAATACGCACATTGCGGATTCTATTTACAAAGGATAAAGAATGATGAGAGCTCTTTATACTGCCACTACGGGTATGTTAGGGCAGCAACTTCAAATTGACAATACCTCCAACAATATTGCTAATGTCAATACCACAGGCTATAAAAAGCAGAGAGCAGAATTTGCAGATTTGTTTTATCAAGTTTTGCAATATGCAGGAACAAGCACGAGTGAAACGACTATATCTCCTACGGGCATTGAAGTAGGTATTGGTGTGCGTCCTGTGGCAATACAAAAGATGTTTTCTCAAGGACACCCAAAAGAAACCGAAAATAATCTTGACATTGCTATTACTGGCAATGGATTCTTTCAAATTGAGCTTCCTGATGGTAATATCGCCTATACGCGTGCAGGAAGTTTTAAGCTAGATAATAATGGTAATGTTGTCAATGCAGAGGGTTATCGTCTTATCCCAGAGCTTACAATTCCAGAGGGTGCTACACAAATTAATATTGGCACAGATGGCACGGTGAGTGTAATTGAGGGCAATCAAACAGAGGTTAATGTATTAGGGCAGATTGAAATAGTCAATTTCATTAATCCTGCAGGGCTTCATTCTTTAGGTGATAATTTGTTTATTAATACAAATGCTTCAGGCGATCCTGTGGCTGGTGTGCCTGGACTTGATGGATTTGGGCAGTTGAGACAAGGATTCTTAGAATTAAGCAATGTGAAACTTGTAGAAGAAATGACAGACCTTATCACCGGTCAAAGGGCTTATGAGGCAAGTTCTAAGACAATTCAAACTGCAGATTCTATGTTGCAGACGGTGAATGGATTAAAACGATAGTTTGAATCTACTTAAGTTTTTGTAACTCATAATAGAGTTTATCCGCAATAAGTTTGTAGCCATTTGGGAGTAAATGCACATCAGGTTTTGCAAGATTTGCTTTCTCCCATTGCGCTTTTCCTCCGCTTTCTTGTATAAAATCTTCCATATTAAAGAGTAGCGCGTGTTTTTCTTCAGCAAGTTTAGCAATAGCAAGTTGTGTAGGCTTGGCATTTTTAGTTATCTTATATACAGCCTTTTTGCGTTTTGTAGCATTTGAGACTTTTTTTACCACAGGGGGTGGGGTGAGGAGCAAGATACTTGCTTGAGGATTTGCTTCCCTAATGTTGTCAATTAAATTACCATAATTTTTTAAAAAGTTTTTTTCATCAAAATTATCAAAAAGTGCATCATTTGAGCCATAGCATAAAATATACAAATCTGCTGGGAGAATACGCATTTGTTGCAGAGCTAGTTCTTTATTCCATTTAAGCCACAAATCAGAACGCGCACCATTAATGCCAAGATTTTCGATAATATTATGTTTATCTTTTTCTTTAGTAATAAAGAATCCTCCAAAAAGCACCTCTTCATTGAGGGCATTAATTGTTATTGGAAATTGCAAATTAAGTGTAAGAATCTGCCATACATTTGGACGCTTAGCATTAATGAGAAATTTTTGATTTGTGCTATCTTCAACAAGAATTACCTTGCCTTTGTTTGGGGATTTAAAGATGATTTGGCTTATAGCTGCTTCACCATTATTTTTAGGTGTGAGCGTGATATACGCAGGTAATGCCGTAGGCTTTGCCACCACACCACCTAGTGGATATTCATCAAGTTCGCTATGGCGAGAGTTGAGAATTGTAAAATTTGTGCTTTCATATTTGAGCGCGATATGTTGGTGATAGCTAGGATAGAGTGGATAGACAAAGCCAAAAGTGTAGTTTTGAAAAAATAAGCCCCGCAATCTGTGTGAGAGAAAATCCCCTGCAATATGAGAATCTCCCAATATTCTAATGACAAGATTCTCTTTTGTGTGAAGTTTAGCAATAAGTGCAGCAGAGGTTTGCTCTTGAAAATTTTTGATACCACTTGTAGATTCTAAAAGTTTCTTACTCTCTATTGGAATCTGTGTATTATTTTTGGGACTACTTAAGGCAATACCTATATTTTTTAGTGGATAATCCATACCTTGCATACAGATAAGCCCTAAACATAAAATGATATATACAATAAAAACTCTCATAGCACTTATTCTATCTCCATTTATTGATGTGTTGTCTCTTGTTTTGGCAATACTTCAAGGGCATTAAGAAAGATGTTTGCCATTATCTGATAACCAAGTGCTGTAAAATGCACGCCATCATCAATACGCACTTGCACACTTTTGCCCTTTTTGTTTTTGATAAAGGCAGAATAATGCCCTCCTTGCGTTACAATACCATTGCTTTGCAAGAAAAGTTCCCCATTTTCTCTCACTTTGCGCTCATAGAGGCTATTAAGATAAATGATTTTCTCATTGAGTGATTTTTCTCGCACCGAAGGAACTTCATACCATACCACGCGTGCGCCGTGAGATTGAGCAATACTTAGAATCTCCTCTATGCGCTGGAGATAAATCTCTTCCCATTTTGCACTTTTAAAGGCAATATTTTTTTTCATAGTCCAAGGGTCGTTTGCACCTAAAAGCACAACTACAAGCTCGATATTATCGTGTGTAGTAAATACCTCCTCAATTGCTTTTGCCCAATCAAAATAATTTTTATAAGTTAAACCTGTGCTATGTTTGCTAAGATTAATGCCGTGTAAATGCACTTTTTTGAAAGTCTTAAGAATATATGGAGCTACACCTTGCATCATAGAATCCCCCACAAGTAAAACAGATGAGTTTTCATCAATGTGAATGCGCGGATTCCTGATAGTGCGAACAGGTGTATAGCTTTCAACGATAGGCTTTTCTTCAATATTTTGCTCTGCTATGGTGTTTGTGTTGGAATTTTCTTCTTGATAGGTAAGTGCTTGATGATGTGTTTTTTCTGTATTGTGAGCAAAGAAAGAATGCGTATTTTCATCTATTGTTTGGATTTCTTGTTCTTTGTTTTGCTCACTTTGAAATAATGTGTCTGTTGGGTATTGCTGTGTAGGGGTTTTGTTGGCATAAGCTTGTGAATCTGTATGGTGGGCAAAGGGTGTAGAATCTTGTGAGGGCGTTATATTGTGAGTATTTATGGATACTTTTTCTAAAGATTTTTTACTAGAGGCTATGCCTAGAATCTCAAGCGTTTGATTGGTAAGAGAGAGTGAAAGATTTTCGAGGTAAGCCATACTTTCATCGGTAAAGCGGAAAAGAACATTATCCTGAAGCATTGTCTCTTGATAAATTGTGCCGAAAAATCTTGTGAATGCGTGGGGAGATTCTGTAAAGTTATGATATTGTTGCTCTACATAGGTAAGGATTGAGCTGTGTAAAATAATAATCAGCTGCAAAAGCGTAAAAAATATGATAAATACAAATTTTGCTTGTTGCATTAGAAACTCGCATAAATAAAGTGAGGTATGCCAGAAGGCATTATAACAATAAGCAAGGTAAGTATGAGGCTCAAAACAAAAGGTTTAATAAACCAAGGGATAAAGCTTAGAACTTTTTGTGTGAGATTTATACTATTGCGCATAAGTGGGTAGCTTATAAAGCATATAAAAAATGCACCTAGAAGCCACCAAGTGTATGTGGGCACAGGAGATTCAAATCCTTGGTAAAAGGCGATGAAAAAACTACTGACTTCGTTAAGCGAGTGGTAATAAAAAAATATCCAGCAAAAACTCACAAAAAGAAAAGTAAAAAATGCACCAAAAAAAGGAAAATCTTGCAAGTCAAACTCTATGAGTTTAAGTATATTGAGCCAAATAATTCCTAGTCCGTGTAAAAGTCCCCAAAGAAGAAATGTCCAAGTATTGCCGTGCCATAATCCAGAAAGTCCAAAGGCAATAAGCACAAAAAGTTGCGTATAGAAAAATCCTTTTTTATTTCCACCAAGAGGAATATAGATATAATCGCGTATAAATGTTGAAAGGCTTATATGCCACCTATTCCAAAAATCTTTAAGATTCTTCGCCATATAAGGCATATTAAAGTTTGGTGGTAAAGTGAATCCTAGCATAAGTCCAAACGCGCATACAAGATTCACATAGCCACTAAAATCACAATATAATTGCCAACTATATGCAAAGGTAGCACTCAAGAGTTCAAGGGAGTGGTATTCAAAAGGTGCATCAAGAATGGGTGTGGCGTAATTACCTAAGTAGTTTGCAATGATTGTTTTTTTCACAAGCCCAAAAAGAAGTAGGGCGATGATGAGGTCAATTGAGCCAAATGTGCGCTTTGCGTGATATTGTGTGAAAAAATATTGACTTCTCATAATAGGACCAGCAATAAATGTAACAAAAAACGAGAGATAAGTTGCTAGAGCAAAGAATCCTTCAAGCGCAGGATTACTCTCTTCATAATATTTGTCTTGCACAAGTTCTTTTGTGTTTTCATATACAGAACGCAAATAAGTAATAGATGCAAAAGTATAAAAGCTAATGCCTAAGGGAAAAATAATATCTATTTCAAGAAAATCAAGCCCTAAAAGCACAAGGAGTGTATCAAATTCATCTTTGATATGGGCATAGTATTTAAAAAAACACAAAAACAAAACTGCAAAAAGCACACAGGCTAAAAATATAAAATGTGAGCGCACACTATCAATAAAAAGAGCAAGAACATACACGAAACAAGTATAAATAAACACAATCAGCGCAAAATAAGGGCTAAAAAGGTAAATAATAAAATAATTAAAAGCTAAGAGAGCGAGATTTTGCGCTTTAGATGAGGGGACTAACCAATAAAGAATAAAAAACAAAAGCAATATTACGCTAAACTCAATGGAAAAAAAACTCATTACATTCCTTGTGCAGTGTAAAAAAGTGTGTATTATAGCACAAAATGAAATGTAGAGATTCTACAAAGTTTTTTTGGCTTTTTTTGATACTTGTGCGATGATGATATATAAAATCACACCAAAACACAAAAATGCAAAAGGCATTATGTAAGGGTGTGCATTTATTTTCTCAAGAAATAAAATGACACCATTGCTTGCATAATGTCCGCATATACCTACAATAATTGCCCAAATGGCACAAGCAATAGCATTGAGTATAAAAAATATTTTTAAGTCAAAACGACTGAATCCAATCGCTAAAGGCACAATCGTCTTAATACCATAGAGGTATTTGCTGAAAAAAATAAGCAAAGAACCATATTTTTTAAGCCATATTTGAGAGAGTGCAATTTTGCGTTTATGGCTAGAAAGATAAGCCATAATATCATTTTTTTGATACCGTGCAAGATACGCTAAGGCAGAGCTTCCAATCATATTGCCTACACCTGCAACAAAAATTGCTATGAATAAATCCATTTTACCTAGTGCGCTCATTACTCCAGCTGTAATGAGTCCCACATATCCACCACCTAGAGAATAGAGGAATAAAAGGATATAGCCCCATTGTTCAAGTGAATCTATAATATCTTGCATCATTTTCCTTTGCGGATAGTGTTTTGCTTTGCCTAAGATTTTAGCATAATTATAATAATAAATCTCAAATGTGTTTTTGAAGTTATCGTTTAAGATACCTCGTGTAAAGCATTATCATATAAGCGGTAGATTTTGCTACAAGAATTAGCTATTTCTTGGTCGTGTGTGGCAAGTATAAGTGCAGCATTATGTGTGCGGATATATGAAAAAAGCACTTCCATTACTTGCAAGGCTGTTTGTTTATCAAGATTTCCTGTTGGCTCATCTGCAAAAATGATTTTTGGTTTTTTTGTGAGCACACGCGCAATAGAAAGCCGCTGTTGTTGTCCTCCGCTTAACTCACCTATTTGCTGATGAATAACCTTATCTATACCAAAAGATTCTAAAAGTGCATTGTCTATACGCTCACCAGAAAGTATTGAAGCAACCTTGAGGTTTTCTATACCGCTAAATCCTCGAAACAAATAATGCGCTTGAAATACGATGCCAATGTGTAATCGGCGTAATAAAAGCTGCTCTTTGCTACTTAAGGAATAAATATCATCTTTATCAAGCAGACTCACACGACCACTTTTGGGTGGAAGAAGTGTGGAGAGATTATTAAGAATCGTGGATTTGCCACTTCCACTTACGCCTAAGATTGCTATACTTTCTCCTTCGCATATTTGGAGATTTACTTGTGTATAAAGCATAGTTTCAAAGCTATGAGAGAGATTATATGCACAAAGCAGAGGATTCATTGTTATCCTTTATTTGAAATAATGATTATTATGCCATAGCATATAAAACATACTTTGATTTATTGATGTAATGTTTTGTTGTGCGTATTTGTGGATTCTATATATTCTTAGGTATTTATAGTTTAACGCGCACTTGTTGTCATACCTCTAAGCTTAAAATTTGCCACCCACGAATATTGAAAAATGTAGGATGCCAATAACCCTCAATACCAAATCGATGAGAATCTTGCCCACTAAAGCCATATTCATAGCGAAATTTTGCTCCAAAAAATTGCGGGAAGTTTTTACCAACACCACCAAAGGAGAGTTTGCCAAAATCAAAGGCAATATGCTTTTGTGAATAATGATGAGAGGTCATAGAATCTTCATTGAATACAAATCCATATTCTGTGCCAAAAGTATTTACGAGTATGCTTAGTTTTGAAAATGCTCCGCCAGATGTTGTTGTGTTTAGTTTTTTATCAAAAGCCTTAGGATAGTAAAATCTCTCATCAAAGAGAAAATCACCTAGCCCATAAGAGCTATACTCGTATTCTTTGTCGTTATTTTGCGAATCTTCTGAATCTAATGCAGGTATGTTTGGGGGCGAAAGTGGCGTAGATTCTCCATAGGCACTTGTATAGAAGCATACAAGGAGAATCTGCCCGATGATAGCCACCCGCCTCATGCAGATTATTGCATCTGTGCAGCAACTTCAGCAGCAAAATCTTCAACTTTTTTCTCAATGCCCTCGCCTAATTCAAAGCGGATATACTCGACAATCTCTATTTCATCGCCGAGTTCTTTGCCCTTAGATTCTAAAACTTGAGCAATTGTCTTTTTATCGTCCATTACATAAAATTGCCCTAAAAGTGTCATTCTTTGGTCGAGCAATGTGCTATCAGCGATAAATCGCTCCATTTGTCCGGGCAAAATTTTATCCCAAATTGCCTCTGGTTTTTTCTGTGCTTTTAGCTCTTCCCTTAGTTTTTGCTCTTGTGCTTTAAGTACAGATTCACTAAGTTCGCTGCGGCTGATGTATTGTGGAATCTTATGCAGTGGCTTACCAAGTCTTTTGCACTCTTCATTTTCTTTTTGCAATTCAGCAATGATAGCAACTTTTTCTTTTTGGATAAAGTCATTATCAAGTTCTGTGTAGCTTAGCACCTGTGGTTTCATTGCAGCAGCGTGCATACAGAGATTTTTTGCAAGTTCTACACATGCATTTTTTGAGCTATCTTTACTAAATTTCATAGCAATAAGCACACCTACGCGTCCATTTGAATGCACATAACCATTGACAATGCCATTGCCCTTTGATTCTATGCTTGCAATGCGGCGCACTACAATATTTTCACCAATTTTTGCAATATTTTGTTGCAAATATTCTTCAAACTTCACACCATCAATACTCATCGTTTGAAGAGATTCTGTGCTAGAGAGCGTATGGTCATACACGATTTTTGCAGTCTGTGCCACAAGGTCTTTAAATGTATCATTTTTAGCGACAAAATCTGTTTCAGAGTTAATCTCAATAATGCTCGCTTTGCTAAAATCACTCGCTACTTCTACGCTCACAATGCCTTCGCTTGCTACCCTATCAGCTTTTTTAGCTGCTTTGCTTAAGCCTTTCTCACGGAGATATTCTACTGCTTTTTCAAGATTGCCTTCTGTTTCTACAAGAGCCTTTTTGCAATCCATCATACCTGCATCTGTCATTTCTCGAAGTTGTTTTACAAGCTGTGCCGGAATATCTGCCATTTTATGCCTCCTCTTGATTCTTCATTTGTGCAGCAACTTCAGCAGTTACTTCGTCAAGAACCTCTTGTTTTTCTGCGTCTGTTATAGGAGCAATTTGTTCCCCTTGTTCATTTTGTTCGTCTTTATTTTCTGCTCGTCCTTCCAAAATTGCCTCACTGATTTCTTTACAGAAAAGTTGAATCGAGCGAATTGCATCATCGTTTCCCGGAATAGGATAATCTACCATATCTGGGTCGCAATTTGTATCAAGTGGTGCAACTACTGGAATGCCAAGCCGTCTTGCCTCTGCTACGGCGATTTTTTCTTTTGCTGCATCAATGACAAAAATCATATCAGGAGCTTTTTTCATATGTCGCACACCACCGAGATATTTATCAAGTTTTTCTTTTTTACGTTGTAGCATTAGCTTTTCTTTTTTTGTAAGCAAATCAATTTGCCCACTACTCTCCATCTCTTCAATTACTTCAAGCCTACGAACCGATTTTTTAATCGTGCTAAAATTTGTTAGCATTCCACCAAGCCATCGATAATTGACATAAGGTGCATTGACAGATTCCGCATATTGTTTAAGTGTTTCACTTGCTTGTTTTTTTGTGCCTACAAACATAATAACTTTGCCCTCACTTGCCGCTTCTTTAACAACATTGTATGTGTAGCGAAAATATCGCAAAGTTTTTTGTAGGTCGATGATATGAATATTTTTTCTTGCACCAAAAATGAATCTTTGCATTTTTGGATTCCAACGACGTGTTTGGTGTCCAAAATGCACACCGCATTCGAGTAAATCTTTCATTGTTACCATAAGTGTCTCCTTAGAATTGTGGTTTGTCCTCCATACCCCTTAACAAAACCCTAGCATAGTATTTAGGGTTTGCAACCAAAGCATAAGGATTGGTATGTGTGAATTTGTATAGCATATTTCTAGAGTTATTTATAGAACTTCCATCCCTGTGTAAATCTAAAAAATGTTGCAAACAAAGGGCGCAATTTTAGCCTTATTTCTCTAAAGTTTTGCTTATAAATTATGAGTTTTTCTTTAATGCTAGGAATCTTTTGCAAATTACCTATTAAAATTACTCTTTGTATCAAATTCTCATCAAGAGATAGCATAAATTAAACTTTTTATTAAGCCCTAAAAAGTTACAATAAAACTTTAGTTTGTAAATTTCTAAAGAGGCGGATAGAATGGCAAAAAAACTTCATACTTTTATGGGTGATACTCCAGCTCAAGCTCTTAAAAAGGCACAGGAGAGTTTTGGAAGCGATGTTTTGCTCGTAGAAAATAAAGAAATACGTAAAAAATCACTTACGCAATCGGGTTTATATGAGATTGTTGTTGCTGTTGATGATGATACACAATCCTCAAATTCTCAAGTAGAAAATATGGAGCAAAAGCAAGATTCGGTAGAATCTGCGCCAAATAGTGTGCAAAAAAGACTTGATGAAATTGCAGAGAAAAAAATGGCAAAAAGGCGTAAAGAAGCACAACAACCAAAAATTTACGATGAGGTAACACTTCAACTCTCTGATGCGGTCAAACAAATCTCACAAATTGCCAATGTGCCGAGCAATATGCCTGAAAACCCTAAGATTCAATCTCCTGCCCCTCGTTCTTATCCTATTGCCCCATCTCCAACTAACAACGCACAAATGTTAAAGGTCAATACAAATATGAATGATAATATTGATGAACGCGTGAATGAGCGGATTCAAAGTTTGCAACAAACGCGTATTGCGCAAAATATTAATGAGAAGATTGAATTAAAAAATATTAAAAATGAGCTTGATGAGCTTAATGATAGAATGAAAATCATTCAAAATATGCTATGGGAAGAAAAGGGACCAAAAAATGATGGCTTAAATATTCCCCAAGAGTTTGCAGAAATTTATAGAATTGCTAAAGCTAGCGGTATGAAAAAAGAACATCTTGATACGATTATGCAGCTTTCTTTAGAGCTTATGCCTTTAAAAATGCGTTCAAATTCTACAACAATTAAACGTTATTTTCGTGAGGTGCTGCGTAAAATGATTTATTGTCGAGGTGAGAATCTCCAGCACAATACAAAAAAAGTCTTAATGCTTGTAGGACCTACGGGAGTAGGCAAAACCACAACCTTAGCAAAACTTGCTGCGCGTTATTCTTTGATGATGAATGCACGCTATCGTGTAGGTGTGATTACTCTTGACACCTATCGTTTGGCAGCAGTAGATCAGCTTATGGCATATGCGCGTATGATGAAGCTAAGTATTGACACAGTGGTAGAGCCAGAAGAATTTGATAAATCAATAGATTCTCTTAAGCATTGTGATTATATTCTTGTTGATACAGCAGGACATTCACAACACGATCGTAAAAAACTCCAAACACTCAAAAGTTATCTTAATAGTGATTATAAAATCGATATAAGCCTTGTGTTATCGGTAAATACTAAGTATGAAGATTTGCGTGATACATATAATGCTTTTAGCGAACTTGACATTGATACTTTAATTTTTAGCAAACTTGATGAAAGCCGTTATTTTGGGAATCTATTTTCACTCGTGTATGAGACAAAAAAGCCTATTTCTTACCTTTCTATTGGGCAGGGAGTGCCTAATGATTTGGTATTAGCAGGAAATGATTATTTGGTAGATTGCTTACTTGATGGATTTAGACCACCAGAAACAAAGTAGTTGTATAAGTGTTTAAAGAGGCATAAAATGATACAAAATCAAGCCCACGAGCTTCAATCTCTGATCCAAAGTCAAGATAAACGTAATTTTAGCGCGACAAAGTTTATTGCTATCACTTCGGGTAAAGGAGGCGTGGGGAAGTCTAATATAAGCGCAAATCTTGCCTATTGTTTATGGAAATACAAAAAAAGAGTAGCTGTTTTTGACGCGGATATTGGACTAGCTAATCTTGATTTAATTTTTGGTATTAGGTCGCAAAAAAATATTCTTCACGCTTTACGAGGAGAAGCAAGCTTTCAAGAAATTATTTATCCTATTGAAGAAGGTCTATATCTTATACCAGGTGATAATGGTGAGGAGATTCTAAAATATGCCAATAGTGGAGTATTTGAACGATTCCTTGATGAGAGTGATATTTTAAATGATATAGATTATATCATTATCGATACAGGAGCAGGGATTGGTGGTGTTACACAAGATTTTTTAAATGCAAGTGATATGGTGGTGGTGGTAACTATGCCCGATCCTTCAGCCCTTACTGATGCGTATGCTACCATTAAGCTTAATAGCAAGATTCGTAATGATATTTTTATGATTCTTAATATGGTAAAAAATGCCAAAGAAGCACAACTTGTTTTTGAGCGCATTGTGGGTTTAGCACATAAAAATATCCCTTCATTGCATTTACATTCACTTGGTTTTATTGAGCAGAGCCAAGTTATAGCAAAAGCTGTGCGCGCGCGTGAGATTGTTGTAAAAGCAGAACCCTTAAGTGCGGTAAGTGGGCAGATTGAAACTATTGCTAAAAATATTCTCGCTCATTTGGAACAAAATATGCTTATCTCACCTCAAAAGCAGCATTTTGCCGATTTCTTTAGGCGAGTGTTTGGCTATTTATAGGGTGTAGGAAGGCAAGATATGAAACCAGATAATTATATGAGTTTTAGCATTGTGGCAGGCTTTTTTATTGGACTTGCTTTTTCTATTAGCAAGTTTGATGAACCAGAAATTATGGTGCTATGGACGATTATTACGACAATGGGTGTGTATCTCATCGTAGCGGTAAGTGTATCGCTATATTTTTGGTTTTTAGATTTTGAACGTTCAAAATTGAAGAAAAACAAACTTGAAAATATTTTAGAATATTATCGTCTTGAATTTGATAAGCGCGAGAAAGAATCAACTAAGATTCGTAACTTCATTAGGAGTATAGAATCTGATGATGAAGAAATACAAACACATCAAAATAATCAAAATGCAAGCTAGGGGGAGAGTGTGAAGAGTATTAATCAAAGCAAGGGATATAATCAAACACTTAAATATGCGCAAGATGAGCTTGCTTTGCAGTATCTCCCAGCAGTGAAAGCTATGGCATTTCGGTTAAAAGAGCGTTTGCCAAGCTCAATTGAAATGGCAGATCTTGTATCCATTGGCACAGAGGAACTTATAAAGCTTGCTCGTAGATATGATAGTAGCCTTAATGATTCCTTTTGGGGTTTTGCTAAGACACGCGTGAATGGTGCGATGCTTGATTATTTGCGTAGTCTTGATGTGCTTTCTCGTGCTAATCGTAAGCTTGTAAAAAGCATTGATTATGAAGTGTCGAAATACTTCAATGAGCATCAAGAAGAGCCAACTGATGAATATCTTGCAAAAGTTCTTAATGAAGACATTGTAAAAATAAAAGAAGCACGTGTAGCCTCTGATATATATGCTCTTGTGCCAATTGATGAGCAATATAATGCCATTTGTGCCGAAAATGTCGTAGAAGATGTGCAAAAAGAGGAGCTTATGGAGATTATCCATACTATCCTTAAAAAGCTAAGCAAAAGGGAACAAATGGTGATTCAGCTCTACTACTTTGAGGAGCTTAGTTTAAAAGAAATTAGCGAGATTTTAGATATTACAGAATCTCGCATTTCGCAGATTTCAAAGGAAGTGATTAAAAAAATTCGACAAGGACTAGGAGATATAAATGGCTGATATATTAAGTCAAGAAGAGATTGACGCCCTCTTAGAGGTTGTCGATGATGATGATGGCGATACCTCAAGTGTTGATGAGCAGGATTTAATCCACCAAAAACAAGTTACGCTTTATGACTTTAAGCGTCCAAATCGTGTGAGTAAAGAGCAACTCCGTGCTTTTAAATCAATTCACGATAAAATGGCAAGAAGTTTATCTTCACAAGTATCAGCTGTTATGCGAAGTATTGTGGAGATTCAGCTTCATAGTGTCGATCAAATGACTTATGGTGAATTTTTGATGAGTTTGCCCTCTCCTACGAGCTTTAATATTTTCTCAATGAAACCCTTAGAGGGTGCAGCAATTTTAGAGATTAATCCAAGCATTGCCTTTCCAATGATTGATAGACTTTTGGGTGGAAAAGGCGATCCTTATGAAAGCTCAAGAGAATTTAGTGATATTGAAGTGAATCTTCTTGACACGCTTTTACGACAGATTATGCAGAATCTTAAAGAAGCGTGGAGTTCTATTACAGAGATTTTTCCAAGTGTTGATGCTAAAGAATCTAGCCCCAATGTTGTGCAAATTGTGGCACAAAATGAAATTGTTATTATGGTGGTAATGGAGATTATCATCGGGCATAGTAGTGGTATGATGAGTATTTGTTATCCTGTTATCTCACTTGAGAGTGTGCTCTCACGTTTGGCAAGTCGTGATTTGATGTTGAGCGATACAAGTTCTAAAAAAAGCCGTAACAAAGAGCTCCAAGCACTTGTAGCTGGAGCAAATGTTGTTGTTAATGGTTATTTGGGGGATACTACACTTACGCTTAAAGAAATTTTAGATTTGCGAGTGGGTGATATTATGCGGCTTGATACGGTGGCTGATGATACTATAATTGTTGCTGTTGATGGGCGTGAAAAATTCCTAGCGACAATTGGTTTGCAACGTTACCGCAAAACATTACAAATTAAAGAGGTAATCAAAACTGAAAAAGATCAAGTTAAAGAAGTCCTTGAAATGCTTGAATCGCAGCGAAAAAATAAAATTGCTGATATTAGTGAGGAGGGAGAATGAAAGCCTTTATAGATTTAATTATCGCAGAGACTATTGCTACACTTGAAGGATTAATGGGAAAGACACCCAGTGTAACACATACAAGTGATGGTGATATAAGTCTTGAAAATCTCCCTGCACCTTATTCTATCAGCTATATTGCTGCAAGCGGTGATGGAAATGGTGAGCTTGCGATGATTATCCCTGTGGCAATGGGAACAGCTCTCGCAGATATGATGTTAGGTGGCGATGGTGAAGCTAAAAATGAGATGAGTGATGATGATTTAGATGCGGTAAAAGAAATTGCTTCTAATATTTTTGGTGCTATTTCCACCTCACTCAATGCACAAAAAGAATTGCCAAAACTTAATTTTAGTTGCACAAATATTGAATTTATCACACAAGATGTGGATTTATCGCGTTTTAATAAAGCCTATGTGTTTAATTTCTCACTTGATTCTATTCAGACAACTTTTACAATTCTAGCCAATGCAAGTTTTACGGCATTGTTTGAACAAGGTGTTCAAACACAAACTTCAAGCCCAGAAACTGCCCCTGCCCAAGCAAATCCAGCACTCTCACCCACAGAATTTAAAAATATTAATATGATTTTAGATGTGCGCTTGAATGTTAAGGTGCGTATCGGACAAAAAAGAATGCTTCTTAAAGATGTTATCGCAATGGATATTGGGAGCGTGATAGAGCTTAATCAGCTTGCAAATGACCCGCTTGAGATTCTTGTAGATGATAAAGTCATTGCTAAAGGTGAAGTTGTTATCGTTGATGGAAACTTTGGGATTCAAATCACAGATATCGGCACAAAACGAGACAGGCTAGAACAGTTGAGAGGATAGTTTAACTAAGTTCAAGCACACACTAATATAAAAGTAAGTGAGAGAGTAGGCTTATCAAAAATAAGCCTTATCAAATTTATTCTTTTTCTTTTTTAAAGATAGAGCAGTTTTTAAGCGGACAAGCTTGTTTGTTTGTCCATACTCTCAAAGGGCAGACACCAAATACACCTGTAAGCAAAGGTATAAGCCCTAAAAGTCCCCATAAAGATTCAAAATAAAATCCAATGCCAAAAATAGCAAAAGCAATCACGATTCGGATTATTCGTTCTGTCATTTTCATATAAACTCCTTTTTGAAAAGTAATGATGAAGTATAGAATACAAAAATAAGAATGTCTGTGATAAAATCACATTTTGATTATTAATGCAAGGAGGGTAAGTGAGCAAAGAGCCGCTTAAAGTTATTTTTGCCCCGCTAGGCTTAGCACAGCAAGATATTGAAAGCATAGTCCAACAAGCATATTTTAAAAGTTTTGCGCCAAATACACTTATTAATCAAAATGAGAATTGCTTGGGCTTTATTTATGTGTTTTCAGGGGCTTTACGCGCTTATATTATGAGTGAGAATACCAAAGAAATTACACTTTTTACTCTGAAGGAGAATGATTATTGTCTTCTTTGCTCGCATTGTGCGTTGCGTTCTATACATTATGATATTTTACTTGAAAGCAGTCAAAACACAGAAGTGCTTATTGTGCCTCATCAGTTATTTTCTAGGCTTAAAGATACTTATCCTGCGCTTTCAAATTTCACACTCACGCTTATTTCTAAGCGACTAAGCCAAACCATATCCACACTTGAGCAAGCATTATTTAAGCCGCTTGTTGAAAGAATCCGTGAGTTTTTGTATAAAAATGCGCATAATGGGGAGATTCTCATAAGCCACGAAGAAATTGCTAATCATCTAGGGAGTTCGCGTGAAGTCGTCTCACGAATTCTCAAAGAAATGGAAAAACGCGGTGAAATCAAATGTGCATATAAAAAAATTATTTTGTGTTCTTAATAGGAGGGAGAAAATGAAATTGCTAGGAATTTTTGTAATATTTGGGTGTTTGTAGGTGTAAATAGTTATGGATCTTCTATAAAAAGTCAAATCCAAGAGATTAAACAATGGCAAAAGCAAAATGCCCTCTATCCTAAAGATATTTTTTTTCAATCTCTAATAAAGCATACGATGAAAACAAAAGTTGGAAAGAAGGTAAACTCGCTTATTGTGGATTGTTTTTAGAGAGTGATTTAGATGATAAGGCGATTTTAAAGAAACTTCAAGGTATAGAAAGATTGGTATTTGACGAAGAATGCCCAATAGATAGTCTCCCCGATGCTATTAGGCTTTTAGAAAATCTTAAAGGACTACGCATACAAAAGCCAATCTTAAAGCTTTAAATCCTCATATTTTTTCTTTAAAATATTTTCAAGATTTAGATGTAGCGCATAATGAGATTACAGAGATTCCTCAAAATATTTGTGAAGCAAGGAATCTAATGGATTTAGAACTCTCGCATAATAAAATTTCTACTTTACCCTCTTGTTTATTTAACCAAAGAAAAAGCCCTCTTTATATGATTGAATGGGATATTAATCCCGGAAAGGGTAAACTTCCCACATCTCCTAGACCTCTTTACCTCAAAATTAATCATAATAAACTCACATCTTTGCCCCTAGATTTAGCAAAAATTGATTATGTGAATTACGAAGGCAATAAGATTGTTTATCCTAAAGATTTCAATTTAAGCGAAGATAAGAGCTTGAGGCTATTTGATAATATAGCATTTTGGGATAGAGATTTTAGACTAGCCAATGATAACAAAGAAGCTAATGAAAATAATTCCCAAATATGCCTAAGCCAGATTGAATACTTTCTATGGTGTCTAAGGCGCACCTTATATGCCGAAGAGACATATTATCTTACACGCATTGTGCCAAAAAAATCTCCAAAGAATGAAGCGATTTTTGATGTATATGGTATCGCGGGTTTTTTAAATTCACAAGAAAGGATTATTGTGCGGTTGATTTTTGATAATCAAGATATATCACAGGCAAGAGCTGTCCTTTTTATTGATTTGAGGTATGAAGAATCACAATCCAAACTTGTTTTTAGCTTGAAAAATGACATATCATTGCCTGATTTTCCTAAAAATTTATTACAAGATGTGCTTAGGGTTTATGAAAGTGCTAAGCCTTGCAAGCCGCCTTATGATACAAGATGGAGTGTTGATAATTAATTTTTGTAACATACGCTTTACTTTTTAACAAAAAAAAAACGAAATTTTTACAAACAAATGTATTAGAATGCAGAAATTTGTTCTTTGGGGGTGGCTATGAATCTTAAAGATATGCAGAGGAGAGAAATTGAATCTTTAAAGAAAATTGGTTTATATTCTAGTGTAAGCTTAAGCACAATGCAAAAAATATGCAAATATGTATCGGCTATCATTGTGTTTGTGTATCTTGTTTTTGTTCAGGTGAAAACACCTTTTCTTTCATATACTTTTATTAATGTATTTACAGGAGCGGGTTTTGCTTTTTACCTCTTTAAAAAAGACTATTTTAAAGTTGGGTTGCTTACGTTCTATATCACTTTTGGCGGTATATGCCTTCTTGGTGTGCTCTTTTATCAAGGAATTTTTGGAATAGAACATTTTAAATTACAAGAAATACTTGAAATTATCGCATCAAATAATGAGGATCTGCACTCTCCTTATCAAGCAGGTTTGTTGATGACTTGGAGTTTTGTGCCGCCACTCCTTTTTACACTATTAGCAGCCTTAAGCGTCTTTATGCAGCGATTTGAAAGCAAACTCCCTGCTTTATTTTTGCTCTATTTACTTCTTTTGCCTTTTGTATGGTTAATTGGCTGTGTAATTGTGGGTGTATTTATAATTGATAATATTTAATTCTTTGCTCTTTTTGCAATCTCTTTAACAATATCATACCCATATTTGATAGCAGCAGCGATTGAACCACCATTTTTAAGCGCAATATCCCCCGCTACAAAGATATTTTTCACACTGCTTTCCCACAAGGAAGAGCAAAGCGGCACACCCTTTTCATCTGTGGCAATAGAGCATTTTTTCAAAAAATCAATAGGTGAAGCACCACCAATAGCATAAATCACCCTATCAAATACATCTTTACTCCCATCGCTAAAATGCACTCCTACCTTTCCGTTATCATCGCTTAGCTCTGTAATATCAATACCAAGCTTTGTGTGAAGTGAGCCATTTGCAATCACATCTTTAAGTGCAGCTGCATTTGTATCATTAATGCGTGAAAACTCACTTCGGCGATAATTAAGTGTTACGCTCCCTCCATTTTCAGCACTTTGAGCTAAATCATACGCATATTCCACAGCAGAGTTTCCTCCACCTACAACGAGAATCTTTTCATTTTTTTGCGCATCATTGGCATTGAAATTAATATATTTACGAATTGTTGGTGGCAAAGCATAGCTTGGTTTATTGGGTTGTCCCATTTTCCCTATACAGATAACGACAAAACGCGCCTTATAGCTACGATTATCTGTTGTAGTAATCACAAAGCCTTCACTCTCTTTGCAAGGCACAACAGATTCCACATCGCTTTGATAAGTTACTTCAACAGGAGAGAGAATCTCATCAAAAAGTGCTAATGTGCTTTCTCTATCGCCATCTTTAAAGTCAATCTTTCCTTCCAATTGCACAACTTGCCCTTTGTAGTCCTTATCCACGCGTTTGCCTTCTTTGTAAAACTTGCGAATACTCATATTATGAGTCTCACCTTTTTCAAGCACAACCACATTTAAATGCTCTGCTAAAGATTCCACTGCTGCGCTAATGCCAGCAGGACCACAACCAATTACACCTACATCATAGATTTTATCCATATTGTCTCCTTTATTTTTTGCAATAAGTGGGGTATGTTTTTTGTTAGTTTTTGCTGCAAGATTCAAATCTTCCACAGAATCAAAAAGCACACCCTGCATCATTTTATTTGCATCATCAAATTGTCCATTTTTTAAGCCCCATATAAAGGCAAGTAATCCAAACAATCCAAGTATCAAAGATACCCCGAGCATAATAGCGATCATTTCAGTGTTCATAAAATGCCTCTATAAAATATTTAACATAAAGTATATGGGATCTAGCAATTTTAACACATTTTGCTAAGCAAAATTAAACAAAGATTTGCGTTAAATAAATATTTGCCAAAAAAGGGTTACAATCTTATTTTTATCTCAATATTAATAAAGGAGAGGACATAAATATGTCAAATCAAACACAACATATAGTTAAACCAAAGAAAAAAATCGGTGTGGGGCTTATGCTAGGCATTGGTTTTGGTATTTTAATTTTGTCTTCGTGTATTATTGTTTTTATGAGTCTTACTCGTGTAGGTAGCATTAGTGAATCTCTTCATCGTATTAACGATATAAATGCTCTTGCTCAACGTTACGCGATTAATTTTCGCGGTAGTGTGCATGATAGGGCTATTGCCATTCGTGATGTAGTGTTGATTGATAATGAAGACAAAAAGGGATTACAAGACCTTTTGGAGCAGATTAATACATTGGAGCAATTTTACAAAGAAGCAGAAGACAATATGAGGGAAACTTTTGTTAAAACAAATTTGCTTAGCCAAGAAGAGCTAGGGATATTGCACGCTATTGAAGAAACACAGGCTAAAAGTATTCCTTTGATTGTGCAAATTACACAAGCCAAACTTGCAGGAGATTCTCAAAAAGCCCTTACGCTACTCAAAACACTTTCTCCTTATTTTACACAATGGTTAAAAGAAATTAACCAATTTATTGATTATCAAGAAAACGAGAATACAGAGCTTACTTTAAACCTAAGGACTAGAGTGGATCAGTTTAGAATCGAGCTTTTTGTTCTTTTAGGATTTAGCATTGTTTTTGGTATTATTATTGCAGTTATTATTGTCCGCACATTGCGTAAATTACTTGGTGGTGAGCCTTACACTGCTTCAAATATTGTAACAAAAATTGCAAATGGTAATCTCACTGACTCTGTGGGATATAAAGGCGAGGATTCAATGTTGGCTTCTATTGCAATGATGCAGCATAAACTTAAAGAAATTGTGGAGTTTATCATACACTCTTCAAATAAAATTAGTGATGCTGCTATGCAAGTGGCGAATACTTCACACAAGGCTCAAGATGCTGCCCATACACAAATGAAAAGTTCAAGTGACATAACAGATAAGATAGGACAAATGAATCAATCTGTCATTGAGGTGTCAAATATTGCTAAACAAACAGAAGAAAATTCTATAAAGAGTGTGGAAGTTTCTACAAAAGGTGTAGAAATTATTAATATCACAGCTCACGAAATTGGCAAAATTACAGAAATGATTAGCTCTTCAGCAGATAAGATTCGTAGCTTACAGCAACAATCTGTGGAGATTGGCGGAAGTGCCGAGTTGATTGCAGAAATTGCTGACCAAACAAACTTACTTGCTCTTAATGCAGCTATTGAAGCAGCAAGAGCAGGAGAACACGGAAGAGGATTTGCTGTTGTTGCAGATGAAGTCCGAAAACTTGCAGAGAGAACTGCTTCTACAACGACAGAAATTGCAAATATGATTACGCTTATTCAAGAAAATATAGGCTCTTCTGTTAGCTCAATAGAGGCTATTGTGCCACAAATTGATAAAGGACAAAAACTCATTTTAGATTCTGTGCAAACACTCGAAGAGATTCAATCTCAAGCCCAAGATTCTCTCCAAAAAGCCAAAGTGGTAGCTTCTTCTTCAAGTAAGCAGGAGGATACGATGGAAAGTATTTCACAAGATATGCAAGATATTGTAACTCTTTCACAAGAAACACGCACTGCCTTAGAAAATGCAGCTCATACAATTGATGAACTTCAACATATCTCTGATTCGCTCAAAAACTATATGGCATACTTTAAAATATAAGAAAGTCCCCAATTTATGAGAATCTAGCTGTGGATTCTCATAAATTTTAAGGAACATATATGCAAATTTATGTGCTTGGTGTGCATACAGACACAGGTAAGACGCATTTTAGCGCAGCATTTTGTAAGGCTTTTTCTTATGATTATTTTAAACTCATTCAGGCAGGAATGCCAACTGATAGTAATTTTGTGAAGACATTAAGCCCTACAACACATATATTTGAATCTGGCATATTTTTACAAACTCCCGCCTCTCCTCACCTTGCCAAAAAATTAGAACACTTACATTATAAAGCTTTTGATATTACTTTGCCCCAAAGCAAAAACCTTCTTATAGAAACTGCGGGTGGGCTTTTTACACCTATTGATGAAACTTATACGATGATTGATTATGTGCAAAGATTCAAACGCCCTTGCTTCTTAGTAGCAAAGTATTATCTTGGTGTGATTAATCATATTTTACTTTCACTCGAAGCTTTAAAGCAAAGGCAGATTCCAATCCTTGCTTTGCTTTTAATGGGTGAAGAAGATATTTTAATCGATGAGTTTATCACCTCATACACAGGAGTGAGAATCTTCCATTTGCCTTTTTTTACACCTCAAGACTTTGAGGCAAAAAGTCAGCACCTTAAAACTCAAATGCAGGAATTTATGCAAAACTCATCTTGTTGATAAAGTTTTGCACTATGCAAAGATTCTAAGCCAAATCTCAAATATCATCTATTTAAACATTGCAAAACTTAATAAGGCATTATGGCTAAGATTCAAATATGCTGTATTGCACGATGAATGTATGCTAACATTGCTAAAATCATAAAACTTATAAGTTATTTTATAAATAAACTTGACAATAAATGACTAAACTTATATAATGCTATTCCTATAAAATTTAAGGAGTTTATTATGAATTTATTTGAAAAATTAACAAATCAAATGAAAGAAGCACTTGATAGCGCAGCTTCACTTGCCTTGCATTCTCAAAATCAAGAAATTACCCCTGCACACATATATTGGGCACTTTTGAGTAATTATCAATCTGTGCTGAATCAGGCTCTTAATAAAATGAATATCCAAAAAGAAGCCATCGAACTTCAAGCAAGAAGTGAGGTTGATAAGCTTCCTAAAAGCTCAAATGTTGCAAAAGAGAATCTAAGTCTTAGCAAAGAACTCACCTCTGCTCTTAATTTTGCTCAAGGTGAGGCAACTAAAAATGGCGATAGTTTTATTGCGGTAGATATGTTTTTGATTGCTAATCTTAAAGAGAATGCTTTTGTAGCTATATTTAAGCCTTTTATGGATATTACAGAGTTAAAAAAGACATTGCTTAGTTTAAGGGGAGAATCTAAAATAGAAACTCAAAGTGGTGATGATAATTTAGAAGCTTTAAGCAAATTTGGTATTGATTTGACACAAAAAGCATTAGAAAACACCCTTGACCCTGTTATAGGACGCGATGATGAAGTAAATGCGATGATGCAGATTCTCATACGCAAGAGCAAAAATAATCCTATTTTGCTTGGTGAGCCAGGTGTGGGCAAAACTGCTGTCGTGGAGGGACTAGCCCAAAGAATTGTGGCAAAATCTGTCCCTATAAGCTTACAAAATAAAAAATTAATTGCCCTTGATATGAGCGCACTTATTGCCGGAGCAAAGTATCGTGGGGAATTTGAAGAGCGACTAAAAAATGTTGTTGATGAAGTAAAAAAAGCTGGAAATGTGATTTTATTTATTGATGAGATTCACACTATTGTGGGTGCAGGAGCGAGTGAGGGTAGTATGGACGCGGCAAATATCCTTAAACCTGCCCTTGCACGAGGTGAGATTCATACTATTGGGGCAACTACATTAAAAGAATATCGCAAATATTTTGAAAAAGATGCCGCACTTACAAGACGTTTTCAACCTATTAGTGTGAATGAGCCAAGCATTAATGAAGCATTGCAAATTTTGCGTGGGATTAAACCAAATTTAGAAGCTCACCATAATGTAAGCATTACAGATAGCGCACTTGTAGCTGCAGCAAAGCTTTCAAGTCGTTATATTACTGATAGATTCTTGCCCGATAAGGCAATTGATTTAATTGATGAGGCAGCAGCAGAATTAAAAATGCAAATAGAATCTGAACCTTTGGAGCTTAGTAAAATTAAAAAACATATTGCGAATTTACAAGTAGAGAAACAAGCTTTAAATATGGAAAAAAACAATGTCAATGATGTGCGTATAGGGGAGATTGATAAAGAGCTAGAGAATTTGCGTGAAGAGAGAGTGGCGTTGGAGGGGAAATTTGAGCAAGAAAAACAAGTTTTTACAAACATAGCATCGCTTAAATCAAATCTAGATAGTTTGAAAAGAGAATCTGAACTTGCCAAAAGAAGCGGGGATTATAATAAGGCTGCAGAAATTGACTATGGCAAGATTCCACAGATTGAGGCACAAGAGAAAGCGTTGCAAGAGCAATGGGAGGATATGCAAAAAAATGGCACTTTATTAAAAAATGCTGTTACACAAGAGAGTATTGCCGGAGTAGTTAGTCGCTGGAGTGGGATTCCGATTAAAAAAATGCTCCAAAGTCAAAAGGAGCGCATTTTAGGTATAGAATCTGAGCTAGAAAAAAGTGTAGTAGGACAAGATGATGCGATTAAAGCGATTGCTCGGGCGATTAAACGCAACAAGGCAGGATTAAGTGATGCGAATAAGCCTATCGGGAGCTTTTTATTTTTAGGACCAACAGGCGTTGGTAAAACACAATGTGCAAAAACTTTGGCAGAATTTTTATTTGATAGTGCCAAAAGTCTCGTGCGCATTGATATGAGCGAATATATGGAAAAACACGCAGTAAGTAGGCTCGTGGGTGCGCCTCCGGGCTATGTAGGCTATGAAGAAGGTGGAGTGCTGACCGAAGCTATAAGGAGAAAGCCTTATAGTATTGTGCTTTTTGATGAAGTTGAAAAGGCGCATCCTGATGTGTTTAATATCCTCTTGCAAGTGCTTGATGATGGGCGACTGACTGATAGCAAAGGTGTTGTTGTAGATTTTAGTAATACGATTATCATTTTAACAAGCAATATTGCAAGCGATAAGATTATAGAGATTGAGGATAAGCAAGAGAGACAAAAAGCTGTTAAAGAGGCGTTAAAAATGTATTTTAAACCAGAATTTTTAAATCGCCTTGATGATGTGGTGGTATTTAATCCATTAGGGTTAGAGGATATTACAAAAATTGTAGATATTATGTTTGAATCTTTAGCAAAAAGGGCACAGGAGAGAGGCATAAGCATTTCTTTAAGCAAAGAAGCAAAAGAGCATATAGCAGCAGTTGGTTTTGATAGTATCTATGGTGCGCGTCCGCTGAAAAGGGCATTATATGAGGAGATTGAGGATAGATTAGCAGATTTAATTTTACGCGATGAAGTAAGAGAGGGAAATAAAGTGCATTTTGTATTTAAAAATGATAGCATTAGCACAGAGATAGAAAAATGATATATTTTATAGAATCTAATGTATTAGATTCTATAATTTTTAAGTTTCAATGTTAAAAGTGTAAATTGAGAATCTAACCTAAAGTGCTAAAATTCCCTAAAAATCTCCTCTAAACTTTCACGCACATAGCGTATTTGCTGCTGCGTAATAATATAAGGGGGCATAAAGTAGATTGTATTGCCAAGAGGTCTTAAAAGTAAGCTTTTTTGCAAAGCCTTTTGAAATACCCAAAGCCCAGCGCGCTCTCGTTTTTGGCTTAGAATATCAAAGGCATAAACCATACCCTTTTGCCTAAAATTGCCTAAAAATGCAAATTGCTTTAAAGATTCAAACTCTTTAGCAATATACGCACTTAGGGTGCGATTTTTTTCTATAATATTATCTTTTTCAAAAATATCAAGCACTGCATTTGCTGCTGCACAGGCTAAAGCATTGCCTGTATATGAATGAGAATGTAAAAATGCCCTTTGAGTTTCATATTCTGCATAAAAAGCATTATAAATTTCATCATTTGTTACTACCACAGATAAGGGCAAGAATCCGCCAGTAATGCCTTTTGAGAGACAGATAAAGTCAGGTTTTTCTTCGCATTGCTCCATTGCAAAGAGTGTGCCACTACGCCCAAAACCCACAGCAATTTCATCAAAAATTATTTGCACGCCAAATGCACGACAAAGTTTTATGGCTTCATCGATAAATTGTGTGCTATACATATTCATATTTCCCGCACATTGAATAAGTGGCTCAAGGATAAAGGCGCAAATATGCTCCCCTTGCGCGTTAAGAATTTGCTCTAGAGATTCTAATTCTTTGTGAAAATGAGCATTTTCAAAATCACTCACACTCTCTTGTGTATTTGCTATTGGCACAGGAGTAATGAGACAATCTAGTAGTAGTGGCTCATAAGTGCGTTTATAGAGTGCTACATCACCCACACTCAAAGCCCCAAGAGTTTCGCCGTGATAAGAATTGCTTAAAGATAAGAATTTGTTGCGCTTTTGTCCGAGATTAAGATGATAATGAAAACTCATCTTTAGGGCTACTTCAATTGCGCTTGAGCCATTATCCGCATAGAAGCATTTATTGAATCTTCCTCCCAAAAGAGCGCAAAGTCTTTGCGAGAGTGTAATAATTTGCTCGTGTGAAAAACCTGCTAAAATGATATGGGCTAATTCATCAACTTGTGATTTTATCGCACTTGCAATATGCCCATTACAATGCCCGAAAAGATTTACCCACCAAGAACTGACACAATCCATATATTTTGCACCATCAAAATCATAAAGATACATACCATTTGCTTTTTTTATAGGGATTAATGGCACATTTTCGTGATCTTTCATTTGCGTGCAGGGGTGCCAAATATGTGCTAAATCAAGTGATTTAAAATAGGCATTATTCATTTACTTTCCTTTATATAAGGGTGCTAAGTTTATATGCAGTTGTGCTAAGGTATTATAATACGAAAATATTTAAGGATAATAATGAATCCAGATTCTATACTTTTTGCATTACAAGAGCAAAATAACTTCCGCTCACTTCCCTCACTTCAGCATAGCGGTGTATTTGTATATGAAAATCAGCACAAACTCCTTAATCTTGCGAGTAATGATTATTTAGGCTTAAATGTTAATAGTGCCTTTAAGGAGCAGTTTTTAACATCTGTGCGTTCTCAAGATATGCTTTTTTCAAGTAGTTCCTCCCGACTTTTAAGTGGTAATTTTGATATTTATGAAATATGTGAATCTACGTTGAGTAGCCTGTATAATCGACAAGCCTTGCTTTTTAATAGTGGTTATCACGCTAATATCGCGTGTATTCAGGCTTTGTGTAAGATTCCAAGCACTTTTTTTGTTATTGATCGTTTTGTCCATGCAAGTGTGATTGATGGATTACGTTTGGGTAAAGCACGATTTAAAAGTTTCACTCATAACAATATGCAGGAGTTAGAGCAGATTCTTGATGAGAATACTAAAAAGTTCGAAAATATTATCGTTGTAAGTGAAGGGGTATTTAGTATGGAGGGAGATTTTGCGCCTTTGCAAGAAATTGTGGCGTTAAAAAAGAAATTTAAAAATATGAGAATCTACCTTGATGAAGCCCACAGCGTAGGTATTGTAGGTAAAGGTGGTTTGGGTTTAGCCGCACATCTGCAGTTTGTAGAATCTGTTGATTTTTTACTTTTGACTTTTGGTAAGGCGATTGCTTCAGTTGGCGCGTGTATGCTTTGTTCCACAAAGATGAAAGATTTTTTTATTAATTGTGCGCGTTCATTGATATTTTCCACAGCCCTGCCTCCCATTAATATTGCTTTTAGTCATTTTGTTTTCACAAAACTTGATTCTTTTGATAAAGAGCGCGAATATGTGTCAAGATTATCTGCATATATCAAGCAAAGTTTGCAAAAAAAAGGTTACGAAGTGCTAGGAGAAAATCACATTTTATCTATTCTTTGTGGGGAAAATGCACAGGCATTGGCATTAGCTTCTCAATTAAAAGAGCGTGGTATTTTTGCTCCAGCCATTAAAGAGCCGAGTGTGCCAAAGCGCACAGCAAGAGTGAGATTCTCACTTCATAGTGCCTTGAGCGAAGAACATATAGAATCTATTTTAAAGGCATTTGTATGAAATATGTGTTTTTACACACAAAGGCACAGAGTAAAAAGTGTATTCTATTTTTTGGTGGATTTGGGAGCAGGGCAGAGCATTTTAGGCATTTAAGTGCAGAATGCAATGTGATTATGCTCTATGATTATAGGGATTTTGCACTCCCTCACACTTTTTTACGGGATATGGAGCAGTTTAGTGAAGTTGTTCTTATCGCCTTTTCAATGGGCGTAAGTATCGCGCCATTATTTGTATCTCATTTGCCATTTGTAAAAAAAATAGCCATTAATGGCACAAATATTGGTATTGATAGGGTGTTTGGCATACACCCTGCTATTTTTAAAAAAACCATAGCACATTTTGATATAAACAACTTCCAAAAAGCACTTTTTGGTGAATTATATGAAAGTATTTGCCCCACACAAGTGCAGATAGAATCTATACCAAAAAATGATGAGCTAAAAGAGGAGCTGCAAAGTATTTTTGATTTTCTTTTGCAAAAAAATATATCATCTAAAAAGAATGTGGATTTTCTATATGATAGTGCGCTTTTATCAGAATCTGATGCGATTTTTCCTTATAGTGCCGCTAAAAACTTTTTTATCTCTTTTTGTCCTTTAACACATATCACGATAACGCATAGCCCACATTTTGTATTTTTTGATTTTCACTCGTGGGAGGAGCTGTGCCGTATTTAAAGCGATTTCTTAAAGCAAAAGATACCTATGCACAAAATGCTATCGTGCAAAAATATATGCGTGATAAATTATTAGAGATATTGCACGCACAGCATAGAGTGGATTTTAAATATATTTTTGAATTTGGAGCGGGTAATGGCGAATTTACCGCGCTTTTACGCAAGAGATTAGAGTTTGAATCCTATATATGTAATGATATTAATGACTATAAAGTGCATTTTGATGATACGCGAATGCGCTATGAATGTTTTGATATGAAAGAACTTTTAAAACAAAAAATATGTGAAATGCAATTTGAACTTATCGTATCAAACGCCACTTTGCAATGGCTTGATTTTGAGCAAACGCTTTGTGATATAAGCAAAATTCTCTCTCCTAATGGCTATTGTCTTCTAAGCACATTTGGAGAGCAAAACTGCTATGAGATAAAAGCTATTACGCATTATGGTTTGAGCTATCTTTCCCTTGAGTGTATGCGAGAGATTCTCACAAAGCATTTTACGATTCTATTGCTCGAAGAAGAAATTATGAATCTAAGTTTTCCTACATCACTTGATGTGTTTAGGCATTTGCGCTTAAGCGGAGTAAATGCCTTAAGCCAAAATGGATTTATTGGCAAAAATATGCTTTGTGAATATGAAGATAGATTCAAGAATCATCTTACTTATCACCCAATTTATATGCTTTTACGCCATAAAGAGAATCTTTAAATTTAAGCCCTTACCACCGCAATGTTTTTTTATAAATCATCAGCACACTTGCAATAATATACAGAATGCCTAAAAAACATAAATTTATAAAATATTCCCACACACTGCCAAAACTTGCTCCCATTTGGTTGAGTTGCAAAAGCCCATTAATGCCGTGGTATGCGGGTAAAAAGCTTACAAAATAATGTGCCCAAGGTGCAATTTGAGCCTCTGGCCACATAAAACCAAGCAAAAAAACAATCGGCATAGAGGCAAGCATAATGATTTGTGTTGAAAGGGCACGTTTGGGTAAAATACTACCAAAAAATACGCCAAATGCAGCAGTTGATAGAATGAAAGCAATACTAAAAAGCCAAAAATCGAGGATATGCGCTCCTATATTTACCCCATAAAATTCATAGGCAAAGCCAAAATAAAAGGCAAAAAGCACCACATAAATGCAAAAAAAGACCATTATTTTAGAAAGAACTAAAAGTAGCGGATTTGCCCTTGAGTAATAATTTCTTACACCTTGTGAGAATTGTTGATTCTGTGTGCCACCTATGATACCTGCTCCTGCGATGAGTGTTTGATGAAGGATAAAAATAAGTATAGGGGCAAGAGTGTAATTAATATAACCCATTGAAGGATTAAAAAGCGGTATGAGCTTAGGTTCTAGAATCTCGTGTTCGTGAGTTTGAAATTTGGTTTTGAGGTGAGTGTTAAAGGCTTCAATACATTCTGTGCTGGCATTAGCGATTGCTCCATAGATAAGTAAATATGAGGCATTTGCCATAATTGCCACAACTGGTGGAATATGCTGATAGAGATGTTTTTCAAAATCGTGAGGAATAGTGATAAGCCCGTAAATGCGATGAGATTCTATAAGGTCCTGCACTCTTTCTATACTGCTTAAAACTTCTACAATTTCTAAATGTGGAGAAGCTCTTATAAAGGAGATAAATTCCCGAGATGAGTTGGTTTTATCATAATCAACAATAGCAATTTTTTGTGCATTTACGATGTCCTCATAATAAGGCGTAGGATACAAAAAGAGATAAAAAAGTGAACCACCAAAGATAATAATCATCGCAGATACGGAAGTAAAAATATTTTTTGCTTCTAAGATAAAGGTAGAAAAAAATGTTTTCACAATGTGATATCCTTAATGTCGCCAATGCGTAAAAATTCATTATACACTTCTAAAATAAGCATTTTACGATTTGTTTGAAGCGTGATATTTGAATCATTAACAAGCACAGATTCAAAAAAGCATTCAAGCGGAGATTTAAGGGCAAAAAGTGCCTCTATATGCTCTTGTGTGTTATTAAAAGTAGAATTTTTGATTGTTTGTAGCGCATTATAAAGAGACTTTTCTTCCTCTAAAGCAAAGAGACTTGTATCAATAGGAGCAGATTGCATATTCTCATCTAAAATATTCGCTACCCTTTTAAAAAGGCGCACCAAGGCTTCCTTATCGCTTTTTTCAAAAAATGAACTTAAACTTTGTGTATTGGAAATGATAGTGTTGAGATTACGCATTTTATGATTATCTACACGTGCATTAAGCACACAGCGCACAAGTGAAGGATTGACTTTAAGGAATCCTTCAAGCCGCTCTAAAAAGAAAGATTCTATATGATTTAAATCGCTTGGCTTATAACCTGCTGCTTGATAGATTCTAGGCATATCTATGCGTAAATCAAAATCGAGATTATATTGTGCGATAATTTTTAGCACACCATTTGCCGCGCGCCTTAGAGCAAATGGGTCTTTTGAACCAGTGGGGATTTTCTGAATACTGAAAAGGGCAAAAATATTATCAAGCTTTACACTTAGGGCAACAATCGCACTTAAAATATGGCTAGGCAAAGCAGAATCTTCACCTGTGGGGAGATACTGCTCCTTAATACTTAAGGCAACAAGCGGGTGCATACCAAATTTTTGTGCATAGTAATAACCCATAATGCCCTGCAATTCTGTAAATTCATATACCATTTGCGTGAGTAAATCCGCCTTTGCATAAGTGATAGCATTATCTAAAATTTCTTTTGCTTCACTTAAGGGCAAAGTGAGTTGATTTGCAAAAGATTCTAAAAGGATATGTGCGATAATATTTTCTCGCTTAGATTTATCAAGTAAAGAACCTAGTCCTTCCACAAATAGAATTTGTGAGAGTTGCTCTGGAGCAAAACCATTTTTTATATCATTTTCATAGAAAAACACCGCATCACTCAATCGCGCTTTAAGCACCTTTTGATTGCCTTGCACGATAGGGGTAAGATTTTGGGCAGTGCTGTTTGCTACAAGCACAAATCCATTATGTAAGGTATCGTTTGCGTAAGTAGCAAAGTAGCGTTGGTTTTCTTTCATTGAAGTAATAATGACTTCAGGAGGCAAACGTAAAAAGTCTTTTTCAAAGCTCCCAAAAGCTGCGTGTGGGTATTCTGTAATCGCTACAATCTCATCAAGCAAGGAAGCGTCTATTTCTACTTTGATATGATGTGTGGATTCTATATGTGAGATTTGCTCTATAATCATTGCTTTGCGCTCATTTTGATTGACAATGATTTTACCATTTTTGAGAATTTCAAAATATGCTTGAGGAGAATTTACCAACACAGGGGCAAAACTCACATCTCTGTGTATATAGGTTTGTGCTTTGCTTTGAATATCAAATGCACTCATTTGGACGCTTTGCTCTCCTAAAAGTATGCAAATATTGCGCACTGGTCGGATAAAAGATTGTTTTGTGTTACCCCATAACATACTTTTTCCAAAATGCAATGAATGTAACCATTGTGTGAGTATATCGCCAAGCAAGGTGCTTGTAGGCACACCTTTTTTCGTGTAGGCATAATAGAGAACTTCTTTATTATCCTTGTGCTTTGTTTGCAAGGGTGTATCAACGCTTAAACCATTTTTCTTATAAAAGCTTTCACCAGCTTTGCTTAAACCTTGTGTTTTATCACCATTATTAAAAGCAATGCTAAGTGGAGGACCATAAGATTCTATAAGTGTGTCTTGCGTGGTTGTAGGAAAATTTTCTTCATAAAGCACGAGGCGGCGAGGAGTATAGTAAAATGTGGGTGTGGAGCTAATGCCAAAATCCTGCGCACTTTTTTGCCATTTTTCTTGTATATGTGGCAATTCTTTGAGTAGGGGAATAGCAGGAAGCTCTTCAGTGAGAATCTCAATAAGCAAAGGTAAATATGGTATTTTCAAGAATATTCCTTTAAAATTTAGATATGATTGTGTGATTGTAACGCAGAGTTATTAAAAAGTTATTTATATAATGCAAGATTTGAGGATTTATAAGGGAGCAGAGAGTGAGAATCTTTATCTATTGTATTGCTATGATGTTTTGCTGTATAGCTTTACCTGTATTTGCCTTGCCACTTTATAAGATTGAGGGTAAATGTGTGCAACCTAAGGATTTTAACAAAAACCAAAAGCAAGTGATTTTAAAAGCTTTTAAATATGGTGCAAAAAGTGGCTTTGGTTACACGATGGCAGCTATTGCGTGGAAAGAATCTTGTGCTGGAGAATATCGTGTGAATTTTGCTGACCCATCTGCTGGGATTTATCACGCTCATATACCGGGAATTATCAAAAAGCATAAACAAAAAGATACAAACTTTATGCGCAATATGGTGGGAGAGCTTCTTATGCGTGATGATGATTTTGCCTCACAAAGTGCGCTTGAAGAGTTAAAATATTGGCATAAAGTGCGTAAGGGGAATTGGTATGAGGTGATTAAATCTTATAATAAGGGCTTTAGCTGGGAAAAGGATAGGGAGCGCAATAAAATGGCACAGGAGTATTTTGAAGATGTTTTTGCGCGCGTGAAAGTCTTGCAAGATTACATTCCTAAAATAAGTGCGGGCACTGCGAAACTTGCAAAAAAAGACTATGCGCTTGATTTTGTAAAACACACACAATTACAAACGCAAAACTTGCAGATAAAAAATACAATAATTCACAAAAAAGACACGCATAAAAAGCAAAATACCACACAAACACAAGAGAAATTCATCATCTTAGAAGAATAATAATATGAATCTTGCTAAGGCAAGATTCTAATTTAAAGCCCCAAATCGTCTTTTACGTTGCAAAAAATCTTTGAGCATACAATCAAGCTCATCTGTTGTAAAATCTGGCCAAAGTGTAGGTGTAAAAAAGAATTCAGCATAGCTTGATTGCCAAAGCAAAAAGTTTGATATGCGGCTTTCCCCACCTGTGCGGATAAGCATATCAACTTCAGGTAAAGTTGCGGTATCAAGATTAGCATTAATGAGTGCAATCATTTTTTGAGGAGTGAGCGTTAAAATATCTTCTTGGTTTAATGTGTGGGTAATTTTAATAAAAGTGCGTGCAATTTCATCGTGCGAACCATAATTGAGAGCTAGAATTTGCGTGAGATTTGTATGATTTTGTGTGCTATGCTCCAGTTCAAAAATTGCATTCTGAAGAGATTTGTTAAAAACACTTATATCGCCAATAGCACGAAACTTAATACTATTTTTCATATATACAGATTTTTCATCGTGTAAATATTTTTCCAAAAGGCGCATAAGAAAATCAACCTCCACTTTGGGACGTTTCCAATTCTCTGTTGAAAAGGCATAGAGTGTAAGAAAAGGAATATGTTGCGAAGCACACCATTGTGTTACATCACGCACAATTTTTGCGCCTTCTTTGTGTCCTTGTGTGCGCTTTTTACCTTGATTTTGTGCCCAACGACCATTGCCGTCCATTATAATAGCGATATGTTGAGGATTTTTGTTCATTGCTTTTCTTGTGTGCTAGATTCTAAAGGGCGTAAAAAGCGTGCCGGATTGCCAACATAGAATCCACTTTGTGTAATATCTTTTGTAACAACTGCTCCAGCACCAATAACAACATCATCGCAAATGGATACAGGCAAAATTGTTGCATTTGAACCAATACACACGCGATTTCCGATATGTGTGGATTCCCACATACTTTTACAAGGTGCGGGTGTGCCATTTGTGAATCTATCATTTACAAACATTACGCTATGTCCAATAAAGCAGTCTTCCCCGATATGCACAGCAGAGCAGATAAAACTATGAGACTGAACACGTGTGCGTTTGCCTATAATCACATCACATTGAATCTCGCAAAATGGTCCTACAAATACATCATCACTTAAGGTGCAACCATAAAGATTGCTCGGGTGGATAAGCATTACATTTGCTCCTGCCTTTACATTGACTACTTGAGATTCTATAATTTTCATTTTAACCTCTTAGTTTTTGTAGTTTATCTTGTAAAGATTTAAGCTCCAAAGCATAGTTTTGTATTTTGTCAAAAGTCTCTTGTGAATGAAGTGTGAAATCATTAGGAATGGGGAGCTGCTCCAAATCAAGAATATTAAGATTCCCAAGAGCGCGTTCATAGAGTGTTGCAAGCATATTTTGCCCTTGTGTGGAGAAAAGGTAGCAGTAAATTCCTATAGCTATTTGCGGATTTGGTGCGCGCACGATGATAATACCTGCATTTGCTACGACTTTGTATTGTTCTATGGCTGGGCTTAGGATTGTAAATTTAGGCGTGGTGCCTCGAATAGAAATAGCAATATCATAGGGTTTTAGACTATATTTATGAATCTTATGAATATCACCCTTAAAACGTTGTGTGGAAAATTCATAACAGAATCCAAAATCTGTAAAATCAGCAATTCCCAAATCAAAATATGCAATTTTTTCATCTTTATTACCACCATATACGCGCTGCCCTCGAAAAATATTTACATCAAGTGCAGAGAGTGGCGTATGGTTTTGTGTCGTAGTAGTTTGTTTTTTGACATAGGCTGCCACGCTCAAATCGTGAGGATTAACTTGATGAAGCGGAGTAAAAGCAGAATGCTCACCTATGCGTTTATGATGATAAATATCAAGAATCTCATCAAGATTAATAATACGATTATATTTGCCATCTTTTTGATAGAAATGTGGCGAGTTGGCATTAATGTGCAAAATGCCGTGATTATGCTGCGAAAGCACAATGATTGAAAAATCATAAGTTTGGTGTGGAAAAATATTTTTTGGAAGCTCGATGATAGCTTCTATAAGCTTTTCTTCACATAATCTCTCACGCAATCTACCTTCAAGTGAAGATTTAAGCAAGGTTTGTGTGCGTAAGATAAATACACCTTTATCTTTAAGATAAAAAAGAGAATGTATAAGAAAAAGTAATTCAGGATAGGTTTTTATTAAAGATTCATAGGTTGCAAATCGTTTATCTTCTTTTAAAAATTGTGTCCCTATATGGCTATCAAGTGGTGGATTACAGATGATTTTATCAAATTTTTGGTCTTTAAATTGCTCATTTGTGAGGATATTATTCAAAAGTAAATGCTTAGAATCTAAATCAATAATTTTACAAATAATCTTTGCAATGCGTGCTAGAGAGGATTCTAATTCTTCGCCATAAAGCTCAAATTGATGGGTGGTGTTTGCGATGGCAAAGAACAAGCTTCCCATACCATAGCAGGGATTATACACGCTTTGGTGTTGTTTAATATCAAGTAATCCTACAAGGAGTTCATTCACTTCAAGTGGTGTAGAATAAGAGAATAGCTTGTGCGTAGTCTTTTTTTGTGTAATGATATGTAAAAATTCTTCAATTGTGCGATTTGAGGCATCATTTGCAAAAATTACTTTAAGAATCTTAAGGAGGTTAGAGTGAGGATTAGGTGGAATATATAAATCTTCACCTAAACCATTTTTAAGAGTATCGGCGCATTCATCATAAATAGGCTTGCGTTTTGTGGCAAGAGTAATAAGGGATTCTATAAATGCAGGGGAATGTCGTTTAAGCCAAAACATTTCAAGCATAATTGCTATGGAATCAAGCATATCCGCGTGATAGCATTTTATATATTCAAAGCAATTAAGTAACTCTTTCATACCTTGAGTATGTCCTTGCATTCTGTTATCCTTGTTTAAAATAGTATTTTAAGCACGCACAGCAAGTTTAGTAATGGCTTCTGTGTTAAGATCGTCCATATGGCTTTTCATCACTTTAGAATACATATCTACAAGGCGATTTGTTTCAATGAGTGAAGTCATTTCGCGCACAGCATTGACATTACTTTTTTCAACAAAGCCTTGTGCAACAATGCTATTTTGCACGATTTCTCGTTCATCTTTTCTTTCTTTTGGGTATTCATAGAGATTTTTTCCTACTTTTTTGAGATAACGCGGATTCTCAAATCCTACTATTGCAAGTGCGCCAATATTAATTTGTTCGCCAATAGCATCATTGTTAAGATTACGCAAATAGAGATTGCCTGATGTGTCAGATTCAATATGAAGCCCTGCAGAAACGCGGATACCCTCTTGTGAATCTATGCCATCGCGGCTTAACACTAAATATCCTTCTTTATTAACAAGATAACCATCGCTATTAAGATTAAAGTTGCCATCACGCGTATAACGGATACCATCTGGCGTTTGTATTACAAAAAACGCATTTTCTCTCTGTAAGGCAAAATCAAGTGGATTATCTGTTTGAGTGAGATTGCCTACACTTCTGTCTGTATATTCTTCACTAATAATAGGCACACGATTCATTGTGCGGTTAAGAAATTTAGCGGCTTTGCGTGTATGGTCTTCTATGGGAAGCTGTTCTTTGTGCGTTTCATAAAGGCGCAAATAATCCCCAATAACAACATCATCGCGTTTGAATCCTGTAGTATTGAGATTTGCCAAATTATTTGAGATGAGGTCAAGGCGGTTGAATTGCGTTACCATACCGCCTGTGGTGTTGTAATATCCACTTTGCATAAAATCCCTTTATATATCAAGTATATAAAGTATAAAAGCAAAAGATATTCCTCTAAGTCTTGCCTCTACTTAAAGATATTATTAAGGAGCTTTTGTGCGCCCTCTTTAACCTTGTCATCTTTTATGTATTTATCCATAGCCTTTTGCGCACCTTTGGTAATAGCCTTACCTGCTTCGGCTTTAATCAAATCATTTGCATCAATTGTAATTGTGGGTGAAGCAAGTTGATTACGAGCTTTGAGGTAGATGTATTTATCTTTGATTTGGAACTTCATATCGGTATTGATTGTGCCTTTATCCATATCGATATTTGCCCCTTGTGCAGCAATGATTGTATTGGCACTTTTTAGCCCAATATCTGCTGTGATAAGATTCTTGTTAATCTCTGCATTAATTCCTGCATTTTCATAAGTCTCTTTTGTGATGTCTGTATTGAGATATTTTTGCACAAGTTCTGTTATTTGATTAGGCATAAGCTTACCATTGCTGATGACAGCTTTAAGTGTGCCTTTTTCACTCAAAGTATTGTAGTGTAAGTTTCCATTCATATCTGAACTAAAAACTTCAGGGAGTTGCGCCATTTTAAAGAGTTTTAATGTATTCACATCTTTGAGTGAAGCGGCAAGGTCGTTATTATCAAGCACCGCATCTATATTGCCTCCAATAGATTGTGTGTGAAAATCTGCATACAGAGAATCTGTAAGTTTGGCTACGCCTGTGGCTTTGAAATCTCCTGCAAGCTCTATCCCTGTAAGAAATTTGAGTTTTTTGAGATTAGGAATTGTGGCAACATAAGGCACTTGAAAAGCAAATTCATTAAGATTAATTGTAGTTTTTTGGAGATTAAGTTTGGCAATATCAGAATCTAAGGTTGAGTTAGCTTCGCCTATACCCTTATCAATATCTATTGCAGATTTAAGTGTGAAGTTTGTATTAGGCATATCCATATCCATTTCTTGCTTTATTACAGCATTGTTTGTTATGCCAGAGAGTGTGAGTGTTGTTTGGGTAGAAATGCCCTTATCTAAATCATTTACGACAGAATCAAGATTAAGATTCATATTGGCATAGCGAGGCATATAAATCATCCATAAAAGTGTGTCAAGGCGAAGATTTTTAATATGGGCTTGTGCAGATTCTGGTGATAAATCTTTAAGCGTAGCCTTATAAAGAGTATCCGAACTTGCAATATCCGAGCTGCCATCAACATTAAGGAGTTTCATATCTCCAGTTACTTTACCTTTTGTATTGAAACTACCGCGTATAGGCATACCTGCTAATGGTGTGAAGGCAGAGAGGTCATTAAGATTTATTGCATAGGTAGTTTGTGTTGCGAGAGTATTAATGAGTGTTTCCCCTTGTGAGTGAATATTGCCGATATTAGAATTAAAATTAAAATCGTGGTTAAGTTTGTTCATATCAAAAAGAGCATTAAGTGTAATGACAAAAGTTGTCTTTGGCACATCTACTTCAAAATCTTTTTTTATAAGCACACTATCTACTAAGCCTTGAGTGATATTTAAAAGTGCATTTCCATTAAAATTCATATCTGCATCACCTTTAATATCGGCTTCAAGATTAAGCGCACCATTTGCATAGGGCTTCATACCTGCCATAGCAAGAATTTCTTTTATTTGTAAATCTTTGATATGAGCAATGATTGAAGTAGGTGTATAATCTTGTAAAAGCACAGCAATATCAGTAAAGGATTTTGCAATATCACTTGTTGTATTGATTTCAAGATGATTAAGCGCACCTTTTGCAGTAGTATTTATGATAAATCCTCCTTGCAAAGGTGTATCTACAAGTTCTCCTAAAACAGATATATCTTTTGCATCAACTTTAAATATCAAATCAAGTGTTTGTGAGAAAAGCGAGAAGTCGCCATTAAGCGTAATAAGAATCTTATCGCTATGCGTGATAAGCACATCTATACTTGAAAATCCCAGCTTAAAAGTTTGTATATCAAGCTTAATCGGGGCGTATTGATCTACTTGAGATTGTGCAATCTTTTTCACTAAAGCATTTCCCGGAGGAGTGAAAAGCACTCCTATAACAAGTAACAACACGACACAAATAATCCCAAGAAACCATAACAAAAACTTTTTCATTAAACCACTCCTTTTTTTGAAATAAGTTACGAAATACGCGGCATATCAAGCTGTCTATTTCTACTTGCCAGAATAATAAGCACAAAAATGCCAAGAATCATAAGGATAAACCATAATGGCATAGGCACAGCTTCTCCTGCAGCATAGCTATGCATACCTGTAAGATATAAATTAACACCAAAATATGTCATCAACACAGAGAAAAAGCCTATCACAGAGGCGGTTGTCAATACAAATGGCATATTGCGCGCGCATACAAAGCGTAAATGGAGAATAATAGCATATACACCAATGCTAATAAGCGACCAAGTCTCTTTAGAATCCCAACCCCAATATCTTCCCCAAGATTCATTAGCCCAAATGCCGCCTAAGAAATTACCTACAAGAAGTAAAAATAACCCAAGTATCATTGACATTTCATTCAGTGCGACAAGTGAGAGAATAGAATTTGTAATATTATCTTTTGATGCAGCTTTTAATGGAATCTTTGGGCTTCTTAAAATAAACATAATAAGTGTGATAAGTCCGAGCATAAAGCATAATCCCAAGAATCCATAACTTGCAGTGATAACAGAGACGTGAATATTAAGCCAATAGGATTTAAGCACAGGGACAAGATTACCAATTTGTGGGTCCATATCACCAAGATGTGCTACAAAGAGTGTGATACCTGCCAATAAGCTTGAAGCGCATAATGCTAGGTTTGAGCGTCTAAAAAATACTACTCCAGAGAAAATTGCTGCCCACGCAATATAAAGCATAGATTCATACGCATTGCTCCACGGAGCGTGTTCGCTCACATACCACCGCAATCCTAGAGCGAAAGTATGTAAAATAAAAAGTCCAAGCAAAAGGACATAGAATGTTTTATGAATAAGAGGACGAGTAGGTGTATTTTTAAGAATCCCTACAAGCACAATAATAAAAAGCACAATACTTATAAGAATATAGGGAAAAATAAGCTGATAAAATGGATTATAAACATTGAGCCAAATTTCAGAATCTACCTTTGCAGGTGAAACAAGTAAGGAAGCACCATTGTCTTGTTGAAACGTGCGAATATTTTGCACTGCATTTATTGCTTCTTGCCAATTATTTGTCTCTATTCCTTGTTGCATACCTTGTGTAAGTATTTTATAAATATCTATAAGTTCTTTTGTCTTTTTTATATCACCTTGAGCTATGGCACTACTAATAGCATCAATTGGAGTGAGCCATTGATTATTGGGAGATTTATTATCAGGAAATATTCTTAGCACTTGCCCAGTATAGATAAGAAAAGCGTAATTAATACGTTCATCTACGCTTATGACATCTTTTTCAAAAGTATTGCGTGAAGCGGGGTTTTTAAGATTCGCAGATTCTACATAGTTTTGGAGAATATATTGACCTTGTGGTGTAAAAACATCAATATAGGCAAGATATTTTTGATTCTCATCTAATCCTAGAATCTGTCTTAGTTTCGGGCTTTTAGTAGCTATCATTTGGATACTTTGCCATTCTTGTGGATAAAAAAGCATACCTAAGAAAACTTGTGAAGGATTTAGTCCTTGAAATGTTCTTTTTTGTGTAAGTTTATGGATATATTCATCAGTAAGGGTATGCAAAGGTTTTGTGCGCCCACCAAAATCTTGAACAAGGATTCTATCAAATTCATCAACAAGACTTGTAGTATTCTTTAATGATTTTATCATAGAAGGAATATCTTGTAATGGCATTTCATCTTTGGGTGAGAAATCTGTTTGTGCTTGAGCTGAGTAAGTCATTTGAGGAGAGAGCAAAGTAAAGAGCGCACCACAAAGGACAAAAGATAAAAATTTTTGTGTTTTTAAGAATCTACCAAGTGTGGCAAAGCGTCCATTTTTATCAAAAAGTAGCCAAATTACACCAAGTATAAGCATAGCATAGCCTATGTATGTTGGTATTTTGCCTGGGTCATTATTGACAGAGAGAATTGAGCCTTTTTCATCAGGGTGATAGGAGCTTTGAAAAAAGCGATAACCACCATAATCAAGCACATTATTCATAAAGATTCTAAAAGGCAAGGGAGGGTTTTCTCCATCAAGCACTTCTACTTCTGAAGCATACGAGGCGGGAGAGTTTGAACCCGGGTATCGCTCAAGCTCAAAATGATTAAGCTTTATGCTAAAGGGGAGAGCAATCCTATCTGCTCCCCACGCAAGAAATATCGTATAATCTTCAATTATAACCATACTAATATTTTCTCTTGTAGGTGCGTTATTCCCATCACGCATAATGAATGTTTTCTCATTTTTTCCTAAAAAATCAATACTCGCATAGAGCATAACACGATTAGACATATCTACTTTTGCTACAAATTCTTCTGTATGCAATGTCAAAGGTTTGTCAAAGAATTTGAAATGTTGATTAATTTTGCGATTGACTTTTTCATCAATATAAGTAGGAATTCTTACAGATTCTACATTACCTTGAGGATTTTTAACCTGAATAAAAATATAATTTTCATTGGTGCTAATGGTATTTGCGCTTTCACCTTCTCTTAAATTCATTATGCCCTCAAATCCATAATAACGAGTAATACCTGCACCAATGATAATAACGATAAAAGAAGCGTGCAGGAGCAATGAAGCATATTTTTTTCTCTGCCACGCTTTTGAAGTAATAAAACAGCCAATGAGACAAGCTACAAGCCATAAATGTAATATCTCAAACCAAAATGCGTCATATACCCATAAGCGAGCTGCAAGTGTGCCGTCATATTTTTCAATAAATGTTGCTATGGCACAAGCTATGGCATATATACCCATAAGCAAAAGAACCATTTTCATTGAACAAAAAAGTGTTTTAATTATATTCATCATTTTTCACTCCTTCATAAAATCCATAAAAGCATTTCTAAGAGATTCATTAATTTCAAGCGAAATTGTATCTTTGTCTTTTCCTTTCCATTTTTGACTTTGCATATATTCTAAAAGAGCAAGAATCTCATTGCTTGGAATATAACCGGGTAATTCATAAATAACTTCTCCTGTGGGAGTAAGAAATATAAGTGTAGGAGTAGGACGCATAGGAGATTTGACATAAGTTTCCATAAGTGTAGAGGTTGAGAGTGTAGATTCTGGTGTATTTTGAAATTGCAATAAGTGATTTTTTGCGTAACTCACATTTATATAATAAGGCAAAAAATGCGACTTAAGAGTATTTTGAAGAGATTTGCTATTTTTAATATCATCTTTAATTTTATCGCAATATCCGCAACGATTTTTACCAAAAATAAGTAAAGTGATTTTACTCTCTTGCCCTTGAATAGTTTTTGTATCTAAAAAAACATCTTCTAAGCCCGCATAACTTTCTTTATCGATGTCCTCTGCTTCTTGTATGTATTGAGAGGTTAATTTTTTACCTTGTGAGATTCCTACATCACTTTCTTCACTGCAAGCAGAGAAAAAAGTCATTATCAAAATACTTCCACATATTGTATATATTTTTAATATCTTCATTCATTTATCTCCTTAATTTTTAATATTTTCTTCAAGTATTGTAATAATGCTCTTTGCAAATTTTTCATCATCATTAAAACATTTACACACACGATAATCTGGAACTCCCAATGATTTTGCAAGGTTTGCGTAAAGAATCTTAAGCTCATATTCTGTTTCGGAATTATCAAGTGTAAAAGAAAGTGGATAGATAATAAGTTTATGATTTTTGTATTTATGAATGCTTTGTTCCGTGCTAGGCTCTAGCCATTTCATCTTGCCAACTTTAGATTGATAGCTTAGAGCGATTTTTTTAAATACAATGCCTTTTTGCATAAGAGCAGATTCTAAAGCAGCCTTATTTTCATTACATTGTTTTTCATAAGGGTCTCCCTCATCTATACGCGATTGTGGCAAGCTATGGGCAGAGAGCAGAAGCACAAATTCGCTTGGGTTATCTTCACCTAAACATTCTTTAATGCGCTCTACAATACAATCAATATAATGTGTATGTGTGTGATAATGAGAAATTTCTTGCAAATGTGGCTTAAAGGCAAGTTGATTGAGTGCGGCTTTAGCATCAAGCAAAGAAGAATGAATGGTAGAAAAGCAAAATTGCGGATACAGGCTAAAGAGGATAATAGATTCTATATTTTGCCTTTGTAAATCTTGTAACACATCATAGGCAAAAGGTGGCGTATAGCGCATTGCATAAGTATAAAGTCGCTTAGAATCAATCTCATTAAGTTTATTGACAAGATTAAAAGTATGAGCAATAAGGGGTGATTTGCCACCGATAAGGGCATAATTTTTTTTTGTATCTTCCACGCGCTTATGGGTGATAAAGCTTGCCAACATTTTGCGGACGAAGTTGTTTTTTATACCAAGTATGAGGGGGTCATTAAACATATTTTTTAAAAAACTTTCCACTTCAAAAATACTATTTGGTGCGCCCATATTAAGTAAGATAACAGCCTGTGATTTGATAGAGAATCCTTTTTGTTTAAACTTTAGGTTAAAAATTTTAAGTGATAATAAACTACTAAAGTTAATCATTAATCAAGGAGAAAATATGCAGGAATTTGATTCTTTAACCTTGCAAGAAACTTTTATGAGTCTTTTACTTTATCATAAGATTTTTGCTTATTTTTTCGCGCTTCCTTTTGTTTTGAATCTCATCGTCCTCTTTTTTGGCTCACATAATCTTGTGGCGATGAATAAAAAAATATGGTTTATCGCACCTATTACATTTTTTTTGCTTTCAGTAGCAGTATTAAGCGGTGTGAATCTATGGGTTTTTGGGCATATTGCTCTAAATCTCAAGCTCATTGCAATGATTACATTTTGTATTTTTGTGTTTGTGGGAGAGATATTTCGTATAAAGATTCTAAAAGTTGCAAGACGCACAAACCTAGCCGCAATGCAAAGCTACATAAGATTCTGCAAAATCCTTTACATACTTGATTTGGTATTTTTTGCCGCAATTTTATGGTTTATGTAAATGCAGTTTTTGTATCATCAAGATGGCGGAGAATCTTTACTCACCATTAAGGAAGAAGATTTCAATTATCTTTTTAGGGTGCGGAGACTTGCACTTGGCGATACTATAAAAATACGCAATTTGCGCGATTCGTTCCTTTATACTTATGTCGTAGAGGAAGTGCAAAAAAAACACGCTATTTTGTCCTTGTATCAAAATGAGCAAAGTATCAGCACATCAAACTTGTCGCAAAAAGCAGCATTATCCTTGCATTTATTGTGGGCAATAATTGAACCAAAAATTATTGAAAAAACACTCCCTATGCTCAATGAGCTTAATGTGGCACGTATTAGCTTTTTTTATGCACAATTTTCTCAAGCACAATTTAAACCTTCTCTTGAAAGAATGCACAAGATTCTTATCCAATCTTGTCAGCAATGCGGACGTGATACTCTTATGAATCTTGAAGTGCATAGAAGTTTTGATGATATATGCAAACTATATGCGCCTTTTTATGCCTTTGATTTTGGTGGGGAGGATATAAGTTGCTTTCAGCATAAAGATACTCAAAGCACAGAGCAGAGCATACGAATAATAGTAGGACCAGAGGGTGGTTTTAGCTCACAAGAGAGGGAACAATTTGGTGGAATCCTTACCTTAAACAATGGGACGATTTTGCGTAGTGAGAGTGCGTGTGTTTTCCTTGCAAGTGCGACAAGGCTATGGCAGAGTAAAGAAAGTTAAAAATGAAGGAGTGTAAATGAAAATAGGTATTATAGGGCTTGGGCTTATAGGTGGTTCTATGGGTTTGGCATTAAAAAATGTAGAGAGTATTCAAGAGAGGCATATTAGTAGAATCTTAGGCTATGATAATAATCCCCTGCACGCGCAGCAAGCTTTGAATCTTGGACTTGTCGATGAATGTGTAGAGCTAAATGAGATATGGCAATGTGATGTGATATTTTTAAGTGTGCCCGTAGATGGGATAGTAGAGATTATTTCAAACCTTCAACCTAAGGATATAGATGAAAATACTACAATTATTGATGTAGGTGGGGCAAAAGTGCAGATTCTCGCAAGCATTCCCAAGTGGTTGAGGCAAAACTTTGTCGGCGCACACCCTATGTGTGGAACAGAGTTTTTTGGACCAAAGGCAGCTTTTAGCGAGTTATATAAAAATGGCATTGTGATTCTTACTGATGTGGAACAAAGTGGGGTATATCAAGTTGAAGTGGCAAAGGATATTTTTATCGGTATTGGTATGAAGATTCTCAAAATGTCATCTGTGGAACACGATAAACATATCGCACTTATTTCGCATATGCCACATATTATAAGCTATGCTTTGGCAAATGCCACACTTGCTCAAGAAGACCCTCAAACAATCTTAGCATTAGTTGGGGGTGGTTTTCGTTCAATGAGTAGAATCTCTAAGAGCTCTCCATTAATGTGGAAAGATGTGTTTAAGCACAATAAGCATAATGTGCTTCAAGCAATGGCATATTTTCAAGAAAAGTTTGATGAAGCAAGAAACTTATTGGAAAATGATGATTGGGAGGGCTTAGAGGCATTTATGGCACACGCCAATACATTGCATAAATTTTTATAGAGAGTATAAGGCAGAGGGTTAGAATCTTGTAGAGATATATTTAAGTATAGAAGCATATAAGATTGTGTATAGAGTTAAGGTAAATATTGTGCCTTTTGAGATGCGTGGCTTAATATTGTGTCTGCAAGTTATGGTATTGTTAAAAAGTTTTAATATAATCGCGTTTTTAATTATTGATACGAGATTTAAGGGATTTAATGAAAAAAATCTTTCTTTGTGTGCTTTTGTGTCTTAATGTGATATGGGCTAAAGAGATTAGTGCAGTGAGATACGAAGGCTTAAATGCTATTTCAAATGTGCTTGCTGATGAAATTGTAGGCATTAAAATAGGTGAAAATCTTAATGTCGCAAAAGTAGATAAAGCAATCGTAGCACTTTATTCACAAGGATACTTTGAAGATATTTATGCAGATTTTGATAGCAATGGTGTTTTAACTTTTTATTTTACACAAAAGCCAAAAATCGCGAGTGTGGAGATTAAAGGCTATGGGAGTGAGCAGGAAAAAGAAACATTATATTCGCAAATTGGTATTAAAAAAGGGGATAGTTATGATGAGACAAAGCTTTCTCGTGCTAAGGTAGTGATACGCACAATTTTAGAATATCAAGGCTATTATGGCACGGTGGTAGAGACTGATATGACTAAGGTTGGTAATGATGGTGCGTATGCTATTACTTTTAATGTAAATCGTGGTGAAAATATCATTATTAAAAATGCTATGTATGATGGGCGTAAAAAACTTAAAGTAAAAGAAGTAGAGGAATTAAGTGCAAATAGACAAAAGCAATTTATGGGTTGGCTATGGGGACGCAATGATGGCAAACTCAAACTTGCAGATTTAGAATATGACCACGCGAGAATCCAAGATGTCTATATGCGTAAAGGTTATTTAGATGCAAACGTATCCCAAGCATTTTTAGATGCAAACTTTAATGATTATAGCGCAAATTTATATTATAAAATTACAGAGGGTGAGCGTTATAAGGTATCTGGAGTAAAAATTATTTTACAAGTTCCGGTGATTGAAGAAGAAGAATTACGCAAGATTCTTAAAATTAAAAAGGAACAATATTTTAATATAGAAGATGTGCGTGAAGATGTGGAGAAACTCCGCCAGAAAATTGCTGATTTGGGCTATGCTTTTGCAAGGGTTAGTCCGGATTTGGATAAAGATGTCGCAAATGCAGAAGTGAAAGTGCTTTACCTCATACAAGTAGGGCAAAAAGTAAAAATTAATGATGTGCTTATTTCGGGTAATTCTCGCACTGCAGATAGAATTATACGGAGGGAGATTCTCTTAGCTCCGGGCGATACTTATAAATTTTCTTCTCTCAAAGAATCTGAAAACGCTTTAAGGCGACTTGGCTATTTTGGTAAAGTGCAGATTAATGAGCGGCGTGTAAGTGAAGATTCTATGGATTTGCTTGTCAATGTTGAAGAAACGCGAACAGGTGAGTTGATGTTTGGTTTAGGCTATGGAAGTTATGATAAGCTTATGGTAAATGCTTCTATTAGAGAGCGGAATCTTTTCGGGACAGGGCAGAGTGGGCAGCTTTATGCGGATTGGAGTTATCGCCGACAATTAGTCAATCTCACATTAAGCAATCCTCGTGTGCTGGATTCTAAGTATAGCACTTCTTTAAGTGTATTTCACTCGTTATATTGGAATTGGGATTATAGAGAAAAAACTACAGGGGCTACAATTACTGGAGGAAGATTACTTACTCATACTTTACGTGCTTCACTTGGTTATACGCTTTCTACTACACGGGTCGTAGATTTTTATGATGCAAACTTGGAACAAATCTATAAAACTTATCTTACTATTGATAGACCGATTAAATCTGCCATTAGCCCGAGTCTTTATTTTGACAACACAGATGATTACTATTTTCCTAAAAATGGTGCAATTATCTCGGCATATGTAGAATATGCAGGGCTTGGTGGAGATGAAAAATATACAAAAGTGTATGGCAAAATGGCACTTTATTATCACCTTAAATCACTGCTTGGGATTGACTTGATTGCGCGGTATAAGACACAGGCAGGGGCGATTATAGAAAATGGTTATGTGCCTATTACCTCTAAATTTTATATGGGGGGGATTTCAAGTGTGAGGGGTTATCAGGTAAGCTCACTCACACCAAGAGACCCAAGTGGGAGGATTCGTGTTGGTGGGAATTATATGATGACACATTCTGTGGAGCTAAGCTATGGAATCTTAGAAAAAGCACAAATGCGCGTAGCTTTTTTTGCAGATTATGGAATGATTGGGGTTGAAAGTCTTTCCGAGACTACTCGTGCCTCTTGGGGAGCGGCAATAGAGTGGATAAGCCCTATGGGACCTATTGTGCTTGTATTCCCACAACCTATCAATCCGCAACCTGGTGATAGGACATCTCGTTTTGAATTTACAATGGGGACAAGATTCTAAATTAAAGGAGACAAGAATGAGTGAATTACCACAATATATAGATAAAAAACGCGTGAGTGATGAAGAGATTTTACATTTAATGAAAAATGCCTCTTTGCGTGAGTTGGGAATAATGGCAAATACGATAAAAGCGCGTTTGCACCCTGAAAATATTACTACTTTTGTCATTGATAGAAATATTAATTACACAAATATTTGCTGGGTGGATTGTAAATTTTGTGCCTTTAAGCGCAAAGTTGGTGAAGATGGCGTGTATATTTTGAGTTTTGAAGAGATTGATAAAAAAATTGATGAGCTTTTAGCCATTGGAGGGACACAGATTCTCTTTCAAGGAGGTGTGCATCCAAAGCTTAAAATAGAATGGTATGAAGACCTTGTCTCGCATATCGCGCAAAAATATCCTATGATTACCATTCACGGCTTTTCGGCAATTGAAGTCAATTATATTGCAAAGATTTCTAAAATCTCAATTCCTGAAGTGCTTCAAAGGCTTCAAAAAGCAGGATTATCCTCTATTCCGGGTGCTGGAGCTGAAATTTTAAGTGATAGGGTAAGAGATGTAATAGCACCAAAGAAACTTGATACACAGGAATGGCTAGAAGTGCATAGAGAGGCGCATAGAATTGGTATGAAAAGCACGGCTACGATGATGTTTGGCAGTGTGGAAAATGATGAAGATATAGTTGCGCATTGGCGTGTTTTGCGTGAATTACAAGATGAATTTGGCGGATTTAGAGCATTTATTTTGTGGAGCTTTCAGCCGGATAATACACCTTTGCAAAAAGAAATGCCCCATATTCACAAGGCTTCTTCAAATCGATACTTGCGTCTTTTAGCGTGCAGTAGAATCTATCTTGATAATTTTAAAAATATCCAAAGTAGCTGGGTTACACAAGGCTCATATATTGGGCAACTTGCATTACTTTTTGGAGCAAATGATTTAGGAAGCACGATGATGGAGGAAAATGTCGTATCAAGTGCGGGTGTGTGTAACTCTATGAATGCACAAGAAATGATTACGCTTATTAAGGATATTAGTGGCATACCTGCTAAACGCAATACAGCGTATGAGATTTTGGAGCAATATGAATGAGAATTGTAAGTAAATGGGTAGTGATTTTTATGCTATGTATAGGAGGCAATATGAGCGCACAAGATAAGCACACAGGGCATATAGATTCAAAAAGCACAGCACAAACTTCCGTAAAAGTAGATTTTATAGAAATAAACAAAGTGCAAGTGCCATTTATCTTTGAAAAGAGCAAGAATCTACCGGTAGGGAGCGTTCAGCTTGTATTTGTAGGGGGGAGTGCAGATACCAATATTGCTGGACTTGCAAAAGTGAGTGCGAAGATTCTTAATGAAGGCACAAGAGAGTTAGGAAATGTGGCATTTGCAAATAGACTAGAGAGTAAGGCGATTAGACTATATGCAAATGCAGGACTGCAAACTTTAGGTTTTGATATGTCTTATTTGAAAGAATTTGAAGATGAGAGCTTTTCACTCCTAGCAATGCTTTTAAAAGATCCAAATCTCACGCAACAAAGTCTTGATAAAATTAAAACATTGACCTTAAGTCAAATAGCTCGTAATGAAAGTGATTTTGATGATGTAGCAGAAGAAAATCTCAATAAGATTCTCTTTAAAAATACGCCACTTGCTATTCCTCTGCTTGGCGAGAAAGCAAGTATAGAATCTATCACGCTTAAAGATGCGGAAGCATTTTTAGCAAAAAACCTTGTGCTTCATCGCCTTATTATCATCGCTGGAGGCGATATACAAGAAGAAAAGCTAAGAGCAAATCTTATAAACACATTGCAATCTTTACCACTTGGGGAAGCAAAACAAAGATTACAACTTAAGGCTTCAAAAGAGATAGATTCTATTATTGTGAAAAAGCCAACAGAACAGGCTTTTATCTACTTTGGCGCACCTTTTGATGTGGTGGATAAAGAAAAAAATTATATCGCTAAAGTGATGAGTTTTATACTCGGAGGTAGTGGTTTTGGTTCGCGTATAATGGAGGAAGTGCGTGTAAAAAGAGGACTTGCTTATTCTGCTTCTTTATCCATAAGTGTGGGTGGCGTAGCAGATTATGCAAGCGGACATTTGCAGACAAAACTTGAAAACAAAGATGAAGCGATACAAGTTGTCAAAGAAGTGTTGAATGATTTTATCACAAATGGTGCGACACAAGAGGAGCTTGATGCAGCTAAGGCATTTTTGCAAGGCAGTGAGCCATTGCGTGAGGAGAGATTATCTCAAAGGCTAAATGCGACATTTATAAATTATTTTAGAGGGCTACCTTTAGATTATCATAAACAAGAATTGCAACGCATTGGTGATTTAAGTCTTGAAGAGCTGAATAGCTACATCAAATCACATAAAGAAATACTGCAAATGAGTTTTAGCATAGTAGAGTAGATTTTTTGAATCTTGGCATAGCTCAAATTTTAACATAGGGTAGGATATTCATATAGGTGAAACAAAGCAATCTTAAGATTGTGAATTTTGAATCATCTCAATAGCTTTAATCACCCTTAACACGTGGGCTTTATCATTTTTAGATTCTATATTTTTGTTAAGAATAAGTTCCGCAAAATGTGCTATGGAATTATCAAGAGGCATACTTTGTGGTAAAGTAGGGCTAAACTGCTCTCCTAGTTTGTATTCAATCATTTTTTTATAGAGGCTATTTGTATCAAAGGTATCCTTTATCACAACACCAGTGTCAAAAATTGTAATTTTATCGTGTTTAGTTTCATCATAAATTGCACTCTTTTTGCTTCCTCCGATAATCATCTCACGCACTTTAATGGGACTTAGCCACGAGAGATTAAGGGTAATAATAATGCCAGATTCTAGTCGTATATTGATATTGGCAAGAGCATCATTAGGATAGTCAAGATATTTCGCGCTAAATGTGGAAACCTCTTTAATATGAAGTCCAACAAGGTAATCGATAATACTTAAATCGTGTATTGCTAAATCCCAAACCACATCGACATTACTTTGAAATAATCCCAAATTAATGCGCCTTGCGTTGATATAGACGATTTCACCAAAACTTGAAATATGCTCTTTGAGATAAGCTATCGCAGGGGAGTGTAAAAATATATGGTCGCAGTAAAGTTTTACATTATGCGAATCTGCTAAATCATACAAGGTTTTAGCTTGTGCGCTTTGTGTGGTGAGGGGTTTTTCTACAAATGTATGCTTAGCAGATTCTAAAGCAGCTTTAGCTAGGGCAAAATGCGTGTGCGGTGGTGTGATAATAAATACTGCTTGAATATTAGAATCTGCTAAAATTAACTCATAGCTTGCATAAGGAGTAAAGGTGTAGCTTTGGAGAGCTTCATTTTGGGCTTGTTTATCATTATCAAAAATTGTTGTAAGATGAAAATATGGGCTATTGTATAAAGCCTTAGCGACATTGCGTCCCCAGTAGCCATAGCCGATAATAGCGCATTTTATAGGCATTAAACCCCTTTGTAATACCTAATCATAGGAGAAAATAAGGAAGATATTATAGTGAATATTTATTAAAGTTGGGAAACTTATTTGATTTGTGTTTTAAATTTTTTTGTTTTAAAGCTAACAAAGCCACAATGTTTGCAGATAAAATAATCTCTTTCCTCTCCAATTTGAAAAACCTCTGTATGCATATAGCCATTAGAATCTTTTTTTTGCAAAGAGATAGTGTATGCAGAGCGAGTATCTGTATCTACAAATTTTAATCCAAAGCTTTTGCCGCAGTTTTGACAGAGTGTTTTTTGTTTGGTATATAAATACATAAGTAGAGTTATGATAAAAGGCACAGGAGCGAGGATATAAATGAGAGAAGCATCTTGTATGTAAATGCCAACAAATCCCATTACACAAATAAGAATCACAGCCAATAACAACAAGATTCGCTCTTTCGTTTCCTTACGCATAGAATCCTCCAAAAAGTTAATTTATATTTACTTTATCATACAATTTAAAGATCCCAAACTATTTTTATAGTATCCCCCCCCCCCCCTTAAAATTTACTTAAAAAGCTTCTCTTCACATAGATTTTTTAGTATGTTATAATGAAGTAAAAATTTTGACTCAAAATAAAAAATTCACAAACAATATTAAAATATTTAGGATAAGATTAAATGAAAAAGATAATTTTTACTTTTCTCTGCACTCTCTCATTGTGCTTTTGTGATAGCTGCCCTTAGCACAATGGTGTTTATGCAAAACATTTCATCATCACGCACACAAAAAACCTTTTCTTTGTATGCTGATTTAATCCTTGCGCAAAACAAAGCCTACCAAGCCCTGCAAATGCACAAAAAAGCTTTAAGTGATGAGGAATATAACTTTTATAAAAATCATATTGTGCCTCCACTAGATTCCATTAATGAAAATGCCTATCGGACAAAAAGCACAAGTCCCTTTCAAAGTCTAGCTGTTGTAGAATCTCACATACTTTTGTATCTTATGATTTTTATTTTAGGAGCGATGCAAATATTAGTTTCTCTCTCCTTGGACAAAGAAGCAGGTAAAGCAAAAATAGAGAATCTAAGCACTCAAAAGATTTTGAGTATAAAAAATATCCTCAAGTTTTTTATGTTTGGATTCGCTTTGCTTGCGCTCTATCTCGTAGCAATTTTACTTACACATTCAGGACTTCTAGCACAAAGAAATTATCGGCTATATTGGTATTATAAGCATTTCTGTATATCTTGTAGGTTATGGAATGCACTTTTTGAGAAAGTTATAAATCTGATTTTAATCTCTTAAAGTTAGTTTTATAAGAAGTGAAGCATTTTTATTCTACTATAAAATAAAGCAGATTCTTGGAGTGTAGAATTATCAAGGATATGTAAAGTTATGTGTAGAAGATATTTTTGTTTTGCAAGGTGATGATAATGTTTGATATAAATAAAGAGCAGATTCTGTGTGCTAAAGAAAATCTCAAAATGCGCAAATCAATGATTAGTTTTGATACATTGGGGCGGACATTAGCTTATAGTCCTTATATGCCACGCATTGAGCGAGAATTTTTTATTCGGCAAGATTCAAATTCACCAAAAGTCGCCACAAGATTTTGCATTCAAGATGATTTTGATGAGGTTATGTTTTTGAAAGAGGCAAGCGAAATCGAACAAAGTCAGCCTCATAATGTATTGTTACTCGATTTAGGAGCACAATATGTTCATTCAGGTAAAGTTGGGCTAGATTCTAGGTTGGAATCTATCTCTCTTTTGCGCCGGCATAGCACATTGCCTATTATCCACGCTGATATTTTTCTTGATGCCTATCAGATTCTAGAATCTGCTCTTTTTGGCGCAGATACATTATTATTTTCTGCCGCAGCACTTGAGAGTAAGGCACTCAAGGAGTTGCTTCAATTTGCTTGGAGACTTAGTTTTGATGTTTTTGTTGCCGTGCGTGATAAAGATGAGTTAAAAAAAGCTATTTTTAGTGGTGCAAATATGCTTTTTATTCCGCAAGAGAAATTTGGTGAGTTATTAAGCCTTGTGCCAAATTCGCAGGTTATTGCTACAGATTGTTTTGATGAATATGGGGTGGATATGTGGATTTTATCAAAAAATTCTAAGTTAAGTAATAATTAAAGAAGCTTTAGCTAAAAATTTACTTTTTTTTGATTTTCATTTTTCGGGGGTAAGTATGGCTTTAATGATAAACAATGAGTGTATAGCGTGTGATGCGTGTGCTGAAGAATGCCCTAATGGTGCGATTGAAGAGGGTGATCCTACCTATAATATCGACCCTGATATATGCACAGAATGTGTGGGGAGCTATGATGAGCCTAGCTGTTTATCTGTGTGTCCTGTAGATGCGATTGTGCCAGATCCTGACAATATTGAGAGTATTGAAGAGTTAAAGTATAAGTTTGAATTGCTTCAAAGAGGGGAATAATGGCAAAAGTTACCACAGTCATTGATATTGGCTCAAACTCTGCGAGAATGGCAATTTACCGCCGAACTTCGCGTTTTGCCTTTCATTTGATTTATGAAACTAAAAGCAAAGTGCGCATTTCGGAGGGTTGTTATGAATCTGGTGGTGTTTTGGGACAAGTGCCTATGGATAGAGCAATTTGTGCGCTCAAGGAATTTGTCCAAATTGCTAAAGTTCATAAATCTCGTAAAATATTTTGCGTGGCTACTTCTGCTATTCGCGATGCGCCAAATGCAAAAGTGTTGCTTGATAGAGCCAAAAGAGAATGTGGAATTTTGATTAAGGTTATTGATGGCAAGAAAGAAGCACTTTATGGAGGTATAGCTTGTGCTAATCTTTCTCACTATAAAGATGGAATCACAATAGATATAGGAGGGGGAAGCACGGAATGTGCATTAATACAAGATGGTAAGATTATTGATCTTATCTCCCTTGATATAGGGACAATTCGCTTAAAAGAACTTTTTTTTGATAAAAAAGACAATATAAAAGGTGCAATGGCATTTATACAAGAACAATTCAAAAAGATACCATCTCATTTTAAACATGAGCGTGTTTTTGGTGTGGGTGGCACGATACGCGCACTTTCCAAGATGATTATGAAGCATAAAAAATATCCTATTGAGGAGGTGCATGGCTATGAAGTTGATGTCGGGCAGAATCTGAAATTTTTTGAAAAGATTTCGCAGACACCTTTAGATAAACTTTCTGAAATAGGTGTGCCTCCAGATAGAATTGATAATATTCGCAGTGGCTCATTGATATTGCAGATGTTTTTAAAACTTTTTGGTGCCAAAGAGATTGTTACAAGTGGTGTTGGTGTGAGAGAAGGAGTATTTTTAAGTGATTTGTTGCGAGGGCATAGAAATAGCTTTCCTAAGGGTATTAATCCTTCAATCCATTGCATTGAAGATAGGTTTATGCTTGATAAGAAATATGCAGAAATGACTCGTAGAGAATCTCTTAAAATTTTTGATATACTTTTTCCGCTTCACAAGCTTGATGAGCAGTGTAAAAAGCTTCTTCATATTGCTTCATATCTTTCAAGTGTTGGGCGAATTTTGAATTTTTATAATGCAGGACATCACGGCTCTTATTTTTTACTTAATGCCTTGGAGTATGGATTTTCACATACAGAGCGTATGAGTGTTTGCCTACTTGTAGAATATAGTGGAAAAAAAATACCTCAAGATGAAAATATTAGGCATATAAGTGATTTAATGCCCAAACTTTTGAGTTTGCAGTGGCTAAGTTTTATCCTTGCTCTTGCTGAAACGCTTTGTCGCAGTGAGGAGAATATGCAGATTCGCTATGAATACCTTAAACCCAAAACTTTACGAATCTGCACTAATGCAGACTTATATCTTGCTAAGGAAAATATTATTAAGCTTCATAAACCCGAGCCGTTACATATTGAGTTTGCAAAAATGTAATGTGATTATTAGGTTTAGAGGTAAAAGATGAAAATAGCGATTGTGCGACTTTCTAGTCTTGGTGATGTGATAAGCACTGCTGTATTTTTGAAATTAATTAAAGAAGAATTTATAAAAAAATATGGAATGCTTGAGATTACTTTTATCGTGGATTCGTCTTTTAGGCAGATTCTGCAAGATTCTCCATATATTGACACAATATGTGATATACCATTGCGAGAGAGCAAAAAAAATAAAAAGAAGATTCTGGAAATATTTTCTGCATTGCACTCACTTGAGCGATTTGATATGGTGATTGATTTTCAAGGATTGCTAAAGTCTGCCCTTATTGGCAAAATGTTAAAGTCAAATGAGTTTGTGGGTTATAGTAAAAATGGTGCGAGAGAGAAAGCGGCGAGTTTGTTTTATACGCAAAAAGTAGATGTGCCATATAAAGAGCATATCTTAAAGCGACAATATGAGGTATTAAAGGCAATTTTGGGGTTAGAAGATTCTTTTAAACTTGAAATGTTAAGTAATCGTGATGATATTTTATGCCCATCAAATAGGGCAAAAGAAAAGATTGATACATTCATAGAATCTGCAAAGACAAGGATTCTCTTTATCTTAGAAGCTTCAAAACCTGAAAAAGAATATCCGCTTGATTTGTTTTATGAAGTCGCTATGGGCTTAAAGATGTGTGTGAATGATATAAAAATTTATCTTATTTGGGATAAAAAAGAGCGAGAAATTAAAAATCTTGGTCAAAAAGATGAGGTATTTTGTGTGTTGGAAAAACTTAATCTTGATGAAATAAAAGCACTTTTATCAAAGATGAATCTTGTTATTGGTGGGGATACGGGTATTACACATCTTTCTTGGGCGTTAAACGTGCCTGCTATTACGCTCTATGGCAATACACCTCTTAAGCGATTTGTTTTGGGTGGGGATAATTTTATCTCTATATCGCATTTAGATATTGATGATACGATAAAGGGTGATTTTTCAATACAAAAGATAGAGCCAGCGCGCATAATAGAATCTGCCCTTAAACTCCTAGGTAAAAATAAGGAAAGTAGTAAATGAGAGTTGGCTATGTCTTAAGATTCTTTGTAGAGATATATGTATAAGGGTATCGAGTGAATATAGGTATTGCGGTATTTAAAGCTATAACAAATTGTGTGGGATATTCTTTAGCTAAAATGCCTCATTGGCTTTTTTTGGGGCATATTAAAGTCTTAGCGTTACTAATGAGAATCTTTGATAGAAGACGTTTTAAAGATGCTAAGGCAAATTTAGATTTTGTGTATGGCGAGAGTATGAACGAGGTGGATAAAAAGGCTTTAATCCGCACTTGCTATGAAAATTTTGCTTTTGTGCTGCTTGAAACGATACGCGTGCCATTTATTCCATTAGAAGAACATACAAAGCGATTTCATTTTGTAGATGAGGATTATCTCTTACACACTTTGCAAAAAGATAAGGGAGCAGTGGTTATTTCTGCACATTATGGATATTGGGAAGCCATAGCAAACGTATTGCCTCCTCGCTATTCTTGGTGCAATATGGCTTCTTTGGGTCGTTTGACATCATTTGATTTTATTAATCAGATGATTATTGCGCGGCGAGAAGTGCAGAATGTAAAATTTATTGATAAAAAAGGTGCATTTAAGCATTTATTGAAGCTATATAGTGGAAAAAATCCACTTGCTGGAATTTTGGTTGATCAGAACATTTCAGAAAATGAAGGGATATGGATTGAATTTTTTGGCAAGAAGGCGACACATACGACTATTGCTTCTGTAATATCTCGCCGTTTTGGTATGGGTATTGTGCCTGTGATGATTAGTATAGGTGAGAGATATAAGGATTTTGAAGTAAGATTCTATCCGCCTATTTATTGTGAAAAAACCGAAGAAAGCGCAGCAGATATATTACAAGCTACACAAGCTCAAGCAAATGTGATTGAGGCTGCAATAAAAGCCAAACCACAAGATTGGTTTTGGTTTCATAAGCGTTGGAAATCGGCCTACAAAGAAATTTATACCTCTTAAGCCCACTTTAAGTCTTCATTTTGTAGTATTTCACTCCCATTTGATTGAGCTTCTAGTCTCTTCTTGTAGGTTTTAGCTATTTTTATGAGGTTTTG